>NZ_JBHVVE010000004.1:473677-508038 GCF_042883725.1 Kitasatospora sp. NPDC058184
GAACGTGACGGTCACCGATCCGCAGGTCGACGGCTGGTTGACCGTCTACCCGCACGGTGCCGCGGTGCCGAACACCTCCAACCTCAACTGGCCAGCTGGGCGTACGGTTTCGAACCTGGTGACGGTGCCGGTGGCGGACGGCAAGGTGTCCTTCCACAACGCCTCCGGCGGCACGGTGCACCTGGTCGCCGACCTCGCAGGCTACTACGCCACCGAGGGCAAGGTCAGCTACCGCCCGGCCGGCCCGATCCGGGTCCTCGACACCCGCCAGGACACCTACTGGGAGTCGGGCGTCCGCCCGGCGGCCACCGTCCCGGCCTGGGGCACGGTGGACGTCCCGGTCGGCGAGATCCCGAACGCCGCGGCGGTGACCCTGAACGTGACGGTCACCGAGCCGGGCACCGACGGGCACCTGACCGTCTTCCCGCACGGGGACGCGGCGCCGAACGCCTCGAACCTGAACTTCCTGCCGGGCGAGACGATCCCCAACCAGGTGGTCGTCCCGGTCAAGGACGGCAAGGTGTCGTTCTACAACGCGAGCGGTGCTCCGCTGCACCTGATCGTCGACCTGTTCGGCTACCAGTCGTACTGACCCCGCCCCACCCCGACGGCCCCGGTGCCGAGCCCCGTGCTCGGCGCCGGGGCCGTCCGGCTGAGTAGGCTCGGGCGGGTGAGCACCCCACATCCCTTCCCCGACCTGCGTGGCACCGCCACCGGTGTCGGTTCGCTGCCCGGTACCGACGCCCGGGAGGCCGCCAAGACCTCCACCGGGGCACTGGAGCACCTGCCGTTCCTGCCCGAGCTGCCCGCGCGCGGGCCGGGCGCGGACATGATCGGCCGCGGCGCCGGCCTGCTGGTCGAGCTGTTCGCGCAGACCGAGCCGAGCGGCTGGCGGTTCACCGACCGTCCGGGCCGGGACACCCGGCGCGCCCATTCCTGGCTCGGCGAGGACCTGGACGCGCTGGAGGAGTTCACCCAGGGCTACCAGGGGGCGGTCAAGGTCCAGGCCGTCGGCCCGTGGACGCTGGCGGCGAGCATCGAGCTCAAGCACGGGGAGAAGGCACTCTCCGACCCCGGTGCCTGCCGGGACATCGCCGGCTCGCTGACCGAGGGCCTGCGCCGCCACCTCGCGGACGTCCGCAGGCGGGTGCCCGGCGCGGAGGTGGTCCTCCAGCTCGACGAGCCCTCGCTGCCGGCCGTGCTGTCGGGGTCGGTGAAGACCGCGAGCGGCTTCCAGCGGCTGCGCTCGGTCGACCGGCAGGTCGCCGAGGAGGTGCTGCGCGAGGTGGTCGGGGGCCTGGACGCGCCGGTCGTCGTGCACTCCTGCGCGCCGGACGTCCCGGTCCCGCTGCTGCGCCGGGCCGGGGTCGCCGGGATCTCGCTGGACTTCTCCCTCCTCACCGAGCGCCAGGACGACGACCTCGGCGAGGCGGTGGAGGGCGGCACGATGATCCTCGCTGGTGTCGTCCCCGCCACTGACCAGGCAGTGTCCGACCCTGCCGGTAGTGTCCAGGGTGTCAGGACCTTGTGGCGCAGGCTCGGGTTCGCCCCGGAGCTGCTGGGCCGTCGCGTGCTGGTGACGCCGACCTGCGGGCTGGCCGGGGCCTCCCCGGCGTACGCGCGCAGGGCGCTGTCGTCCGCGGCGCGGGCGGCACAGAGCCTGGTGGACAACCCGGAATGAGAACGTAGGAGGGCTTGCGGTGACGGCTGTCGAGGGCTGGGAGGACGTCCCGGCGGAGGTGCGCAGGCGGCACGCCGAGCTGGCGGCGGAGATCACCGACCACCGGGCCCGGTACTACGAGCAGGACGCGCCGGTCGTCAGCGACGCCGAGTTCGACGCGCTGATGCGGGAGCTGGAGGGGATCGAGGCCGAGCACCCGGCCCTGGTCACCCCGGACTCGCCGACGCAGCGGGTCGGCGGCGCCCCCACCGTGCTGTTCGCCGAGGTCGAGCACCGTGAGCGGCTGCTCAGCCTGGACAACGCGATGGACGACGAGGAGCTGGCGGCCTGGGCGGAGCGGGTCGCCACCGAGCTGCACGGCATCGACTACCACTACCTGTGCGAGCTGAAGGTGGACGGCCTGGCCGTCAACCTCACGTACGAGAACGGGCAGTTGACGCAGGCGGCGACGCGCGGCGACGGCCGGGTCGGCGAGGACATCACCGCGAACGTCCGCACCATCAAGGAGATCCCGCACCGGCTCAAGGGCGAGAACGTCCCGGAGCTGGTGGAGATCCGCGGCGAGGTCTACTTCCCGACGGAGGAGTTCGACGCGCTCAACGCCTCCTTCGCGGAGGAGAACGAGCGGCGCCGGCAGGAGAACGAGGAGCGCGCCAGGGAGGGCAAGCGGCCCCGGGCGATGATCCGGCTGTTCATGAACCCCCGCAACGCCGCCGCCGGTTCGCTGCGCCAGAAGGACCCGCACGTCACCGCCTCCCGCCCGCTGCACATGGTGGTGCACGGCATCGGCGCCCGGGTCGGCTTCGACATCGACAACCAGTCGCACGCCTACCGGCTGCTGCACGACTGGGGCCTGCCGACGGCCCGGCACAACAGGGTGGTGGGGACGCTCGCCGAGGTGCGGGCGTTCATCAAGCACTTCGGCGAGCAGCGGCACTCGGTCGAGCACGAGATCGACGGCGTGGTGGTGAAGGTGGACGAGATCGCCCTGCAGGGCCGGCTCGGCGCCACCTCCAAGTCGCCGCGCTGGGCGATCGCCTGGAAGTACCCGCCGGAGGAGGTCACCGGCCGGCTGGCGGAGATCAAGGTCGGCATCGGCCGCACCGGCCGGGCCACCCCGTACGCGGTGCTGGCCGAGCCGGTGAAGGTGGCCGGCTCGATGGTGCAGTACGCGACGCTGCACAACCAGGAGATCGTCAAGGCCAAGGACGTGCTGCTCGGGGACACCGTGGTGCTGCGCAAGGCGGGCGACGTCATCCCGGAGATCCTCGGCCCGGTGTACGACCTGCGGGACGGCACCGAGCAGGCCTTCGTGATGCCCTCGCACTGCCCGGAGTGCGGCAGTGAGCTGCGGCCGATGGCCGAGGGGGACATCGATCTGCGCTGCCCGAACGCGGAGCGCTGCCCGGCCCAGATCCGGGAGCGGATCGCCTTCCTCGGCGGGCGGCAGTGCCTGGACGTGGAGGGGCTGGGCTACGTCGCGGCCACCGCGCTGACCCAGCCGCTGGAGCCGGCCGAGGCGCCGGTGCGCAACGAGGCCGACATCTTCCGGCTGACGCGGGAGAAGCTGCTGCCGATCAAGGTGCTGGTCCGGGACCCGAAGACGGGCATGCCGAAGCTGGACGACAAGACGGGCAAGGAGAAGGAGGTCTTCTTCTTCGCCACCACCAAGGGCGAGCCGAAGAAGTCGCTGCAGGCCCTGGTCGACAACCTGGAGGCGGCGAAGCAGCGGCCGCTGTGGCGGTTCGTCAACGGCCTGTCGATCCGGCACGTCGGTCCGGTCGCCGCGCAGGCGCTGGCCCGGGAGTTCCGCGACCTGACGAAGATCTTCGAGGCGAGCGAGGAGCAGCTGGCGGCCGTCGAGGGGGTCGGTCCGACGATCGCCCGCTCGATCCAGGAGTGGTACGCGGAGGAGTGGCACAAGGAGGTCCTCCGGAACTGGGAGGCGGACGGCGTCCGCTTCACCGAGGAGTTCGCGGACGAGGAGGAGGCGGAGCGCCCGCTGGAGGGGCTGACCGTGGTGGTGACGGGCACGCTGGCCGGCCACACCCGGGACGGCGCCAAGGAGGCGCTGACCTCGCGCGGAGCGAAGGTGACCGGTTCGGTTTCGAAAAAGACCGATTTTGTGGTCGCTGGTGACAACCCAGGGTCCAAGTACGACAAGGCTGTTCAGCTCGGCCTGCCGGTCCTGGACGACGCGGGGTTCACCGTCCTGCTCGCCGACGGGCCGTCCGCCGCCCGCGCCCACCTGGGGCTTCCGGAGCCCGAGGAGGCCGGAGAGACGGCGGGGGAGACTGTCGAGGACTGATCCGGAGCCGCCCCGATCGGCTGATGACCGGATCGGTGTTGTTATCGTCCTGATGCAACGTCACCGGGTGCCGCACCGTGAAAGCGGGCATTGTGTCACTGTGCGGCACCCGGGCGCGGTGGCGCGTTTCCGGTTGTCCGAAAGTCTGCCCACCGGGTGGACCCCGGCATACCCTGGAGCGCAACAGAGTGTCAGCAGGGGTGGGGGCGCCGGCTGGACCGGAGTTCCACGGGGTCGCTCCATGCCCGGCAGCTGTCGGTACCGGCACGGTGCCTCACCGTAAGGCGGCCTGACGGGGCGGGCCCGACGGAGGACAGGGCTTATGGATCGTACGACCGGCGGTGCGCCCACACGCCCGCCGCAGGGGGTGGCGGGTGCGGTCCTGCTGCTCGGCGTGCTGCTGGCCGGAGCCGCGCCGCTCATCCCGCTGGCCGTCCTGGTCTACCGGTACGAACCCGAGTTGCTGCCGCTGTTCGCCGTGCCCCTGGCGGTGCTGGTGGCGGCCTGGCGGATCGCCCGGGACCGCGCCCGCGACCAACTGACCGACCCACTGACGGATCTGCCCAACCGTCAGGCCCTGCTGCTGGCCGCCCAGGAGGCGATTGCGGAGTGTGAGCAGGGGTACAGCGTCGGTCTCATCCTGCTCGACCTCGATCGCTTCCGATCGCTCAACGACACACTCGGTCATACGGCCGGCGACCGGCTGCTGGTTCACATCGCCCGCCGGCTGCACCGGGCCCTGCGCTCCGGCGGCCCGGCCGGCAGCGCCACCCGGGAGTCCATCGACGACGTCTTCGCCGGCCTGCCCCGGCACTACCGCCGCGGCCGCCCGATGGTGGCCCGGATGGGCGGCGACGAGTTCGCCGTCCTGCTGCCCGGCATCAACTGCCCGGACAGCCTGGAGCGGGTCGCCAAGGCGCTGATCGCCGAACTGGCCGCCCCGATCCGGCTGGACGGGCTGCTGCTCGTCCTGGAGGCCAGCGGCGGCGTCTGCGTCTACCCGCAGCACGCCCAGGACGCCGAGTCGCTGCTGCGCCGGGCCGACGTCGCGATGGGCCACGCCCAGCGCGGCTGCTGCGGCGTCGCCCAGTACGACGAGACCCAGGACGCCGACACGCCGTACCGGATCGGGCTGTTGGGGGACCTGCGCCGGGCGCTGGAGACCGGCGAGGTGCAGCTGCACTACCAGCCGAAGGTGGCCTTCGACGGCCGGGTGGTCGGCCTGGAGGCGCTGCTGCGCTGGGAGCGGCCCGGCCAGGGGAAGGTCTCGCCGGACGAGTTCGTCGGGCTCGCCGAGTCCAGCGGCCTGATGCCGCGGCTCACCGACTACGTGCTGGAGGCGGCCGTCGGCCAGCTCGCCTACTGGCGCGAGCAGGGCCTCCAGGTGCAGGTCGCGGTCAACGTCTCGCCGCGCGACGTGCTCAACCCCGGCTTCGCCCAGCGGGTGGCCGGCCACCTCGTCCGCCACCAGGTGCCGGCCCACGCGCTCCAGCTGGAGATCACCGAGCGGCTGCTGCTGGACGACTCCCGGCGGGCCGCCGACACCCTGGCCGAACTGCGCGGCTACGGCGTCGGGATGTCCCTGGACGACTTCGGCACCGGGCACTCCTCGCTGGTGCGGCTGCGCAGCCTGCCGGTCGGCGAGCTGAAGATCGACCGCTCCTTCGTCTCCCGGATGGTCGCCGACGACCACGACGCGGCGGTGGTCCGCTGCTCGGTGGAGCTCGCCCACTCGCTGGGCCTGACCGTGGTCGCCGAGGGCGTCGAGGACGACGAGACCTGGGAGCGGCTGCACTGCATGGGCGTGGACGCCGTCCAGGGCTGGCTGGTGTCGGCCGCGCTGCCGGCCGAGCAGGCCACCGCCTGGCTGCGGGTGCACCGCACCGGCGCCCCGCCGGTGGAGCGGCTCGGCCTGCCGCCCCAGCTGCACGCCGGCTTCCAGCCGGCCCAGGGCGCCAAGCCGATCGGCCCGGCGGCCAGGCCGCCGGCACTGCCGCCGACGACGCTCCCGCCGGTCCGGCCGCCGGTCATCCCGCCCACGCTGCCGCCGGTGGCCCAGGTGGTGCAGGCCGCGCACCGGGAGATCAAGCCGCAGGGCTGGGCCCGCACCCGGCCGCAGTAGCCCGTCGGACGCCGCCGCCAGGCCGCGACGGGAGCCACCGCCGGGCCGCGACGGGTACCGGCGACCCGCGTGACGGGCGCCGGCGACGGCCGCCGCGGATCACTCGTTGGCCGGGGTAGGGGACGGGCCCCATAGGATGGGGTCCAAAGACCACGAGGACGGAGCGCCGAACCCGGCTGCTCCTGCCCGGGCCCGGCTCCGCCCGCAAGGCACCGCCGGGTCTCACCAGAACTCACCCTGAGGATCGCTGCATGCCTGGCATCACGCGCGAGGAGGTCGCCCACCTCGCCCGGCTGTCGCGTCTTGAGCTGAAGCCCGAAGAGCTGGACCACTTCGCCGAGCAGCTCGACGTGATCATCGGCGCGGTCGCCCGCGTTTCCGAGGTCGCCGGACAGGACGTCCCGCCGACCTCCCACCCGCTGCCGCTGACCAACGTCATGCGCGCGGACGAGGTGCGGCCGTCGCTCACCCCGGAGCAGGCGCTGTCCGGCGCCCCCGCCTCCGAGGAGCAGCGTTTCCGTGTGCCGCAGATCCTCGGGGAGGACTGACCGATATGACCGAGCTGATCCGCTACACCGCCGCCGAGACCGCGAGCGCCATCGCCAAGGGCGAGGTGTCCGCCGTCGAGGTCGCGCAGGCCCACCTGGACCGCATCGGAGCCGTCGACAAGAAGGTCAACGCCTTCCTGCACGTCGACACCGAGGGCGCGCTGGCCGCGGCCAAGGCCGTGGACGACAAGCGCGCCAAGGGCGAGGAGCTGGGCCCGCTGGCCGGCGTCCCGCTCGCGCTCAAGGACGTCTTCACCACCAAGGGCATCCCGACCACCTGTGGTTCGAAGATGCTCGAGGGCTGGATCCCGCCGTACGACGCCACGCTGACCAGCCGTCTCAAGGACGCTGACGTGGTCATCCTCGGCAAGACCAACATGGACGAGTTCGCGATGGGCTCCTCCACCGAGAACTCCGCGTACGGCGCGACCGGCAACCCGTGGGACCTCTCCCGCATCCCCGGCGGCTCCGGCGGCGGTTCGGCCGCCGCGCTGGCCGCCTTCGAGGCCCCGCTGGCGATCGGCACCGACACCGGCGGCTCGATCCGCCAGCCCGGCGCCGTCACCGGCACCGTCGGCGTCAAGCCGACCTACGGCTCGGTGTCCCGCTACGGCCTGGTCGCCTTCTCCAGCAGCCTGGACCAGGGCGGCCCGTGCGCCCGCACCGTGCTGGACGCGGCCCTGCTGCACGAGGCCATCGCCGGCCACGACCCGCTGGACTCCACCTCGATCGACGCGCCCGTCCCGGCCGTCGTCGAGGCCGCGAAGATGCGCGACATCCGCGGCATGCGGATCGGCGTCGTCAAGGAGTTCGCCGGCGAGGGCTACCAGGCCGGCGTGATGCAGCGCTTCAACGAGTCGGTGGAGCTGCTGCGCGAGCTGGGCGCCGAGGTCGTCGAGGTCTCCTGCCCGTCGTTCACCCTGGCGCTGCCGGCGTACTACCTGATCGCGCCCAGCGAGTGCTCCTCCAACCTGGCCCGCTTCGACGCGATGCGCTACGGCCTGCGGGTCGGCGACGACGGCAGCCGCTCGGCCGAGGAGGTCACCGCCCTGACCCGCGAGGCCGGCTTCGGCCCCGAGGTCAAGCGCCGCATCATCCTGGGCACCTACGCGCTGTCCTCGGGCTACTACGACGCCTACTACGGCTCGGCCCAGAAGGTCCGCACGCTCATCTCGCGCGACTTCGACGCGGCCTTCGCGGGCGTGGACGTCCTGGTCTCGCCGACCACGCCGACCACCGCCTTCCCGATCGGCGAGCGCGCCGACGACCCGATGGCGATGTACCTGGCCGACCTGTGCACGATTCCGTCGAACCTGGCGGGCAACGCGGCCATGTCGCTGCCGGTCGGCCTGGCCCCGGAGGACAATCTCCCGGTCGGCCTCCAGATCATCGCACCCGCGATGGCGGACGACCGCCTGTACCGCGTGGGCGGCGCCGTCGAGGCCGCACTCAACGACAAGTGGGGGCACACCCTGCTGGAGGAGGCACCGGCACTGTGAGCAAGATCGAGAAGGCCAAGGGCTCCGGCTCGCTGAAGGGCTTCAAGCACTCCAAGCCCGGCCTGTGGCTGTCCATCGGCACCAGCGCGTTCGGCGCGATCTCCGTCGTCAAGGACGTCCGCAAGGCCCGCGAGGAGAGCGACACCCTCAAGCTGGTCAACGCCCTGGTCGGCGCGGCCGCGCTGGTCACCGGCACCGCCCTGCTGGTGCGCGAGCTGCGTCAGCTGGGCTCCGACGACGTGCTGCTGGGCTGAGCTGAGTCAAGCGCCCAGGCCCGGCCCCGCGCGACGCGGCGGCCGGGCCCGTACCTCCCAAGCTTCAAGTGAGAAGGGACGCTGTGAGCGTCATGAACCTGGTCTCCTACGAGGACGCTCTCGCGTCGTACGACCCGGTGATGGGCCTTGAGGTCCACGTCGAGCTGGGTACCAAGACCAAGATGTTCTGCGGTTGCTCGACCGAGCTGGGCGCCGAGCCGAACAGCCAGACCTGCCCGACCTGCCTGGGCCTGCCGGGTTCGCTGCCGGTGGTCAACGCGGTCGGCGTGGAGTCGGCGGTCAAGATCGGCCTGGCGCTGAACTGCGAGATCGCCGAGTGGTGCCGGTTCGCGCGGAAGAACTACTTCTACCCGGACATGCCCAAGAACTTCCAGACCTCGCAGTACGACGAGCCGATCGCCTTCAACGGCTACCTCGACGTGCAGCTGGAGGACGGCTCGACCTTCCGGGTGGAGATCGAGCGCGCCCACATGGAGGAGGACACCGGCAAGTCCAGCCACGTCGGCGGGGCCACCGGCCGCATCCACGGCGCCACCCACTCGCTGCTCGACTACAACCGGGCCGGCATCCCGCTGATCGAGATCGTCACCAAGCCGATCGAGGGCGCCGGCGAGCGCGCCCCCGAGGTCGCCAAGGCGTACGTCGCCGAGCTGCGCGAGGTGATCCGCTCGCTCAACGTCTCCGAGGCCCGGATGGACAAGGGCCAGATGCGCTGCGACGTCAACCTGTCGCTGCGCCCGAACGGCACCGAGACCTTCGGCACCCGCTCGGAGACCAAGAACGTCAACTCGCTGCGCAGCGTGGAGCGGGCCGCCCGGTTCGAGATCCGGCGCCACGCCACCGTGCTGACCGACGGCGGCACCATCGTCCAGGAGACCCGCCACTTCCACGAGGAGGACGGCTCCACCACCTCGGGCCGGATCAAGGACAACGCCGAGGACTACCGCTACTTCCCCGAGCCGGACCTGGTGCCGGTGGCCCCCGCCCGTGCGTGGGTCGAGGAGCTGCGCGCCGCCCTGCCCGAGCTGCCGCGGGTGCGCCGCGCCCGGCTCCAGGCCGAGTGGGACCTGTCCGACAAGGACATGCAGTCGGTGCTCAACGCCGGTGCGGTGGGCCCGATCCAGGAGACCATCGCGGCCGGTGCCCCGGCCGACCAGGCCCGCAAGTGGTGGATGGGCGAGCTGGCGCGCCGCGCCAACGAGACCGGCACCGAGCTGAGCGAGCAGCCGATCACCCCGGCGCAGGTCGCCCGGGTCGCCGCGCTGGTCGCCGAGGGCAAGCTGAACGACAAGCTGGCCCGCCAGGTCATCGAGGCCGTGCTGGCCGGCGAGGGCGAGCCGGACGCGATCGTCGAGAAGCGCGGCCTGGCCGTGGTCTCGGACGACTCCGCGCTGGGTGCCGCCGTCGACCAGGCCATCGCCGAGAACGAGGGGATCGCCGCCAAGATCCGCGACGGCAAGGTCCAGGCCGTGGGCGCGCTGGTCGGCGCGGTCATGAAGGCCACCCGCGGCCAGGCCGACGCCGCCCGCGTGAAGGACCTGATCCTGGAGCGTCTGGGCGCAGCCTAGGTCGTCAGCCCTTCCTTCCTAAGGCGTCTAAGGCATCTAAGGCCCTCTAAGTAAGGCCTAAGGCCCCGCCTCACCTATGTATCTGGGTGAGGCGGGGCCTTAAACCTTTTCTGGCGCCCGATCTGCGCCCGATCTAAGGCATCCGGGCCCCGGAAGATGCGGCAGGCTCCCGATGCGGCACCCCCCACTGGCGGAGGAAGCTCTTACCTGTCAGCAGGACGCAGTGGAAAACCCGAGGGGGAACCGGAAATGATCGAGTACCAGACCTTCCAGCAACAGGCCCACGAGCTCGTGGCCCGCGCCGAGCACGAGCGCCTGGTGCGCGAGGCCAAGGAGGCCCGCCGCCTGCGGCAGCGCCCGGTGGCCGCCCGCTTCCAGCGGCGCCCCGTGCGTCGGCCCGAATGCTGACGGTGCGGCACCACGACGGTGCCGAAGGAACTCCGGAGGGGGAGACGCTGCGAGTGAGCGTCTCCCCCTCCGGGCGTTCGGGCCCTTCGACCCGTTCGCCAGGGGAGATAACCCCTCGGCCGGGCCCCACCGGCTATGGCATGCTCGCCTCCATGCAGCACACATCGGTCAGCCCCGTCTTCGTCGGCCGCGGAAGCGAGATCACCGAGCTGACCGACGCGCTGCGCCGCGCGGGCACCGGCAGCCCGCAGTCCGTCCTGATCGGCGGTGAGGCGGGGGTCGGCAAGACCCGGCTGCTGGAGGAGTTCCTGGAGCGGGCCGCCGCCCAGGGGGCGGTCACCTCGCTCGGCAGCTGTCTGGAGGTCGGCGCCGAGGGCCTGCCGTACGCGCCGCTGGCCGCCGCGCTGCGCCGGCTGCACCGCTCGCTGGGCGCCGAACTGGAGGCCGCCGCGGCCGGCAGCGAGAGCCATCTCGCCCTGCTGCTCTCCGAGTTCGGCGAGGTGGACGGCGAACCCAACGACGAGTACAGCCGGGCCCGGCTGTTCGAGCACACCGCGAGGTTGTTCGAACGGCTCGGCGCGGAGCGTACCCTCGTCCTCGCCGTCGAGGACCTGCACTGGTCCGACCGCTCCACCCGCGAGCTGCTCGCCTTCCTGGTGCGCACCCTGCACCGCTCCCGGGTGCTGCTGGTCGCCACCTACCGCACCGACGACCTGCACCGCCGGCACCCGCTGCGCCCCTTCCTGGCCGAGCTCGAACGGCTGCGCACCGTCCAGCGGCTGGAGCTGGCGCGGTTCGACCGCCGCGAGGTCGCCGCCCAGCTGGCCGGCATCCTCGGCACCACCGTCCCCGACCGCCAGCTGGTGGACCGCATCCACCGCCGGTCGGAGGGGAACCCGTTCTTCGTCGAGGAGCTGGCCACCGCCTTCGAGGACGGCTTCGGCGCCGGGCTGACCGACTCGCTGCGGGACATCCTGCTGGTACGGGTCGAGGGCCTGGACGAGGAGGCCCAGCGGGTGGTGCGGATCGCCGCCGAGGGCGGCTCGCACGTCGAACACGCCCTGCTGGCCGCCGTCCTGGACGACGACGAGGAGGCGCTGATCGAGGCGCTGCGGGCGGCCGTCGGCGCCAACATCCTGCGCCCGGACAGCGAGGGCGAGGGCTACCGGTTCCGCCACGCGCTGGTCCGCGAGGCGGTCTCGGACGACCTGCTGCCCGGCGAACGGCACCGGATCAACCGCAGGTTCGCGCTCGCGGTGGAGGCCCAGCCGCAGCTGGTCCCCGGTGACGCGCTGGCCGCCCGGCTGGCCAACTACTGGTACCACGCGCACGATCCGGCCCGCGCCCTGCCGACGGCCCTGGACGCCGCCCGCGCGGCCCGCCGCCGCAACGCCTTCGCCGAGCAGCTCGGCATGCTGGAACGCGCCCTGGAGCTGTGGGACCTGGTCTCCGAGGAGGTGCTGGCGCACACCCTGCGCCCGTACGACTGGGCCGAGACCTACCCGCCCGGCTCCTGCGACCACAGCACCGCGGACGGGGACTGCGACCGGATCCAGCTGGTCGACGTGCTGGCCGAGGCGGTGGTCGCGGCCCGGCGCTGCGGCGACCGCGAGCGCGGCCTGAGCCTGGCCAAGCGCGGGCTGCGGCTGGTCGACGAGGCCGAGCACCCGGTGCGCGCGGCCTGGTTCCGGATCAACCGGGCCCGGATGCTGGGCAGCCTGCGCCGCTCCGGCGACGAGGAGGAGATCGCGAACGCGCTGCGGCTGGTGGAGCACCTGCCGCCGACCGCGGTCCAGGCCGAGGTGCTCGCGCTCGGCGCCGGGACGGCGATGCTCAAGAAGCCCACCCCGGCGGCGATCGAGCTGGCCGAGCGGGCGATCCGGATCGCCGAGGAGGTGGGCGCGCACTCGGTCGAGGTGCACGCCCGGATGACCCTCGGCGGCCTGCGCTACGACGTCCAGGGCGACGCCGAGGGCGGGCTGGCCGAGCTCGCCGGGGCGGTCGAACGGGCCCGCCGGCTGGGCGTGCCCGACCTGCTGCTGCGCGGCATCAACAACCTGGCCAGCATGCAGCGCGGACTCGGACACCCCGAGGACGCGGTCCGACTGGCCCGGGAGGGCCTGGAGTACGCGAACGGCAACGGCCTGCTGCGCAACATCGGCGCCATCCTGACCGGCAACCTGGTCGAGGCGCTCGCCGACCTCGGGCGGGCCCGGGAGGCCACCGAGGTGCTGGTCGGCTACGAGGCGGCCAGCCCGACCGGCACCCACGCCGAGTTCCTGGACCGGATGCGCGGCGAACTCGCCCTGCTCAAGGGGGACCTGGCCACCGCGGGCACCATGCTGGCGCAGGCCCGGTCGGCGAACCGGGTCGGCCAGGTCCAGCACAGCGTGCCGATCAGCCGACTGGCGGTGCGGCTCGCGGCGCTCGGCGGCCGGCCGCTGGAGGCCCGGGCCGAACTGCTCGCCGCGCTGGAGGAGGACGGCCGGCTCGGCCACGAGTCCGACGTCTACCCGCTGCTGGCCGAGGCCGCCGCGGTGGAGGCGGACAGCCGGGGCCTGCCGCAGGCCGAGGCGGGCCGGCCCGGGGCGCTGGCCGCGATCGCCGCGGCCGCCGCCGCACTGCGGCCCCGGGCACCGCTGCACCACGGCTGGGCCCGGCTGCTGGAGGCCGAACTGGCCCGCGCCGAGGGCGCGGACACCCCGCAGGGGTGGGCCGCCGCCGTCGAGGCGCTGCGGCCGACCGGCCTGCCGTTCCCGCTGGCGCTCGCCCTGCTGCGGGCCGGCGAGGCCGAGGTGCAGGCCGGCCGGCGCGAGGCCGCCGCCGAACTGCTGCGCGAGGCGGCCGAACTGGCGGCCGCCCGGGGCGACCGGCTGCTCGGCGGGCAGATCGCCGCGCTGGCCGAGCGGGCCGGGCTGAGCCTCGCCCCGGCCGGGCGGACGGCCGGACGGGCGGGCGGGGGGACGGCCGCGGTGCCGGCCCAGGCCGCGGGGGACTCCTTCAACCTCACCCCCCGGGAGAGGGACGTGCTCCGGCTGCTCGCGCGCGGCTGGACCAACCGGCAGATCGCCGAGGAGCTGTACATCTCTCCGAAGACCGCGAGCGTGCACGTCTCCAACATCCTCGGCAAGCTCGGGGTCGGCGGCCGGGGCGAGGCGGCCGCACTGGCGCACCGGCTGCGGCTGTTCCCGGAGGACCTGGCCCCCTCGGGCCACTGAACAGGGCCCCGCTGAACAGGACTCCACTGAGCAGGGCCCCACTGAACTGGGCGCCACGACGGACCCGGACCGGCCCCGGCCGGTCCGGGTCCGCTGTCCGTCCGCCCCGGTACCACGGATCGTCCACCCTGGCACCGGTGTTCGGGCGCCGCCGCGTGCTCCCGTGCGCGCCGCGTGAGCCCCTGCCCGCGCGCCGCCGCCAATCGGGCCGATCCGTAGGAATCAGGGGCATTTCCCCACCCTTTCGCCATTACTCTAAGTTGAGTGTGCGTGTCATTGAGTGACGGGATTGGTGTAGGGTCCATTTTGGGAGCATCGGTACGGTGCGGCGGCCGGCAGGCCGCCCACCCCCTGGGCCACCGTCCTGACGGGGCGCCAGGCCACCGCGTACGTCCGACAGGTGCGCGGCCGGTGGCCCGTGGCCGGGGCGCGAGGCCCCGGGCCGGAGGGGGAGAGGCCGAGTGAGCTCCACCGAAACGGTGCTGCCCGGAACCGGACGGCCGGACGCACCGCACACCGACACGTCCGCCGCCGACGTGCCCGCACCCGCCCGCCGCGGCCCGCTCTACCGGCCCGGGGTGAGCCGTACGCTGCCCGGGTTCGCCCTGGGCGCGCTCTGCGTGGCCTACGCCACCGGCGCCGCCGCCGGCTGGGGATCGCACCAACTGTCCGTCTTCATGGGCGACTTCGGGCTGGCAGCGGCGGCCCTGGCGGCCGCGCTGTCCTGCCTGGTGTACGGCTGCACGGTCGGCGGCCATGCCCGCCCGGCCTGGCTGCTGTTCGGCCTCTCCTCGCTCATGGTCGCCTTCGGCAACGGCACCTGGGGCTGGTACGAGCTGGTCGTGCGCACCCCGCTGCCCCGGGACTCGCTCGCCGAGTACGCCTTCCTGCTGTTCGCCCCGCTCGCCATCACCGGCGTCCTGGTGCTCGCCCAGCACCCGCGCACGGCGGCCGGCTGGCTCTGCCTGCTGCTCGACGGCTGGCTGATCGCCGGCTCGCTGTTCACCCTCAGCTGGAGCCTGGCGCTCGGCCGGATCGCGGCCGGCGAGGACGGCTCACCGCTGCGCCTGGCCCTCAACCTGGCCTACCCGGTGCTGGACATCCTGCTGGTCAGCCTGGTGGTCGGGCTGCGCTTCGGCGGCCGGGACGGCAACCGGGCGGCGGTGCACACCGCGATGCTGGCGCTCGCCGTCACCGTCACCTGCGACGCCCTGTTCACCTCCCCGGAGCTGCGCAGCAGCTACCACTCGGGCGAACTGCTGGACGCCGGCTGGTTCGCCGGCAGCCTGCTGCTGGGCTGGGCGCCGTGGTCGCCGCGCTGGCGCCGTCCGCTGCGCGACCACCCCTCGGCCGGCGGCCTGCCGCACCGCCGGGTGGCGACCACCTTCAGCGCGCTGACCCCGTACGCGGCCGCCGCGGTCTGCACCGCGGGCATTCTCTACAACGCCCTCGGCGGACGGGAGTTGGACCGTGTGGTGGCTGCGGCGGCCTGCACCGTCGGGCTGGCGCTGATCCTCCGGCAGGGCGTCATGCTGCTCGACAACCTGTCGCTGGCGCAGGAACTCGCCCACAAGGAGGCGCACTTCCGCTCCCTGGTGCAGGGCTCCAGCGACGTCATCATGATCGCCGGCGCCAACGGCGTGCTCTCCTACGTCTCCCCGGCCGCGCTCGGCGTCTACGGGCGGGACCCGGAGGAACTGGTCGGCGGCAACCTGCTGGACCTGGTCCACCCCGAGGACGTCGGCCGGGTGCTCTCCGAGGTCCGCCGCTACCTCGCCAGGGTCCGGCTCACCACCCACCGCAGCCCCGGCACCGCCGAGCCCTCCGCCCGGGTCGAGTGCCGGATCAGCTCCGGCGCCGGCGAGTGGCTGTACGTCGAGTCGACCGTCAGCAGACACCGCGACGGCCTGCTGCTCAACAGCCGGGACGTCACCGAACGCGTCATGCTCCAGGCCCAGTTGCAGCACAACGCCTTCCACGACCCGCTCACCGACCTGCCCAACCGGGCGCTGTTCACCCAGCGGCTGCGGGCCGCCCTCGGCGCCCGCGGCCAGCAGGGCGGGACGGGCGCCGGGATCGCGGTGCTCTTCATCGACCTGGACGGCTTCAAGGCGGTCAACGACACCGCCGGGCACCAGGTCGGCGACGAACTGCTGGTGCAGGCGGCCCGCCGGCTGCAGAGCGCCGTCCGCTGCGGGGACACCGTCGCCCGGTTCGGCGGCGACGAGTTCGCCGCGCTGGTCTGCGGCCCGCTCGGCCGCCTCCAGGTCCAGGAGCTGGCCGAGCGGCTGCGCCTCGCCCTCTCCGAGCCGTACTGGATCGGCGGCGCCGAACTCGGCGTCGCCGCCAGCATCGGCATCGCCTTCGGCACCCCCGAACGCGGCCCGGCGGCCGACCCCAGAACCGCGGCCGACGAGCTGATGCGCAACGCCGACCTGGCGATGTACCGGGCCAAGTCCGAGGGCAAGGGCCGGGTGGTGCTCTACACCCCCGCGATGCGGGCCGACCTGGAGCGCCGCACCGAGCTGGAGGAGCGGCTGCGGCTGGCCGTCCGGGAGGGCGGCTTCACCCTGCTCCACCAGCCCGTGGTGGACCTCGGCAGCGGCGCGGTGACCGGCGTCGAGGCGCAGGCCCGCTGGCGCTCGGTGGGCGGCCTGCTGCTCACCCCGGCCGAGTTCCTGCGCTCGGCCGAGCACGGCGACGCGGCCACCCGGTTCTCCCGCTGGCTGGTCCTGGAGGCGGTCAGCGCGGCCGTCGAGCGGCGCGGCCTGCCCGGCGGCAGGGGCCGCGGCACGCCGGAGCCCGTCCCGGTGGCCGTCCGGCTCTCGGTGGAGCGGCTCTGCTCGCCCGGCCTGTACGAGACGGTGGCCTCGGCGCTGCGCGACAGCGGGCTGCCCGCCGACGAACTGGTCATCGAGGTGGCCCGGATGGGCCCGGACTCGCTCGCCGACGAACTCGGCCGCCGGCTCTCCGCCCTGCGCGGGCTCGGCGTCTCCACCTGGCTGGCCGGGTACGGCGCGGGCGGCGGCTCGCTCGGCGCGCTCGCCCGGCTGCCGCTGGACGGGCTCAAGCTGGACCGCACGCTCGTCCAGGACCTCGGCGAGTCCCCGCTCAGCCGCACCCTCGCCGGGCACGCGCTGCGGCTCGGCCGCGACCTCGGGATGACCACCGCCGCCGAGGGGGTGGACCTGCCCCGCCAGGTCGCCGCGCTGCGGGAGCTGGGCTGCGGGCAGGCCCAGGGCTCGGCCTTCGCCCCGCCGCTGGACGAGCCCCGGCTGCGCCGGGCGCTGGCCCGCCGCGGCTACCCGCTGCCCACCCCGACCGGCCCGCTGCCCACGCCGCCGGGCCCGCTGGCCACCCCGGCGGGCCCGGCCGGACCGCTGTCGGCCCGCCGCCCGTACCTGCCCGCGGACACCCGCCCGCCCGTCCCCGAGGACACCCGGACGAGTGGCCGCGGCAGCGGCCGGACGGACGCCGCGCCGGGGCGTGGCGCACATCACCATGGCGGCTCTGACCTGCCCGAACACCGTGCCGTTACTGGCCCGCCGGGTGGTCCGCATGGCGAGACGGTCGTCCCACCTGCTTGACACGCCGCCCCGCACGGGAGGAAGGTCGTTGCCATGCGCACCCGAATTCTCGTACTTGGCGGGCGCGTCGGCTGAGTGGGCTCGTACGCCCTGCTCGTGACAGACCGACGCGCCACCCCTCGCATGCCCTTGGGCACGAGGGGTTTTTTGTTGCACTGACGCTGTTCCACCTCCGCAAGACCCCTGGCCTCGACCGCCCGAGCCCGTCCGATCCGTCGGACCGAGCGGGACGATCGAGGCAGAGCCGGCGCTCGACCCGGACCGGGACCCCACCCTCGCAGCACGGGGCCCGCAGCACCGGGTCGGCAAAACCCGAGAAGAGACAGGCAGATGACCGAGCACGCCGCATCCCCCCGCCGCGGGGACAACCCGGCCGCCAACGCTCCCGCTCCCCAGCACGTCGTCGAGACCATGACCGGCGCCCAGTCGCTCATCCGCTCCCTCGAGGCCGTGGGCGCGGACACCGTCTTCGGCATCCCGGGCGGCGCCATCCTTCCCGCGTACGACCCCCTGATGGACTCCGTCAAGGTGCGCCACATCCTGGTCCGGCACGAGCAGGGCGCCGGCCACGCCGCCACCGGCTACGCCCAGGCCACCGGCCGGGTCGGGGTCTGCATGGCGACCTCCGGTCCGGGTGCGACCAACCTGGTCACCCCGATCGCCGACGCCTACATGGACTCGGTGCCCGTCGTCGCGATCACCGGCCAGGTCTCCTCCAAGGCGATCGGCACCGACGCCTTCCAGGAGGCGGACATCTGCGGCATCACGATGCCGATCACCAAGCACAACTACCTGGTCACCGACCCGGCCGAGATCCCCCGGGTGATCGCCGAGGCCTTCCACATCGCCGCCACCGGCCGCCCCGGCCCGGTCCTGGTCGACATCGCCAAGGACGCGCTCCAGGCGACCACCACCTTCCGCTGGCCGGTCGAGACCGCGCTGCCCGGCTACCGCCCGGTGACCAAGCCGCACGCCAAGCAGATCCGCGAGGCCGCGAAGATGCTGGTCGGCGCCAAGCGGCCGGTGCTGTACGTCGGCGGCGGCGTGCTCAAGGCGCGGGCCACCGCCGAGCTGCGGATCCTCGCCGAGCTGACCGGCGCCCCGGTGGTCACCACCCTGATGGCGCTCGGCGCGTTCCCGGACAGCCACCCGCAGCACCTGGGCATGCCCGGCATGCACGGCTCCGTCCCCGCCGTCACCGCGCTCCAGAAGTCCGACCTGCTCTTCACCCTCGGCGCCCGCTTCGACGACCGCGTCACCGGCAAGCTGGACGGCTTCGCCCCCAACGCCAAGGTCGTCCACGCCGACATCGACCCGGCCGAGATCGGCAAGAACCGCCCGGCGGACGTGCCGATCGTCGGCGACGCCCGCGAGGTGCTCGCCGACCTGATCGTCGCCGTCCAGGCCGAGTTCGACGCCGGCCACAAGGGCGACTACACCGAGTGGTGGGAGCGGCTCGACGAGTGGAAGAAGACCTACCCGCTCGGCTACGAGCCGGCCCCGGAGGGGCGGCTCTCGCCGCAGCAGGTCATCGAGCGGATCGGGACGCTGGTCGGCCCCGAGGCGATCTACGCCGCGGGCGTGGGCCAGCACCAGATGTGGAGCTCGCAGTTCATCCGGTTCGAGAAGCCGGGCACCTGGCTCAACTCGGGCGGCGCCGGGACGATGGGCTACGCCGTCCCCGCGGCGATGGGCGCCAAGGCCGGCCGCCCGGAGAGCGCGGTCTGGGCGATCGACGGCGACGGCTGCTTCCAGATGACCAACCAGGAACTGGTCACCTGCGCCCTGAACGACATCCCGATCAAGGTCGCGGTCATCAACAACGGCTCGCTGGGCATGGTCCGGCAGTGGCAGACGCTGTTCTACAACCAGCGCTACTCCAACACCGTGCTGCACTCCGGCCCCGGCCACGACGGCATCGAGCCGCCGGCCCAGGGCACCCGGATCCCCGACTTCGTCAAGCTGTCCGAGGCGATGGGCTGCGTGGGACTGCGCTGCGAGCGCCCCGAGGACCTCGACGCGGTCATCCGGCAGGCGATGGAGATCAACGACCGCCCGGTCGTCATCGACTTCATCGTCCACCAGGACGCCATGGTCTGGCCGATGGTCGCGGCCGGCACCAGCAACGACGAGATCCAGTTCGCCAAGGGCGTGCGCCCCGACTTCGGCGACGACCTCGACTGATGTCCCCCTCTCCAGAACGACTGAGGAATCCCATGTCCAAGCACACCCTCTCCGTCCTGGTCGAGAACAAGCCCGGCGTGCTCGCCCGCATCGCCGCCCTGTTCTCCCGTCGGGGTTTCAACATCGACTCCCTCGCCGTCGGCTCGACCGAGCATCCGGACGTGTCCCGGATGACGATCGTGGTCAACGTCGAGGACCTCCCGCTGGAACAGGTCACCAAGCAGCTCAACAAGCTCGTGAACGTGATAAAGATCGTCGAACTCGACCAGTCCGCTGCGATCCAGCGGGAACTGGTCCTGGTGAAGGTCCGCGCCGACAACGAGACCCGGTCGCAGATCGTCGAGATCGTCCAGCTGTTCCGTGCCAAGACCGTCGACGTGTCGCCGGAAGCGGTGACCATCGAGGCCACCGGCAGCTCGGACAAGCTGGAGGCCATGCTCCGGATGCTGGAGCCTTACGGCATCAAGGAGTTGGTCCAGTCCGGCCTGGTCGCCATCGGCCGCGGCGCGCGCTCCATCACGGACCGCTCGCTGCGCGCCCTGGACCGCAGCGCGTGAACAGCGCGCCTCCGCGTCTCAATCCCTGAAGCAAAGACCCACACCACACCGCGTGCGCATACGGTGAACACCGCGTACCCGGACCCCATCACGCAAGGAGATGTGCCCCCGTGGCCGAGCTGTTCTACGAAGACGACGCCGACCTGTCCATCATCCAGGGCCGCAAGGTCGCGGTCATCGGCTACGGCAGCCAGGGCCACGCCCACGCGCTGTCGCTGCGCGACTCCGGCGCCGACGTCCGGGTCGGCCTGAAGCCGGAGTCCAAGTCCCGTGCCAAGGCGGAGGAGGCCGGCCTGCGCGTCGTCACCCCGGCCGAGGCGGCGGCCGAGGCCGACGTCATCATGATCCTGGTCCCGGACCCGATCCAGGCCGACGTGTACGAGGCCGACATCGCCCCGCACCTGAAGGCCGGCGACGCCCTGTTCTTCGGCCACGGCCTGAACATCCGCTTCGGCTTCATCAAGCCCCCGGCGGACGTCGACGTCTGCATGGTCGCCCCGAAGGGCCCGGGCCACCTGGTCCGCCGCCAGTACGAGGAGGGCCGCGGCGTCCCCGCGATCGTCGCGGTCGAGCAGGACGCCTCGGGCAAGGCCTTCGAGCTGGCGCTGTCCTACGCCAAGGGCCTGGGCGCCACCAAGGCCGGCGTCATCAAGACCACCTTCACCGAGGAGACCGAGACCGACCTGTTCGGTGAGCAGGCCGTCCTCTGCGGTGGCACCGCCGCCCTGGTGAAGGCCGGGTTCGAGACCCTGGTCGAGGCCGGCTACCAGCCGGAGATCGCCTACTTCGAGTGCCTGCACGAGCTGAAGCTCATCGTCGACCTGATGTACGAGGGCGGCCTGGAGAAGATGCGCTGGTCGGTCTCCGAGACCGCCGAGTGGGGCGACTACGTCACCGGCCCGCGGATCATCACCGCGGACACCAAGGCCGCGATGAAGCAGGTCCTCGCCGAGATCCAGGACGGCACCTTCGCCAACACCTGGATCGCCGAGTACAAGGCGGGCCTGCCCAAGTACAACGAGTACAAGAAGGCCGACGAGGACCACCTGCTGGAGACCACCGGCAAGAAGCTGCGCTCGCTGATGAGCTGGGTCAACGAGAACGCCTGACCCCTTCCGGGCCGTTTCCCCGGCCCCGAATTTGTAACGTCCTTGTACAAGTAGGCTGCTCTCGTCCGGGTGATTTCGCCGGACGGGAGCAGCCCGCTACCCAGCCCGTCGATACACTCCGAGTGCGCGTCAGGCCCACAGCGTCGTGCGTCTACCTACGCGGCATGCCACCTTCCCCCGCCCTCCACGCCACCTACGTGCCCGGGGGAACCGGACAGTTAAGGACCCACTGTCGTGAGCACTGTGACCTCCAAAAGCGCTGTCGTACTGATCGCCGAAGAGCTCTCGCCCGCCACCGTCGACGCCCTCGGCCCCGACTTCGAGATCCGCCACTGCAACGGCGCCGACCGCACCGAGCTGCTCACCGCGATCGCCGACGTCGACGCGATCCTGATCCGCTCCGCCACCAAGGTCGACGCCGAGGCGCTGGCCGCCGCCCGCAAGCTCAAGGTGGTCGCCCGGGCCGGCGTCGGCCTGGACAACGTGGACGTCGCCGCCGCCACCAAGGCCGGCGTGATGGTCGTCAACGCGCCGACCTCCAACATCGTCACCGCCGCCGAGCTCGCCTGCGGCCTGCTGATCTCCGTCGCCCGCAACATCGCGCCGGCCAACGCCGCGCTCAAGCAGGGCGAGTGGAAGCGCAACAAGTACACCGGCGTCGAGCTGAGCGAGAAGACCCTCGGCGTCGTCGGCCTCGGCCGGATCGGCGTCCTGGTCGCCCAGCGGATGTCCGCGTTCGGCATGAAGATCGTCGCGTACGACCCCTACATCCAGGCCGCCCGCGCCGCGCAGATGGGCGTCAAGCTGGTCACGCTGGAGGAGCTGCTGGAGGTGTCGGACTTCATCACCGTCCACCTCCCCAAGACCCCGGAGACCATCGGCCTGATCGGCGACGAGGCGCTGCACAAGGTCAAGCCGACCGTCCGCATCGTGAACGCCGCCCGCGGCGGCATCGTGGACGAGGAGGCGCTGGCGAGCGCGCTGCGCGAGGGCCGGGTGGCCGGCGCCGGCCTGGACGTGTACGCCAAGGAGCCGTGCACCGACTCCCCGCTGTTCGCCTTCGACAACGTGGTCGCCACCCCGCACCTGGGCGCCTCCACCGACGAGGCGCAGGAGAAGGCCGGCATCGCGGTCGCCCGCTCGGTGCGCCTCGCGCTGGCCGGCGAGCTGGTGCCGGACGCGGTGAACGTCCAGGGCGGCGTGATCGCCGAGGACGTCCGCCCGGGCCTGCCGCTGGCCGAGAAGCTCGGCCGGATCTTCACCGCGCTGGCCGGCGAGGTGGCCGTCCGCCTCGACGTCGAGGTCCGCGGCGAGATCACCCAGCACGACGTGAAGGTGCTCGAACTGTCCGCGCTGAAGGGCGTGTTCGAGGACGTGGTGGCGGAGACGGTGTCCTACGTCAACGCCCCGCTGTTCGCCCAGGAGCGCGGCGTCGAGGTCCGTCTGACCACCTCCAGCGAGAGCCTCGAGCACCGCAACGTGATCACCGTCCGCGGCACGCTCGGGAACGGCGAGGAGATCGCCATCTCCGGCACGCTGGCAGGCCCCAAGCAGACCCAGAAGATCGTCGGCGTGGACGCCTTCGACGTGGACGTGGCGCTCACCGACCACATGGCCTTCTTCAAGTACGAGGACCGTCCCGGCGTGGTCGGCGTGCTCGGCCGCCACCTCGGCGACGCGGGCATCAACATCGCCGGCATGCAGGTCGCCCGCGACGGCGGCAGCGCGCTGGCCTCCATCACCGTGGACACCGAGATCCCGCAGGAGGTGCTCTCGGCGATCGCCGCCGAGATCGGCGCCCGCTTCGCGCGCTCGGTCGACCTGGGCTGATCCTCCGGCCCCCGGGCCGTCCCGGCAGGGCCCGGACCACCGTTCGACGGTGGTCCGGGCCCTGCTGCGTTCTCCCGGGTGAGACCCGTCTCAGATACTAGGAAATCCAAGTATTCGTGCAGACACGGCCGGGGCGTGGTCGTACCGTGGAAGGGCCGTACGGTGTGCCGCCCCTGTAGCCAGGGCGCGCGGCCCGTGTACGCGTGCGCCTTCACGAGCAGGCGATCCCTGCTCCCGCGCTCCCTTTCCCCTCTTCGCGCTCGCCCTCCGCAGCGCCGCTTCCAAGGAGCCCGGTATGTCGCCGACCGCCGACCGTCACGCCACGTCCGTCCCCGCCGCCGCCCCCGTCCGCGCCCCGCGCCGCCGCCGGGCCGTCGAGCGGAACCCCTTCGCGGCCGCCGCCCTCCAGCGTGCGCTGGACCGCCGGGACAACGGCGGCGCGACCGGCCACCACTGAGCGGCCGGCGCCTCCGGGCCAGGTTGCCCGGCGGTGGCGTTCATCCGTCGAATGGGCCGTACGGGTGCGCCGGATGTCACCCAGTAGAGTGCAACCCCGGTCCGTCCGAGGGAAGTTGCTCGTCCCCGTCGGCGCGATCATCCTAATTTGGGGCCCTCGGAGGGGTGATCGACGTTCGCGTGGGCGAGCGTCAGCGACACGGTGTGCGGATCAGTCCCCCTGCCGGGGGAGAGGGCCCAGTGCGTCTGCCACCCGTCCGCCGACCCGCCGCCCGGATCGGCCTCACCCTGGCCCTGCTGGCCGGAAGCGCCGTCCTCGCCGCCACCCCGGCGGCCGGCGGCCCACCGTCCGCGGGGCCGCCGTCCGCCGGACCGCCGGGGCCGGGCCGAACGGCCTCCGTCCTGCTCGAACTCACCACCGAGGCGGCCGGCTCCGCCTGGCGGCGCGCCGCCGACGGGGCCCGGCGCGCCCAGCGCCCCCCGGAGGCCGTCCGCCGGGAGGCCGCGCGGGCCGGCGCCGCCCAGCGGGCCCGGGCCGGGGACGCGCTCGACCGGCTCGCCGGCGCCGTCCACCGGGCGGCACCCGCCGCCCGCGAGCTCTACCGCACCCGCACCGTGCTCGCCGGCCTCGCGGTCAGCGCGCCCGCCGACCGGCTGCCCGCGCTGCGGGCGCTGCCGGGCGTCCGGGCCGTCCACCCGATCGTCGCCAAACGGCGCGACAACGCCCACTCCGTCCCGCTGACCGGCGCCCCGCAGGTCTGGGCCGGCGACCAGGCGGCCGGCACCGGCCGGGGCACCCGGATCGGGATCATCGACAGCGGCATCGACTACACCCACGCCGACTTCGGCGGCCCTGGCACCGAGGAGGCGTTCCGCTCGGTCGAGCGCGGCAGGCCCGCGCCGCCCGCGCTGTTCCCCAACGCCAAGGTGGTCGGCGGCAAGGACCTGGTCGGCGACGACTACGACCCCGACCCGGCCTCCCCGCACTACCAGCCGGTGCCGCACCCCGGCGGCAACCCGATCGACTGCGTGCGCAACGGGCACGGCACCCACGTGGCCGGCACCGCGGCCGGGTACGGCGTCACCGCGGACGGCCACCCGTACACCGGTCCGTACGGGCCCGGGCTGGATCCGGCCGGCTTCCGGATCGGCCCCGGCACCGCCCCGGGCGCGCAGCTGTACGCGATCCGGGTGTTCGGCTGCGACGGCTCCACCGACCGGGTCACCGAGGCGCTCGACCTGGCCGCCGACCCGAACGGCGACGGCGACCTGAGCGACCGGCTGGACGTCGTCAACCTCTCGCTCGGCAGCCACTTCGGCAGCACCGACGACACCGACGCCCTGGCCGCCGACCGGCTCGCCGAGCTCGGCACCGTCGTGATCGCGGCGGCGGGCAACGACGGCGACGTGTACGGCATCGGCGGCAGCCCCGGCACCGCCGCCCGGGCGATCACCGTCGCCGCCTCGGTGCACGGCCACGCCGACGTGGACGGCGTCACCGTGCTCGCCCCCGCCGCCCAGGCCGGGGTCGTCCCGGGGCACTGGAGCGAGCGCTACCAGGGCTGGTCCACCGCCGACGTCAGCGGCGAACTCGCCCTGCCCGCCGACCAGTCGGACGGCTGCACCGAGTTCGGCGAGGCCGACCGGCAGCGGCTGAAGGGGCGGATCGCGCTGCTCGCCTGGCACACCCGGGAAGCCGACCGGGCCTGCAACTCCGGCCCGCGCGCCGACCACGCCGCCGACGCGGGCGCGATCGGCGCGCTGTACGCCGCCGACTCCGACCACCTCGCCGAGATCTCCGGCGACGACCGGATCCCGGCCGTGCTGCTGGGGCGCGCCGACGGCGAGCGGCTGCGGCAGGCCGCGGCCGCCGGGCCGGTGACGGTCCGGCTCGCCGCGCCCGGCAACCCGCTGCACGGCTCCGTCGCCCAGGACCAGCCGGCCCGGATCGACACCATGACGGACTTCAGCTCGCGCGGCATCGGCGTGCCGGGCGTGGTCAAGCCCGACCTGGCGGCACCCGGCGAGGGCATCTGGTCCAGCCTGGTCGGCAGCGGTTCCGGCGGCCAGCGCGAGAGCGGCACCTCGATGGCCGCCCCGCACGTGGCCGGGCTCGCCGCGCTGGTCCGCGCCGCGCACCCGGACTGGCCGGTCGAGCAGGTCAAGGCCGCGCTGATGAACACCACCGAGGACACCTTCCTCGGCGACGAGCACAGCGGGCCGGTCTACGGGCCCGAGCGCACCGGGGCCGGGAGGGTCCGGGTGGACCGGGCGGTCCGCACGCCCGCCGTCGCCTACGCGGCGGGGGAGGGCGCCGTGGAGGGCGGGGTCGGGGTCTCCTTCGGGCCGGTCGAGGTCGGCGGGCCGACGGCGGTGACCCGGGAGATCGAGGTGCGCAACACCTCGAACGCGCCACTGGCGTACCGCACCTCGTACGCGGCCGCCACCCTGCTGCCGGGCGCCTCCTACCAGGTGGCACCGGCCCGGGTGGACGTCCCGGCGGGCGGCACCGCGCGGGTACGGGTCACCCTGGCCGTGCCGGGGGGCCTGGGGCGCGCCCCCGACCCGACCATCGACACCGTGCAGGGCGGCCGGGCCCGCAGCTACCGGGGCGAGCTCTCCGGCCGGGTGCTGCTCACCCCGGTCGGTGGCGACGCGCTCCCGCAGCTGCGGATCCCGGTGCTGGCCGCCCCGCGCCCGACCGGCGACCTCACGGCGGCGGCCACCGTCCGCACCGCCCGGGACGGCACCCTGGTCACCCTCGGCGGCCGCGCCGCCCCCGGCGAACAGCCCGGGCTGGTCAGCGCCTTCGCCCTCGGCGGCGAGGGCGAGCGCTGGCCCGACTGCCCGCCCGGCGGCAGCGGCACGACGGTCGCGCCCGGCGCGGGCCTGCGGCCGAAGGACACCGGGAAGGAGCCGGACCCGGCGGAGGAGGTCTGCGTCGAGCACCCCGGCGAGCGGGCCGCCGGCCTGCGCGCGGCCGGCGCCGCCGTAGACTCCGAACTGCTGTACGTGGGCGCGCAGTTGTGGGCGCCCGCGGCCACCCCGGTGGGGCTGTACGGGGTGCGGGTGGCGCTGGACACCGACGGGGACGGCAGCACCGACGTCATCCTCAAGGCCGACCGGCTGCGCGGTAGCGACGTCCTGGTCTCCCGCGCCCTGGACGCCCGCACCGGGGCCGAACTGGACGTCCAGCCGCTCAACGCCCACTGGGGCGACACCGACACCGGGCTGCTGGACAGCGACGTCCTGGTGCTGCCCGTCCGGCTGAGCGCCCTGCCCGGCGTCGCGCCCGGGCACAGCACCGTCCGCTACGGCGTCTGGACCGGCTACGCCGGGGGCGGGACGCCGGACGTGGCCGAGGCGCTCTCCACCATCGGGCTGAGCGGCACCGGCCCGTCCGTCCCGTTGGACGTCCTGCGGCCGGCGCTCACCGCGCGGGCCGGCCTCACCGGGCCGGCCGCCGTACTGGCCCCGGCGGGCCCGGGCGCCGTCCTCGCCGTACGGCGGGCGGCGGGCGACACCTCGCGGCTCCTGCTGCTGTACCACCGCAACCCGGCCGAGCGGCGGGCCCAGGTGCTCGACCTGCCCTGACCGTCGGGTGGAAGGGGCGGCCCACCGGGACTCCGGCGGGCCGCCCCGTCATGTGCCGGCTTGTGGGCCGGTTTCCGTGCCGGCTTGTGCGTCGGCGCCCAGGGCCGCCCGGCGGCGGTCGCGGCGCGGGACGCGGGTGGGGCGCCGGGAGAGCCGGGCGAAGACCGCCACCAGGGCGAGGACGGCGGCGGTGGCGGAGGTGACGATGAGCCCCTCGGTGAGGCCGGGCGGGCGGAAGGCGCAGGCGACGCGGGAGGCGCCGTCGCCCAGCGGGACGCCGATCATGCCGAGCACCGGGACGGGGGTGAGACGTCGGCCGCCGTCCACCGCGCAGGTCCAGCCCTCGGCGGCCGGCACGGAGAGCAGCGCGGTGCCGGTGGAACCCGCCGGGAGGGTCGCGGTGAGGGTGTGCCCGCCCGCCTCGACCCGGGTGGCGCCGGTCGCGGTGAGCCGGGCGACGGCGGCCTCCAGCGCACCGGCCCGCAGACAGCCGATCGGGCGGGCGGGCACCTGGCTCACCACGTCCGACCGCAGCGTCACCCGGACCACCCCGTCCGCCGGGACGGTCCCCAGCCGGTGGATCGGCACGGCGGTGGTGGGCTGCTCGCCGTCGCTGCGGTAGTCGGTGCCCAGGCCGCTGACCGTGCCCCGGTACCAGACCCCGTGGAAGTAGGCCGTCCCGCCCGGCGTGCAGGCGGCCGTGAACACCGTGCCCTCCCCGCCGGCCGGCACCGACCAGCCGCTGGTGCCGTGCAGGGCCGGCGCCGGCCCGCCCGCCGGGACGGGCAGCGGGGCGTCGTACACCTGGCTGCCGAGCAGCGACTCCTGCCGGGACCAGACCGAGGAGGTCTCCGTCCGGGAGCCCGGCGGCAGCACGGTGACCAGCGGCGGCGCGGCGGCCCGCACCGGGGTGAAGCCGGGCGGCGGGGCGTCGTCGAGGTGGGTGCGGACGCCGAACAGCGCCTGCCCGACCGGGTCGGTGACGCTCGTGGTCTGCCGTCCGCCGGCCGTCCAGCCCGCGCCGAGGTCGTGCAGCAGCAGGGCGGTGACGGTCGGCAGGTAGCTGCTGAAGTAGCCGCCGCCCTGGCCGTTCAGCAGCAGCGGGTCGTTGGGGGTGAAGGCGTGCGGGCCGGGGTCGCTGCGGCCGCGCGGCCAGTCGGCGCCCGCCCGGACGGCCGCGTGCCCGGCCCGGACGGCCGCCGGGGAGACCCCGGAGGAAGGGACCGCGCCGAGCGCCGCGTACCCGGACCAGACGGCGTTGCCCAGCACCGCCCCGCCGATCACCCAGGTGGCGAGGGCGGTCGCCCGCCGGTCGGAGCGCCGGCGGTCCAGCAGCCACAGCGCGGCCGACAGGACGGCGCCGCCGACGGCCAGCAGCACCCAGGTGGCCGGGCGCACCGCGGGCCGGCCCGCCGCCAGGCCGGCGATCACCGCCACCACGGCGGCGCCGCCCAGCACGGTGAGCCGGTCCGGGCGGTGCGCCAGCGAGACCCAGCCCGCCAGCACCAGCAGCCCGCTGAGCACGAAGGCCACCCGGTACGGCCCGCCGGCCGGGATCGCCAGGCCGTGCCAGACCAGCACCGTCGGGGTCCAGAGGAAGCCGACCGCCACCAGCACCAGCGCCGCGCACCACAGGGCGCGCTCCCGAGCCCGCACCCGCCGGTTGAACGGCAGCCCGCACACCACCAGCAGCCCGAAGACGCCGATCGCCACGTCCGGCAGCTGCTGCCCGCCGTGGGCCGCGGGCAGCAGCCGGGAGAGGTGGGCGGCGACACCGGACGGGCCCAGCGGCTCGACCGGGGACTCCGGCTGGGCCCGGCCGGTGGCCAGCACCGCGACGAACAGCACGGGGGAGGCGAGCAGCACCCCGGCGGTGGCCGTGGTGACGGCCCGGCCGGTGGCCCGGACCCGGTGACGCAACGGGAGCGGGGCGGCGAACAGCCGGACGGCGAACAGCAGTCCGGCCGCCAGGGTGGCCAGCGCGGCGGTGTACAGGTTGCCCGTCCAGGCGAGCGCGACGCACAGCGCGCCGCCCACCCAGTGCCGTTCGCGCAGGCACCAGTCGGCGGCCAGGCCGAGCAGGGGCAGCGAGACCAGGCCCCAGAGCCACATCGGGGCGGCCCCGCCGACGTCCAGCACCCAGGCGCACAGCCCGTACCCGACGGCGGCGAACACCCGCAGCCACCGGGGGCCGGGGTGCAGCCGGCCGAGCAGCCGGGCCATCAGGGCGGTGCCCAGGCCGATGGTGGCCAGGGTGACCAGGAGGACGGCGAGCCGGCCCTGGTCGCGGGGGAGGAGCGCGGTGGGCCAGGAGAAGGGGTTCATCAGGTAGGCGAAGAAGTCCGCCAGGAACGGGGCCCCGTAGCCGCTGTTCCAGTTGAACAGCAGGTCCCCGGCGGCCTGCCCGTGCAGCAGGTCCCACAGGTGGGCGTGGTACGGCACGGCGACCGCCTCCGCCCCGGCCGGCCACCGCCCGCGCACCGCCGCCGCCAGGCCGTACCCGCCCATCGCCAGCCCCGCCGCACCCGCGCAGACCAGCACCTCCCGCCGCCGCTCGCCCATCCGCACCCCGTTCCACACGCCTCGCCGGACCCCGCCACCCTAGGGCGTGTCTGACAATTCCCGCCGGGTGCGCGACGCCGGGGCACGCGCCTCGCCGCGTTGTCGTCGGTCGCCGATGCTCCGCATGGACTCCCTCCTCCGCCTTGCGATGCACGCACCCCAACGCCGCGCCCTGATCCGACGCCAATGGTCAGACACGCCCTAAGCACGCCCCAGGCGCCCCCCGCGTCGCACGCGCTCCCTCGAAGGAGTGGCGTCCCAAACGGCTCCGCCGGGCGGCTGCCCCTGGTGGGGACCGACCTGACCGTCCGCATGGTGGACGGTAGGTGTCAGTACCTGGGACGGCGGAGTAGGGTCCGAGCATGTCTCGCACCATTCGTCTCGCAGTAGTCCCCGGTGACGGCATCGGCCAGGAAGTGGTGGCCGAAGGCCTCAAGGTCCTGGGTGCCGCGCTTCCCGCCGACGTGAAGCTGGAGACCACCGAGTACGACCTCGGGGCCCGGCGCTACCACCGGACCGGGGAGACGCTGCCGGACGACGTCCTGGCCGAGCTGAAGTCGCACGACGCGATCCTGCTGGGCGCCATCGGCGACCCGAGCGTGCCGTCGGGCGTGCTGGAGCGGGGGCTGCTGCTCAAGCTGCGGTTCGCCTTCGACCACCACATCAACCTGCGTCCGGGCCGGCTCTTCCCCGGGGTGTCGTCCCCGCTGGCCGGCCAGCCGGAGATCGACTTCGTGGTCGTCCGCGAGGGCACCGAGGGCCCGTACGTCGGCAACGGCGGCACGCTGCGCACCGGGACGCCGCAGGAGGTGGCCACCGAGGTCAGCCTGAACACCGCGTACGGCATCGAGCGCGTGGTGCGCGACGCCTACCGCCGGGCGCAGGCGCGGCCGCGCAAGAAGCTCACCCTGGTGCACAAGAACAACGTGCTGGTGCACGCCGGGCACCTGTGGACGCGGATCTTCGCCGAGGTCGGCCGGGAGTTCCCCGAGGTCACCACCGACTACCTGCACGTCGACGCGGCGACCATCTTCTTCGTCACCCAGCCGGAGCGGTTCGACGTCATCGTCACCGACAACCTGTTCGGCGACATCCTGACCGACCTGGCCGCCGCCGTCACGGGCGGGATCGGCCTGGCCGCGAGCGGCAACATCAACCCGAGCGGCGAGTTCCCGTCCATGTTCGAGCCGGTGCACGGCTCGGCGCCGGACATCGCCGGCCAGGGCAAGGCCGACCCGACCGCCACCGTGCTGTCGGTCGCGATGCTGCTGGAGCACCTCGGCTTCGCCGCCGAGGCCGCCGCGGTCGAGGCCGCCGTCGCGGCGGACCTGGCCGAGCGCTCGGGCACCCGCGGCACCTCCCAGGTCGGCGACGCGCTCGTCGCCCGAGTAGCCGGCTGACCGGCCGGATCCGAACACACGGTTCCGGCTGACGGGGCCGGACCGCACATCACCGCAGCTTGCAGCTGTTCGGCACGGCCCTCTGGATGCGAGTATCGACAGTGGGCCGTGCCGTTGTGCGTCCATTCCGGTGAAGTTTGCCGAAACGTATCTGCGGCGGTGGCGGCCCGGACCAACCCCACGGTGAAGGAATCAGCCATGAGCACGGCCACCCAGGCGCCCATCACGTTCGACCTCAAGCCCTCCGCCCACCCGCTGCCCGCAGCGGAGCGCGAGGCCCGGCTGGCCAACCCCGGGTTCGGCAGGGTCTTCACCGACCACATGGTCACCATCCGCTGGACCGAGGGCGTGGGCTGGCACGACGCCCAGCTGGTGCCGTACGCGCCGCTGGAGATCGACCCGGCGAACATGACCCTCCACTACGGCCAGGCGATCTTCGAGGGCCTGAAGGCCTACCGCCAGGCCGACGGCTCCATCGCCACCTTCCGCCCGGAGGCCAACGCCGCCCGCTTCCAGGCCTCGGCCCGCCGCCTGGCGATGCCGGAGCTGCCGGTGGAGGCCTTCGTCGAGGCCGTCGAGCTGCTGGTCCGCCAGGAGCGGGACTGGGTGCCGAACGAGCCGGAGCAGAGCCTCTACCTGCGCCCGTTCATGTTCGCCACCGAGGTCGGCCTGGGCGTCCGCCCGGCCAACTCCTACCTCTTCATGATCATCGCCTCGCCGGCCGGCGCCTACTTCCAGGGCGGCATCAAGCCGGTCTCGGTCTGGCTGTCCAAGGAGTACGTCCGGGCCGCCCCCGGCGGCACCGGCGCCGCCAAGTGCGCGGGCAACTACGCGGCCTCGCTGGTCGCCCAGGCCCAGGCCGCCGAGAAGGGCTGCGACCAGGTGGTCTGGCTCGACGCCGCCGAGCACCGGTGGGTCGAGGAGATGGGCGGCATGAACCTGTACTTCGTCTTCGGCGAGGGCAAGGACGCCAGGATCGTCACCCCGGAGCTGTCCGGCGCCCTGCTGCCCGGCATCACCCGCGACTCGCTGCTCCAGCTGGCCTCGGACCTCGGCTACGCCGTCGAGGAGCGCCGGATCTCCACCGACGAGTGGCAGCAGGCCAACGCCGACGGCACCCTCACCGAGGTCTTCGCCTGCGGCACCGCCGCCGTCATCACCCCGGTCGGCTCGGTGAAGTCCGCCGCCGCCGACTGGACCGTCGGCGCCGGCGAGCCCGGCCCGGTCACCATGGAGCTCCGCAAGGCGCTGCTGTCCATCCAGGGCGGCCAGACCCCGGACACCCACCACTGGCTGCACCGGATCGTCTGATCCCGCACCCCGGCCGGCCTGCCCCGTTTCGCATCCCGAGACGGGCGGGCCGGATCGCGGAAGCTGTGCCAGACTGCCGACGTGTCCTCGCTTTCGCTGATTATTAGCAGCAGGCGCGCCGGTCCGCAGTGACCGCTTCCGCTGGACCCGATGCGGAGCGACCACTAGCGTCCAGACCCGCGCGCAGACCTCTCGCACCCGCGAGGGGTCTTTTTGTTTCTCCCGGACCGGCCGACGGCCCCCACAAGGGGCCCGGGGACACCGGGACCGCGCGCGGGACCATGGACAGTGGAGCCGGGACGAGAACGTCCGGCAGAGCAGTACCCAACCTCCCCGAAACGGAGAACCAGGGGTCATGACCGAGGTCACCCGTACCGACGACAGTTTCCACGTGTTCGACACCACGCTGCGCGACGGAGCGCAGCGCGAGGGCATCAACCTGACGGTGGCGGACAAGCTGGCCATCGCCAGGCACCTGGACGAGTTCGGGGTCGGTTTCATCGAGGGCGGCTGGCCCGGGGCGAACCCGCGCGACACCGAGTTCTTCGCCCGGGCCGCCGTCGAGCTGGAGCTGGAGCACGCCCGGCTGGTCGCCTTCGGCGCCACCCGCCGGGCCGGCGGCAAGGCGTCCGAGGACCCGCAGCTGGCCGCGCTGGTCACCTCCGGCGCCCCGGTGATCACCCTGGTGGCCAAGGCGCACGACCGGCACGTGGAGCTCGCGCTGCGCACCACCCTGGACGAGAACCTGGAGATGGTCCGGGACAGCGTCGAGTTCCTGCGCTCGCAGGGCCGGCGGGTGTTCATCGACTGCGAGCACTTCTTCGACGGCTACCGGGCGAACCCCGAGTACGCCGTGTCGGTGGTCCGCACCGCGCACGAGGCCGGCGCGGACGTGGTGGTGCTCTGCGACACCAACGGCGGGATGCTGCCGGGCGGCGTCCGGGAGATCGTCGCCGAGGTGCTGGCCAGGACGGGGGCCCGGCTCGGCATCCACGCCCAGGACGACACCGGCTGCGCGGTGGCCAACACCCTGGCCGCGGTGGACGCCGGCGCGACCCACGTGCAGTGCACCGCCAACGGCTACGGCGAGCGGGTCGGCAACGCCAACCTGTTCCCGGTGGTCGGCGCGCTGGAGATCAAGTACGACCGCCGGGTGCTGCCCGCGGGCCGGCTGGCCGAGATGACCCGGATCTCGCACGCGATCGCCGAGCTGGTCAACCTGACCCCCTCCACCCACCAGCCGTACGTGGGCTTCTCGGCGTTCGCCCACAAGGCGGGCCTGCACGCCTCCGCGATCAAGGTCGACCCGGACCTGTACCAGCACATCGACCCCGAGCGGGTCGGCAACACCATGCGGATGCTGGTCTCCGACATGGCCGGGCGGGCCTCCGTCGAGCTCAAGGGCAAGGAGCTCGGCTACGACCTCTCCAGCGACCGGGACCTGGCCGGCCGGGTGGTGGCCAAGGTGAAGGAGCAGGAGAACCTCGGCTACACCTACGAGTCCGCCGACGCCTCCTTCGAGCTGCTGCTGCGCGACGAGGTGCGCGGCAGCCGGGACCGCTTCTACACCCTGGAGTCCTGGCGGACCATCAGCGAGCAGGGCCCGAAGGGCTTCACGGGCAACGAGGCCACCGTCAAGCTGTGGGCCAAGGGCGAGCGCCGGATCGCCACCGGCGAGGGCAACGGCCCGGTCAACGCGCTGGACCAGGCGCTGCGCGCGGCCCTGGAGGGCATCTACCCGCCGCTGGCCACCTTCGAGCTGGTGGACTACAAGGTCCGCATCCTGGAGGGCCAGCACGGCACCGGTTCCAAGACCCGGGTGCTGATCGAGTCCACCGACGGCTCCGTCACCTGGTCGACGGTGGGCGTGGCCGACAACGTGGTCGCCGCCTCCTGGCTGGCGCTGGAGGACGCGTACACCTACGGCTTGATCCGGGCCGGCCTGGAGCCGACCGAGTAGCCGGCCCGGGCCGGTCGGTGCCCGACATGCCTGTGGCCCGCGGGACTTCGTACGAAGTCCCGCGGGCCACGGTCGTGCGCGATCACCGAAGCCGGGCGAGCAGGGCGTGTTCGACGAGGGTGATGAGGGCGCTCTTGGCGCTGTCGCGGCGGCGGGCGTCGAGGGTGATGACGGGGGTGTCGGC
>NZ_JBHVVE010000005.1:0-48195 GCF_042883725.1 Kitasatospora sp. NPDC058184
CAACACGACCCACCCCCACAGACAGTCAACCCGCCCCGACCGGCAGACACTTACTGTCCCACGCCCAACCCAACCGACTTCGCCAGCAGAGTCGCTGGATCGACTTCTCGCGCAGCGGCGATGGGGGGCGGCGAGTCGATCACCGCTCCGCCTGCGGGCGGACCCCGGGGAGCGGAGGGCTTCTGCCCGCCTCGGCCCGCTTCGCGGATGCCGGGCGGCCCCTGCCGTGTCCGGCGGGGGCCGCCTTCCCCCGGCCGCTCTTCCCGGGGCGTCGGGTGCGGCCGGTGGCGGCTCCGCAGGGCCGTGGGAGCGGCGGCGTGGGTTCGGGTGCGGGGGTTCCCGGCTGTCGGCCTCAACGATGGCCGGGCCGCGGCTCAGCGGCGACCTCAGCGGGGGCCGAGGAGGGTGAGGGCGGCCGGGGGGTGGGCGGGGCGGAGGGCGGTGAGGCGGGTGGTGGTGGCGTGGAGGGTGTCGGGGGTGAGGGCGCGGGGGGCCGGGGCGTCGGGGGCGAGGGTGAGCGGGGGTCGGGTGGCGGCGGCGAGGAGGAAGTTCTGGGCGCCGTCCGGCGGGCCGGGGCGGCAGGCGGCGGTGGCGCTGCCCGGGACGGCGTACGGGGCGGTCTGCAGGCCCGTCGTCCGCAGGCCGGACTCGATCTGCCAGAGGCCGTCCAGGTCGCTCCCGGCGCGGACGGCGATCCGGCCGCCGGGGGAGAGCAGCCGGGTGGCGAGGCCGTAGAACTCCTGGGAGTGGAACTTGACCGGTCCGCCGTCGGCCGGTGCCGGGAGGTCGGCGAGCACCACGTCGTACGGTCCGTCCCCGCCGGAGGCGCCCGCGCCGCGCAGCCAGGCCATCGGGTCGGCGGCGGTGGTGCGGACCCGGGGGTCGTCCAGGGAGCGGCCGCCGAGGGCGGCGAGCCCGGGGTCGGTGCGGGCGAGCCGGGGGAGGGCGGGGTCGGCGTCGACCAGCCGGACGGTGCGGACGCCCCGGTGCCGCAGCACTTCCCGCAGGGCGAGTCCGTCGCCGCCGCCGAGCAGCAGGACCCGGGCGTCCGGGCCGGCCGCCATAGCGGGGTGGACGAGGCCCTCGCTGCCCCGGTACTCGTCGGGTCCGCAGACGGCGAGCCGGCCGTCGAGGTAGAGCCGGAGCGGGCCTTCGGCGGGGCCGGTGAGCACGATCTCCTGGTACCGGCTGCGGGTCGCGTAGCGGACCTGGTCGCCGTAGAGGGCGTGCCGGGCGGCGCGTTCGACGGCGTCGGAGCCGGCCGCGGCCGCCGCGAGCACGGCGAGCACCAGCAGGCAGCCGCCCCAGAGCAGCCGTCGTATCCGGGGGGCGGGTTCCTCGCGGAACAGCCAGAGCACCACGGCCGCCCCGGCGACGGCGTTGACGGCGCCGGTGAGCAGTGCTCCGTCGCCGGGCCCGAGGCCGGGCAGGATCAGGAACGGGAAGGCGAGGCCGCCGATCAGGGCACCCACGTAGTCGGCGGCGAACAGGTCGGCGACGGCCCGTCCGGCGTCCTCGCGCCGGATCCGTTGGATGAGGGTCATCAGCAGGGGGATCTCGGCGCCGATGAGGATGCCGATCAGGCAGGTGAGGCCGACCATGGCGGCCTGGTAGCGGCCGATCCAGGCCCAGCAGGAGTAGAGGGCGAGGACGGAGAGTCCGCCGGTGAGCGCGAGCGCGCACTCGACCAGGGCGAAGGCGGTGGCGGGCCGGCTGGTGAGCCGTTTGGCGAGGAGGGAGCCGAGGCCCATCGCGAAGACCATGACGGAGAGCACGACGGAGGTTTGGGTGACCGTGTCCCCGAGCAGGTAGTCGCCGAGCGCCACGAGTTCGAGCTCGTAGACGAGTCCGCAGGCCGCGCAGACGAACGCGGCCAGCAGGACGGTCAGGCGGGCGAACCGTGGTCGGGAGCGCAGCCGGGGCCGACGGCGGGCGGGCAGGAGTGGGGCGTGGGCTCGCCCGGGCCGGGGTGGGGTGCCGTCGTCGAGGTCCACTCGCGGGCGTGCGGGCGGACCGGCCGGATGGTTGATCACGAACAAACGCTAGGGGACGTGCGGGACGGATGGCTGCGCCCATCCGACGGACAGTGAGCGACGTCGAATTGACGAATCGTTCCTGCGTACGATTCGTAGGCCCGGCTTGGGCGGCCTACGGCCGGACCGGTGTCCCGCTCCGGACTTGGGGGCGGTCATGCCCCGGACACCACCAGCGAGGAGCGGGTGCACACCAGCTGCCCCTCCTGCGGGTAGGCGTGCCAGGTGCGCCACAGCAGCCGGTCCGGGCCGCCCTGGGTGACCAGCGCGGTGAAGGCGCTCGGGTCGCCCGGGAAGACCCCGGCGAGGCCCCGGGGGTGCCCCTCGACCAGGGCCAGCAGCTCCTGGGCGCGGGCCGCGAAGTCGTGCGGCGGCAGCGCCTCGATGCGGGCGGCGAACTCGTACTCCCAGCCGCCGATCTGCTTGGCCACCCGGGCCGGCAGCGGGGTGCGGCGGCCGGGCAGGCAGGCGACGGTCTCCAGACATCGGCCGGGGCCCGCGTCGATCACCACCTGGTGGGAGGCGCCCAGCAGGCGCAGCTGGAGGGTGCCGGACGCGCCCGGGCGGCCGCCTCCGTCGAGTCTCAGGTCGCGGACGGCGAGAGCGGGCAGCGGGTCGCCGCCGAGGCACCAGGCGAGGTCACCGGCGCGGGTGTCCGTGTAGGAGGTCTGCAGTGTGGTGAGCATGCTCGGCTCCGCGTTTCAGCTCCGTGCGCGCCCGCCGAGCAGCACCGAGTAGGCCTAGGCGATGGCGAGGCTGTTCGTGGCTGTGCGGCCCTGGGCGCGGCCGACCGTGGAAGGAAGGATTCCGGCTGGAGATTCAGCAGCAGAGAAGCACGAATACGTCGGGCCCGCCGGTGATTTACCCAACTTTGTCAAGCATTCACCGTTTCGAGCACACCTGCTTCCCGGCTCTGATCGAGCCCGTGTACGAGTCTGCACAGCGCGCGCCCCTATCACCGGATTGCGCGCCGTGCGCGCCGGGTGTGCGCTGTTCGGGCGCATCACGCGCCGCCGCCCTCCAGACGCGGGGCGTGGAGGGCGGCGGGAGAGTGCCCGGAGGGTCGGCCAGCGTGCCTCAGTGGCGGCAAACAAGCAAGCCGATCAAGGAAGTTGATGATCCATCAGAACTGGTGTCGGGCTGCGGGCAGTCCTGTTCGAAGGGTGCGGAGAAGGGCGTGAAAGGGGGCGTGCGGCCCCTCACAGGCGCCGCAGGCGGGCGACGGCCTCCTGAAGGACCTCGTCCTTTTTGCAGAAAGTGAAGCGGACCAGGCTACGGCCGGCCTCCACGTCGTCGTAGAACACCGCGTTCGGGATGGCGACGACGCCGCAACGGCCGGGCAGGGCACGGCAGAACTCGATGCCGTCCTTCTCGCCGAGCGGGGTGATGTCGGTGGTGACGAAGTACGTGCCCTCGGGCGTGAAGGCCCGGAAGCCGGCCGCGGCGAGGCCGTCGACCAGCAGGTCGCGCTTGCGCAGCAGGTCGGCGCGGAGGGTGTCGAAGTACGTGTCCGGCAGCCGCAGGGCCTCGGCGACGGCGTACTGGAAGGGGCCCGCGCTGACGTAGGTGAGGTACTGCTTCGCGGTGCGCACGGCCGCCACCAGGTCCGGGCTCGCGGTGACCCACGTCTACGACACCCCGCACCTGGCGCTGCCGGGTGCCACCCGTCCGCTTTCCGGTGAAGCGATCACCGGCGGTGCTGGCGCCTTTGTAAAGGACCTGGTGAAAGAAGCCTCCCTCCCGGCCGAGCAAGCCGGTGAGCCGGTCCTTGCCGACGAGCCGTCCGCGAGGACGGGAGGGAGAAAGGAAGACCACGAGGAGGCCGAGGAACAGCCCGTGGCGGTGCCGGACGAGCAGGTCCGCGAGGCGGTCGCCACGCTGTTCCGGGTAATGCGCCCGGAGCCGCGCCTGCGGGTCGGCCAGACCGAAGCCGAAAACTCGCGCCCCTCGTCGCGCGGTGGCTGGAGCGCGGCGCGACCCAAGCCGACCTCGCCCAGGCCCTGCTGTCCGGCCTGCCTGCCCCGATGCGCTCGGCGGTCGCGGTGCTCCGCTACCGCCTGCAGCGCAAGACGCCACTCGTCCAGACCGCTGTGCGGCCCGCAGTGGCCCGATACGCCGAATGCGCCAAGTGCCACGACCCGGTGCCTCAACCGGGCATCTGCGGCCTCTGCGCGGGCCTCGGACCTCGAACTGTCGGAGTCGGCGGAGGAGAGGCGGTCACCCGCGGCGGCGCCGCCCGCGCCCGAGCCGCACTGAACGCGGCCAGGGCCGGGCTCGGTGTCAGGCCCTCAGCGGTCGCCGCCGCTGCTGCGTAGGTCGGGCGAGTCGGGGCCTGATCTGCGGTCACCGCAGGCGTGTTTCGTTCTCAAGGGCGAACTATCGCGCGTGGCGGCGACCGTGGTCAGGATGGAGGACTCGGAGACGACCGCGTACAGGTGCATCAGGTCCGTGGCCGTGCGCGTGTCGGCAACGTCCGCTCAGATCGGGCTGAGATCCGTTAGGCCAGGTTGACCTGCTTCGCCGTCGGAGGCGGAAGGAGCCGAGCCGTGACGTTCCAAGTGAGCGACTATCGCCGCGCGCAAAGGCTCCGGTCCCCCTCGTTGCGCGGGCATGGCATCCGCCCAAGCGATACCGCGGTGCACCTCGTGCCACTTCGGCCGAAGCTGCTTGTCCTCGCGACCTGACCCCTGCCGGTTGACGCCGAACCCTTCCAACACCACGTTCCACGCGGGTTGTAGGTCGCTGATCATCAGCCGTTCAGCCATGGGCGTGAAGAGATCATCGGCGGGTAGGTATCGCGCGAAGAAGTCGCTGAGATCGAGGTCAAGCGCCTTGTCGATCTTGCGGGCGTGCTGCCTGAGCCGGTCCCGCAGTTTGGTGCCTTCCCAGGCCACGCCCACGTTCTGGCCCTTGCGGCTTCCCTCTGGATCGGCCTTGCCCACGTAGATGGGCACATCGCACTTCGTGGAGGAGATGGGCGTATACAGCTCGTGAGGTCCCGCGTAGTAGATGGCGTAGATGCCGGAGCCACGGAAGTGGGGTATGTGGCCGAGGGGTACTGGCTTCGACGACACCAGGGCCCAGAGCACGCTCCGCCCGAGGTTTTCGCGTCGCAGCGGGTCGTAGATGCGGTCGCGCCCGGACTCTGCGGATGGATCCCGACGACCGTGATCGCTGGATTCGGTCACGGTACGGGCTCCTCCGCTGGGCTCGGTCCCCCGCCTCGGCCAGCGACGGTCGGGGAGACGTTGGTCATCGAAGGAACTCTAGCCGCCACGTGGTGAAGGTATTGGCCAGAATGGCGCCATGATCACCAACTCCGCGGTATGGTTCTACCCGTACTGATCTGCTAGGAGCGTGAAACATGGCACGGACGTCGGTCGAACTGTTCGCCGGGGGCGGTGGGCTGGTGCAGGCTGGCACGAACGCCGGCTTCCGCCATCTCCTCGTGAATGAGTACGCGAAGTGGGCGTGCGAGACGTTGAAGGCGAACGACTTCGTGGCGTACCCGGAAGGGTCGTCTCCTCCGGTGCCGGAAGAGCTGAAGGAGGGGGAGGAGAGGACCGACGAGCACAGGACTCCGCTAGTCATGGGTGATGTCCGCAAGCTGAACATGACCCACCTGGGCGAGCACGAGGTCGATCTCCTGGCTGGTGGCCCCCCGTGTCAGCCGTTCAGTCTCGGCGGCGTCGCCAGGGGAGACGAGGACGAGCGGAACATGTTTCCCGAGATGTTCCGGGCCGTGCGGGAGATCAGGCCGAAGGCGGTCCTTTGCGAGAATGTCCGCGGCTTGCTGCGTCAGTCCTTCGCCCCGTATTTCGAGTACATCAAGCGTGAGCTGGAGCTGCCCTTCGTGGAGCGCGCCGGCGCGACGTGGCAGGAGCACGATCGGCGGCTGCGGGAGCGGCTGGACGCGAAGGACACGGATCCGACGCGTCGGTACGAGGTCCTCGAGTTCCCTGTGAACGCCGCCGACTACGGGGTGCCGCAGATTCGGAATCGCGTCATCCTCGTGGCTTTTCGGGCCGACCTCGGTGTGGATCGCGGGAAGTTCGAAGAGGCGGTCAAGGAGACACACTCGAAGCGGTCTTTGATCCGGTCCTTCCTTGACCACACCTACTGGGATCGGCACCGAAACGTCGAGAAGCGTGTCCGTCAGGCTGTCGAGCGCCAGTATGGGCAGGAAGAGCTGCTGATCGACGGCGAGGAGTCTCTGGCGCCGTGGCTGACACTGAGGGACGCGTTGGTGGGTTTGCCCGAGATCGACTTGAAGAAATTGGACAAGAAGACGTCGCAGGGCTTCGCGGACCACGTCGGATGGCCGGGTGCAAGGATCTACCAGGGGCACACGCCGAACGTGCTCGACCACCCGGCGAAGACCGTGAAGGCGGGCGTGCACGGCGTCCCGGGCGGCGAGTCCGTGATGCTCCTGGATAAGCGTGCGCCGAACCCGGAGACAGGGGGCCTGGAACAGATCCATCGGTACATGACCGTCCGGGAGACCGCCCGCGTCATGACGTTCGGTGACGAGTGGAATCTGATGGGGCCGCGCGGGGAGCGGATGCGTCAGCTGGGAAACGCCGTGCCGGTACGCCTGGGGGAGGTCTTCGCGAAGGCCATCTACGCGGCACTGGACGATGTGGAATCGCGGTCGTGACCGATACGCGACGTGCCGGGCAGAGCGGCTGGAACGATCGGACGCCGCCGACGCGCGCCTGGAAGGGTCGGGCCGGCCGCGGTAGAGAAGCCCTGAGGGCGGAGCAGGATCGCGCGGCCGGCGGCCGTCAGGGGCGCTATGTTCGCCTGGATGACGAGCGGTACGCTCTCGCCTCCGTCGAACTCAAGGTGTTGCCCAATACTCGACGCATCCGCGCCTACTTGCGGTGGTCTGACAAGGGCCGTTCGCCGACCAGGTACCTCGGGCCGGTCGACAACGACACCAGAGCGGCGAACCTCGTCGCCGGGTGGGAGCGGGCGGTGGAGAAGGGGCTCGTGGGCGCCCGACCGGCTCCGCAGGGCTCGTGGGCCTCGTCGGAGGCGGTCCGTTCGTCGATGCGCGGCAACCGGGGCAAGGACACCGGTCCTGAGCTCAGGCTCCGTTCTCTCTTGCACCGTGACGGGCTACGGTACCGCGTATCCACACGGCCGCTGCCTGAGCTGCGCCGTACCGCGGACCTTGTGTTCACGAAGGCCCGCGTGGCGGTGTTCGTGGATGGCTGCTTCTGGCACGGGTGCGCGGAGCATCATCGGCCGGCGACGAATCGGAATCCTGAGTTCTGGCGCGACAAGATCGAGGTCAACCGCTCGCGGGACGAGGAGACGAACCGTCGCCTCTCCGAAGCAGGGTGGACGGTCATCCGCGTCTGGGAGCATGAGGACCCCGTTGACGCCGCTCAGCGCGTCATCGCGGTGGTGCGCGGTCAGTGAACCGGGCCGCGGTCCCCGGTCGGGAGCGGGCCCTCGACCGGGACGCCCATCGGGATCTCGATGGCCGGATGACCCCGCGGTTCGGAGAACACGACGCACCGGAGGCCTCTGCGCCGTACGTCGGGAGCCTGGCGCGCGAGAGCGTCGGTGGTCGCAGGGGCACCCCTCAGACCAGCCGCGACCGAATCACGCCCATTCGTAAGGGTTCGTCACCATATCGCTCGTCCCGGCGGTCACATGATTCGCGGCGGTTCGCAAACTCCGGCCGGATTGTCGGTCGCACCCTCTACCCTCATGCTTGAACGCTCGACTCATAGGAGTCGGGTGGCTTCGCCGTGCCCAGGTACGCCGCAGCCGCCGTGACAGCGTCCCAATCCTTCAGGAGGGTTCCGCCGGAGTGAAGATCACCCCTTCTTCCCGTGTGCTGAGCATGCTGGGTGAGATCGATTTCGACGAGTGGCAGTGCCTGGCCGAGCTCATCGACAACCCCTTCGACGACTTCCTCGACATCCTTCGCTCGGGGGTGGAGTGGCCCGACGGCTTCACGGTGAGCGTGACCCTGCCGTCGTCCCCGAAGGGTGTTCTGGAGGTCCGCGACACCGGTCGGGGCATGTCACGGGACCGCCTCGCGCGCGCGGTACGGGCAGGCTGGTCCGGCAACGACATGCATGACAAGCTCGGTCTCTTCGGCATGGGCTTCAACATCTCCACCGCCCGTCTCGGCCGTCGGACTCGAGTCCTCACGACCAGAGCGGGCGACCCGGACTGGATCGGCGTCGAGATCGACCTTGACCAGATCAAGGACGACTTCGAGGCGAAGGACATCACCGAGCCGAAGAGTGACCCGTCCCAGCACGGCACCAGGATCATCGTCGACCGTCTGCATGTGACGCGCGCGGACTGGCTGCGGCGCAACGGCGCCTCACTTCGGAACATCCTGGGCTCGGTGTACTCGTGGATCCTCACGGAGCACCCCTTCGAGCTCTACGTCGGCGGAAGGGAGGTCAAGCCGGTCCGTCACTGCCGTTGGGGCGATGACCGTTACGTGCTCTACAACGGCAAGGAGCGGATTCCCGCGTACATCCCGATCGACGAGAAGCTCCAGGACGGGATCGCCTGCCGCGACTGTGGAGAGTGGCAGATCGGGTCGGGCGAGGTTTGCTCGGTCTGTGACGGCGGCAACTTGTCGGTGCGCGAGCGCCGGATCCACGGCTGGCTCGGCGTCCAGCGTTACCTCGACAAGACCGACTACGGGATCGACTTCCTGCGCAACGGCCGGAAGATCCTGCGCTGGGACAAGCAGCTCTTCACCTGGAACAACCCCGACGGGATCGCGGGGAACGAGGAGCCAGAGTACCCGGTCGAGCTCGCCCACCAGGGCGGCCGCCTCATCGGCGAGATCCACCTCGACCACGTCCCCGTGACCTACCAGAAGGACGCTTTCGAGTACGGGGATCGCAGCTGGCTCACCGCCCTGGAGGTACTACGCGGCGTGGCCCCACTCCAGCCTCAGCGTGCCCGGAAGCTCGGCTACACGGAGAACGAGAGCCCGCTGGGCCTGTTGTTCAAGGGCTTCCGCCGTAACGACGCGGGTCTCCGGTGCCTCGTCCCGGGCGATGGAAACAAGCCGGTCCACGCGGATACCCGGGACTGGGGCCGAAAGTTCCAGGCGGGCGTCTCCGAGTTCCAGACCGACGAGCACTGGTGGCAGGCGGTCCTGCGGCATGAGGAGATCAAGAAGCAGGGCAAGGAGGCGAGGACGATCGCCAGCGTGCCGGTCCAGCCCGACGAGCAGGCGGTTCTGGGCGCGCTCGGCATGCCCGTCGACATTCCCGCCACCGGTACCGCCAAGCCCGGGGCCGGGGCTGTCGCCACCGTGGCCGCCCAGCCTGTGGCGATCAAGGAGAGGTCGGAGACCCGTAGCGAGCGCCTGGCTCGGTACGAGGACGCGGCGTCGCCACACGCCTACCTGAGTCGACCGTTCGGGCACCCCGAACTCGGCTACCTGAAGGTGCGGACCCTGCTTCTGAAGTCGGGCGAGCGGCTTCGCGACGACAACGAGCTGCACGTTCCGGTCCTCCTCGACCAGCGGTCGGGCAATGAGGTCACCGCTCTTGTGGACTCCGAGCACGCCGCGTTCCGTCGCTTCGGCATGGACTACGCCGATCTCCTCCTGGTCGACCTGGCCGCCGTCCTGAAAGTGCGGGCGCGCTCCGACTGGAGCCCGTCGCAGCTCGTCGCCGCGATCCGCGCCGAGTCCCTGCAGGACAGCGCGCTCGACGGCACCACCGTCGGCGCGGAGGCCCGAGACCTCCTCGGGGAGATCCGCGAGCGTGTGGCCGAGGCCCTCGACCGTAGCGGCGGCCACACGCCTGCCTACGGCCACCTCTCCAAGGAAGAGAAGACCGCGACCGAGGAGGCGATGATCGCCGCCGGACGTCTTGGTCTCCTCGGCCGTCTCGGCCTCGACTCCGGGTTCGTCCACCACGTTCCCGCGCTGGCCCTGGTCCGGCTTGTCGAAGCGATGCCGGCGACGTTCATGGATGGCGCCGCTTTCCGTGGCCCGTACACCGGGGTGTCCTCGCCATCCGCAAAGGCCCTGAGTCTGGCCCGAGTCACGGGCTGCCTCGCGGATGTCGCGACGCTCGGCACCTTCGTGGGCGAGGCCACCGCACCGCAGCTGCGGCGCGCTCGCCTGAGCATCGCCCTCCTGCGTGACGAACTGGCGGGTGAGGAGTGAGCGCCGCGTTCCTGACGGCTGCCGAACTCCGCGACGGTGGCCCTGAGGGTCTGACCAAGGCGCTCGAACGAACCTTGTGGCACCTCGGGTTTCAGGACGTCCGTGTCATCGACGGCGCCCACGACCAGGGCGCCGACCTGCTCGCGGTCCGCGACCAGGAGCAGTGGGTCTTCCAAAGCAAGTGGAAGGCGCACGGCACCGCCGACCACGCCGGCATCGACGACCTCGAGCGCGCCCGTACCCACTACCGTGCCGACAAGGCCGTCCTGGTCACCAACACCGACATCACCGCGTCGGCTCAGGCGCGGCGCCAGGCACTGGCGGGGATCGGCGTCGACATCACCCTGTGGCACGGGGCCACCCTGCGCGCCATCGGTGAGCGAATGCCGGACCGCGTACCCGCCTCCTATGCCCTGCGGCCCTACCAGGAACAGGCCGTGGTTGCGATTGAGCGGGACCTCGACGCGGCGGGGACGGCGCTGCTGGTCCTGGCGACGGGTTTGGGCAAGACGGTCGTCGGTGGGGAAGTCATCGGCAACTTCCTCGCCTCGCGTCCAGACGCGCGTGTTCTGGTCGTCGCACACATGCGCGACCTGGTGGGTCAGCTCGAGAAGGCGCTGTGGCGGCACATCCCGAAGGGTGTGCCGACCCGCCTCCTCACCGGGGAGAATAAGCCCAGGGCCCTCGACGGTGTCGTCGTCGCGACCGTCGAGTCCGCGCTGGCCGCCGTACGCGCGGGCTACGAGCCCGACCTCATCATGATCGACGAGACCCACCACGTCGCCGAGACCGGCAGGTTTGCGAAACTCCTCGATCTGTGTGGGGCTGCAGGGCGATTCGGAGTCACCGCCACGCCTTGGCGTGGCGACAAGTTCGACATCACCGCCCGCTTCGGACGGCCCAGCTTCAAGATGGGAATCGCTGAGGGTATGGCGGCGGGCTACCTGTCGGCCGTCGACTACAAGCTGTACGCGGACGGCGTCGACTGGGACGCGGTCCAGGACATCAGTCGTCATGGTTACTCGATCAAGGACCTCAATCGGCGCCTGTTCCTTCCCCAGCGGGACGAGGAGATCGTCGAGCACCTGCGGGAGACCTGGCGGGAGACCGTCGAACCCCGGGCCATCGTGTTCTGCCAGACCATCGAGCACGCCGAGCACATGGCGGGTCTTCTCGCTGTCTCGGACTCCGCGTGGGCCAACGCCTCACATCTGCATAGTGGTTTGTCGAAACGTCACCGCGATGTCCTGCTGAATGAGTTCCGTCTCGGCCGTGTACCGGCGATCACCTGCGTGGACGTGTTCAACGAGGGTGTCGACGTGCCCGACGTGAATCTGATCGCGTTCCTTCGCGTCACCCACAGTCGAAGGATTTTCGTGCAGCAGCTGGGCCGGGGGCTGCGTCTGAGCCCTGGCAAGAAGGCTCTGAAGGTCCTCGACTTCGTCACCGACATCCGTCGCGCCGCGGCGGTGCTGAACCTGCGCCGGACGCTGGAGGCTGAGAAGACCGAGCATTTGGAACTCCCGTACGTCTCCCGTATCGAGTTCCAGGACGAGACGGTCGGCTCTCTCATGGACATGTGGATCCAGGACGCCGCCGACCTTGAGACCGCGGCGGACGAAGTCCGCCTCCAGTTCCCCCTGCCGAAAGGAATACTGTGACTGACTACAAGATCCCGTCCGCTGTTGAGAAGGCCGTGGTTACGCGGATCTACGCCCAGGCCGATGAGGCTCAGTGGCCGCATCTTCAGGACGCGGACCGCACTCGCCTGTACCAGGAATGGACGGAGGATCCGGAGATCGGCGGCCGCCTCCTCGGATTCGTGGGGCAGCAGGCCAACATCCGCCCGTGGCTGAAGGACTGTCCCATGAAGGAGTACGAGAGGGCGAGGCGTGGCGAGGGAAAGTACGCCAAGTATGTGACCCGGCCGGCGGCGACGCTCGAGCAGATGGTCGTGGCGACGTACGGACCCAGCTGGGAGGTCATTCCGGACACCACGCAACAGAAGCCGATGCGCGCGAAAATCCGCGAAATCGGGACTGAGGACGAGGAGCAGCACTTCGTGGCTGGCACGGCGGCGAACCTCAAGCACCTCGTGTGGCCCGCCATCCTCGATCGATCCACTGGCGAGACCTGGCCCTGGACGATCTGCGTCGTCGATCCGTTCCGCAACCCTGTGTCGCCGGAGAAGAAAGAGGAGCACCAGCGCATGGCTGAGTTCCTCGGTGTGCGGGTCGTCTACTTCAGCGAGCTGTGAGAGGTTTCGATGGGGGATGAGTGGTCGATGGGCGAATGGCTGGTCAGGGCGTGGGAGTCCGGGGTCTTTGATGAGCGTGAGCGAGCCGTCATCGCGGGCCGATCCAAGGGCCGGACTCTGGACGAGGTCGGGGCGCCGCTGGGGCTGAGCCGCGAGCGCGTGCGTCAGATTCAGAGCGGGACGCGAAAGCGGCTCGTGGTGATGGCGGACATGGTCCAAAACGGTTGGCGGGAGAGCCTGCGCGCGATGGGTGCGGGCGTGGCCGCCCCGCGGGGGTACTACGCTGCCACGCTCGGGACCGTCGACCACGTGTTGCTGGACGAGCTGCTGGCAGCGGCGGGGCTGGCTGTGCCGCGGACGTGGGCGGGGCCGTTGCGGGGATGGTGGAGCGCCGATCCGGGGGTGCTGGACGGAGCCCTACGTCGTCTGGTTGACGCCGCGCCCTTCCGGGGCGATGACCTCAGCCATGCGGCTTCCGGGGCCGGATTGCCCGCAGGGCTCCCTCTGCACTGGCTGCTGAGCCACTCCTCGTCGCGGCTCGCTCTGAGCCCCGATGGGGACTGGGTCCGCCGCAAAGCACGGGGACGTGACGCGGCGTACCTATGGTTGCTGGAGACCGGGCGCCCGTGTCGGGCCGACGAGCTGCTCGCCCCGATGGCCGCGACGACCGCTGCGGCCGTACGGGAGGCACTGCGCCGTGATGACCGCTTCCGGCAGATCCGTCCCGAGGGCACCTGGGCCCTGGTCGAGTGGACGCACCTGCGCGCATCCCCGTACGCCACTGCAGTGGAGGCGATGGTCTCGGTGGTCACTGAGTCGGGTCCCCTCTCCCGGGCACACCTCTTCGCCAAGGTGACGGAGCTGTACCCGGTCACCCCATGGCGTCTGAAGCAGTGCCTGCTCAGTGACCAGCTCGGCGAGACCCTCGACGGCTTGGTCGATCTCGTTTCCCGCGGCGCTCGCCACTTCGAGGAGGAAGAACCGGTCCAGCCGGACACGATGGCCGTTGAAGGCGAGGTCCTCGGCATGCGAATCCCTGTCAACGGGGACATCCTGCGCGGCAGCGGTGTCAACGTGCACACATGGCTGACCTGGCGGCTCGGGCTGCGCAGGGCCCCGATGAGCCGCGCGTTCACGACTCCCGGCGGCCACTCGCCGCTCGTCGTCCGGCGTGGCACCAGCAGCGCCCAGATCTCCAGCTTGCGCCGCCACGCGCTCGAACTCAGGGTGGCCGATGGTTGCGTGCTTGCCGTCCTTCTCCGCCTCGACGACGGCACCGCGCGCGTCGGTCACGGCTGCGTGCCGGAGACCTGCCCGGCACGGCGGCCGCCGGCCGCCGTGCCGGGCAGCCGGAGGTGAACGCCGTCGAGACGCGGGTCGCGTGAGCTCAGGACACCAAGCGCCGCAGGCGGGCGACGGCCTCCTGAAGGACCTCGTCCTTTTTGCAGAAAGTGAAGCGGACCAGGCTACGGCCGGCCTCCACGTCGTCGTAGAACACCGCGTTCGGGATGGCGACGACGCCGCAACGGCCGGGCAGGGCACGGCAGAACTCGATGCCGTCCTTCTCGCCGAGCGGGGTGATGTCGGTGGTGACGAAGTACGTGCCCTCGGGGGTGAAGGCCCGGAAGCCGGCCGCGGTGAGGCCGTCGACCAGCAGGTCGCGCTTGCGCAGCAGGTCGGCGCGGAGGGTGTCGAAGTACGTGTCCGGCAGCCGCAGGGCCTCGGCGACGGCGTACTGGAAGGGGCCGGCGCTGACGTAGGTGAGGTACTGCTTCGCGGTGCGCACGGCCGCCACCAGGTCCGGGCTCGCGGTGACCCAGCCGACCTTCCAGCCGGTGAAGGAGAAGGTCTTGCCGGCCGAGGAGATGCTGACGGTGCGTCCGCGCATGCCGGGCAGGGCGGCGATCGGGTGGTGGGCGGCGCCGAACACCAGGTGCTCGTAGACCTCGTCGGTGGCGACCAGCAGGTCGTGCTCGACGGCGAGTTCGGCGATGGCGGCGAGCTCCTCGGCGGTGAGGACGGTGCCGGTCGGGTTGTGCGGGGTGTTGATCAGCAGCAGCCGGGTGCGCGGGGTGATCAGCGAGCGCAGCTCGTCCAGGTCGGGGCGGAAGGACGGGGCCCGCAGGGTGAGCGGCACCCGGGTGGCGCCGGCCATCGCGATGCAGGCGGCGTACGAGTCGTAGAACGGCTCGAAGGCGATCACCTCGTCGCCCGGCTCCAGGAGGGCCAGCAGGGTGGCGGCGATGGCCTCGGTGGCGCCGGCGGTGACCAGCACCTCGCTGTCCGGGTCGTACGCGAGGCCGTGGAAGCGCTGCTGGTGCTCGGCGATCGCGGTGCGCAGCTCGGGGACGCCGGGGCCGGGCGGGTACTGGTTGCCGCGGCCCTCGCGCAGGGCCCGTACGGCCGCCTCGCGGACCTCCTCGGGCCCGTCGGTGTCCGGGAAGCCCTGGCCGAGGTTGATCGAACCGGTGGCCGTGGCCAGGGCGGACATCTCGGCGAAGACCGTCGTGCCCATCCCGGCCAGTCGGCGGTTCAGCAGTGGCCTGGTACCCATCGGTGGCTCCTCACGGCTCGTTGTCAGGCCATCCTGGGTCAGCCGGGAGCCGGGGACAAGAACGGCCCGCCACCGGCGCGGGGGCGGGTGGCGGGCCGAACGGGCGGTGCGGGGGGTACCGGGGAGGGATCAGGCCTCGTCGGTGCCCTCGGCGCCCTCGCCGTCCTCGCCCTCGATCTCGTTCTGGAGGCCGAGGCGCTCGACGATCCACTGCTCGAAGCCGACCGCGGCCTGGGTCCAGTTGGCGGTGGTGGTGACGAAGTAGTCCAGGTTGACGCCGGCGCCGACGATCATCTGGGCCTCGCCGATCAGGCGGACCACGCCGTCCTCGTGGGTGTGGGTGTAGACCTTGGGCCAGAGGGTCTCGCGGTTCCACTCGTCGATCAGGTCGAGGATCTCGCCCTTCTTCTCCAGCGGGTACGCGCGGTCGTAGAAGGCGCGCACCGCGAAGAGCTCCTTCTGCTCGCCGCGGAACATGTAGTAGACGCGGAAGCCCTCCCAGGGGGCGGTGAGGTCGCCCTCCTCGTCCACGACGTGCTTGAGCTGCATCTGGTCCAGCAGCTGGGTGACCAGGCCCTGGTCCGGGACGATGATCGGCGGCGGGCCGGCCGGCCGCCCGCCCTGGCCGCCGGGCTGGCCGCCCTGGGGGACGCCGAAGGACGGGATGGACGACGGGTCGATGCTCATGGGGGTCCTCATTCCTCAGTGCACGTGGTGGCCGGCAATGAGAGGCCGCCCTTTCCACCTCCCATCCTGCCTCATTCGGGGCTCCGCTCACAGGGGCAGCCGAGGGGCGAGTCGATCTTCGTCCGGCGTTCTTCGCGGCGTTCTTCGCGGTGTCGTTCCCGGTGTCCTTCCCCGGTTCTTCCCGGGCTTCCTCCGCGTGTTCCCCGGTGGTTCCGGCGGGGGTGGAGCGGGCGGCGGTCACGGAGGGTGCGCGGGGCGGGGTGGAGGCCGTCCGGAGAGCACGCGTGAGCCACGTCACGCGCCCGGCGCGCCGGTTCGGCTGCCGTGCGGGCCGGATGCGGTTAGCGTGCGACGGAAATCGCTTCGGTCAAATCCCGGCCCAGCCGGGTGAGTTGAGCTGTCCTGAGGCGGACTGTCCGGAATTGAGGGGGGAACAGGAGTGGGTGGAGCGGCGACGGGGGACGGCGCATCGCTCGGGGCGCTGCTGCGGAGCATCCGGCTGGACCGGGGGATGACGCAGGAGCAGCTGGGCGAGGCGACCGGGCTGAGCGTACGGTCGATCCGGGACCTGGAACGGGAGGTGTCCTGCCCGCGGGTGTCCACGCTGCGGCTGCTGACCCAGACCTGGAACCTGCCGGACGCCCAGGTGGCCGAACTGCACCGGCTGGCGCGCAGCCGGCGGGACCGGACGCGGCGGCTGCTGCGGCAGGCGGCGGAGTGACGGCGTCCGGCCCGGGGCGCGAGACGGGCCGGGGGCGCGAACCGGGCCGGGGACGCGGAACGGGCCGTCCCCCGCCGCCGGAGCGGAGGGAACGGCCCGTGCGCCGGACGCCCGGCGGTGCTACTTCTCCAGCGGCCCCCGGCCGCGGACGGTGAGGCGGTCGCCCTCCTCGTCCCGCTCGACCACGACGGTGTCCCCGTCGTGCACCGCGCCGGACAGGATCGCCCGGGCCAGCTGGTCGCCGATCGCGGACTGCACCAGCCGGCGCAGCGGGCGGGCGCCGTACGCCGGGTCGTAGCCGGTGAGCGCCAGCCAGTCGCGGGCGGCCTCGGAGACGTCCAGGGTGAGCCGCCGCTCCCGCAGCCGCTCGCCCAGGAGGGCCACCTGGAGGTCGACGATCCGGCTCAGCTCGCCGGTGCCCAGCGGCTCGAAGACCACGATGTCGTCCAGCCGGTTGAGGAACTCCGGCTTGAACGCGGACCGGACGGTGCCCAGCACCAGCTCCCGCTTCTCGGCCTCCGGGGTGGCCGGGTCGACGAGGTACTGCGAGCCCAGGTTGGAGGTGAGGATCAGGATGGCGTTGCGGAAGTCCACCGTGCGGCCCTGGCCGTCGGTGAGCCGCCCGTCGTCCAGCACCTGGAGCAGGACGTCGAAGACCTCCGGGTGCGCCTTCTCCACCTCGTCCAGCAGCACCACGCTGTACGGGCGGCGGCGGACCGCCTCGGTGAGCTGGCCGCCCTCCTCGTAGCCGACGTACCCGGGCGGGGCGCCGACCAGGCGGGAGACCGAGTGCTTCTCGCCGTACTCGCTCATGTCGATCCGGACCATGGCCCGGGCGTCGTCGAACAGGAAGTCGGCCAGGGCCTTGGCGAGTTCGGTCTTGCCGACGCCGGTCGGGCCGAGGAAGAGGAAGGAGCCGGTCGGGCGGTCCGGGTCGGCGATGCCGGAGCGGGTGCGCCGCACCGCGTCCGAGACGGCCTGCACGGCCTCCTTCTGGCCGATCAGGCGGCGGCCCAACTCCTCCTCCATGCGCAGGAGTTTGGCGCTCTCGCCCTCCAGCAGCCGGCCGGCCGGGATGCCCGTCCAGGAGGCGACCACGTCGGCCACGTCGTCCGGGCCGACCTCCTCCTTGACCATCGAGGCGGAGGCGTCCTGGTCGGCGGCCCGCTCCTGGGCGTCGGTGAGCTCCTTCTCGGCGGCCGGGATCTCGGCGTACATCAGCTTGGACGCCCGCTCGAAGTCCCCGTCGCGCTGGGCGCGTTCGAGCGCGCCGTGCAGGTCGTCCAGCCGCCCCTTGAGCTCGCCGACCCGGTTGAGGCTCTTCTTCTCCTGCTCCCAGCGGGCCGTGAGCACGCTCAACTGCTCGTTCCGGTCGGCGAGGTCGCGCCGCAGCCGGGCCAACCGGTCGACCGAGGCCGGGTCCGACTCCTTCTCCAGGGCCAGCTCCTCCATCCGCAACCGGTCGACCGAGCGCTGGAGTTCGTCGATCTCGACCGGGGAGGAGTCGATCTCCATCCGCAGCCGGGAGGCCGCCTCGTCGACCAGGTCGATCGCCTTGTCGGGCAGGAAGCGGGAGGTGATGTAGCGGTTGGACAGGGTGGCCGCGGCGACCAGGGCGGCGTCCGAGATCTGCACCTTGTGGTGCGCCTCGTACCGGCCCTTGAGGCCGCGCAGGATGGCGATCGAGTCCTCCACGCTGGGCTCGCCGACCAGCACCTGCTGGAAGCGGCGCTCCAGGGCCGGGTCCTTCTCGATCCGCTCGCGGTACTCGTCCAGCGTGGTGGCGCCGACCATCCGCAGCTCGCCGCGGGCCAGCATCGGCTTGAGCATGTTGCCCGCGTCCATCGCGGAGTCCCCGCCGGCGCCCGCGCCGACCATGGTGTGCAGCTCGTCGATGAAGGTGACGACCTGGCCGTCGGAGGCCTTGATGTCGTTCAGGACGGCCTTCAGCCGCTCCTCGAACTCGCCGCGGAACTTGGCGCCCGCGACCATCGCGCTGAGGTCCAGCGAGACCAGCCGCTTGCCGCGCAGCGACTCCGGCACGTCGCCGGCCACGATGCGCTGGGCCAGGCCCTCGACCACGGCGGTCTTGCCGACGCCGGGCTCGCCGATCAGCACCGGGTTGTTCTTGGTCCGGCGGGAGAGCACCTGGACCACCCGGCGGATCTCGTGGTCGCGGCCGATCACCGGGTCGAGCTTGCCGTCCCGGGCGGCCTGGGTGAGGTCGGTGCCGTACTTCTCCAGCGCCTTGTAGGTGCCCTCCGGGTCCGGCGAGGTGACCCGGCCGCTGCCCCGGACGTCCTTGAACGCGGCGAGCAGCGCCTTCGGCGTGGCGCCCTGCTGCACCAGCAGCTCGGCCACCTGCCCGCCCTCGGCGGCCAGGCCGACCATCAGGTGCTCGGTGGAGACGTACTGGTCGTCGAGGTCGCTCGCGCGCTTGCCGGCCTCGGTGAGCACCGCGATGGTGTCCCGGGCGAGCTGCGGCGCGGAGACCGTCGAGCCCATCGCGCTGGGCAGCGCGGCCGCCTGGCGGCGGGCCTCGGCGTCGACCCGGGCGACGTCGGCGCCGACCGCCTCCAGCAGGGGCCGGGCGATGCCCTCGGGCTGCTCCAGCAGGGCGATCAGGATGTGCACCGGCCTGACGTCCGGGTTGCCGGCCGTGCCCGCCTGCCGGATCGCGGCGGACAGGGCGTCCTGCGTCTTGGTGGTGAACTTGCTGGCGTCCACTGCTGGGGGGTCCTCCCTGGTCGTCCTTCACTACTGCTACGTACAGCATGCACTAAGTTGAGTCTATTCCGCTCAACCTTTCCCGGACAGGGCTTCTTCAGGCCGGGGGAAGCCGGCGCGCCGCCGGACGCCCGACGGGCCGCCGGGTCAGCCCCAGCAGCTCCCGGGCCGGCCCGCTCGGCCGCTGCCCGGCCGGCCAGACCGCGCGCAGCGGCCGCCGCAGGTCCAGTTCCTCCACCAGCGGCACCTCGACCAGCCGCCGGGTGGCCAGTTCCTCCACCACGGCCAGCTCGCTCAGGCAGACCGGCCCCGCCCCGGTCATCGCCGCCGCCTTCAGCGCGGTCGACGAGGCCAGCTCCATCCGGGGCCGCACCGCGCCCCCGTACGGCTTCAGGGCCGCCTCCAGTACCTCCCGGGTGCCCGAGCCGGGCTCGCGCAGCACCAGCGGGACGGCCGCCAGCTCGGCCCCGGTCAGCGGGGCGCGGCGGCGCGCCCACGGGTGGCCGGGCGCCACCACGACCACCAGCCGGTCCGCCGCCACCACCGCGCCGGCCAGCCCGGGCGGGGTGGACGGGCCCTCGACGAAGCCGAGGTCGGCGTCCCCGGCCAGGACGTGCCCGGCGACCTCCGCCGAGTTCGCGGTCCGCAGCGTCACCGCGGTGCCCGGGCTGGCCTCGGACAGGCCCAGCAGCCAGCCGGGCATCAGGTACTCGGCGACGGTCAGGCTGGCCACCACCCGCAGCTTGGCGTCCCGCCGCTCGCGCAGCGCGTCGATCCCGGCGTCCAGCGCCTGCGCCGCCTCCACCACCTGCCGGGCCCACTCGACCACCAGCCGGCCCGCCTCGGTCGGCCGGCTGCCCCGGGGCGAGCGGTCCAGCAGCGCGACGCCGATCTGCCGCTCCATGCCCTTGATCCGGGCGCTGGCGGTCGGCTGGCTGACGCCCAGCTCGGCCGCCGCCCGTCCGACGCTGCCCAGCCGGGCCACCGCGAGCAGCAGTTCCAGGGCGCCGAGTTCGGGGACGTGCGAGGAGAGGGGCATAGATCCAGGCTATGCCCCCATAGAAGCCCCGGCGCTACCGGCCGCCGGGCCCTCCGGGCGACGGTGGGAGCATGTCCACTCTGGCCGGTATCCGACCCCTCGCCCGCCCCGCCGCCCGCCGCCGGCCCGACCTCGCCCAGCTCGGCCCCAACTGGTACGCCGCCGTGATGGGCACCGCGATCCTGGCGAACGGCGCCGCCGTCCTGCCGGTGCGGCCGCCCGGGCTGACCGGCTTCGGCGAGGTGCTGTGGGCGCTCGCGCTGGCCGCCCTGCTGGTGCTGGCCGGGGCCCGGCTGGTCCACCTCACCCGGCACCGCGAGGCGGCCCGCGCCCAGCTGCTGGACAACCCGGCGACCGCGGTCTTCTACGGCTGCCCGCCGATGGCGCTGCTCTCGGTCGGACTGGGCACCCTGCTGCTCGGCTCCCGGGTCATCGGCACCGGCCCGGCGGTCGCCCTGGACGCGGTGCTGTGGAGCCTCGGCACCGTGTACGCGCTGGCCGTGGCCGGCGGCATCCCGTACCTGATGATCACCCGGCACCGGGTCTCCGCCCTGGAGGCCAACCCGACCTGGCTGCTGCCGGTGGTCGCCCCGCTGGTCGCCTCCGCCTGCGGCCCGGCGCTCGTCCCGCACCTGCCGGCCGGAACGGCCCAGCAGGCCATGCTGTACGGCTGCTGGGCGCTGTTCGGCGTCGGCCTGCTGGCCACCCTGGTGCTGCTGCCGGTGGTGTTCACCGGGCTGTTCCACAGCAGGCTGCCCGCCCTGGCGCTCACCCCCACGCTGTTCCTGGTGCTCGGCCCGCTCGGCCAGTCCGTCACCGCGGTCCACCAGCTCGCCGACGCCGCCCGCCCGGTACTGCCCGCGCTGGCCCCCGCCATGACCGACCTCGCCGAGCTGTACGGCGTGGCGGTGATCGGCGTCGCGATGCTCTGGCTGGCCGTCGCGCTCGCCGCCAACCTGCGGGCCCGCCGGGCCGGGATGCCGTTCGCGATGACCTGGTGGGCGTACACCTTCCCGGTCGGCACCTGCGTCACCGGCGCCTCCGCGCTCGCCCGGCACACCGGCTTCGCGGGCTTCAGCGCGCTGGCCGTCGGCCTCTACCTGCTGCTCGCGTCCGCCTGGGTGCTCGCCGCGGGCGGCACTGCGGCCGGGCTCGCGCGGGGGCGGCTGCTGGCCCGCTGAGAAGCCCGTCGCCCGGGGCGGCCGTCCGCGTGGTGCGGGGCCCGTCCCCGCGCGCGGACGGTACGGCTCAGGAGCACGCCGCGGATGCAGGAACGTGCACGGCCGGGACGACCGCGCACAGCCGCCCGGCGGAAGTGCCGGTCGGCGCCGACTCCCCTTCCAGGCCCGGGTTCCCACCGGAATCCGCCCCACCGCCCGAACCGCCCGCGGCCGCCCCCGGATGCAGATAGCTGCAATTGCGCGAACATGCACTCGGGCGGCACTTGTTCACCGGCCGTCACGCTGTGAGGGTGGAGGCACGCCAAGTCGTCCAGGCAACCGCAGCCTGATGGTGGCGACTCGCTCTTCGAAACTGACCGCAGGTGCGACAACCCGCACCGGTGGAACGGGGGGGAAGGGCGCCGGCCGGGACCATGTGTGGTGATGGCCTCCCGGCCGGACCCGTCGAGGCGTTGCTGCTCCGCCTCGACGGGAGCGCCTTGGCATTGGCGTACCGATGGCGGCCCCCGGACGACCCGGCGTGCGACGGCACCCGGGCCCGGGGGTCCGCCGTCCCACCCGGTACCGTGACCGCCTGATCCATGATCACGCCGTACCGCCCACCGGCACCGCGAGCCCGCCCGGCCCACCGGTGCCGCGGCCCGCGCGGCGAGGAACAGGGGCAGCACCAGGGGAGAGGCGTCCGGCAGGGAGAGTGCGACGTGACGGCGGAACCGGCGGTCACACCGCAGCAGGGACCGGTGGGCGAGGAGCCCGACGAGGCCGCCCGGCAGCTCTACCTGGCCATCATCGCCGAGGGCGGCCGCGTCCCCACCGGCGAGGTCGCGGACGCCGACCGGGGCGCGCTCCAACAGCTCATCGACATCGGCCTGTTGATGGTCAACCGGATGGACCGCTGCTACACCGCCGTCAGCCCGCGCTCGGTCAGCGACCGCCTCGGCGCCGAACTGCGCAGCGAGGCCACCCGGCTGCTGGTCCGCGCGGAGAACCTCCCGGGCGCCCTCGACGGCCTCACCCGGGCCTACGACGCGATGCCCCGGCCGACCGACCGGGCCGGCGGCGCCGTCCACGTCGAGGGGCACGTCCACATCCGCCAGCGGATCTCCCAACTGGTCTCCGACTGCCGCTCCGAGGTCCTCACCGCGCAACCCGGCCACCGGCCCGCCGACACCCTCCAGGTCGCCCTCCTCCAGGACGTCCAACTGCTCCGGCGCGGCTGCTCGCTGCGCACCATCTACCAGCCGGTCGCCCTCGCCGACCCGCCCGCCCTCGCCTACGCCGAGGAGGTCACCCGGCACGGCTCGCTCATCCGGGTGCTCGACGAGCCCTTCCAGCGGCTGATCGTCTTCGACCGGACCGTCGCCGTGATCTCCGCCAACGACGACAACAGCACCGCCGCCTTCATCACCGACCCGGCCACCATCACCTACCTGGTCGGCACCTTCGAACGCGACTGGGCCCGCGCCGACACCGCCGGCGCCGCCGCCCCCGGCCAGACACCCGCCCGCACCATCCCCGACCGGGTCGGCCGGCTGCTCGCCCGCGGCCTCACCCAGCGCGCCGTCGCCACCCGGCTGGGCCTGAGCGAACGCACCGTCGCCGCCCACATCTCCCGGCTGCGCGACCGCTACGGCGCCCAGACCCTCTTCCAACTCGGCTGGCTGATGCGAGGCTCCCGCGATGACCGATGAGCCGGGCCCGGCCGAGCGGGCGCTCTACCTCACCGCCGTCCGGGGCGGCGGCCGACTGCGCCCCGAGGACCTCGCCCCCGCCGACCGCCCCACCCTGGCCGCCCTCGTCGCCCGCGGCCTGCTCACCCCCACCGCCACCGGCTGGACCGCCGCCAGCCCGCGCGCCCTCGGCGACCGGATCGGCCTCGAACTGCGCACCCGCGCCCTCCGCCTGCTACGGCACGCCGAGCGGCTCCCGGGCACCCTCGGGCCACTGGCCCGCGCCTACGACGCCGCCCGCCACCCGGGCGTCGACCTCCCGGCTGTCCACCCCGGTGCAGGCGATCCCGGTACCGGCGATCCCGCGGCCGGCACCGTCGACGACGCCGCCGAAGTCCGCCGGCGGGTCGGCGAACTCGTCTCGGAATGCCGGGAGGAGGTCCTCGCCGCCCAGCCCGGACCGCGTCCCCTCGAAGCCCTCCGGATGGCCCTCGCCCAGGACCTCTCGCTGCTCCGCCGCGGCTGCTCACTGCGCACCGTCTACCAGCCGGTCACCCTCGCCGACCCCGCCGTACGGAGCCAGGTCGCGCTGCGCACCGGGCACGGCGCCCAGGTCCGCGTCCTCGCCGAACCGTACGAGCGGGTACTGGTCTTCGACCGCGCGGTGGCCGTCATCCCCGCCGACGAGGACCGCAACCGGGCCGCCTTCCTCACCGACCCCACCACCGTCGCCTACCTGGTCGCCCAGTTCGAACGCGACTGGGCCCGCGCCACCCCCGCCGACCGCCACCTCGACCCGCCGTCCGTCACCACCGTCCGGATCGGCCGACTGCTCGCCCGCGGCCTCACCCAACGGGCCGTCGCCACCCGGCTCGGCGTGAGCGAACGCACCGTCGCCGCCCACATCTCCCGGCTGCGCGACCGCTACGGCGCCCACAGCCTCTTCCACCTCGGCTGGCAGCTCCGCGGAGAACACCATGACTGACACCCCCGCCACCCCGCTCTCCGCCGCCCTCCCGGACGCCGCCGCCCGCGCCCTCTACCTCGCCGTCCTGCGCGAGGGCGGCCGGGTCCGGTCGGCCGAGGTCGGCGCGGAGGACGGTCCCGCGCTCCGACGGCTGGTGGAACTCGGGCTGCTGGTGCCGCAGTTGCAGGACGCGGCGTACAGCGCGGTCGACCCGCGGGCGGCCACGGAGCGGATCGGCACCGAGATCCGCCGACAGAGCGCCCGCCTGCTCGTGGAGGCCGAGCAACTGCCCGAGCTGATGGGCGAACTGACCCGCGCCTACGACGCGACCCCGAAACGGCGGAGCGGCCCGGCCGGAGTCCGCTACCTCACGGCGAAGGAGGACATCCGGCACGAACTGGAACTGCTGGCCCAGGAGTTCCCCGACGAGACGATGACCGCCCAGCCCGGCGGCCCCCGTCCCGCCGAACTGCTACCCGACTCCCTCGACCGCGCCCGCCGCGTCCACGAGCGCGGTGGCACCGTGCGCTCGCTCTACGAGGCCTCGGCCAGACTGGACCCGCCGACCGTCCGCTTCGCCGCCGAGGTCGCCCTGCTCGGCTGCACCACCCGGATCCTCGCCGTCCCGTTCGCACGCTTCCTGGTCTTCGACCGCACCGTGGCCGTCATCCCGGCCGCTCCCGATCACACCAGCGCCGCCGTGGTCGACGACCCGGCGATGGTGTCCTTCGTGGTGGACACCTTCGAGCAGCTCTGGCAGCGCGCCGAGGGAGTCAACTGGGCTGCCCTGGCCGCCGGTTCCGCCGACTCGCCCAGCCATCAGCAGATCGCCCGACTGCTCGCCCAGGGCCTCACCCAGCGCGCGATCGCCACCCGCCTGGGCCTGGGCGAGCGGACCGTGGCCGGCCACATCGCCCGGCTGCGGGAGCAGTACGACGCCGAGACGCTGTTTCAGCTGGGCTGGCAGATGCGGGGAGCCCACGATGCCTGACGCCGACTTGCCGGACGCCGCCGCCCGGGAGCTCTACCGGGAGATCCTCAGGGACGGCGGCCGCCTCCACGTCGCCGACATCCGTCCCGAGGACGAGCCGACGGTCAGACAACTCGCCGACCTGGGACTGCTCGTCCTCCGCGTCGCCGACAGCGCCTACAGCGCGGTGAACCCCCGGTCCGTGGCCGAGCGCATCGGCGTGGACCTGCGGGAGGAGAGCGCCCGCCTGCTCGCCCGGGCCGCGCTCGTTCCGGATCTGCTGGACGACCTCACCCAGGCCTACGACGCCGCACCGCGTCGGAGCGAGTCGGGTGGAGGCGTCCGTCGGCTGACGGGCATGGCGGAGATCCGGCACCTGGTCTCGCAGTTGGTCAAGGACTATCCGCACGAGGCCCTCGGTGCCCAACCCGGCGGTGCCCGTCCGCCGGAGCACATGAAGGACTCGCTGGAGCAGAGCCGTCGCTACATCGAGGCGGGAGGCGCGATACGCACGATCTTCGAGCCGACGGCCTGCGCCGACATGCCCACCGTCGAGTTCGCGCGAGGGTCGACGCAGGTCGGAGCCCCGATCCGGGTGCTGGACGGGCCGTTCACCCGAACCCTGATCTTCGACCGCACCGTGGCCGTGATCCCGGCGGCCCCCGACAACACGGTCGTCGCCGTCGTGGAGGACCCCGCGATGGTGGCCTACCTCGTAGGGGTCTTCGATCAGCAGTGGGCTCGGGCCACGGTGGTGGACTGGGCAGCCCTGGCCGGTGGCTCCGCCGGACCCGCCGCGCACGAGCAGGTGGGACGCCTACTCGTGCGGGGGCTCACCCAGCGGGCGATCGCGACCCGGTTGAGCCTGGGCGAGCGGACGGTCGCGGCCCACATCGCGCGGCTGCGGGATCAGTACGACGCCGAGACGCTGTTCCAACTGGGCTGGCGGATGCGGGGGGCTCGCGATGTCTGACGCCGACCTGCCGGACGCCGCCGCCCGGGAGCTCTACCGGGAGATCCTCCGGGACGGCGGCCGGCTCCGTGTCAGTGAGGTCCGAGCGCAGGACGAAGCGGGGGTCAGGCAGCTCGCCGACCTCGGCTTCCTGGTTCTGCATGCGGCCGACGGCGTCTACAGCGCGATCAACCCCCGGGCCGTGAGCGAGCGTCTGGGCGCCGACCTACGGGAGGAGAGCAGCCGTCTGCTCGCCAGGGCAGCCAGTCTCCCGGATCTGCTGGAGGACCTCACCCAGGCCTACGACGCGGCTCCGCGTCGTAGGGACGTGGCGAGTGGCGTCCGGCAGGTGGCGGGCATGGTGGAGATCCGGCACCTGCTATCCCAGCTCATCAAGGACTATCCGCACGAATGCCTGACCGCCCAGCCGGGCAGGTTCCATCCTCCGGCTCAGCGGGAGGACAGCCTCGCGCAGACGTGCCGCTACATCGAGCGCGGTGGCTCGGTGCGCACGATCTACCAACCGCAGGCCAGGCTGGACCGGGATCAGGTCGAGTACGCGGCGGAGACCACGAAGCTCGGTTCGCGGATCCGGGTCCTCGACGCGGCCTTCAGCCGGACCCTCATCTTCGACCGAACCGTCGCCCTGATCCCGGCCGCCCCCGACAACAGGGCCGCTGCGGTGGTGGAGGATCCCGCGACCGTCACGTACCTGGTCGGGGTCTTCGAACAACAGTGGCGGCAGGCGCAGGTCGTGGACTGGGTCGACCTGGCGGCCACGTCGACGGAACCCGCCGCCCACGAGCAGGTCGGGCGGCTGCTCGCCCGCGGCCTCACGCAGCGGGCGATCGCCAGCCGGTTGGGGCTGAGCGAACGCACCGTCGCCGGTCACATCGCCCGGCTGCGTGAGCTGTACGACGCGGAGACGCTGTTCCAGTTGGGCTGGCAGATGCGGGGAGCCCGGGCGGGGGAGCCCGGTGGGTAGCCGCTGCTCAGCCGGTGGCGGCGCCGGTCGGCCAGTAGCCGGGGACGGCGGGCTGCTGCCGGGGGACGTTGAACTGCTCGCCGGGGGCGGTCCAGAAGCCCTCGCGCAGGGAGAGCGCCATGCCGGCCCAGTCGAGCGCGGTCTCGACCGTGTGGTTGAGGGCCTCCTGCGACCAGGTGTCGTCGAAGACCAGCGGGAGGACGGGGGCGACCTGCTCGATGGTGGCGATCAGCGGGTTGTGGGTGATGGCCTCGTCGACCAGGAGGACGATCGGCTTGCGCAGCGCGGACGCCCAGCCGAGCTCCAGGCTCACGCCGGCCGAGAGCGGGGCGCCGACGTAGGCGAACACGAGGTCCGCGGACTGGAGGGCGCGGAAGTCGGAGGGGACGCGGGGCTCCGGCGCGCGGCCGGAGATGGTCCAGGCGTCGCTGTGGTGCGCGCTGTACACGGCGGCGCCGCTGCGGAGGAGGGTGGTGCGGAGCGTCGTCAGCCGCGTCCGGCTGGCGAGGGTCACCACGCTGTCGGCCGGCCCGGTCAGTCGCATCAGCGGGGCGGCCAGGAACACACGTGCACGCCGACCCTCAGGGGCCTGGCTGTCGTGGTGACGCAGGTAGGGCTCGGTCATGTCGACTCCGGGGAAAGGCCGACCGGGGGAGTGTGTGTCGGCGATGCGTTGGCTGTGGACCGTTCTGTGGACTGACGCCACCGATGAACGGTTTAGAATTTGACGGTACATTGGCAAGGTGTGGTGTCCTTGCCGGACCATTGGGAGCGAACTGATCGTCCATCGCGGGGCGGTGGCGCGTCCAGAGTTGGCCTGTGTCATCTGGATGACTGGCAGGGAGATGACGCACATCCCGCCCACCGGCGGCAGGCAGTCGCCACCTCTCGCGCAGTTGTATCTGAGCCGTTATCCTGCTCGATGCTTCTAGTGACGGATCTAGGCAGAGAGAGTGAGGGCGTGACCGAAATGCGCCGATTTGTCTGCAAGATAGTGTTTTCGCTGGCTGTCGTCGCCGCGGTGGTCGGTGCGGGCTCGCTCGCGATCGGCGCCGACTCGCAGGACGGGACCGCCGGCAGGGCTGCCGTTGCCATCGCGGACGACATCTCCTGGCAGTGAACGCGGCAGGCGGGGAGCGTGGTCGCGGGGGCGGAATTCTTTGGTGAATTCGTCGAATGCGGGTGGAAGTAGCCGGGCGGTTCAGTCGACGGAGCCCTGAGTCTTTCGGCCGAGCGCGTACCCGAGTTGGAACAGCGAGTCGACCTTGTAGTCGTCCCGCATTTCGGCGATATGTCTCGCCAGTGTCCGTTCGCTGATTCCCAGGCGCCGTGCGATCACCCGGTGGTTGGTGCCTTCGAGCATTTGGTCGATGATCGTCTGGCGCAGGCGGGACACCACTTGCTGGGGTACCGTCCGGTCGCCCTCGAATTCGAGCGCGCGGCTCCAGTACTGCTCGAACACCTCCTTGGCGAGGTAGTCGACGATGGCCGGGTCGTAGATGAAGGCCGCGAGGCTCATGTCGTCGTCGATCGGGATCACGGCCACTCGCCGGTCCATCACGATGAGTCGAGTGTAGGGCTCGTCGAGGGTCCGGTACTGGCCGCCGGCCTGCGCGAGCGTCGCCACGTAATCCCTGGTCGGCTGGTGGTAACGGGTGCTGGCGTGGTAGATCGTCCGCATCCTGGTACCGCTGCTGAGCGTCTTCAGGTCGTAGGCGATCATCCTGGCGAGGAGGTCCGGTTGGCGGGGGCCGCCAGGCTGGAGCGCCAGGGCCTCCTCGAACCCGGAATCTCTGAACTGCTCCAGTCGTTGCCTGATCAGGGCTTTCCCGCGCACATGCTCTATCGAACCCCCGGAGTTATTCGGGGTGTGGAATTCCCGGGCCAGCTCCTGCAGTTCGGATGGGAAGGACACCGCGCGGGACAGGAGTTCCAGCGCCTGGCGCTGCCAGGAATGGCTGAGACTGGTCGAGAGCTGCGCAGGATCGACGGCCACGAGGAAGTCCGCGTCATCGGCGTCGGGGACGAGAAGTCCGAGCCTCACCAGCTCGTCCCGTGCGGAATCATCGGTGTTGGAATTCGGACCCGACGGCAGACTGCCGTCACCCCGGACGACGGCGAGATACAGCTCGCGTGCTTCCGCCGAGAGGATGGTCGAGCCGGCGGCAAGGGGCTGCTCTCGTCCACTCATTCGTGACTCCTTGCCGTTGCAGTGCTACCTGCGTTCCATCAGCGCTGACGCTGGACGATTTTTAGCATGCCAGATCCATTGGGCCCCGGAGAGGGACGGCGACCGCACTCTCTCACCACACGGCAGCCGCCGGCACCCCCCGAGAGGAGGGGCCGGCGGCCGGTGGGTGCCCGGTCAGCGCTTGGGGCGCCAGACGACGAGGGCGCTGGACTGCGGGGTGGGGGGCTGGTACGGGACGAGGTCGCGGCGGTAGGAGGCGTGGACGGCGGCCTCGCGCTGCTGGAGGGCGGTGGCGGCGCCTTCCAGGGAGTCGACCAGTTCCGTGACGCGGGACTGGAGGGCGGTGACCTGGTTCTCCAGCTCGATGATCCGCTTGATGCCCGCCAGGTTGATGCCCTCGTCCTGGGAGAGCCGCTGGACCTCGCGCAGTTGCTGGATGTCGCGTGCGGAGTAGCGGCGGCCGCGGCCGGCGGTGCGGTCGGGGCAGACCAGGCCGAGGCGGTCGTACTGGCGCAGGGTCTGCGGGTGCAGGCCGGACAGTTCGGCGGCCACGGAGATGACGTACACCGGGGTGTCCTCGGTGAGGACGTACGGCGGCGGGGACGCGGCGGCGCGGCGGGTGCGGCGGGGGCCGGTGCCGGGCAGGCCTTCGCCGAGGCCGGGGCCGATCGGGGTGTCGGGGTCGATCGGGTTCATCGGGGACATCTGGTCGTCACGCTCCCTTCGCCGCCCGGAAGAGGGCGGCGCGCGGATCGTCGGAGGCGGTGGCCTCGCGGTACTGCTCGAGGGCGTTCAGCGCGTCGCCGGTGACGTGCTGCGGCACCACGACCTCGACGGTGACGAGGAGGTCGCCGCGGGTGCCGTCCTTGCGGGTGGCGCCCTTGCCGCGGGCGCGCATGGTGAGGCCGTTGGCGCTGCCCGGGGGCAGCTTGAGCTTCACGGCGGGGCCGTTCAGCGTGGGCACCTCGATGGTGGCGCCGAGCGTGGCCTCGGGGAAGGTGACCGGCACGGTGACGGTGAGGTTGTCGCCCTTGCGGCCGAAGACGGGGTGGGGGTCGACGTGCACGGTGACGTAGAGGTCGCCGGGCTGTCCGCCGCGCTCGCCCTGTGCGCCCTTGCCCTTGAGCCGGATGCGCTGGTCGGCCTGGACGCCGGCCGGGATGCGGACCTGCATGGTGCGGGCCGAGCTGGCCCGGCCGCTGCCGTGGCAGTCGGTGCACGGGTCGTCGACGATCATGCCCCGGCCGCGGCAGTCCTTGCACGGCTCGGAGAGCGCGAAGGCGCCCTGGCCGCGGCTGACGGTGCCCGCGCCGACGCAGGTCGGGCAGACCCGCGGGGTGGTGCCGGTCTTGGCGCCGGTGCCGTTGCAGCTGCGGCAGGGGGCCTGGCTGGTCATCCGCAGCGGGACGGTCGCGCCGTCCACCGCCTCCTCGAAGGAGAGCGTCACCTCGGTCTCGACGTCGGCGCCGCGCCGGGGCTGGGCCTGCCGGGTGCCGCCGCGGTTGAAGAGGCCGCCGAAGACGTCGCCGATGCCGCCCCCGCTGCCGGCGCCGCCCTGGCTGCCGCTGAAGAGGTCGCCGAAGTCGAAGCTGTAGCTGCCGGTGCCGCCGGGGCCGCCGCCGGCCCGGAAGCCGCCGTTGGCGAAGAGGCTGCGGGCCTCGTCGTACTCCTTGCGGCGCTTCTCGTCGGAGAGGACGTCGTACGCCTCGGAGATGTCCTTGAACCGCTCCTCGGCCTTGGCGTCACCCTTGTTGGCGTCGGGGTGGAACTCGCGCGCGAGCTTGCGGTAGGTCTTCTTGATCTCGGTGGCGGTGGCGTCCTTGGGCACGCCGAGGACCTTGTAGTAGTCCTTCTCGACAAAGTCCTTGCCACTCATGGCGTACGCCACCTCCCGATGTCCATCGTCACTGAGCTGTCAACAGCGGCTGCGAGCACGACTGCTGACAGCGCGCTGCGGAGCCGGCCGCCGTACTGGCCGGCGTACGACTCCGCAGCGCACTGGTTGTCACCCGTCACAGGTTGTCAGCTGTCCGAGCCACCGTCGGACTTGTCCGCGTCGGCGGACTTGGCCTCGGCGTCCGTGGACGCCTGGCTGCCGGGCTGGGGCTCGGCGACGGCCACCATCGCCGGGCGGATGATCCGCTCGCCGATGCGGTAGCCGGGCTGGAGGACCTGGACACAGGTGTCCTCGGTGACGTCCGAGGAGTAGCTGTGCATCAGGGCCTCGTGCATGGTCGGGTCGAAGGGCTCGCCCTCCTTGCCGAACTGCTGCAGACCCAGCTTGGCGACGACCGTCTCCAGCGACTCGGCGACGGACTTGAAGCCGCCGGTGACCTCGCCGTGCTCGCGGGCGCGGCCGATGTCGTCCAGGACCGGGATCAGCGACTCCAGGATGTTGGAGACGGCGATCTCGCGGACGGTCAGCCGGTCGCGCTCGACCCGCTTGCGGTAGTTCTGGTACTCGGCCTGGAGGCGCTGCAGGTCACCGGTGCGCTCGGCGAGCTCGCGCTTGGCGGCGGCGAGACCCTCCGAACCGGACTCCCCGCTGCCGGCCGCGGCGGCCTCCTCGGCAGCCTTGATCACGGCCTCTTCGGCGGCGGAGTCGTCGCCGGGCTTGCCGCCCTGCGGCTTGTCCGTCATGCCGCACCGCCCTTGGGCTTCTCGTCGTCCACGATCTCGGCGTCGACGACGTCGTCGTCCTTGGCCTGGGCGGAGTCACCGGAGGGGGCGGCACCGGCGGTGGCGTCGGCGTTGGCGTACAGCGCCTGGCCGAGCTTCTGCGCGGTGGTGGAGACCTTCTCCGAGGCCTCGCGGATCTTCGCGATGTCCTCGCCCTTCAGGGCCTCCTTGAGCTCGCCGATGGCGGTCTCGACCTCGGTCTTGACGTCGCCCGGCAGCTTGTCGGCGTTGTCGGCGATGAACTTCTCGGTCGAGTAGACGAGCTGCTCGGCGGAGTTGCGCGTCTCGACGGCCTCGCGGCGCTTGTGGTCGTCCTCGGCGTACTGCTCGGCCTCGCGGCGCATGCGGTCGACCTCGTCCTTCGGCAGCGAGGAGCCGCCGGTGACGGTCATCTTCTGCTCCTTGCCGGTGCCGAGGTCCTTGGCGCCGACGTGCATGATGCCGTTGGCGTCGATGTCGAAGGTGACCTCGATCTGCGGCAGGCCGCGCGGCGCCGGCGGCAGGCCGGTCAGCTCGAACATGCCGAGCTTCTTGTTGTACGCCGCGATCTCGCGCTCGCCCTGGTAGACCTGGATCTGCACGGACGGCTGGTTGTCCTCGGCCGTGGTGAAGATCTCGGAGCGCTTGGTCGGGATCGTGGTGTTGCGCTCGATCAGCTTGGTCATGATGCCGCCCTTGGTCTCGATGCCGAGGGACAGCGGGGTGACGTCGAGCAGCAGGACGTCCTTGACCTCGCCCTTCAGGACACCGGCCTGGAGCGCGGCGCCGATGGCGACGACCTCGTCCGGGTTGACGCCCTTGTTGGCGTCCTGGCCGCCGGTCAGCTCCTTGACGAGCTCGGCGACGGCCGGCATGCGGGTCGAGCCGCCGACGAGGACGACGTGGTCGATCTCGGACAGCGAGATGCCGGCGTCCTTGATGACGTTGTGGAACGGGACCTTGCAGCGCTCCAGCAGGTCCGCGGTCAGCTGCTGGAACTGGGCGCGGGTGAGCTTCTCGTCCAGGTGCAGCGGGCCCTCGGCGGAGGCCGTGATGTACGGCAGGTTGATCGAGGTCTCGGAGGACGAGGACAGCTCGATCTTGGCCTTCTCGGCGGCCTCGCGCAGACGCTGGAGGGCCATCTTGTCCTTGGACAGGTCGACGCCGTGGCCGCCCTGGAAGACCTTGACCAGGTGGTCGACGACGCGCTGGTCCCAGTCGTCGCCACCGAGGTGGTTGTCACCGTTGGTGGCCTTCACCTCGACGACCCCGTCGCCGATCTCCAGCAGGGAGACGTCGAAGGTGCCGCCGCCGAGGTCGAAGACCAGGATGGTCTGGTCGTCCTTGTCCAGGCCGTACGCCAGGGCGGCCGCGGTCGGCTCGTTGACGATGCGCAGGACGTTCAGGCCCGCGATCTCGCCGGCCTCCTTGGTGGCCTGGCGCTCCGAGTCGTTGAAGTACGCCGGGACGGTGATGACGGCGTCGGTGACCGTCTCGCCCAGGTACGCCTCGGCGTCCCGCTTCAGCTTCTGCAGCACGAAGGCCGAGATCTGCTGGGGGTTGAAGTCCTTGCCATCGATGTTGATCTTCCACCCGGTGCCCATGTGGCGCTTGACCGAGCGGATGGTGCGGTCGACGTTGGTGACCGCCTGGCGCTTGGCCACCTCGCCGACGAGGACCTCGCCGTTCTTGGCGAAGGCGACGACGGACGGCGTGGTCCGAGCGCCCTCGGCGTTCGTGATGACGGTGGGCTCGCCACCCTCCAGAACGCTGACGACCGAGTTCGTCGTACCGAGGTCGATGCCGACCGCGCGTGCCATCGTAGATACCTCCACGGAAGAGTTGAGCTTTACAGGCTCAAGGATGCACGACCCGGTGGACGGAGTCAACAGCTATGAGCGCTGATCGCTCAACTTTGCTGAGCGATGGGGTGGAGTGGGCGCGCCACGCCGGGGCGGGGGTGCGGCCACGTGACTGCCGCCATAGCTTGGGAATCTTCTGGACGACGGTCGGTCACCGGTAATGTCCGGGCCGTCGGCCCGGCAAGTTACCGACCAGTACACTCAGTTCCCAAGACCGTGTAACGCAGAGCCTGCTCAACCGCAAAGCCGCAGGAGACGGAGAGCCGATGCAGCTAGCAGCGATCGTCATCTCGCTGGTCACATTCGTGATCGGCACCGCGCTCGCCGCCCGTGCGGCGCTGTACATCTACAAGGTGGTCCGCACCGGTGCGCCGGACTCCACCCGCTTCGGGCAGCCCGCCCAGCGGGTGAAGACCGTCGCGACCGAGTTCGTCGGCCACACCAGGATGAACCGCTGGGGGATCGTCGGCATCGCCCACTGGTTCGTGGCGGTCGGCTTCTTCAGCCTGGTGCTGACCATCGTCAACGCCTTCGGCCAGCTCTTCGACGCCGACTTCGCGCTGCCGATCATCGGCCACTGGATGATCTGGCAGCTCTTCGTCGAGCTGGTCGGCACCCTGACCACGCTGGGCATCGCCGTCCTGATCGTGATCCGGCTGATGAGCCTGCCGTCCCGGTCCGGCCGCAAGTCCCGGTTCGCCGGCTCGATCGCCTGGCAGGCCTTCTACGTCGAGTACACGATCCTCGGCATCGGCCTGTGCATCCTGATGCTGCGCGGCCTGGAGGGCGCCCTCAACGGCGTCGACTCGTACGGGCCGGAGCACCTGGTCTCGTACCCGCTGGTCTCCGCGCTGGGCGGCCTGTCGCACGGCACGCTGGAGAACCTGATCTACCTGTTCGCGATGCTGAAGATCTGCATCTCGTTCGCGTGGGCGACCACCATCGGCCTCAACCCCTCGATGGGCGTGGCCTGGCACCGTTTCCTCGGCTTCTTCAACATCTACTTCAAGCGCGAGGAGGACGGCGGCACCGCGCTCGGCGCCCTCCGTCCGATGACCTCGGGCGGCCAGCCGATCGACTTCGAGGACCCGGCCGAGGACGCCGTCTTCGGCGTCTCCCAGGTCGAGCACTTCTCCTGGAAGGGCATCCTCGACTTCTCCACCTGCACCGAGTGCGGCCGCTGCCAGTCGCAGTGCCCGGCCTGGAACACCGGCAAGCCGCTCTCGCCGAAGCTGCTGATCATGAGCCTGCGCGAGCACGCCTACGGCAAGGCGCCGTACCTGCTGGCCGGCGGCGGCAAGGACATGGAGGGCGAGGAGCGGGCCACCTCCGAGCAGCTCAAGGACGTCCCGGCGGCCGCCCTGGCCGAGGCCGAGCGCCCGCTGATCGGCACCGCCGAGGCCCCTGACTCCGGTGGTTTGGGCGGCGTCATCGACCCGGACGTGCTGTGGTCCTGCACCACCTGCGGCGCCTGCGTCGAGCAGTGCCCGGTGGACATCGAGCACATCGACCACATCGTCGACATGCGCCGCTACCAGGTGATGATCGAGTCCTCGTTCCCGACCGAGGCCGGGACGATGCTCAAGAACCTGGAGAACAAGGGCAACCCGTGGGGCATGGCCACCAAGGCCCGCCTGGACTGGGTCAAGGAGCTCAAGAAGGAGACCGGCATCGAGGTGCCGGTGATCGGCGAGGACATCGACCCCGCCGAGGTCGAGTACCTCTACTGGGTCGGCTGCGCCGGCGCCCTGGAGGACCGCGCCAAGAAGACCACCAAGGCCTTCGCCGAGCTGCTGCACACCGCGGGCGTGAAGTTCGCGATCCTCGGCAAGGAGGAGTCCTGCACCGGTGACTCCGCCCGCCGCCTGGGCAACGAGTTCCTGTTCCAGATGCTCGGCGCGCAGAACGTGGAGACGCTGAACGCGGCCCTGGAGGACGCCCCGGTCAAGCGGATCGTGGCCACCTGCCCGCACTGCTTCAACACCATCGCCAACGAGTACCCGCAGCTGGGCGGCCACTTCGAGGTCATCCACCACACCCAGCTGCTGCAGCACCTCATCGACGAGGGCAAGCTGATCCCGGTCAACCCGGTCGAGGGCCTGATCACCTACCACGACCCCTGCTACCTGGGCCGCCACAACAAGGTCTACAGCCCGCCGCGCGAGATCATGGACAAGGTCCCCGGTCTGCGCCAGCAGGAGATGCACCGGCACAAGGAGCGCGGCTTCTGCTGCGGCGCCGGCGGTGCCCGGATGTGGATGGAGGAGCGCATCGGCAAGCGGATCAACACCGAGCGCGTGGACGAGGCGCTGTCGCTCGACCCGGACATCGTCTCCACCGCCTGCCCGTTCTGCCTGGTGATGCTCTCCGACTCGGTCAACGGCAAGAAGAACGAGGGCGCGGCCAAGGAGCACCTGAAGGTGGTCGACGTGGCCCAGCTGCTGCTCGACTCGGTGAAGGCCCTCCCGCCGACCGGGGACGAGGAGCAGCCCGCGACGGTGGACGCCTGACCGGCGCCGACGAGCCCGCTGTTCGACAGTTCTGCAACAACTGCCCGGCCCGGTGGACGCCGCGAACGCGCCCGCCGGGCCGGGCTTTCGGTCGCTCCGGACGGCCCGCCCCGGTACGGCGGGCGTACGGGGGGTGACGGCAATCGCACAGGCGCCGGACGGGCATTCGGTCGGAAGCAAATACAGTAGGCCCGGACCGGCTTCGTGCCGGTCGACCCGTTCCGGACGGAAGCCCCGGGCGGGTGGCGACCCGCGCCGGCCGCACGGCCGGGTCCAGACCGACGACGAGGTGTCGGCCCGCCGGGCCGGGCCGCAGAGACCACAAGGGGAACAGCGCAGACCATGACCGAGGCGATCATGCTGGTCGGTGGTAAGGGCACGCGACTGCGTCCGCTGACCACCCACACCCCCAAGCCGATGCTGCCGGTGGCAGGCGTCCCGTTCATCGCGCACCAGTTGGCCCGCGCGGCCGCCGCCGGCGTCACCCGCGTCGTGCTGGCCACCTCGTACCTGGCCGAGGTGTTCGAGGACCACTTCCAGGACGGCACCCCGTACGGCATCGAGCTCGTCTACCTGACCGAGCGCGAGCCGCTGGGCACCGGCGGGGCGATCCGCAACGCCGCCTCCGGCCTGACCTGCGGCCCGGACGAACCGGTCCTGGTCTTCAACGGCGACATCCTCTCCGGCGTCGACATCGCCGCCCTGCGCGACGGCCACGTGGCCGCCGGGGCCGACGTCACCCTGCACCTGACCCGGGTCGAGGACCCGCGGGCCTTCGGCCTCGTCCCGACCGACGAGGACGGGCGGGTGCTGGAGTTCCTGGAGAAGCCGGAGACCCCGGAGCAGATCGTCACCGACCAGATCAACGCCGGCTGCTACGTCTTCACCCGGTCCGTGATCGACCGCATCCCGACCGGCCGCGAGGTGTCCGTCGAGCGCGAGACCTTCCCCGAACTGCTGGCCACCGGCGCGCTGCTGCGCGGCGTCGTCGACACCTCGTACTGGCTGGACCTGGGCACCCCGGCGGCCTTCGTCCGCGGCTCGGCCGACCTGGTGCTCGGCAAGGTCGACTCCCCGGCCGTCCCCGGCCCGACCGGCGACGCCCTGCTGCTGCCCGGCGCCACCGTCCACCCGGGCGCGGTGCTCAGCGGCGGCACCGTGGTCGCCGAGGACGCGGTGGTCGAGGCCGGCGCGATCGTCGAGGGCAGCGTGATCCTGCCCGGCGCGGTGATCGGCCCGGACACCCTGGTCAAGGACTCGATCGTGGGCGCCTTCGCCACCGTCGGCGACCGCTCGGCGCTGGACGGCGCGGTGATCGGCGACGGCGCGATCGTGGAGTCGGACAACGAGCTGCCGAACGGCATCCGGATCGCCTGCGGCACCCTGCTGCCGGTCGGCGCCGTCCGCACCTCGGCCGGCCCGGGCGGCTGCCCGGCCGGCACCAGCGCGGCCGCGGCGGTGCACGGGCCGTCGGTCGGCGCACAGCGGTAGCCACCCCGCGCCCCGCGGGTTTTCGGCCCCGTTCGTCTCAGCCTCGCTGCAAACCGGCCCCGGCTTCGTCCGGGGCCGCCGCGGGCCGGGCCGGACGGGTACCTTCGGACCGTGGCTGGTAATCGATACGACAACGGTCAGGGCGCGGACCGTCCGCGCGGCGGGTGGTCGGCCCCTCCGCCGCCGTCCGCGCCCGGGGGGCACGGGGGGACGGACGGGCCGGAGTACTTCACGGCCCCGCACGCGGCGGCGCCCGGCGGGCCCGGCGGCGCGCCCGGCGGTCCGGGCACGCCCGGTGGTCCCGGCACGCCCGGCGGCCCCGGGCAGACGGCGGGGGACGGGTACGACCCGTACGCGGCGGACCGGCCCGGCAGCACCCGGGCCTTCCCCGTCGGCGACCCGTACGCGGCCGGCGGTCCGTACCAGGGACAGCCGCCGTACCAGGGGCACCCCGGCCAGGAGCACGGCTACTACGACGACAGCCACGGGCCGCAGCCGCCCTACGGCCCCGACCAGGGCTACGGCCCCGAGCAGGGCTACGACCAGCAGCCGTACGGCCAGGACAACGTCGCCGTCTACCGGGCCGGCGGCCAGTCCGCCCCGCACGTCGCCGGGCCCCGACCGCACTGGCGCGAACTGTTCACCGGCCTGTTCCGCAGCCCGACCGCGGTCTTCGACCGCACCCGCGACCACCAGGTCTGGCTGCCCGCGCTCACCGTCTCGCTGCTGTACGGCGCGCTCGCGGTGCTCGGCATCGGGCTGACCCACGACGACATCGTCAACTCGACCTTCACCGTGGCGCTGACCGGCATCCTCGCCGCCGCCATCGGCTTCACCGTGGCCGGCGCGCTCTTCGGCGGGGTCACCTACGCGATGGCCCGCCAGCTGGGCGGCGACGGCCCGTGGAAGGCGACCGTCGGCCTGGCCGCGCTGATCGGCTGGCTCACCGACGCGCCCCGGCTGCTGCTCGACCTGGTGCTGCCCTCCGGCAGTGCCGTCGTCCAGGTCGTCGGCTGGGCCACCTGGATGCTCTGCGCGTACCTGCTGACCAGCATGGTCCGGCGGCTGCACGACCTGCCCTGGGGCAAGGCCGCAGCCGCCTCGGCGATACAGCTGGTGGCGCTGCTGGTGCTGATCAAGCTGCCGACGCTGGGCTGAGCCGCACCGGGCGGAGCGACGCCGGGCCGAGGGCTCCGACGGGCGAAGGGCAGAATGGGGGCGGGTCGCGGCCGAGCGCCGGGCCCGCCCCACCCTCGTCGTCCCACCTTCACCGGAGCCAGGAATGACCCTCCCCACCACCCACGTCAGCTTCCCGGCCGGGGCGGTGACCGGCGAGTCCCCGGTGCTCGCGGTGCACCCGCTGGCCGACGGCCGGTACGCCGTCGTCACCGCGGCGACCCCGTTCCACCCGCTCGACCACACCTGGCCCGACCAGCCGGCCGACCTCGGCACCCTGACCGTCGACGGCACCGAGCTGGCCGTGGTCGACTGCCTGACCGGCGCCGTCGGCCCGGAGGGCGGGGAGCCGCTGGTCGGCGCCGACATCCCGGTCCGGCGCGGTGACGAGGAGTGGTCCTGGCTGGTCCTGCACGTCGTCGACGGCGACCCGGGGGACCTCGTCGGCCGCACCGCCGCGCTCGCCGTCGACGCCGACCGCCGGGGCGCCCTCAGCGCCTCGCACAGCGGCTGCCACCTGCTCGCCCTCGCCCTGAACGCCGCGCTCGCCCCGCGCTGGCGCAAGGACCCGGGCCGCTCGGACGCCTTCGGCCACCCGGACTTCGACAGCCTCGCGATGGCGAGCTCGGTGATGGACACCGCGGCCAGCACCGACACCTACCGGCTCGGCAAGTCGCTGAAGAAGAAGGGCTTCACGGTGGACGCCACCGAGGAGTTCCCGGCCCTCGCCGACGCCCTGCCGGCCCTCACCGAGGCCGTCAACGCCCGGCTGGCCGCCTGGGTCGCCGCCGACGCCCCGGTCCGCATCGAGGTGCCCGGCCCCGAGCTCACCGCCCGCCGCCAGTGGCACTGCGAGCTGCCCGAGGGCGGCGCGCAGATCTTCTGCGGCGGCACCCACCTGCACCACCTCGGCGAGCTGGCCGAGCTGCGCACCGAGCTGCGGCTGTCCGAGGACGGCACCGAGCTGGTCGCCGTCACCAGCCCGAAGCGGGCCTGAGAAACGCCGCGGGCGGCCTGATCCCTCGGGTGAGGGGTCAGGCCGCCCGTCGTGCGTGCGCTCCGTGGGGCCCGCGGGTCCTGCGGGTCCTGTGCTCAGACGTCGCTGCGGTGGAAGTTCAGGTACGAGCGGGACGGCGTCGGGCCGCGCTGGCCCTGGTAGCGCGAGCCGTAGCGCTCCGAGCCGTACGGGTGCTCCGAGGGCGAGGAGAGCCGGAACAGGCACAGCTGCCCGATCTTCATGCCCGGGTAGAGCTTGATCGGCAGCGTCGCGACGTTCGACAGCTCCAGGGTCACGTGGCCGCTGAAACCGGGGTCGATGAAGCCGGCCGTGGAGTGGGTGAGCAGGCCCAACCGGCCCAGGCTCGACTTGCCCTCCAGCCGGGACGCGACGTCGTCGGGCAGCGTGATGACCTCGTACGTCGAGGCCAGCACGAACTCGCCGGGGTGCAGGATGAACGCCTCGTCGCCCTCCGGCTCGACCAGCCGGGTCAGGTCCGGCTGCTCTTCGGAGGGGTCGATGTGCGGGTACTTGTGGTTTTCGAACACGCGGAAGAAGCGGTCGAGGCGCACGTCGATACTCGACGGCTGGATCATCGCCGGGTCGAACGGGTCGACGACGACCCGACCCAGGTCGATTTCGGTCCGGATGTCCTTGTCAGAGAGCAGCACGCTTCGAGGTTACGTGCACGACAGGGCCCCGGACGAATCCGCCCGGGGCCCGTTCCGTCCCTCCGCGACCGTCAGGCCAGGAACTCCGCGGCCTCCAACCGCATCGCCCGCGCCAGTTGCGGCTCCGACAGCTCCCGCACGTCGGCCAGCACCGAACTCCGCATCCGTCCGCACTGCGGGCAGCGGATCAACCGTCCGGGCCCGAGCCGGCCAGGACCGAGGTTCTGCATCGGGAACGTGGTGGTGCTGAACAGGTGCCCCTCGGCACAACGAACGACGGCGCGCTGCTCCATCGATCCCCTTCCCATCCCTAACCCAGTACTCACCCGTACGCACTCGCCCCGACGGCCGAGCCCCGGGACAGCGTCACATTAGGGGATGTTCCGGACATTCCTCACCATGGCTCGCCGCCTCGGCCCCCACCCACCGGAGCACTCGCGCGCGGCCCACACAGTACGCCTCCACACCCGCCCCACCCGGCTCCGCCACGTCCACCGGCCCCCTGTGCAACCACCGGTGCGAATGGGGTACAGTGACACTGGATCGAGCGGTCTCTGACGGCTCATCAGGCGGGCGTAGTTTAATGGTAGAACATGAGCTTCCCAAGCTTAGAGCGCGAGTTCGATTCTCGTCGCCCGCTCCAGCAGTAAAGCCCCAGGCCAGTGGCCTGGGGCTTTCGCGTTGTCCGGGGCCGGTCGGGGCGGTCAGTGGGGGTGGGTCCAGGCGGGGGTCCAGGTGCCGGGGGTGCCGGGGGTGGGGGCAGTGGTGGCGAGGTGGGCCCGGAGGGCGGGGAGGGCCGGGTGGGGGTTGTCGCGGTGCCAGAGGAGTGAGTGGGGGTAGACGGGCGTCGGGTCGGTCACCGGGATGCGGCGCAGGCCGTGGGCGGCGGGCCAGACGAGGCGGGTCCGCTCGCTCATGAAGGTGGCGAGGGCCGGGGTGTCGGCGATGGTGTCGAGGAGGGCGTCGGAGCCGAAGTTGGGGCCGGTGGCCTCGATGGTGAGGCCGAACTCGGCGACGAGGTCGGCGTAGTAGGCGCCCCACTCGGTGCCGGGGACGATGCCGGGCATCCAGATCCGGTGGCCGGCCAGGTCGGCGACGGTCAGCGTCCGGGCGCCCGCCAGGGCGTGGGCGGGGCCGGTGAGGAGGTGGAGCGGTTCGTCGAGCACCCGGACGGATGCGATGTCCTCGGGGAGCGGCCGGCCGGGCATGGCGACGGCGCGGAAGGTGGCGTCGATCGCGCCGGAGCGGACGGCGGCGACGGCGGTCTCGATGTCGTGCAGCATCAGCACGTCGAGGTCGATGTCCGGGTGGGCGCGGTGGAAGTCGCGCATCAGGCCCGAGACGGCTCCGCGCGAGTTGAGCACGTCGACGCGCAGCGGGCGGCGGCCGGCCCGTACGGACGCGACCGCGCGTTCGGCGGCGCGCAGCAGTTCGCGGGCGTGGGGCAGGAACGCCTGTCCGTCGATGGTGAGTTCGGCGCCGCGCGGGGTGCGGGTGAACAGTCGCACGCCGAGGTCGCGCTCCAGTGCGGCGACGCGTTTGGAGACGGCCTGCTGGGTGATCGACAGGTCGACGGCGGCCTTCTGGAACTGGCCGGCTTCCGCGATGGCGGCGAAGGTGCGCACTGCTTCGAGGTCCACGCCGATCCACTGTAGAGAACAACCTGTGGTTGTGCGGGGTGGGCGGAACGGTTGTTTGACCGGCTGCTGTGCCTCCCGGTTGGCTCTCACCGGTCAACTCCGGTTTGTCCGGTCGGGGTCGGGACGTCGAGGGGAGCGCACCGCGCATGACGGGTGGGAAACGGCTGGGCCGGCGGTTCGGCTGGCTGTGGGCGGCGTACGCGGTGAGCGCGTACGGGTCCGGGCTGGGGTTCGGGGCGCTGCCGCTGATCGCCGTGCTGGTGCTGCACGCCGGACCGGCCGAGGTGTCCGCGCTGTCCGCGGTGGGGCCGGCGGTGGGCGCGCTGATCGCGGTGCCGCTCGCGCCGTGGGTGGAGTTCCGGCGCAAGCGTCCGGTGATGATCGCGATGGACCTGGTCCGGTTCGCGGCCATGGCGTCGATCCCGGTCGCGTACGCCTTGGGAGGGCTGGGCTTCGTCCAGCTGCTGGTGGTCTCGATCGTGGTCGCCGCGGCCAGGATCGCGTTCGGCGCGGCCAGCGGCGCCTACCTCAAGGCCCTCGTCCGGCCGGACGATCTGCTGGTGGCCAACGCGCGGTTCGAGTCCACGAACTGGAGCTCCATCGCGATCGGTCCGCCGCTGGGCGGGGCGGCGGTCGGCCGGTTCGGGCCGGTCACCACCGTGGTGGCCGACGCGCTCAGCTACCTGCTCTCCGCGCTGAGCATCACCGCGATCCGCGGCCGGGAGGAGGCGCCGCGGCGGACCGGCGGGGACCCGGTCCGGGCGGGCGCGGTGCTCGACGGCTGGCGGCACATCCTGGGCGACCCCGGTCTGCGGGCGCTCTACCTCAACAACATGCTCGTCGCCGGTCTGATCATGGCCACCGAGCCGGTGCTCGCCGTCCTCCTGCTCCGCCAACTCCACTTCGCCCCATGGCAGTACGGCCTGGCCTTCGCCGCCCCCTGCCTCGGCGGGCTGATCGGCTCCCGGCTGGCCCGGCGGGTCGTGGCACGCCACGGCCGGGACCGGGTGTTCCGGACCGTCGGCACCCTGCGCGCCGTCTGGCTGATCGGCCTGGCCTTCGTCCGCCCCGGCGTGGTCGGCCTGGTCACCGTGATGGCCGTCGAGCTGGCGATCATCGTCAACATGAGCCTGTTCAACCCGGTGCTCGCCACCTACCGGCTCGAACGCACGCCCAAGCACCTGGTCGCCCGCACCCTGTCGGCCTGGTCGATCGGCCAGCAGGCGTCCATCGCCGTCTGCACCGCGCTCGGCGGGCTGCTCGCGGCCGCCACCGGACCGCGCACCGCCCTCGCGGTCGCGGGACTGCTCATCCTCGGCACGCCGCTCCTGCTGCCCCGGGTCGACGGCCGGGCGCGACCGGAGGCCGTACCCGGCACACCACCCGCACGGAGGACATCCGCATGACCACCACCCCCGCCGCCGGCCCGTTCGCGCTCGACCCCGCGCGCACCGCCCTGCCCCATCGGCTCCTCCCCTCCAGGGCCCACGTGCTTGACACCGCCACGCTGCGCGCCTTGTTCCGGGAGACGGGCTGACCGGGCCCGAACGGATCCGGGTTTGCGAGTGGCGTCCATTCCGATACAGCCGAACCATGTGAAGGCCGCAGGCCATTTGACCTGCGGCGTTCGCGACATATGAGTCGTTGTCGGGTTTGGATCCATTTGCCCACCGCAGCGACGGAACCTGTCGACAGCTGCGGTGGTGTGTGCTGGGGAGCGGTGTGCGATCCACGTGGACGACGGAGCGCTGACCGATCGATTTCCGCGTCAGCCTGTTGGTTCGGAGTGCCTCTGGGCCTCGTATCAGGCGACTGAAAGGTGTCGCTCGCTGCGGCGGGGCGGATCGACGGAAGCGGCGCCCAGCTTCCGAAGCGCTTTGTGCAGGTCCCAGCTACTTGGTGCCTGCTCGTGCCAGTAAGGCTTGCTGAGCGCGTCGATAGTGCAGATCAGAGCCGCCCTCGTCGTTGAATCAGCCGATGCGGTGCGGAGGTTGACTGTCAGAAGATCTCGGCGGTACACCAGGAACGACCACCACTCGTTGGCATACAGCGGTACCTGCGGGTAGCACTCAAGCCCGCGAGCACGGAGCAAGGTGAACACCCTCTGCAGTCGCTCCACCCTGAGGCGTTCCTTTTCTTCAAGGGCGCGGACAGTTGCATTCGAGATCATGACGGCCCCGTTCGAGCTTTCGACACGGGCTTTGATTGCCTCGATTGTGCTGTGGCAGACATGAACTGTCATCGAATTCCTCCATAAGCCGGATAAGTGCCGCCACGATGACGAGTCCTCGGCGCCTGTGCACAGAAACATCAAAATCCGCCTCATGGGGCACGGGTGTGGTGTAGGGCAGGCGCCTCTACCGAGCGACCGGGGGATGGTCGTGGCGTCCGGGAGGGTGGTCGGTCAGGCGGCAAGGGGCAGGGCACGGCGGAGGTGCGGATGAGGAGGCCGACGCGGGCGCTGTCGAGGGATGGGTGCGGCCGGAGCCGGCGAGGCAGCACCTGCAAGGGGGTTCGCGGACCTCCACGCCTGGTGCGGCACCCCGCTCTTCGTCGATCCGGTCGCGCAGACGGTCGAACACGTCGATGGCGGCAGCCTGTTCGGTTCCCCCGGCCGCGACGGGGCCCGGGGCACTGGCCGTGGTGCCGCCCGGCGGGCGGTGGGGCCGGTGGGCGGTGGGTGCGCTTGTGCTCGGGGCGGCGGTGCGTGGAAGTGGCCGAGATCGATCTGGTTCGGGGGTGCTTCCAGCTGGTAATCGCGGGGGCGCGGCCGGCGGGGCCTCGTCGAGAAGGGGCGTCGCCCGCCGTACCGCCGGGAGACGCGAGGCCTTGCGGCGCCGCGGCTGCCGACGGCAACGGGGTGGGGGATCAGCGGCGGGCGGCGAGGTCCTCCAGGGTGGGGACCAGGGCGGCCGGGGTGGGCAGGGCGGCGTTGTCGGCCCGGAGGCGGTGGGCGGCGTCGCGCAGCGCGGCGTCGGTGAGGACACGGGTGAGCAGCGGGGTGTCGACGGCCTCGGAGGTGGAGCTCAGGGCGGCACCGGTGGCGGTGATGGCGTCGGCGTTGAGGAAGTGGTCCGCGCCCTGGGGGAGCAGCAGCTGGGGCAGGCCGGCCTGGAGGGCGGTCAGCATGGTGCCCGAACCGCCGTGGTGGATCAGCGCGTCGGCGCGGCCGAGCAGCTCGTTGAGCGGGACCCAGGGCAGGCCGCGGACGTTGGCGGGCAGGGTGCCGAGCGGGGCGAGGTCGGCGTTGCCGACCGCGAGCAGGAAGTCGGCGTCGACCTCGGCCGCCGCCTCGACCAGGCGGACCACCGCGCGGACGCCGTCGATCTCGGCGAGCACGGTGCCCAGGGTGACGACCGCCCGCGGGCGCTCGGGCTTGCGGAGGAACTCGCCCGGGACGATGCCGCCGCCGTTGTACGGGACGTAGCGCACCGGCAGGCCGTCCGGGTCGCCGCCGAGCGGGCCGAGGTTGAGCACCGCGGTGACGCCCGGAGCGGTCAGGCCGCGCTCCTCGTACAGGTCGGAGACGTGCGAGGCCACCAGGTCGGCCATCGGGCGGCCGGGGCTGGCACCGAAGTTCTGCACCACCGACGGGATCTTGAGCTGGGCGGCGACCAGCGGGCCGGCGGCGGCGAAGGAGTCGTGGACGATCAGGTCGGCGCCCCAGTCGGTGGCGACCGCGAGCAGGCCGTCCACGTCGGGGCGGGAGGCGTGCGCGAACATCGCGGCCGCCATGTCGAGGATCTCTTCCTGGGTCTTGTCCCGGTTGACGTACTGGACCTTGCCGCCGAGAGCCTCCTCGATGATCTCCCGCAGGCCCCGGCCGTCGCCGACCTGGGCGACGGGGAAGCCCGCGGAGCGGATCAGCTCGACGGGCTGCCCGGTGGCGAACAGGACCTCGTGCCCGACGGCGCGCAGCGCCTGGGCGGTGGGCACCATCGGGTAGAGGTGACCGGCCGCGGCGGGGCCGGTGAAGAGTATGCGCATGGTGGTCTCCTTGCGAATGTTGCTGACAAGGCAGTCTCACCTTTGAAGTTGACGTTCAGTCAATTCGATAAGGATCACCATGCGCGCTAATCGGCCTTTCTGGAGCAGGGCTTGCCTCTCGGGCAACGGTGTGCTCCGCGCGCCGGTCGCCCGGGCCGTGCGCGCCCGCCGGACGGGCCGCCCGCGCGCCGCCGTTCGCTCCCTCCCGGCGGCCGGCGGCCGGCGGTCGGCGGTCGGCGTTCAGCGGGTGGTCGTGCGGCGGGCGGTCACGCGGCGACGAGGAAGTCCCGGACGGCGCCGGTGAACGCCCCGGTCTGCTCGGCGAGCACGATGTGGCCGGTGTCGAACTCGGCGTAGGCGCTGCCGGGCAGGGCGGCGTGCAGCCGGCGGGCGTTCTCCACCGGGACGGTGGCGTCCTGGCGGCAGCCGATCACCAAGGCGGGGGCCTGGACGCGCGGGAGCAGCGGGCCGAGGTCCAGGCCGAGGTTGAGGGCGATGTGCCGCAGGGTGCCCGGGGTCGGCCGCATGTAGGCGGTGTTGGCCTGGACGGCGGCGCGCCCGATCCGGTCGAGGAAGCCGGGGCTGAAGGCGGTGAGGGTGGCGTAGCCGCCGAACGCGGCGGGGTGGTCGGCGAGGGAGAGCCAGGTGGCCATGGAGAGCCGCAGGTACTCGTCCTGTTCCGCGCTGATCCAGCCGGCGGCGGCGACCAGGCGGCGGACCCGCCCGGGGTGCAGGGCGGCGGTCGCGGTGGCGACGACGGCGCCGAGCGAGAAGCCGAGGACGTCGGCGGGGCCGCGGCCGGCGTCCTCGATCACGGCGGCGACCTGGGCGGCCAGGGCCTCCAGGGCGAGCGGACCGCCGTCGTCCTCGGCGGCCGCGCTGCCGGAGAGGTCGGGCAGCAGCACGGTCCAGCGGTCGGTGAAGGAGTCCAGCAGGCCGTCCCACATGGCGGAGCCGGGGCCGGTGCCGTGCACCAGGACGAGGGTGTCGGGGCCGTCGCCGACGACGCGGTAGGGGATGCGGGCGGCGCCGACGGTGATGACGGGCATGGCGGGTCCTCTCGATGACTGGGTCGGACGGCAGGTCAGAAGGCCTGCCGGGTACGGCCGGTGGGCCGGTCCGGACCGGCCGGTCGGCCCGGGAAGTAAACTACACAGTGCAGATCAGTAATTCAACTACACCGTGCAGTGCATTTTGAAGGTGTGGGAACGGTGAGGGACGGAACCGGGAGGGGAACTGCCCGTACCCGCCCGCCGTCCAAGCAGTGACGGAATGCCGGCCCGGGTTGAACACCGGGGGAGTACGGAGGGCCCTGTGCAGTCAGGTGGTGCCGAACTGAACGTCGGATGCCCGGGTGGCGGCGGCCCCGGCCGCCCCGGCGGTGCGCGGGTCGCGCCGGTCCGGCGGTCGGAGTCCGAGTCGGGGGCGGAGTCGGGGCCGGAGGTGACGATCGACCAACTCGACGCCACCGAACGCTGCGAGACGCTGCTCCAGGACACCCTGGACGCCGTCCGTCCGGCGCCGGTCTGGCAGGGGGCGCCCGCGCGGGCGGGGGCACGACTGCCGCTGCCGGGGCGCGAGTCGGAGCTGCTCTGGTACGTCACCCGGGGCCGGGACCTCCTCACCGTCGTCTCGCTGTCCCGACGGGCGGCGCTGGCGGACGTGGTGGAGCGGCACTGGCGGCGGCGCGGCTGGACCATCACCTCGCTGAACGCCGGCCGGGACCGCCCGGGCGTCGCCGCGGCCACGCCGGACGGCTACCGGCTGGAGCTGCGCTTCGGCGAGTCGGGCGAGGCCGGGCTGACGGCGAGCTCGCCCGGAGTGGCCCGCTCGGAGCGGGGCCCGGTGCTGTCCGGGAGCGTCGACCGCTGCGCGCCGCCGCTGCCGTACGTCCGCTGCCCGTACTGGAGCGCGCTGGTCTAGCCGGGGGTACTGGTCTAGCCGGGAGCGCTGGTCCGGCCGGGGGTGCTGGTCCAACCGGGGGCGCTGGGGACCGGGGGAGGCGTGGGGGGGGGGCCCCCCCCCCCCCGCCCCCCCCCCCCCCCCCCCCCCCGCGGCGGGGGGGGGCGGCCCCCCCCCCCCCCCCCCCCCCCCCGCCCCCC
>NZ_JBHVVE010000005.1:48205-500279 GCF_042883725.1 Kitasatospora sp. NPDC058184
GGGGGCGGGGGGGGGGGGGGGGGGGGGGCGGGGGGGGGGGGGGGGGCCCGGGGGGGGGGGGGGGGCCGGGGGGGGGGGGGGGCGCGCCCCCCCCCCCCCCCCCCCCACGCCGCCTCGTCGCGCGGCTTCGGCGTTGCCGCTCCCCCCGACACCCCGGCAAACCCGCCGTTCCCCCCTGGCCACACCCCCCTCCGGCGAGAGCGGTCCGCACAGGCCCGGCGAGCCCCCACCTCCGGGGACGTCGTTGATCTCAAACTAACAAACCGCGTGGTTGGTTTGTCAATAGCGGAATCCACAAAACATCCACATCGTGACGGAGTGCTCCGCGGCGGTCGGAAAGGCCCAGGACCAGCGGTTTGTTGTCCCACCGGGGTGTCCGCCGCCCGAGCCGCCCGACGCCGGGCGCGGACACGTAGTGCTGGACGCCGCCGTGGAATCCGACATTCCGAGCATCATGGCAGCACGCTGTGACACCGGACGGGCGCCCAGCGCAGCCGGAGAAGCGGCCAGGGAAGCGGCCGGGGAAGCAGCCGGGTAAGCGGCCGGGGGAGGGGAGAGCGGGCGGGCTCAGCGCAGCAGCCGGCGTTCCTTCGCCACCGCCACCGCGCCCGACCGGGTGTCCACGCCCAACTTGTCGTAGATCCGGCCGAGGTGGGTCTTCACCGTGGCCTCGCTGATGAACAGCGCCCGGGCGATCTCCCGGTTGCCCAGCCCCTGCGCCAGCTGTCCGAGGATGTCCAGCTCGCGCTCGGTGAGCTGCGGCGAGGGCGCCCGCATCTGCGCCATCACCCGGGAGGCGACCGGCGGCGAGAGCACCGTGCGGCCCTGCGCGGCCGCGTGCACGGCGGCGAACAGCTCCTCGGGCCGCTCGGCCTTCAGCAGGTAGCCGGTCGCGCCGGCGGCGATCGCCCGGGTGATGTCGGCGTCGGTGTCGTAGGTGGTGAGCACCAGGACGTGCGGCCCGTCCGGGGTGGTGGTGATCCGCCGGGTGGCCTCCACCCCGTCGATGCCGTCGCCGAGTTGGAGGTCCATCAGGACGACCTGCGGGGCCAGCCGGGCGGCCAGCGCGACGGCCTCCTCCCCGGTGCTGGCCTCGCCGACCACCTCGATGTCGCCGGCGCTCGCGAGCAGCGCCAGCAGTCCGGCCCGCACCACGGCGTGGTCGTCGCAGACCAGCAGCCGGACGGGAGCGGTCCGGACGGGAGTGGTCCGGCCGGGAGTCGTGCTCATCGGTGCTCCAGGGTCATCGCTCGTCCGGGCTCATCTGTGCTTCGGGGGACCGGTGTTCCGGGCTCATCGGTCGTCCAGGGGGATCGCGGCGGAGACGACGGTGCCCTCGCCGGGCGCGCTCTCCACGGTCAGCCTGCCACCCAGCTGCCGCAGCCGGGCCCGCATCGCCGGCAGGCCGTACCCACGGCCGCCCCCGCCCCCGGCGCCGACACCCGCACCGCCCCCGGCCGCGCCCGGGTCGAAGCCCTGCCCGTCGTCGGCGATGTCCAGCACGGCCTGGTCGCCGAGGAAGGACAGCGTGATCGCGGCGGCCGACGCCCCGGCGTGCTCGCGGACGTTGGCCAGCGCGCCCTGGGCGATCCGCAGCAGCGCGGCCTGCGCGGCGGCGGGCAGCGGCACGGGCGCGCCGTCCAGGTGGAAGCGGACCGGCAGCCCGCTCTCGGCGGACTCCCGCTCGGCCAGCGCCCGCAGCGCCCGGTCGAGGGTGCGGCCGTCGGACAGCTCCGCCGGGGCGAGGTCGTGGACGAAGCGGCGGGCCTCGGCCAGGTTCCGGGCGGCCACCGAGGCGGCGGTGCGGACGTGGGTACGGGCGGTCGCCGGGTGGGTGTCCCAGGTGCGCTCGGCGGCCTGGAGCAGCATCTGCTGGCTGGACAGGCCCTGTGCCAGGGTGTCGTGGATCTCCATCGCCAGCCGCTCGCGCTCGGCCAGGGTGCCCTCCCGCCGTTCGGTGGCGGCGAGTTCGCGCCGGGTGCGGACCAGGTCGGCGATCAGCGCGCGCTGCCGGGCGGCCTGCCGGGCCATGAAGTGGAAGACGCCGGTGGCGAGTCCGGCCACCGCGGCCGGCAGCAGGACGAGGGTGGCGTCGGCGCCGCCGGGCAGCCGGACCTCGGCGGTCACCACCAGCAGGGTCAGCGCGCCGACCAGCGGGATGGCCGCCTTCGCGGGCAGCACCCGCAGCCCGGTGTAGATCAGCGGCACGGCGCACCAGGCGAAGCTCGGCGCGAGCAGCACCAGCACCACCCAGAGCGCCACCACCAGGGCCAGCGCCCAGCGGCGGTGCCGGTCCGGGGCGGTCGGACGGCGGTGGGCGAGCCAGGACCCGGCCGGCTGGGCGACCGCGAGGGCCGCGCTCAGCCCGATCACCCAGGGCGCCTGCGCGGTGCCGGAGTGGTGGGTGAGGTAGCGGCTGAGCGAGGCGGCGAGCAGCAGCAGGAAGGCGGAGTCCAGCAGCAGTGCGAGCCGGCCCGCGTCCGGATCGCCGGCGTCGTGGCCGAGGGCGCCGCCGGCGCCGGTGCGGTCCGCGGCGGGGCGGCCGGCGGTCGGGCGGGGCTGCTGCACGGGTGGCTCCTGGCTGAACGGGTGGTGCGTGCGCGGTCGGCGCCTGCCCGTACCGGCCGTACCGGTCCGCACGGGCCCGTCCCGATCCGCACCGACCCGCACCGATCCCTCGATGGTGACCCGTCCGGCCCGGGGCCGCATCAGCCGATCGGTTGACGCCGCCGTCCCCCATCATGCCCGGACGCCCGCGCCGGACCGCCGATGCGGCGGCCCCTTCCCCGGCCGGAGGATCGAAGCACGCCGCCGGGCGATCCCCCCAACGGCCCGGCGGCCCCCGAACTCCCCCACTCCGCCCCGCCCCACCCCGCAGATCCGCTGAGGAGCTGGACCATGAAGAAGACCTCCGTCCGCACCCGGGTGCTGACCGGCACCGTCGCCGCCGCCGCGCTCGCCGCCGCCACCGTGGGCGCCGTCTCGGCCAGCGCCGAGTCCACCGACACCCCGGCCGTCCAGGCCGCGGCGAAGGCCGACACCCAGAACAAGAACCTGGCCCCGAGCAGCGGCCTGACCATCGACGCCGCCACCCGCGCCGCCCAGGCCGCCCTGGACGCGGCCACCAAGGCCGGCCAGCACGTGTCGGTCGCGGTCGTCGACCGCGACGGCGTCACCCGGGTGCTGCTGAAGGGCGACGGCGCCGGCCCGCAGGCCCCGGTCTCGGCCGAGCGCAAGGCCTTCACCGCGGTGTCCTGGAACGCCCCGACCTCGGAGCTGGCCAAGCGCCTGGCCCAGGCCCCGAACCTGAAGGACATCCCGGGCACCCTGTTCCTGGCCGGCGGCGCCCCGATCCAGTCGAAGGGCGCCCCGATCGCGGCCGTCGGCGTCGCGGGCGCGCCCAGCGGCGACCTGGACGAGCAGTTCGCGCAGGCGGGCGTCGCCGAGCTGGCGAAGTGACCGGGGGCCCGGCGGGCCCGCCCCGCGCCCGGGGCCGGGCCCGCCGGGCCGGGGTCTCGTTCGGGTGAACGCCGGAAGGGTAGCCGCAGAACACGGGATGACCCTTCGAAAAGCCGGTGCCGCTGTCAGTGGCGCGTGGCAGGCTTCCCGGTATGACGGCGTGGACCCTCAACGACATCGAACGCGCGATCCGCTCCTCCTGGGGCGTCGACACCTGTGCGCCCGAGGATCTGGCCCACTGGCGTCCCGACAATCCCGCCCGCGGTCAGTGCGGGGTGACGGCGATGGTGGTGCACGACCTGCTCGGCGGCGAGCTCATGATGGGCGAGGTGTACGTCGACGGGGTGCGGACGGACCTCCACTGGTGGAACCGTTTCGCCACCGGCTTCGAGATCGACCTCACCCGCGAGCAGTTCGGGCCGGACGAGCTGGTCGGCCGAGGCCGACCGGTCGCCCGCCCGGCCCGCCCCGGCCGGCTCCAGGCCCAGTACGAGCTGCTGCGCACCCGGGTGGTCGCCGAGCTGGAGCGCGGCGCGGCCGCCGACCGCACCCGGCTGCCGTCCCGGGCCCGCGCCTGCGCCTGAGAACCGGCCCGGCTCCGGGTGTGCTTCCGTGCCGACCGGCAGGTAGCGCAGCTCTTCTGACGTACAGTCGGCCGCATACGAGCGGTGCGGCGGCGACGGGAGTGCGCGGATGACCGGGCGGACGATCGGCTTCGTGGGGCTGGGTGCGATGGGGCGCGGCATGGCCGGCAGCCTGCTGCGGGCCGGCCACACCGTACGGGTCTGGAACCGCTCGCCCGAGCCGGTGGCCGCCATGGTGGCCGAGGGCGCGGAGGCGGCCGGCTCGCTCGCCGAGGTGTTCGCCGCCGACACGGTGGTCTCCATGCTCGCCAACGACGCGGCGGTCGAGCGGCTGCTGCTCGACCCCGCGCTGCTGGCCGGCGCCGGGGCGACCCTGCACGTCAACATGGCCACCGTCTCGCTCGCCCTCGCGGAGCGGGCCGAGGCGCTGCACGCCGAGCACGGCGTCGGCTACGTCGCCGCCCCCGTCCTTGGCCGGCCGCCGGTCGCGGCGGCGGGGCGGCTGAACATCCTGGTCGCGGGCGCGCCCGAGCTGCTGGAGCGGGCCGAGCCGCTGTTCGCCGCGATGGGCGAGCGCACCTGGCACTTCGGCGAGAGCCCCCGGCAGGCCAACACCGTCAAGATCAGCACCAACTTCCTGATCGCCTGCGCGATCGAGTCGATGGCCGAGGCGTGCAGCCTGGCCGAGGCGCACGGGATCCGGCCGACCGACCTGGTCGACCTGCTCACCGGCACGCTCTTCCCCGGACCGATCCACACCGGCTACGGCGCGATGGTGGCCGAACGCCGGTACGAGCCGGCCGGGTTCCGGCTGCCGCTCGGCCTCAAGGACGTCGGCCTCGCGTTGGACGCGGGGGCCGCGCGCAACGTGCCGCTGCCGATCGGCAGCGTCCTGCGGGACGCCTTCCTGGACGCGCTGGCCCACGGCGACGGGGACAAGGACTGGGCGGCGGTCGCCGAGGTCGCCCGCCGCCGGGCCGGGCTGCCCGACTGACCTCCGCCCGCCGGCCCCCGGGCCGGGCTGCCGGACCGGACCCGCGCCCGCCAATCCCCGGGTGCTGCCCGGCGGTTGGCGCGGCGGCGGAATAAACCGGCGTCCGATGGCTGCTCACTCCTGCGTCCGCACCGTACGTACCACGGAGGAGTCCTGATGGGCGATCAGCCGCCCGGCGCCGAGACGCCGCGCCGTTTCCTGTTCCTCGACGCCAGCGCGCGCCCCGACGGCAACTCGGCCCGGCTCGCCCGGCTGGCCGCCGAGTCGAGCCTGCCGGCCGGTGCCGAGCAGCAGTGGCTGCGGCTGGACGAGCACCCGCTGCCGCCCTTCCGGGACCTGCGGCACACCGGCGACGGCACGTACCCCGAGCCGGCCGGCCACGAGCGGACGCTGCTGGACGCCACCCTGGCGGCCACCGACCTGGTCTTCGTCGCGCCGCTGTACTGGTACGCGCTGCCGACCAGCGCCAAGCTCTACCTCGACTACTGGTCGGCCTGGTTCCGGGTGCCCGGCGTGGAGTTCCGCGAGGGGATGCGCGGCGGCACCATCTGGGGCGTGACCGCCCTCGCCACCGAGGACGACGACAACGCCGAGCCGCTGATCGGCACCCTCCGGCTGACCGCCGACTACATGGGGATGCGCTGGGGCGGGGTGCTGCTGGGCCACGGCACCCGCCCGGGCGAGGCGCTGGCGGACGAGCGCGCGGTGATCGCGGCCAAGTCCTTCTTCGCGGGCTGATCCTCCGGGCCGGCCTTCCGGGCCGGCCCCTCGGGGCAGATCGCTCACGGCCGGTTCCGCACGGCCGACCCCCTCACAGATCGACCCCCTCACGGACCGACCCCCGGCGGGCCGGGTGCCGCGCGCACGCGCCGCCCGCCGCCGGGGGTCGTGCGGTACCGTCCTCCGGGCGTGTACCCGTCATCCGGCCGCCGCCCTGGTCGAGCGCAAAAGGCGTACGGACGGCCAGAGTTGGACGAATCGGGCAGCCCTCTCCCGGGCCCGGACCGCAGTGTGCCACCCGCCTTCCGGACCGGTCCCGTCGTTCGGTACTCTCCGTCGCACTTTCAGCTTTCGCGGGGGGTCCGCGGCGTTCTTCGGCCGCCCCCTCGCGCCCGGGCCTCGCCCGGACACTTCCGTGAGGTCTCCCTTGTCCATACGTCGCAGTCTTGCCCTTGCCGGGGCCGCCGCGCTCGCGTCCTCGCTCGTCCTGGCCGGCGCCCAGGGCGCCATGGCCGTCGGTGCCACCGGCACCCCGTCCGCCGTCGCCTCGCAGGCCGACAAGGCGTCGCGCGCGAGCCTCGACCTCTCGCTGAACGGCGTGCCCGGCACCTTCATCGCCGGCGGCGACGCCCGCGAGTTCACCTTCAAGATCGACAACCGGACGAAGCACGACTTCGTCTTCATCCCGCTGCTCAAGTTCAAGAACAAGGCGGGCTCGCTCCAGGCGAAGGACCTCAAGGTCCAGTACCGGCTCCCCGGCGGTGAGTGGCAGACCGCCGTGGTCGCCCCCGACCAGAGCGGCGAGAAGAACAGCTCCGTCCTGATGATGCTCGGCACCCTGGACTCGGCCGGCAACCCGGTCGCCGACGACCTGCTCGGGGTGAACCGCGGCAAGAACGTCCCGATCAAGGTCCGGGCGTCCTTCACCGACGGCTCCCCGCTCGGCCGGGCCGGCGTCGTCCCGGTCGTCTTCGCCGCCCAGCTCGACGACTCCACCCACCAGCCGGTCGACAACGGCCACCTCAGCTGCGACGGCGGCGTGGGCTTCACCATCAAGGCGCCGGGCGGCAAGCCGACCCCGACGCACACCGGCAAGCCCAGCCCGACGCCGACCCAGTCCCAGACGGGCAAGCCCAGCCCGACCGCGAGCGGCTCGCCGTCGGCCACCGCGACCGTCACGCCGACCGAGAAGCCGACCGAGAAGCCGACCGAGACGCCCACCGGCAAGCCGACCGACACCCCGACCGAGAAGCCCACCGAGAAGCCGACCACTCCGGCCACCGGTGAGCCCTCCGGCTCGGCCACCGCCCCGGCCCCGGTCGAGAGCAGCGGCGACACCTCGGGCCCGATCGACTTCCCGGTGGAGCCCCCGGTCATCACCCCGCCGCCGCTGACCCCGGCCGCCGTCGACAAGGCCAAGGCCGCCGCGGACGGCAGCGACAAGGCCCTGGCCCAGACCGGTGGCGGTAGCAACACCACCGCCATCGCGGCCACCGGCGGCGCCGTCCTGGTGGCCGGTGTCGGCACCCTCGTGGTGCTGCGCCGTCGCAAGTCCGCCCAGCAGGGCTGAGGCGAAGCGCGCTGACGCAAGCACGCCGACCCGAGGCGCGCCGACCCGAAGCGCACTGATCCGGAACACCCCCGTGCCGCCCGCACCGTCCCCTCGGAGGGATCCGCGGGCGGCACGGGCCGTTCCGGGGGCCGACCCGGGCCGTCCCGCGGGCGGTCCGGACGGTTCTCCTCCGTCACATAGGATGTCCGGCCGGAGGGGGGCGGAACGGCGGGGAGAGGACAGGTGCGGGTAGCACGCACGGCACGGACCACCACCGACTACGAGGCGACGACCGGGCGGATAGCCGGGCTGCCGCTCCGGAGGCACCACGTCCTGCTGACCGCCTGGACGGTGCTCTGGTTCCTCCTGGTCGAGCCCAGCGGCGGCTTCTCCTGGCACTACCTGCGCCAGGGCGAGCAGTTGCTCTTCAGCGGCCAGCCCGACGGCGGCCTGTCGCTCTACGCCCACCACCCGGAGCTCCAGATCGGCCCGGTCAGCCTGGCCGCGGCCCGGCTCACCGCCCCGTTCGCACCGCACACCGGCGAGCTGATCGCCGAGGCGGTGAGCGCCGGGCTGGGCCTGGTGATGCTGGTCGTGGTCGGACGCACCGCGGCCCTGTACTACCTCGGCACCGGGACCAACCACCGGCGGCTGCAGCAGCGGCTGCTGATCGCCGGGCTGGCGTTCATCCCGATGTGGGTCGAGGTCTCGGTCCGCTTCGCGCACCTGGACGACGTCCTCGCGCTGTTCTTCACCACCCTCGCCGCGCACGCCCTGGCCCGCGGCAAGCCCGTCCAGGTCGCGGTCTTCCTGGCGCTGGCGGTGGACTCCAAGCCCTGGGCGATCGCCTTCGCCCCGCTGATCCTGGCGCTGCCCCGGCCCGCCTGGCTGCGCACCGCGCTCTGGTTCTGCGCCCTGGTGGCGATCGCCTGGCTGCCGTTCTACCTGGGCAACCTGGACACCATGGCGGCCGCCAAGTTCACCATCCCGAACCAGCCCGCCTCCGCGCTGCGCTGGTTCGGGGTCACCGACCCGGCCACCCCCTGGTGGGACCGGCCGACCCAGTTCGCGCTCGGCATCGGGCTCGGCTGCGTCGCCGTCTGGCGCGGCCGCTGGCCGGCCGTGGTGCTGCTGGGCGCGGACGCCCGCATCCTGCTCGACCCGAGCGTCTACACCTACTACACGGCCTCGATCCTGCTCGGCACCCTGCTCTGGGACGCCGTCGGGCAGAAGCGGCTCGTCCCGTGGTGGAGCTGGATCGCGCTGGCCGCGCTGTACGGCGGCACGCTGTTGCTCCCGTCCGACGCGGCCCGCGGCTTCGTCCGGCTCGCCTTCGTGGTGGTCTCCGCCGGGTACGTGCTGTTCTGGCCCACCCAGCGGTCCCGGCGGCAGCGGCCCGGCGCACCGGGCGACGGCGGCAGCGGCGGCACCGGCCGCCGGGGCGGTCGGGGCGGTCGGCGTCGCGAGCGGGCGCTGGCCGGCGCCGGGGTCTGACGGCACGGGCCCGTCCCCGTCCACGGCTTGACCCTCACGCGACGTGAGAGCCGAGGGTGGTGGTCAGCACCAGGGAGGAACCCCGATGACCAGTGAGGGCTACTCGGTCGGCGCCGTGGCGAAGATCGCCAAGGTGACCGTCCGCACCCTGCACCACTACGACGAGATCGGCCTGCTGTCCCCGGCCGGCCGGACCCGGTCCGGCTACCGCCGGTACGTGGACGCCGACCTCGACCGGCTGCAGCAGGTCCTCTTCTACCGGGAGCTCGGGTTCCCCCTGGACGAGATCGCGGCGATCCTGGACGACGACTCGGTCAGCCCGACCGAGCACCTCCGGCGGCAGCACCGGTTGCTCACCGACCGGATCGGTCACCTCCAGGAGCTCGCCTCAGCCGTCGAACACGCCATGGAGGCACGGAGAATGGGCATTCAGCTGACCCCGGAGGAGAAGTTCGAGGTCTTCGGCGAGGGCTACCAGGAGGACTGGGAGCAGGAGGCCGAGCAGCGCTGGGGCGACACCGCGGCCTGGGCCGAGTCGCAGCGCCGCACCGGCGGCTACTCCAAGGCCGACTGGCAGCGCATCCAGGCCGAGATGACCGCGCTCAACGAGCGCCTGGCCGGGGCGGTCACCGCCGGCGAGCCCGCCGACGGCACGGTGGCCACCGGCCTCGCGGAGGAGCACCGGCAGCACATCCGCCAGAACTTCTACGACTGCACGTACACCATCCACCGCGGCCTGGCCTGCCTGTACGTCTCGGACCCGCGCTGGACCGACACCTACGAGAAGATCGCGCCGGGCCTGGCCCAGTGGCTGCACGACGCGATCGTCGCCAACGCGGACCGGCGCGAGGGGACGTCCGCGGAGAAGGCCGAGGAGAAGCGTGCGGAGGAGCGCGAGGGGCAGTAGACCGCGCGCTCAGGCCACTCCGCGCCCGAAGGAGCGCCGGTAGGCGGTCGGCGAGGTGCGCATCACCCGGCCGAAGTGGTGGCGGAAGGTCGCGGCGCTCTCGAAGCCGACCGCTGCGGCGATCTCCTCCACCGTCCCCTCCGGCGACTCCAGCAGCGCCAGACTGGTCGCGATGCGCTGGGTGACGACCCAGCGCATCGGGCTGGTCCCGGTGCGGGCGGTGAAGTGTCGCAGGTACGAGCGGTCCGACATCCGGGCGGCGCGGGCCAGCTGCGAGATGGTCAGCGGGGACGACAGGTGGTCCAGCGCCCACCGCATGCTGAGGGCGATCCCGTCGTCCTCCTCCTCGACCGGGCGGACCGCCGCCTCGACGAACTGGGCCTGCCCGCCGTCCCGGTGCGGCGCCACCACGAAGCGGCGGGCCACCGCGTTGGCCACCTTGGCGCCGTGGTCCCGGCGGACCAGGTGCAGGCAGAGGTCGATGCCGGCCGCGCTGCCCGCGCTGGTCAGCACGTCGCCGTTGTCCACGTACAGCACGTCGGGGTCGACCCGCACCGCCGGGTACCGCTGCTGGAGCAGCTCGGCGTACCGCCAGTGGGTGGTCGCCTCCCGGCCGTCCAGCAGTCCGGCGGCGGCCGGTGCGAAGGCACCCGAGCAGATCGACACGATCCGGGCGCCGCGCCCGTGCGCGGTGCGCAGCGCCTCGACCAGGTCGGGGGAGACGCCGCCGAACGGGTTCGGCACCCCGGGGACCACCACCGTGTCGGCCGCGGCCAGCTCGTCCAGCCCGTGCCGGGCGGTCAGTGCGAAGCCGCCCACCGCATCCAGCGGCGTCCCGGGCCGGTCGGCGCAGACCTTCAGCCCGTACCAGGGCGCCGCCAGCAGCCCGGCCAGCTCGGGCCGCGCCAGCCCGAACACCTCGACCACCACGCCGAGTTCGAACGGCGCCATGCCCGGGAAGGCGTACACCGCGACGTCGTGCACGGGCTCCGGGCGCCGGCCGATGGCGACGGGCACCGGCCGCGGGGCGGCACCGGTCCGGTCCTCGGCGTGCTGCTCGGCCATGCGAACCCCCTGCTCACGGGTGGCGGAATGCCGGTGAGTGTAGCCGTCCCGACCCCTTCGGAATTTTCTTCGAACCCGCCTGCAACCTTCACCCCCGTCACACGTCCTTTGGTACGGGGGCGGAGGGAACCCGGCAGAGGGCGGCTGGGATGATCCCCCCGATCACGATCTTGATCAGGTGACCTGACGGAACGGCGGCCGCCGTCACCGTCCCGGGGGAAAGCGGAAACGCGCATGTCCATGGCCATCGGGCCGACCGCCGCGCAGGCAGGGGGGCGGGGCTTCTCCATCCGTGGAGTCGTCACCGCGCTGTTCGGCGCGCAGGAGGCCGGCGAGCCGCTCGCCGGCGCCGCCACCGAGCAGGAGGCGAAGCAGCGCCGCTCCGGTTTCCGGCTGCTGCGCGGCGGTCGCAAGCCCGCCGAGGACCGGCCCACCCTGACCGACCTGTACCACGCCCACCGGCTCGGCCTGGTCCGGATGGCGGTCATGCTGGTCGACCACCAGGACCTGGCCGAGGACGTCGTCCAGGACGCCTTCACCCAGCTCTACCAGCGCTACGGCGAGGAGCTGGACGACCTCGACAACGCGCTCGGCTACCTGCGCACCTCGGTGGTCAACGGCGCCCGCTCGATGCTGCGCCGCCGCAAGACCGCCCGCGAGTACGTGCCGCCGCACGTGGCCGACGCCCCGTCCGCCGAGGACCACGCGGTGCTCAACGACGAGCACCGCCGGGTGCTGGTGGCCCTGCAGGAGTTGACTCCCCGCCAGCGTGAGGTGCTGGTGCTGCGCTACTGGTCCGACCTGTCGGAGGCGCAGATAGCCGAGACCCTGGGACTGTCCCGGGGTGCCGTGAAGTCCACCGCCAGCCGCGCTCTGGACGCCTTGGAAAAGCACCTGGAGAAGGTTCGATGACCGACAAGCTCCCCCGCCGCACCGGCGGCGACGGCGACGGGCCGGCCGAGACACCGACGGAACGGCTGCTCCGCGAGGCGATGACGGCCCGGGCCTCCCTCGTCACGGCCGCCAGCCTGCGCCCGGCCGTTCCCCCGAAGAACCGGATCCGCCGGCTGCGCCCGGTGTACGCCGTCACCGTGCCGCTCGGCCTGGCCGCCGCCATGGCGCTCGGCGTGCTCACCTTCCACGGCGAGCCGGTCGCCCAGGACGAGGTCCCGCCCCCGGCCGCCACCCTGACCACCTCGCCGAGCCCGACGCCCGAGCCGACCGGCGACCCCAGCCCGACGGCCGCCCCCACCGATCCGGGCACGCCCACCAGCGAGGCCGAGACGGAGGTCCCGCTCGCCGACGGCGTCCCGACCACCGCGACCTCCGCCCCCGGCACCGCGAGCGGCCCGGCGAGCTCGTCCAGCCTGCGCGGCGTCAAGTTCAAGGTGCCGGCGGGCTGGAAGGCCGTACCGGTCTCGGCCGACCGGGTCTGCGTCCTGAGTCCGGGCGCGCCGACGGAGCCGCAGCAGGGCTGGGCGCCGGCCAGGTGCGAGCCGTACGGCGTCCTGGTCGTGGCCTACAACTCCCCGGACGAACTCGAGGGCGGCGCCTGGCCGACGACGAACGACCTGGTCGCCGACAGCGGCTGGGGCCACCAGCCGAACTGCCCGATCTGGGGCCGGCCCTACTTCCCGGACAACGGCTACTCCTCGGTCGGCGCACCCGTGCGGACCAAGTCCACCGTGGCCGGCAAGACGATCGACAAGACCCAGTGGAACGTCACCTGCAAGCCCGGGGACACCTTCACCGCCCAGATGTGGGGGATGGGCCTGGACCAGGTCTTCGTGGTGGCGAACGGGCTCAAGAGCGACTACCAGTCGGGCCTGACGACGATCGTCAACAGCCTGGACGTGAGCGGCCACAAGTCACCGTCCCTGACCGCGTCCGACAAGGGCGCGAAGGACATCGCGATCACGGTCGACGGCGGCCTCGGCGCCGGGCAGAAGGTGTCCACCAACGGCACCCCGGTGACCTTCACGGTGACGTACCGGAACACCGGCCAGAAGACCTACGACAAGCTCCAGCCGCTGGTCTACACGAAGGAGTACGCCGGGACGCCGCCGAGCGAGATGGTCATGATGAACAAGGGCAAGCTGGAGCGCCAGGACGGCGGCGCCTGGAGGGAGATCCTGCTCTCGATGGGCGGCGGCATGGACTACGCGAAGGTGGACCAGCAGGCCTGGTTCTCGCTCGCGCCGGGGGAGACCAAGAGGGTGACGTACCGGATGGCCCTCGACCCGATGGACGGGCCCGGCACGATGCCGCTGTCCGTCCAGGCGACGCTGCCGTACGAAGGCTCCGGGTCGCTGACCTCCCTGAAGGAGCTGATCGTCCCGGTGACGGTCGTGAAGTAGCCGTTCCAAGCTGGCAGTTGAGGCGCCGCGACCGGGTTTCCCCCGGTCGCGGCGCCTTTCGGCGTTCCGGGGAGGGGCCGGGAAAAATTCTTCGAACCCGCCTGCAACCCCCCGGCGGGATGGACGTCTATCAGGGTGAGAGGCAGGGAGAGCGAGCCGGCGGAGCCGGGGGGCTCGGGCCGGTTCCTCGGGGCGCGACCGTAGGCGCCCGCTCATTCGATCACCACCATCACCATGTCCTTGGGGGGACTGTCACATGAACGCGTCCGTTATCGCCCGTATTGCGAAGATCGTCCCGCTGGCCGTCGTCACCGCTGTGGGAATCGCGGCCTGCGGCCCGACGAACGGCGAGGCGTCCGTCGCCGCCTCCGCTCCCGCCTCCACCCCCGCGGCCACCTCGTCGGCCACCCCCGGCGCGGGCGCCGTCCCGACCGTCCCCGCCCCGGCCGCGCCGACCACCGAGGCCGCGCCGACCACCCCCGCCCTGACCAACGCCGCCCCGGCCGCCGCTCCGGCCGCGCCCGTGGCCGCCAAGACCGAGGCCAAGACCGCCGCGAAGGCCCCGGCCGCGCCCGCCCCGGCCAAGCCCGCCGGCGGCATCGGGATCACCTTCGACGGCCTGCGCGCGGGCCAGAAGATCCAGGTGGGCGACCAGGTCTCCTTCTCGGTGACCTGGAAGAACAACGACGCCTCGGGCACCCGCGCGGTGGCGCCGGTGGTGGCCACCCAGCAGTTCGAGGGCGCGGAGTGCCGGCGGGTGCTCTCGATGGCGCAGGGCACCCTGGAGCGCAAGGACGCCACCGGCTGGAAGGCCATGCCCGCGCTGAGCCAGGGCGGCGGCATGGACTACGCGGGTACGGGCAACGACGCGGCCTTCGAGCTGGCCGCCGGCGAGAGCCGGACGGTCGAGTACCGGATGGTGCTCGACGCGGGCAACCAGCCGGGCAAGCTGTACGTCGAGGCGGACGCCGTGGTGCCGTCCACCTACAAGGTGCTGACCAAGGGCGTGGTGACCACGTCCGTCGTCGACTCGCACCGCCCGGTGGTGAACTCGGTCTCCAAGCCGACCCCGCTGGTCGTCGGCGGGACCCCGACCGAGTTCTCCTTCAAGGTCTCCTCGCCCGACGGCCCCGGCCTGCTGCGCCCGGCGGTGTACCTGTCCGTGCCCGCGAGCGAGGGCCTGACCGGGGAGGACGTCACGATCGAGGCGAAGGTCGGCGGCGAGTGGAAGTCCTTCGAGGCGACCGAGGACTGCAACGGGCGGATCGGGGTGGCGCCGGCCCAGCTGACCGGCGTGATGACGGGCAACCCGGCCGAGTACACCTTCCGGGTCGGCCTGAAGCGGACCGGTTCCACCAAGCCGGTGGAGATCGAGGTCGGCGGCGCCTCGGACGGCCACTACGGCGCCCCCACCACCCTGCGGCCCGCCGTCCGGCGCTGACACCGACGGCCCGCACCGGAGCCGAAGGGCCCGGCCTCCCACTGCTCGGGAGGCCGGGCCCTTCACCGTGGCCGCGTCACGGCCGTCGTGCGGAGGCTCAGGCGAGCGAGGCCATCCAGGCCTCGACGTCCTCGGCGCTGCGGGGCAGGCCGGCCGAGAGGTTCTCGTTGCCGTCGGCGGTGACCAGGATGTCGTCCTCGATCCGGACGCCGATGCCGCGGTACTCCTCCGGCACGGTCAGGTCGTCCTGCTGGAAGTACAGGCCGGGCTCGACGGTCAGCACCATGCCGGGGACCAGCAGCGCGTCGACGTGCTCCTCGCGGCGCGAGTGGGCGCAGTCGTGGACGTCCAGGCCGAGCATGTGGCCGGTGCCGTGCAGGGTCCAGCGGCGCTGGAGGCCCAGCTCCAGGACCTTCTCGACGTCGTACACCGAGGCGTCCAGCAGGCCCCAGGCGAGCAGCCGCTCGGCGAGCACGCGCTGCGAGGCCTCGTGGAAGTCGCGGAACCGGGCGCCGGGCTTCACCGCGGCGATGCCGGCCTCCTGGGCGTCGTACACCGCGTCGTAGATCCGGCGCTGGACCTCGGTGAAGCTGCCGTTGATCGGCAGGCTGCGGGTGACGTCCGCGGTGTAGAGGGTGCTGGTCTCCACGCCCGCGTCCAGCAGCAGCAGCTCGCCCGGGCGCACGTCGCCGTCGTTGCGCACCCAGTGCAGGGTGGTGGCGTGCGGGCCGGCCGCGGCGATGGTGCCGTAGCCGACGTCGTTGCCCTCGACCCGGGCGCGGCGCCAGAAGGTGCCCTCGATCCAGCGCTCCGAGGTGGCGACGGCCTGGCCCAGCTCGCGGACCACGTCGGTGAAGCCCTTGACGGTGGCGTCGCAGGCGGCGCGCAGCTCGCCGATCTCCCACGCGTCCTTGACCAGCCGCAGGCCGCTCAGGAACTCCTTGAGCCCGGCGTCCTCGTCGGCGTCCAGGGCGTCGGCGAGCGCGGCCTCCAGGCCGGCGTCGTAGCCGCGGACGATGCGGGTCGGCACGGCGGAGTCGGCGGCCTTCGCGGCCAGCTCCTCGGCGGCCTTGCGCACGTCGCGGGCGGGCAGCCCGAGCAGCTGCTCCTGCTCGGCCAGGCTGTGCCGGCGGCCGACCCACAGCTCGCCGTAGCCGTCCAGCCAGAACTCGCCGTTCTCGCGGTTCGAGCGGGGCAGCAGGTAGAGCACGAAGTCGTGGCCGGTCGCGCCGGTCGGCTCGCCGACCAGCACCGCGTCCTCGGTCTGGTCGCCGGTGAGGTGGACGTACTCGCTGGCGGCGCGGAACGCGTAGTCGGTGTCGTTGGAGCGGACCCGCAGGTTGCCGGCCGGGACGACCAGGCGCTCGCCGGGGTAGGCGGCGGACAGCGCGGCGCGGCGCTCGGCCGCGTACGGGGCCTGGGCGACGGGGGCGAGGCCGTGCAGCTCGGTGTCGGCCCAGCCGGACTTCATCGAGGCGGCCAGCTCGTCGGAGATGTCGCCGTAGAGACCGTTCTTGCGGCCCTTGTGCTGCTCAGGCTCCTCGCCGCCCTCGGCCTCGGGGTTCTCGGCCACCGCGGGGGTACGGTCCTCGGTCACGTGCAACGCCTCCTTGGGGGGTGGTACCGCCGCCCCTGGGGGAGGTGTCGGATCGCGACACGCGCGGGCGGCCGTGCGTCCGTCCATGGTACGGACGCCCGGCCGCCCGTTCGTTCCGGGCCCGAACCGTCACTCGAAGCGGGCCGCCAGCAGCATCAGGTCGTCGGTGGCCGTGCCCCCGGCGTCCGGGTCCGGGCAGACGGCCAGCAGGTGGGCGCAGAGCCGGTCCGGGTCGATCCGCACGTCGCGCGGGGCGTCGGCGGCGGCCCGGCGCAGGTTGGCCTGCCCGGCGTGCAGGGTCGGGCCGCAGCGGCGGGCCAGGCCCTCGGTGTAGAGCAGCAGGGTGTCGCCGCGCTCGGCGACGAACTCCACCCCGGGGGCCTCCCAGCAGGCCAGCATGCCGAGCGGGGCGGAGAGCGAGGTCTCCACGAACTCGGCGCCGTGCCGGCCGACCAGGACGGGCGGGCAGTGCCCGGCGCCGGCCAGGGTGATCCGGCGCTCCTCGGGCTCGATCCAGGCGTAGACGGCGGTGGCGGTGCGGGTCGGCTCGGTGGTCTTGAGCAGCAGCTCCAGGTCCCCCAGGACGGAGACCGGGTCCTCGCCCTCCAGCACCGCGTACGCCCGCAGCGCGGCCCGGACCCGGCCCATCGCGGCGGCCGCGCCGGGGGCGGAGCCGGGGCCCGCGCCGGGGCCGTCGCCGGAGACGGAGCCGACGGTGAGGCCGATGGTGCCGTCGGGCAGCGGGATCGCGTCGTACCAGTCGCTGCCGGTGGAGCGCTCCAGCCCGGCGGGGACGAGCCGGGCGGCCAGCCGCAGCCCGGCGGCCCGGGGGAGCCGGTCCGGCAGCAGGCCGCGGCGCAGCGCCTCGGTGGTGCGCGAGATCCGGTCCGCCTCCAGCTGCTTGGCGAGCAGCGGGGCGGCGATCTCGCAGTAGTGGCGGGCCAGTTCGCGCTGGCAGTCGGTCGGTTCGGCGGGCTCGTCGTAGAACCAGAGGGCGGCGGCGAGCGGGCCGTCCTCCTCGGTGGCGAGCGGCAGGCCGTAGGCGCCGCCGAGGCCGAGGTGGACGGCGAGTTCGCGCAGCCGGGCGCCGGTGGCCGGGTCCTCGGCGAGGTCGTGGGAGTGCAGCTGGGCGGGCCGGTCCCGTTCGCGCAGCAGCCGGGCCAGCAGGCTCTGCTCGGTCGGGACGGTCTCCAGGGCGCCGAGGCTGGCGCGGTCGAGGCCGTGGCCGACCGGCTGTCCGGGTCCGCCGCCGGGCCGCCGGGTGACCAGCATGCCGCGCCGGGCGCCGAGCAGGGCGGCGCCGGAGGCGAGGACGGTGTCCAGGGTGGCGGCCAGGCCGCGGGCGCGGGCGAGCCGTTCGGTGTGCTCGTGCAGGCTGGTGATATCGGACAGGCGTCCGGCCAAACGGTCCTGCAGCGCGGCGGAGGGCGCCGTGTGGCCGTCCGCCGTGCCGTCCGGGGCGTTGACGGGGCCGGGGAGGTCCGGCAGGTCGAGGACGGTGAGCCCGCCCGCGCAGCCGGGTTCGCCAGGCTCGGCGGTCGTCGTCGGGAGGGCCGTCGACGGGTGGGACTCGTTCATGCCGTCACTCCTGACGCGGTGCTACGTGCCATGCGAAACCCCCAGGTACGGCCAATGTGGAGCGAGCACGGCCAAAGGGCGTGTTTCGCCTCGATTCGCTACTACTCGTCATTGATCGACAGCAATGCCACCACTTCTACACAGGCCATTCGGGGCATGTCCAGATCCAGGACGACGCGGTGGCCCGTTCCACATCGATCGCGACCCGGTCGGGGGGCGCGCGGGGTTGGTGCGCGCGCCACTCGGCCCGGAGGCATGGAGCGGGCCGCGAGCGGGCAGAACGGGGAGGACGGCCCGGGCGGCCGTCCGGATCGTATGTCCGTGCCGCCCGTGAGCCGGGTCGGCCGGAACTCTCTCACTCGTACGGTGGAACCAAGCGCGCCCGGGCGGCGTCCATCCGGTCGCGTACGGGATTCTCGTTCCAAGGGCTGTGCCCTGCGCGGCCCTTTCACGTCGTACTCCACACCTGCTCCACGTCGTGCCGCGCCGTCCGCCCTGCCGCCCGCCCCGCGCCGCGCCGCCCGGGTCCGTGCCGCGGCGGGTCCGCGCGGAGGATCCCGACGGACGCCGGCGGAGCGGAGCGAACCGAGCGGTCAGGGAAAGGAACGAGCGCCATGCGTGAGAACCCGAAAGACCGGTCGGAGGATCGTTCCGCCCGGCTGGCCGCGGCCCTGACGGCCGCCGTCGACCACCGTTGGCCCGTGGTGCCGGGCGCCGTGCTGCGCGACGGCCGCTGCTCCTGCGGCGACCTGGACTGCACCGTCCCCGGCGCGCACCCGCACGACCCCTCGCTGCTGGCCGCCACCACGGACGCCCGGATGGTGCGCTGGTGGTGGGAGCGGCAGAGCCCGGACGCGCCGGTGCTGGCCGCCACCGGCTCCACGGTCTCGGCGGTCAGCCTGCCCGCGGCGGCCGGCGCCCGGGCGCTGGTCTACCTGGGCGCGCTGCGGCTGCCGCTCGGCCCGGTGCTGGCGATGCCGGGCCGCTACGCGCTGCTGGTGGCCCCGTACTCGCTGGACGTGCTCGGCGAGATGCTCGCCCAACTCCCTTGGGTGCCAGGCTCGTTGCGCTACCACGGGGCGGGCGGCTTCCTGCCGCTGCCGCCCGGCGGCGCGGCCGTCGGGGTGCCCTCGGCCGGAGGCTGGGGGAGGGTGCGCTGGGTGCTCGCGCCGCGACCGGGCGTCGGCGGCGGGGTCTGGCTGCCGCAGGTCGGGCCGCTGCTGGGGGAGTTGGTGGAGGCGACGGTCCGGCTGGACAGCGGGCGTTCGGCCTACTGAGGGCCACCGGAGCGGGACGGGCTGTCGACACCGTCCGCCGGGCCCGGATCCGGGCTTCTCCCGGGCCTCGGCCCGGGCCCGTCCGGGGGCTCCGAGCGGGGCACTCCGGAAAAAGAAAAGATCCGGCCGCTGGCGACGGGGGATGCACCAGCGGCCGGACTCTTTAGACAGTAACAAGGATCCGCGCCCGCGCCAATTTCCAAGACGCCCTCCACGCCCGGAAATTGCGCGTTCACCGCGACAATGTGACGCGTATCACGCGGATCCTGCGCCCTTTAGTTCAAGGTGACCTGACGGTTCACCAGGTTCGCGCGGGTGCGCCGCTCCTCGGCGGTCAGCGGGGCCGCGTCGGCGAGCACCGCGGCGAGCCGCTCGGCGAACTCGGCGGCCGGCTTCTCGCAGTCGGCGGCGGTCATCGCGAGCGGGAGGTCCCACACCGGGACGGTCAGGCCGTGCGCGCGGAAGGAGCCGACCAGGCGGGTGTCCGGGCCGAGCGAGGCCTCGCCGGCCGTGTTCAGCCGGGCCAGCGCGTCCAGCAGCTTCTCCTCGGGCACGGTCATCACCCAGCGCAGGTGGTTCTTGTCCGGGGTGCCGCACCAGTACGCGGAGTCCACGCTCGCGAGCTTCTCGGTCGGGATGGCCGAGGCGTTGGCGCGCTCCAGGGAGGCGGCGACCTCGCCGGTGGCGGCCTCGGCGTCCTCCAGCCAGAACTCGAAGCCGGTGTGCACGGCGGGCGTGAACGCGGCGGTGGTGTCCAGCAGGTCCTGCAGGCGGCGTCCGCCCGGGACGGTCCGGCGGGCCGGCACCGGGCTGCCCGGCTCGGTGGCCAGGGCCAGCTCCAGGGCGTCCGCGAGGTCGCGGCTGAGGTCGCCGGAGGCGGACTGGGTCTGCAGGCCGAGCAGGATCGAGCCGTCCTGGCGGCGCAGGGCCGGCCAGGCCAGCGGCAGCACGGTGGCCAGGGTCACCGACGGGACGTCACCGGTCGCGCCGTCGGCCACGCCGGCGGCCAGCGTCAGCGGCACCGTGGCGGCGGGCACCAGCTCGCGCAGCGCCACCCAGTCGGCCTCGCCCGGCAGGCCCTCGAACGGGCGGTGCACCAGCTCCTGCACCGCGTGCGAGGCCTCCCGGCCGTGACACGCCTTGTACCGGCGGCCCGAGCCGCAGGGGCAGTCCTCGCGGGCCCCGACCACGGGGATCTCGCCCGTGACGGCGGTGGTGGACTGGCGCTGCGGCGCCTTCTTGGCGGCCTTCTTGCCCATGCTGCGGCTCTCCCGGGAACGGTGGTCCTGTGTCCCGGGAAGCCTAACGACACATTCCCCGAGCCCGGCTCACGCGCTACGGGCATCGCCCCCGGTGCGCCGGGCGTGCCGGGCCCGGGCGGGCAGCGCCGCCCAGACCGTGACCTCGCCTGGGGCGTCGCGCACGCCCCAGTCGCTGGCCAGCTGGTCGACGATGCTCAGGCCGCGGCCGCCGCGCGAGGTCAGCGAGGGACTCGCGGGCAGCGGCCGGGTGGCCGCCCCGCCGTCCGTGACCTCCAGGGTGAGCACCCCGTCGGCGTGCATCTGCCAGCGGACCAGCACCCCGCCGGCCGGCTCGGCCGGACCCTCGGCGGGCTCGCGGGCGCCCTGCGCGGCGGTCGCCCCGGAGGGGACGCCGACCAGCACCTGCCCGAGCACCTCGGCCCGGGCGCTGCGGCCCAGGGCCGGCAGCGGGCCGAGCGGACGGGCGTACCGACAGGCGTTGCTCAACAGCTCGGAAAGGATCAGAACAGCATCATCGATGACCGGTTCGGGTACCTGCCGGTCACCCAGATCTCGACGCAGTCGGCGCCGTGCGACCCCGACACTCGCTGGGCCGTGCGGCACTGCCATGGTCGATGAAGTCGGCACTTCACGCGCCACCATCAACGCCACCCCCGGACCTCCTTCAGCGTATGCCGAGGGAGAGATGCCCCTTGGTAATGCGTCGGAAACGAGCACCGGACGATCCCGCGAGCCCATTTCGAGTGCGGCGACCGACGGTCGACATCAGGTCATTCCGCGCTCACCCTCCGTCGCCCGGATGCAAGAATTCCGGCAATTTCGCGCGAGGAAGGTTTGACTGCCGACCAGAGTGATCGGATCGGAGGGGTTCGGAGGAGTACGGCCTTCGGTGCGCCGACGGATCACCGGTGGATCACCGGCCGAGCTGCGCCAGTACCTCCGCGGGCCGGTTGGTGATGATCGCGGACACCCCGAGCTCCAGGCAGAGCTCGACGTCGGCCGGCTCGTCCACTGTCCACACGTGCACCTCGTGGCCGAGCTCGCGCAGCCGGGTCACCAGCTGCGGGCGGGCCCGCACCAGCTCGATGCCCGGGCCGGCGATCCGCGCCCCGCCCGGCAGCGGCGAGCCCTCGCGCAGCCGGCCGAGCAGCGGCAGGGTCCGCTCGAACAGGAAGACCCGCCGGTACCGCGGCGCGGCGGCGGCCACCCGGTTCAGCGCGACCGAGGAGAAGCTCATGATCCGGGCGGACGGGCGGTCGCCCTCCCGGGTCGCGCCGATCTTGAACCGCTCCAGGGTCCGCAGCAGCTCGGCCTCCACCCGGCCGCGGAAGCGCACCGGGTGCTTGGTCTCGATCGCCAGGTCCACCGGGCGGCCGCACTCCACCACCAGCTCCAGCAGCCGCTCCAGCCGCAGCACGCCGCGCAGCTCCGGGTCGGTGCTGGGGCGGCCGGTCTTCCAGGCGCCGAAGTCGTACGCCTCCAGCTCGGCGAGGGTCATGGCCGAAACGGTGCCCCGGCCGTTGGAGACCCGGCCGATCCGGCGGTCGTGCACGCAGACCAGCGCGCCGTCGGCGGTGACCCGGACGTCGCACTCCAGCGCGTCCGCGCCCTCGTCGAGCGCGCGCCGGTAGGCCGCGAGGGTGTGCTCGGGCAGGGCGTGGGAGGAACCGCGGTGGGCGATCACCTGGACGGGCGGCACGGTGCGCGCCGCCGCCGAGGACAGGTCTGGGCTGGTCACAGGCCCAACGATAGGCGGCGGAGGTGAAGCGCGGACAAAGACGGCCCCAACCTGTGGGGCCGTCTCCGTACCTGCGGGGCCCGCTCGGGCCCCCGCTCCCTCCGCTCCGTCAGCCCCGGACGGCGCGGCGGCCGAGCGGGGTGAGCGCCCAGGTGGCCAGGGCCGGCACCAGGAAGGCGAACAGTGAGGCCGAGGTCCACTCCTGCGGGGTGAAGTGCAGCGCCTCCTGGGCGGAGGTCCAGAAGTCCGTCCACCAGCCCGCGACCTTGGTCGGCGCGATGAACTGGTAGACCGCGAAGCCCAGGGCCCACGGCAGCAGCATCAGCCAGCGGGACGGCGCGTCGGCGGAGAGGTTCCAGCCGCGTCGGCCGGCGCCGAGGAAGTAGTCCACCACGAGCACCGCCAGCAGCGGCACGAACACCGAGCCGATCAGGCCGAGGAAGCCGTAGTAGGTGTCGGTGAACTCGTCGATCTGCAGCGCCAGCACGGTGATCAGCACGCCGATCGCGCCGGAGAGCACCCGGCGGTCCACCTTCGGCAGCAGGTTCTGCACCGACATCGCGGTCGAGTACACGTTGGCGAAGGACTGGTCCGTCTCGCGCAGCACCAGCACCAGCAGGAACAGCCAGCCGGCCCAGACCCCGAGGAAGGAGTCGAAGATCCGGTTCGGGTCGCCGTCCGACTGCAGCAGCGCCATCAGGCCGAGCACGTAGCACCAGACCTGGGCGACCGTGTAGCCGGAGAAGCTGCCCCAGAACGCCGAGCGCGGGGTGCGCGAGTGCCGGGTGTAGTCGGCGGCCAGCGGCACGAAGGAGACCGACACCGCGATCATCGCGTCGGTGGCGCCGAGGAAGCCGTGCCAGTTGCCCGCGCCCGGGTCCGGCACGCCCTGGCGGCCCAACTGGACGGTGAAGTACACCATCGCCACCGCGACCGCCCCGGCCACGAAGCGGCGCAGCACCGCGATCGAGCCCAGCGGCCAGATGGTCAGCGCGGTGGTCAGCGCGCCCGCGAGCAGGACGAACAGCCAGCGGTAGCCGGTGGTGTGCGCGACGGTCTGCGCGCCCGCCGAGATGGTCAGCAGCTCGAAGACGCCCCAGCCGATGCACTGCACGATGTTCAGCACCGTCGGCAGGTACGACAGCCGGGTGCCGAACAGCCCGCGCAGGTTCGCCATCGCGGGGGCGCCGGTGCGGGCGCCGATCAGCGCGGCCACGGCGAGCATCGCGGTGCCGACCGCCGTACCGATCGTGATCGCGGTCACCGCGGCGGCCAGCGACAGCTCGCTGCCGGGGGCACCGAGCACGGTGGCGGCGGTGGAGAAGCCGATCAGGCTGACACCCAGGTTCATCCAGAGCGCGAAGTGGTCCCGGAAGCGCAGCGTGCGCGGCGGTTCGGTGTCCAGGACCAGGGGCGCTTCGACGTGCTCGGCGCGTTCCAGGAGGGCGGTCGCGCCCGGCGCGGGGGCGTTCGCGCCGGAGTCGGAGGCGTTCGTACCCGAAGAAGAGGATGGCGAAGCAGGCGGCATGGCCGATACTCCCTACGCCGGCATTACCCGGACAGGTTCCGGCGGTCAGCGCCCCCTCGAACGTCCGTCACTCGTGTGGCGTACGGTCGACATGCGCACTCTCAGCCTGGTGGGTCCAAGCTCCCGCGTGTCAGTTTGGAGCGCCAGGCTAACCGGCGCGGGTGCCGACGCCCAAGGCCGAGGGCGGGGCGGTCCGCATCGCGGACGCCCGACGGGGAGGGGAGCCCCGGCCGTCGGTACGGGTGCCGGAGCCGGTGTCGGTGCCGCTGTGGGTGCTGACGCCAGTGCCGGTGTCGGTGCCGGCTAAGGATTCTTATGAGTTCTTCAGAGGGGTCCTTACGGCAAACGAATCGACAGTGCGAAAAACTATGGTCCTTGGTTCTGCCAGCTATGGAGGTCGTCCGTGAGCACCGAGCGCGAGGTTGGGCCCACCGGGCCGCAGGGGGAGCAGCCCGCCGGGCCGGGGGCGGCCGAGTCCGCTGCCGCGGGCCCCGCTCAGGGCGGGCACAACCCGACCATGGCGTTCCGGCGGGTGCCCGAGCCGGAGGCGGGCGCGGTCGAGGCCGCCGCCGCCGAGGCGGCGCCGTCCGCCGACGCCGTTCCGGCCGAGGAGGTCCCGGCCGGGGGTGGGCACAAGCCCACCGTCGCCTTCACCAAGGTGCCCGCACCGGAGGCAGCCGCCGAGCCCGTGGCACCCGCCGCACCCGCCGTACTCGCCGTCGAGGAGCCGACCGTCGACCCGGCCACCGGCTACATCGACGCGCCGCCGCCGGTCCTGCCGCCCGTTCCGCCCGCCCCGGTGGCCGCCGCGCCCGCCGCCCCGGCCCTGCCGCCGGCCGGCAACCCGTACGCCACCCCGACCCACGGCGTCCCCGCCGCCGGCGCGCACGAGGGGTACGGCGCCGCTCCGGCCGCGCCCGCCGCCCCCGCCGCGCACGGCCACCACCCCTTCGGGGCCGGCCAGCCGCTCGGCGGCTGGGGCCCCACCCACGACTCCACCTCCGGCGGCGCCGGCTACCCCGGCGGCCCGGCCGGCCCGCTCGGCTACCCGGCGGAGTACCCCGGCGGTCCGGGCGGCCCCGGCGGCCCGCGCAAGAAGCGCGGCGGCCTGGTCGCCCTGATCGCGGCCGTCGCGCTGGTCGCCGGTGTGGCCGGCGGCGCGCTCGGCGTGTCCGTCTCCGACAGTTCCGACCGCAGGAGCTCCGCGAACGACCACCGCAGCACCACCGTCCAGGCCAGCGACACCCAGAAGAACGAGCCCGTCCCCGGCTCGATCGCCGCCATCGCGCAGAAGGCGCTGCCCAGCGTCGTCACCATCAAGGCGCAGGGCAACGGCGAGTCGGGCACCGGCACCGGCTTCGTCTTCGACACCGAGGGCCACATCCTCACCAACAACCACGTCGTCGCGCCGACCCTCAGCGGCGGCAAACTGACCGTCAAGTTCGCCGACGGCAGCTCCTACAGCGCCTCGGTGCTCGGCCACGCCGAGGGCTACGACGTCGCCGTGGTCAAGATCGACAACCCGCCCAAGAGCAAGCTGGCCCCGCTGCCGCTGGCCGACTCCGACAAGGTCAACGTCGGCGACGCCACCGTCGCGATCGGTGCGCCGTACGGCCTGGAGTCCACCGTCACCAGCGGCATCATCAGCGCCAAGGACCGCCCGGTGGCCTCCGGCGACGACACCGGCTCGCAGGCCTCGTACATGAACGCCCTGCAGACCGACGCCTCCATCAACCCCGGCAACTCCGGCGGCCCGCTGCTCGACTCCGGCGGCGCGGTGATCGGCATCAACTCGGCGATCCAGTCCAACGCCTCCGCCAACGGCCGGGCCGGCAGCATCGGCCTGGGCTTCGCCATCCCGATCAACCAGGCCAAGTGGGTCGCGGACACCCTGATCAAGACCGGCAAGCCGGTCTACGCCAAGCTCGACGTGCTGCGCAACGACGACTACAAGGGCGACGGCGCGCAGATCCAGACCAAGGACATCCAGGGCCAGCCCGCCGTCACCCCCGGCGGCGCGGCCGACAAGGCCGGCCTCAAGCCGGGCGACGTCATCACCAAGCTCGGCGGCGTCCCGATCGACAACGGCCCCGCCCTGGTCAGCCGGATCTGGACGCACAAGCCCGGCGAGACCGTCGACGTCGAGTACACCCGCAACGGCCAGACCCTCAACACCAAGGTCACTCTCGGCCAGCGCGAGGGCGACCAGCCGTAACCCCCGCCCGCACCGAAACGTGTGCACCGAACCCCGCCGGACCCGTTAGGCTGACCTCCGCCTGGAGAGCTGCCCGAGCGGCCTAAGGGAACAGTCTTGAAAACTGTCGTGCGGTGACCCCGTACCGTGGGTTCGAATCCCACGCTCTCCGCCGGTAGGAGAACCACCTGCTCAGGGCGGGTGCCGAGACCACTCGGCACCCGCCCTCGGTGTTTCCCGGGCGGGTGCGGGCGCCGGCTGTGGGCCAGGTGGGGAACTGCCGTGGAACGGCCACGGGCGAGGGCGGGGCGGGGGTTGACCCTGACACGGTGGCAGGGGGTGGAGTGGTCGCACCATGTTGAACATCGGAGACTTCGCCAGCCACGGCCGGGTGTCGGTGCGGATGCTGCGCCACTACGACGCGATCGGGCTGCTGCGGCCCGCCCGGGTGGACCCGGTCAGCGGCTACCGCTTCTACGAGGCGTCCCAACTGGCCCGGCTCAACCGGGTGATCGCGCTCAAGGAGCTCGGGTTCACCCTGCAGCAGGTGCGGGCCGTCCTGGACGAGCGGGTGGACGCGGCCGAGCTGCGCGGGATGCTGCGGTTGCGGCGGGCCCAGCTCGCCGCGGCGATCGCGGCCGACGAGCTGCGGCTGGCCCGGGTGGAGGCGAGGCTCCGGACGATCGAGAGCGAGGGGACCATGTCCGTGCGGGATGTCGTGGTGAAGCCGGTGCCGTCCGTCCGGGTGGCCCAACTGACCGGTGTGGCCGCGAGTTACGAGCCGGAGGACATCGGGCCGGTGATCGGGCCGCTGTTCGCCGAGCTGTGCCGGCGGCTGGCCGGGGCCGGGATCGAGGCGGCCGGCCCGTCCGTCGCCCACTACCAGGACGCCCCGGAGGGCAACGGCTCGGTGCTGGTCGGGGCCGCCGTCCCGGTCGGCCCGTCGGTGCGGGCGGGCGCGCACGACTTCGAGGTGGTCGACCTGCCGCCGATCGGGGAGGCGGCGACGATCGTGCACCGCGGCCCGATGGACGAGGTGCTGGGCGCGGGCCAGGAGCTGGCCCGCTTCATCGAGGAGAACGGCTACCGCTCGGCCGGCTACGCCCGGGAGCTGTACCTGGAGTGCCCGGAGGACCCGGCCGGGTGGGTCACCGAGCTCCAGGAGCCGGTGGTCCGCGGGTAGCCGGGCTTGCCCTCGACCCGGTCGAGGGTCCTAGCGTCACCGGGCATGACCACTGCCGCTGCCACCGCCGCTGCCACCGCCGCCGTCGGTTCGCGGGCCGCGCTGCCCCGGACGTACCTGCTCTGGCTGGCCGGGGTCCAGGCCGGACTGCTGGGCGACGCCGCGCTGTACTTCGCCCTCGGCTGGGCCGCCTCCGCGCACGGCGGCGGCGCGGCCGGGCTGGTCCTGACGGCGGTCACGGTGCCGCGCACCGCGCTGGTCCTGCTGGGCGGCGCGGTCGCGGACCGGTTCGGCGCCCGTCGGGTGATGCTCGTCGGGGACACGGTGATGCTGGCCGCGACCGCCGCGCTGGCGCTGGTCGCGGCCGACCGGGGCACACCGCTCTGGCTCCTGGTCGCGGCGGCGGCCGTGATCGGGACGGTCGACGCCTTCCACCTCCCGGCGAGCGGTTCGATGCCGCGCCGGCTGGTGCCCGCCGACCGGCTGCCCCGGGCGCTCGCCCTGCGGCAGGCCGGCGGGCAGGGCGCCGTCCTGCTCGGGGCGCCGCTCGGCGGCCTGCTGGTCGCGGCCGGCGGGCTGCCCGGCGCGGCACTCGTGGACGCGGTGAGCTTCGGGGTCGTGCTGCTGGTCCTGCTGCGGGTCCGCCCCGGGGCGGACGGGCCGTCCGGTCCGCGGGCCGGCCTGCTGAGCGAGGCCGCGTCCGGCGTCCGGCTCGCCCTGGCCGACCCGCTGCTGCGGGCCGCGCTGCTGCTCACCGGTGCGGCGGCCGGGGCGCTGCTGCCGGTGGTGTCGCTGCTCGGCCCGCTGCTCGCCCGGGCGCACGGCTGGTCAGCCGGGACGGCGGGACTGGTGAGCGGCGGGCAGGCGGCCGGGGTACTGGCGGTGGCCGTCCTGGTCGCCCGGCGGGGCGCGCTGCCCCGGGCCGGCGTGGGGGCGGCCGCCGGGCTCTGTACGGCGTCGGCGGGGATCGCGCTGCTGGCCCTGGCCGCGGGGCCGGTGGCGGCGGTGGCCGGCAGTACGGTGGCGGGCCTCGGCTCGGGGCTCTTCGCCTGCCACCTCGGCCCGCTGGTGCTGACCGGCGCGCCGCCGACCCATCTCTCGCGGGTCCAGGCCCTGCTGACGCTCGTGCAGAGCCTGGCCCTGGTGCTCTCGAACGCCCTGCTGGGCCTGCTCGCGGACGCGGCGGGCGCCGCCCCGCCCACGCTCCTCTGCGCCCTCGCCACCGCCGCGGCCGGCCTCATCGCCCTGGCCACCCCGACCCTCCGCCGGGCCTGAGCCGACCGGTCGCCCGCGCCGGCCCCGGGATCCGGCCGGCACCTCCCCGTACGGCGGCCCTTGCCGCCAGCCCCGGTGCCCGCCCTTCCCGTGGCCCACTTGCCCGCCCCCTGCCGTCCGGGCAGAGTGCGGAGGTGGAGGCGGTCGGGCGGCGAGTGGAGGCGGCGATGAGTGATCTGACGGACCGACTGGTGCGGGGCCTCCCGGACGGGGCCGTCGTGGTGGACCCGGACGTGACCGCCGCGTACCGCCACGACATGGCGGGTTTCTGCGCGGCCGGGCAGCCCGCGGCGGTGGTGTTCCCGGAGACGGTCGAGCAGGTGCGGCACGTGCTGCGCACCGCGACCGAGCTGCGCGTCCCGGTGGTGCCGCAGGGCGCCCGGACCGGGCTGTCGGGTGCGGCGAACGCGGTGGACGGCTGCGTCGTGCTGTCGCTGGTGAAGCTGAACCGGATCCTGGAGATCGACCCGGTGAACCGGATCGCGGTGGTCGAGCCCGGTGTGGTGAACGCCGAACTGTCCAGGGCTGTCGAGGAGTTGGGCCTCTCGTATCCGCCGGATCCGTCCAGCTGGGAGTCCTGCACGATCGGCGGCAACATCGGCACCGGGGCCGGTGGGCTCTGCTGTGTGAAGTACGGCGTCACCAGCGAGTACGTGCTCGGGCTGGACGTGGTGCTGGCGGACGGGCGGCTGCTGTCCACCGGCCGTCGGACGGCGAAGGGCGTGGCCGGGTACGACCTGACCAGGCTGTTCGTCGGCTCGGAGGGGACGCTCGGGGTGGTGGTCCGGGCGGTTCTGTCGCTGCGGCCGGCGCCCGCCCCGCAGCTGGCGCTGGCGGCGGAGTTCCCGAGCGCGGACACGGCCGGGGCGGCGGTCTGCGAGGTGATGGCGCGCGGTCTGACCCCGTCGCTGATGGAGCTGATGGACGCGGTCTCGGTGCGGGCCGTCAACGAGTTGGGGCGGATGGGGCTGCCGGAGTCCACCCAGGCGCTGCTGCTGGTGGCCTTCGACGGGCCGGACCGGGTGGCCGAGCTGGCCCGGGTCGCGCGGCTGTGCCGGGAGGCCGGGGCGACCGAGGTGGTGCCGGCCGAGGACGAGGCGGAGTCCGATCTGCTGCTGGCCGCCCGGCGGATGGCGCTGCCCGCGCTGGACCGGCTGGGCACCACGATGATCGACGACGTGGCGGTGCCGCGCTCCCGGCTGGCGGAGATGCTGAACGGTGTCGCGGTGATCGCCGAGCGGCACGGGCTGACCATCGGGGTGGTCAGTCACGCCGGGGACGGCAACACCCACCCGATTGTCATCTTCGACGCCTCGGACGAGGAGGAGACGGCCCGGGCCCAGCGCTCCTTCGACGAGATCATGGCGCTCGGGCTGGAGCTGGGCGGCACGATCACCGGGGAGCACGGTGTGGGGCTGCTGAAGCGGGACTGGCTGGCCCGTGAGTTGGGCCCGGTGGCGTTGGACCTGCAACGGCAGCTGAAGGCGGTCTTCGATCCGCTGGGAATTCTGAATCCCGGCAAGATGATCTGATTTTCACTGAAGTATTTCGGCGGGGACCGCACGTCCGAACCCCTGCCATCGTGGTGTGGCATCCGACGGCCTTTTCATGACCGGGAAAGTCGACATGGGAGGGTGACCGAACTTTTCCGGGGGCGCGCGTGCGGTTCGCATGCGCCAGGGTGGTGCGCCCAGCGGATCGTGTGACGGTGCCGCGCCGTCCCCCGGATCGACCATCGAGCAGCGACCGTACGGGTGAAGTCCCAGCTCAGACGGGGTATCTCGCCGCGATTTCCGTTTTCCCGGCCGTCATGCGCGGCCCGGGTGGATATCACGCAAACGGGCGAAATTCGCCGCGTGAGCTAGCGCTTTGTCGATTTGTTGCGGAAGTCTGTCTTCCGGCGTCGCAGCCCGCAGGTGTTCGTCCGGTCGACGAACCTTGCGCACCTTGATCGACCATTGCGCGACAAGCAGCTTCCCGGAGGCATTCATGGCTCGCACCCACCCCCGTCGAACAGCCGGGCTCCTACTCGCCGGCCCGCTCGCGGCCGGCCTGCTGCTGGCCGGTGCCGGGGCTGCCGCCGCCGACAACGGCGCGGGCGCCGAGGGCGCCTCCAACGCCGGGGCGGTCGCCGACACCGGCACCGGCAACGTGTTCGGCGGGGTCGACGGAAACTACGTCTCCACCCAGCAGACCGCCGCCGGCTCCGGCGCCACGAACCAGGACAACACCATCGCGGTGAAGGACAACACCGGCACCGTCCAGGGAGGCCAGGGCAACAAGGACGTCAACGTCGTCGTCGCCCCGACCTTCAACTGACCGGCCGACTGACCGGCCGCACGGCCGAGTGACGGCACCGGGCACCACGGAAGGCGGGGGCGCCGGACGTGGGTGGACGCGGGTGAGCTGAGCACCCGCCGACAGGCCCGGACCGGAACGGAACGGCCGGAACGGACACCGAACCACCGACGCATCACCACCAGAGGGAACAGCGCAACGACCGGCCTGCGGAAAGGGTCACCGCGAAACCGGTCTCGTGGGCGGTGCCGCCATCGGCACCGCCCACGAGTGTGTCCGGCGCAGGTCCCGGGTTCCCCGGCCGTCGGCCCGGGCGTCCCCGCAGGGCCTCCCCGCCGCGCATCGCCGTCGGAGCACCCCGCCAGGCATCCCCGGAATCCCCCGCCGACCGGCCCGGATCCGTCCACCGAGGGCCCGCGCCCGGAGCCGTCGGCCCACGGCGGTACGGTTGCGCTCCGACAGCGCACCCACGTGCCCGGGCCCGGACGGACCGGCCCGGCCGGGGCGGCGACCGCGGCAATCGGAAGGAAGGGCGCGCGATGGCGGCGGAGGAGGAGGGCCTGACCGGCCCGGACGAGGCCAGGCCCGCACCGGAGGCCGGGGCGGAGCCGGCGGCGGACGCGCGTCCGGAGCCGTCGGCCGAGCCGCTCCACGAGCACCGCTCCGGGCCCAGGTCCGTCCCCGAACTACTGCTCGGCCGCCCGCCGATGGCCCGCCCGCTGCCGTCCTTCGACCACCAGGCCGCCCCCGCCGAGCCCGGCCCGCTGTTCGTGGACTGGCTCGCCACCGCGCTGCACGCCGGGGTGCTGGACCCGCAGGCCTTCACCCTCTCGACCGTCGACGCGGACGGCATGCCGGACGCCCGGGTGCTGGTGCTGCGTGACGTCGACGCGGCCGGCACCGGCTGGAACTTCTCGGCGGCCGCCGACAGCCCCAAGGGCCGCCAGCTCGCCGAGCACCCGGCCGCCGCGCTGACCGTCTACTGGCCGCAGCTGGGCCGCCAGGTCCGGGTGCGCGGCACCGTCGAGCGGGCCGCCGACCTGGTCGCCGCCGCCGAGTTCGCCACCCGCTCGCCCGCCGCCCGGGTCGGCGCGCTGGTCGGGCGGCAGAGCGAGCCGCTGGGCTCGGTCGCCGAGTACGACGAGGCGGAGGCGGTCGCCCGTCGCCGGCTGGAGGCGCACCCGGACGCGGTCGCGCCCGGGCACGCGGTCTACACCCTGTGGGCGCACGAGGTGGAGTTCTGGCAGGGCGACGCCCAGCGCCGGCACACCCGGCTGCGCTACACCCGCACCGGCCCGGTCAGCTCCCCGGAGTGGTCGCGCACCCTGCTCTGGCCGTAACGCCGTAAGGCCGCCGGGTCCCCAGGGCACCCAGGGCGTCCTGGGGACCGAAGCGAGGGCTACCGTCGCCCGGCCAGCGTGGCCCCCACGCTGGCCGCGACCACGCACCCGATCCCGGCCAGCTGCGGCGCGCCCAGCAGCTGGCCCAGCACCACCAGCCCGACCAGCGCGCTGACCGCCGGCTCCAGGCTGACCAGCACGCTGAACACCCGCTGCGGCATCCGTCGCAGCGCGGTCATCTCCAGCGCGTACGGGATCACCGGCAGCAGCAGCGACACCCCGGCCACCGCGGCGAGCAGCGCCATCGGCGAGGCCTCGGGCGCGGTCAGCCCGTGCCAGGCCTGGCCGAGCCCGAACGGCGCGAGCGTCAGCGCGCCGACCGTCATCGACACCGCCAGGCCCTGGAAGCCCTGGAAGGCCGCGCCGACCTTGTCGGTGAACAGGATGTACAGGGCGTAGCAGGCGGCCGCCCCGAAGGCGTACAGCAGGCCGACCGGGTCGAGCGATCCGCCGCCGTCGCCCTCGCCGAGCAGGGTCAGCAGCGCCACGCCCGCGGCCGCGAGCAGCGCCCAGAGCAGGTGGCTGGCGCGCCGGGCGAAGACCAGGGCGACGGCGAGCGGGCCGAGGAACTCGATGGTCGCGGCGGTGCCCATCGGCAGCCGGTCGATCGCCCCGGCGAACAGGAAGGTCATCCCGGCCGAGGCCATGCCGAGCAGCGCGGCCGCGGCGAGGTCGCGGGGGCGCTTGTCGCGCAGCTTCGGCCGGGTGACGGCGAGCAGGATGACGGCGGCGAAGCCGAGCCGGAGGAAGGTCGTGCCGCTGACGCCGAGCGGGCCGAACAGCGGCTTGGACAGGGCGATGCCGGTCTGCACCAGGAACATCGCGGTCAGACAGAGAAGCGGCGCCGGGATCCGCTCCGGGCGCCGCAGGACCTTGCCGAACCGGCCGGTGGACCGGCCGGGGTGGACTTCGGGTGGCGCCGAGGGGCCGGACGCCCCACCTCGTCGCCAGCTGCCCCGCTCGCCGGCGGGCTCGCCCTTGGGGGAGGGCGGCATGGCCAGGGCCTCGGCGACGGCGGCGGCCGACGACGAGGCGGCAGGGGTTTCGCTGGTATGGGAGGTGGGCATATTTGTGAGTTTGCCGTAAGGAGTGATGAACCAGCAAGCTCGTTACAAAAATCGGGACGGATACGGACGGGTGCGTCCGAAAGGGTGGACTCGCGCGGGTGTCGCGGCGTGGCTGCCGCGGTCGTCCGACGGACCGTCAGTATCAAGGCGGGGTGCGCCATCTCCGCTCCGCCGCCCTCCTCGCCGCCGCCCTCGTGCTCCTGCTGGCCACTGACGGGACGGTCGTGAACGCCGAAGCCGTCACCCCGGCCGCCGGCGCCGCCCCCCGCATCCGGGCCGTCAGGCTGCCCGACCGGTCCGGCCCGCCCCGGGCCCGCGACACCTGGAGCGGCCCCGCCTTCGACGCCTGCACCGCACCGCCGCTCGACACCCTGAAGGCCTGGCGCGACGCCTCCCCGTACGGGGCGCTCGGCGTCTACACCAGCGGCTCCCAGCGCGGCTGCGGCCAGCCGCGGCTCACCGCCGAGTGGGTGCGCCAGGTGCGGGCGCTGGGCTGGCGGTTCCTGCCGGTGCACGTCGGACTGCAGGCGCCGTGCGCCGATCCGGGCCACAAGCCCAAGCGGATCGACCCGGGGAAGGCCGTCGAGCAGGGCCGGGAGGAGGCGGACGAGGCCGCCCGGTCCCTGCGCGCGCTCGGTTTCGCCAAGGGCAGCCCGGTCTACCTGGACATCGAGGCCTATCCCTTGCGCGACCCGGCCTGCGGCCAGGCCGTGGTCGACTTCACCCTCGGCTGGACGGCGGGCCTGCACGCCGCCGGCTACCGCTCCGGCTTCTACTCCAGCCTCGACTCCGGCATCGCGGACCTCGCCGCCGCCGCCCGGGCCGGCGGCTCCCCGATGCCCGACGCGCTCTGGTACGCCCGCTGGGACGGCCAGGCCGACACCGACGGCTCCGGCGCCCTGGCCCCCGACCTCTGGACCTTCCACCAGCGCGTCCACCAGTACCACGGCAACGTCGAGGAGACCTTCGGCGGCGCCACCCTCACCGTGGACCGCAACCACGTGGACGGCCCGACCGCCCGCTGAGACCCGCCGCCGATCACCGGCCCACTCCCCGCCCAGGGCGGGGAGCGGGCCGGGGGCGGAACCGGGACGAATCCGTGATCCGCGCAACGGGGCCGGGATACTGACAGCAGGGGGTGGGAGCGGCACAATCGGGCACGTCCGCGCGCATTACCGCCCGGTAGGTGCCGCGAGCGCAGCCCCCAGTGCCGCCAGGTCAAGGAGGACCCGTGTTCAGCACGATGCAGGACGTTCCGCTCACCGTCGCCCGAATCCTGGAGCACGGGTCCACGGTCCACGGCCGTTCGACCGTGACCACCTGGGACGGCACCGGCCCGGTCGTCCGGACCTACGCCGAGGTCGGCGCCCGCGCCGCCCAGCTCGCCTGGGCGCTGCGCGACGAGCTCGGGTGCACCGAGGAGAGCGTCATAGCGACGCTGATGTGGAACAACGCCGAGCACCTGGAGGCGTACCTCGCCGTCCCCTCGGCGGGCTCCGTGCTGCACACGCTGAACCTGCGGCTGCCGTCCCAGCAGCTGTCGTTCATCGTCAACCACGCCGCCGACCGCGTGATCATCGTCAACGGCAGCGTCCTGCCGCTGCTCGCCGCCGTCCTGCCGGACCTCGCGCCGACCCTCAGGCACATCGTGGTCAGCGGCCCCGGCGACCGCTCGGTGCTGGCCGGCTTCGCGGGCGGCGTGCACGACTACGAGGAGCTGATCGCCGGCCGGCCCACCGAGTACCCGTGGCAGCGCGACATCGACGAGCGGCAGGCCGCCGTCCTCTGCTACACCTCCGGCACCACCGGGGACCCGAAGGGCGTGCTCTACAGCCACCGCTCGGTCTACCTGCACTGCCTCCAGGTCAACACCGGCGACAACTTCGCCTTCACCCCGAGCGACACCGCGCTGCCGGTGGTCCCGATGTTCCACGTCCAGGCCTGGGGCATCCCGCACGCGGCCTTCATGTCCGGCGCCAACCTGCTCATGCCGGATCGTTTCCTCCAGCCCAAGCCGATGGCCGAGATGATCGCGGCCGTCCGCCCGACCGTCAGCGCCGCCGTCCCCACCATCTGGGCCGGCCTGCTGGGCGAGCTCGACGCCGGCGACTACGACACCTCCAGCCTGCGCATGGTGGTCATCGGCGGCAGCGCCTGTCCGCCCTCCCTGATGAAGGCCTACGAGGAGCGCCACGGCATCCGGGTGCTGCACGCCTGGGGCATGACCGAGACCTCCCCGCTCGGCTCCTTCGCCCAGCCGCCGGGCGGCCTCACCCGCGAGCAGGAGTGGCCGTACCGGATCACCCAGGGCATCTTCCCGGCCTCCGTCGAGGCCCGGCTGATCGGCCCGGGCGGCGAGCGGATGCCGCACGACGGCGTCTCGGCGGGCGAGCTGGAGGTGCGCGGCCCGTGGATCGCCGGGGCGTACTACGGCGGCGCCGGCCAGGACCCGGTCCGCCCGGACGACAAGTTCTCCGAGGACGGCTGGCTGCGCACCGGCGACGTCGGCACCATCACCGCCGACGGCTACCTGACCCTCACCGACCGGGCCAAGGACGTCATCAAGTCCGGCGGCGAGTGGATCTCCTCGGTCGAGCTGGAGAACGCCCTGATGGCCCACCCCGACGTGGCCGAGGCCGCCGTGGTCGCCGTCCCGGACGAGAAGTGGGGCGAGCGTCCGCTGGCCACCGTGGTGCTGCGCCCGGGCGCGACCGCGGGGCTGAAGGAGCTGCGGGCCTTCCTGGGCGAGCGGATCGCCTCCTGGCAGCTGCCGGAGCGCTGGTCGATCGTGGAGTCGGTGCCGAAGACCTCGGTCGGCAAGTTCGACAAGAAGGTGATCCGGGCCAGCTACGCGGCCGAGGAGCTGGACGTCACGGTGCTCGGCAAGGAGTGACCGCGCGAAGGGCCGGCCGCCCCCGTACGAACGGGGGCGGCCGGCCCTTCCACGTGTTCGGCGTGCCTCAGCCGGCGGCGGCGACGCCCGCCTCGCCCATCGCGCCGATCCGCCCGAGCAGGTCGACGATCCGGGACTGGACGTCCTCGCTGGTCGAGCGCTCGGCGAGGAACAGCACCGTCTCGCCGGTGCGCAGCCGGGGCAGTTCGCGCGGGTCGAGGTCCACCGAGGTGTAGACCACCAGCGGGGTGCGGTGCAGCCGGTCGTTGGCGCGCAGCCAGTCCAGCAGGCCGACCCGGCGGCGGCGGATCTGCAGCAGGTCCATCACCACCAGGTTGGGCTGCACGCTGCTGGCCCGGGCCACCGCGTCGTTCTCGTCCACCGCGTGCTCGACGTGCATGCCGCGCCGCTCCAGGCTGCTGATCATGGCGGCGGCGATGTCCGGGTCGCCCTCGACCAGCAGCACCCGCGGGGCGTGCTGCTCGCCGTCGCGCGGCGCGAGGGCGCGCAGCAGGACGGCCGGGTCGGCCCCGTACGCGGCGTCCCGGGTGGCCTGGCCGAGGCCGGCGGTGACCAGCACCGGGACCCGGCGGTTGAGCGCCGCGGTGCGCAGCGACTGGAGCGCGGTGCGGGTGATCGGGCCGGTCAGCGGGTCGACGAAGAGGGCGGCGGGGAAGCCGGGGACCTGGGCGTCCACCTCCTCGCGGGAGCGGACGATCACCGGCAGGTAGCCGCGCGCCTGGAGGGCCTGCTTGGTGGCCGGGTCGGGCTCGGGCCAGACCAGCAGCCGACGGGTGTTGGCCAGCTCGCCGGTCGGGGCCGACGGCTGCTCGGGTGCGGGCCGCTCCTCGGCGGGCGGGAGCTCGGCCATCGGGCGCGGCGCGGTCCGGGCGGCGTCGGCCGGGACGGGCGGCTGCGGCGCGGCGGCGGGCACCGGGCCGAGCTGGCGCGGCGGGGCGAGCTCGCCCAGTCCGGTGCCGACCGGGCGCGGGCCGGACGGCTCCTCGGCGGCGGGCAGCGCGGCCCGGGCGGGCGCCAGCGCGGTGCCGGGGGAGGGCTGCGCCTGGCCGGCCTGGCCTCCTTGGCCTCCCTGTCCGGACGGGCCGGAGGCGTTCACCAGGGCGTCCGGGCCGGGCCCCGGCGGGACGGCCAGCCGGCGGCGGCGCCCGGTCGGGGCGGCGGCCGGTTCGGGCGGCGCGGGCGCGGGGCCGGCCGGCAGGGCGTGCTCCAGACCGGGGTAGACCGGGGTGTCGGCCGCCCCGGGCAGGGCGAAGCCGCCGGAGGACTCCTCGGCCGAGGGCAGCGCGCGGCGGCGGCGGTGCCTGGTCTCGCCGGAGGCCTGCTCCTGGGCCGCCTCGGCGGTCGGGGTGCCGCCGGGCGGGGTGCCGTCCGGGGCGGCGGGCGCGGGCGCGGGGGCCGGACCGAGGGCGAGCGGCTCGCGCCCGCCGGGGCGGTTCGGCTGCGCCCGGTGGCCCTCGACGGGCACGGCGTAGGCGGGGCCGGAGCGGCCGTCGTCCTTGCCCCACGGGTCGCTCTGGGCGCCGTTCGGCCCGGCCAGGCCCTGGCGGCCGTACGCGGGGTCGTTGCCGGTGCCGTTCCACTGCTCGGGGACGGCCCGCTCGACCCGGGCGGGGGCGTTCGGCCACTGGTCGGCCGGGATGTCGGGGTTGCCGGGAGCACCGGGGACGCCGGGGGCGTCGGGGGTGTCGGACGCCGGGGTCTCGGCGGCCGGGCGGCCGCGGCGGCCGCGCCGCTCGGCGGGCGGCTCCTCGGCGGGCGCCCGCTCCGCGGCGGGGGCCGCGGCGGCCTCGGGGGTCTCGGAAGCGGGCTGCTCGTCGGCCGCCGCGGGCTCGGCGCCCTCGCCGCTGCTGGGCAGCTGCGGGATGCCCGGGAGCTCCGGCAGGACGGCGCTGTCGCTCTCCTTGGGCCGGTCGGAGCGGCCTTCGGCGGCGGCGCGCTCGGCGGCGGCCTTCGCGGCGACCGGGTCCAGCGGCAGCTCGACGACGTACGTGGTGCCGGCCTTGCCGGGCAGCTCGTGCGGCTGGAGCACACCGCCGTGGCGCTCGACCACCGCGCGGGCTATCGGCAGGTGGACGGGGCTGCCGCCGACGCCGGGGCCGCGGATCTCGACCCGGGCGACCTCGCCGCGCTGGGCGGCGGCCAGCACGACGGTCGGCGGCTCGGGGGCGGGCGGCAGCGCGGGCGCGGCGGCGCCGTTCAGCCCGGGCACGGTCAGGCCGGGGGAGGGGGCGACGGGGGCGTCCAGGGAGAGTCCGACGCCGCTGACGTCGGCGACCAGGTGGGCCAGCGCCTGGGCCAGCCGCCGCTCGTCGGCGATCACCTCGACCGCGGCGGCGTGCACCGAGAACCGCACCCGGCCGGGGCCGACCAGCTCGCCGGCCTCCTCGACGGCCCGGCGGACCACCTTGTCCAGGCCGACCGGGACCCGGGACGCGGCCTTCGGCCCGTCCTTGCCGTCCTTGGCGCCGGCCTTGGGCTCCTTGCCGTCCTTGCCGTCCTTGGCCTCGGCGGCGCCGCTCTCGCCGGCCTCGCAGCGCTGGTGGTCGAGCACCCCGTCGATCAGCTTCCCGTACCGGCGGCACTCGGCGGCCAGCCGGCGCAGCGTCCAGTTGGCCTCCGGCCAGAGCTGGCCGGCCGGGTCGGCGGCGAGCGCGTCCAGCCGCTCGTTCAGCGCGTTCAGGGCACTGCCCAGCTCGCTCTCCAGGACGGCGGTGAGGTGCTCGTTGCGGGCGACCAGGGCGAGTTCGCGGCTGCGGTCGGTGAAGGTCATCACCGCGCCGACCAGCTGGTCGCCGTCCCGGACCGGGGCGGTGGTGAGGTCGACGGTGACCGGCCGGCCGTCCTTGCGCCACAGCACGGTGCCGCGCACCCGGTGCTTGCGCCCGGAGGTGAGGGTGTCCAGCAGCGCCGACTCCTCCAGCGCCAGCGGGGTGCCGTCGGCCCGGGAGTGCTGGATCAGCGGGTGCAGCTCGCGCCCGCCCAGCTCGCTCGCCCGGTACTCCAGGATGTGCGCGGCGGCCGGGTTGACCAGCACACAGCGGCCTTCGAGGTCCACACCGAGCACGCCCTCGGCGGCGGCCCGCAGGATCATCTCGGTCTGCTTGTGCTGGCGGCGCAGCTCGGCCTCGACGCCCAGCCGGCCGGAGAGGTCGCGGACCAGCAGCAGGAGCAGGTCGGAGGAGGAGGGCGAGTTCTCGCGGTACGAGTCGTACGGGGAGCGCGCGTAGCCGCGGCCGTCGCCGTCGTCGGCGAAGTCGTTGCCGGAGACCTCGACCGGGAAGGTGGTGCCGTCGGTGCGGTGGGCGGTCATCCGGACCGGGCGGTCGAGGGCGTCGCCGTCGCGGGTGGCCGGTCGCATCGAGCCGGGGATGCGGCTGGGGTCGAACTCGGGCAGCAGACCCAGCACGCCCATGCCGACCAGTGAGGTGCCCGGCGCCTGCAACGCCTGGACCGCCGCGCTGTTGGCGTCCACGACGGTGCCGTTGCTGTTCACCAGCAGCAACGCGTCGGGCAGGGCGTCGAGTATGGCGGCGAGGCGAGCAGCGCCTCGGATCGGCCTGCTGCTCACGTCGACAGGTCTCCTCGGCTCGGGGCAGCTCCTCCGGAGACGGCAGTATCTCATTCTTCTTTGCGGCGGAGTCGACCCGCCTAGTAACGTTGGCGGCGGTTGGTGCCGAGCCCCACGGTTGTGGCATCATCACTGACACACGGAACGGCTCCGCTCGCGCGGGTACGATCCCTGTGGGGAGGCTTCGCCTAGTCCGGTCTATGGCGCCGCACTGCTAATGCGGTTTCGGGGTTATTCCTGATCGAGGGTTCAAATCCCTCAGCCTCCGCCAGTCGGGAGCCCCCGTCGACGATCTCGTCGGCGGGGGCTCTTCGCGTTCCCGGCTGCGGTCCGGCTGCGGTCCGGGACGGCCCGGAGCGCGGCCCCGGCGGGGCCGGGAGGAGGTCGGGAGGGGTCGGGCGGGGCCCGGAACAACCGATTTCGTCCTACGCCGCAGGTCATGTAATGTTGTCCCCGCAACGCCCCGGCGGCAACGTTCACCAGGGCGAGCGCTCATAGCTCAACGGATAGAGCACTTGACTACGGATCAAGAGGTTGCAGGTTCGAATCCTGCTGAGCGCACTCAACTCCGCAAGATCGGGTTCGCCCGTTCCTTGCGCTCATAGCTCAACGGATAGAGCACTTGACTACGGATCAAGAGGTTGCAGGTTCGAATCCTGCTGAGCGCACCATCGAGAAGCCCCCGGCCACCGGCCGGGGGCTTCTCCGTTTCCCCGGCGTGCCCGGCGAGTGATTCGAACACAGGCCACGGGTGGGTGGCCGCGTCCCGGAGGCCGGGGCCCGCCGAATGGGCCTGGAGGTGCCATTCCCGCGTCCGTTCGGGTGGTGCCGATTGCCGCCTAATGGATGAAATGCAGCCGTTTCGGGTACATCCCGTCCTGCCGCCCGGATGACCGCCGAACGGGTGGGACACGGCCAAAAGCACCGGTGTCGCAGTATGACCGGCCCAGGATCGTGATTCCTTTTTGTCGGATCTTGTGCAGACTGCCCACCCCCCGGCAGCCGACCGCGAAGGAGAGCCGGATGAGCCGACAGTTTCCCCGTACGGCTGTCGCCCTGGCCGTCCTCGCGAGCGGGCTGCTGACCGCGTGGAACGTCCCGCTCGCGGCGGCCTTGCAGTCCCCCGACACCCGGTCCGCCGAACACCGGGCGGTGCCGCCCTCCGGGCTCCCGGCCCGGGTCGACCTCGACGCCGCCCCGCAGGAGTACGGCACCGCCACGCACGTGGCCTCCGACCTCCTCCTGGGCGCCGGCGCGACCGCCCCGGCGCGCACCGGCCGCAGCGGCGCCGACGCGTCGATCGCCTTCCCCTTCCCCACCGAGGCGGCGATCGGCCGCTACTACCGGCTCACCGTCCCGGTCGCGGTCGGCGACCGGCCCGCCACCCTGGCCGGCTGGATCGACTTCGGCCGCACCGGCCGGTTCGACCCCGCCCAGCGGGTGCAGACCGAGATCCCGGTCGGCGCCGCCACCGCGACCCTGGAGTGGACCGTCCCGCCCGGCGCGGCCTCGGGCGAGACCTGGGCCCGGCTGCGGATCGGCCGCGACGCCGGACAGCTCGTCTCCTCCGGCGGCTTCGCCGACTCCGGACAGGCCGCCGACCAGCGGATCGAGCTGACCGTCGGCGCCGCCCGGCCGGAGATCGCCGAGCCGGTCGCCGGTGCCGTCCTCGCCGACGCCCGCCCGCAGGTCAGCGGCCACGGCGCGGTCGCCGGCGCCACGGTGGAGGTCCGGGAGGGCGACACCGTCCTCTGCCGGACCGAGGTCGGGAGCGGCGGTGACTGGTCCTGCCGCCCCGGCACGGAGCTGGCCGTCGGTCCGCACGCCCTCACCCCGGTGGAGACCACCGGCGGCGGCGTGGTGCTGCGCGGCGATCCGGTCACGGTCGACGTGAAGACCGTGCCGCCGGGCGCTCCCACGCTCACCGTCCCCGCGTACACCAACGACCCGGGGCTCCGGCTCACCGGCACCGGCGAGGCGGGCAGCACCGTCTCGGTCCTCGACGAGGGCTCCAGCGACGAACTGTGCATCACCGGGGTGCCGGCGGGCGGCGCGTGGTCCTGCCTGCCGGTCGAGGACCTGACGGACGGGAAGCACTTGCTCACCCCGGTCGCGGTCGACCGGGCGGGCAACCGGACGGCCGGGCTGCCGGTCCCGGTGGTCGTCTCCACCGCCCTGCCGGGCCGGCCGGTGCTCACCTCGCCGGCCCCGGGGGAGACCGTGCGGGTCAGCCGGCCGAAGCTGGCCGGCCGGGCGGATCCGGGCACGGACGTGCTGGTCACGACGGGGGCCGACGCGGGCGCGGAGCCGGAACGGCGGACGGTGCTCTGCGGGGCGACGACGGCGTTCGACGGGAGCTGGAGCTGCACGGCCAACCGGGACCTGGCGGCCGGGGAGCAGTGGCTGACCGTCACGGCGACCGACCGGGCGGGGAACGCGGCCTCGGCGGAGCCGGTGCCGGTACGGGTCGCCACGACGGAGGCGGCGCCCGCTCCGGGGGCGTCGAGCCCGGCGGTGCCGAGTGCGGCGGTGCAGAGTTCGGTACTGCCGAGTGCGGCGGCTCCGAGTGCGACGGCAACGGCAACAGCGACGGCTTCGGCTTCGGTTCCGGGGGCGTCGAGCCCGACGGCGGCGGTGTCGGCGTCGAGTTCGGCAGCGAGCCCGGTGGCGGCGAGGCCGGGGTCGCCGACTCCGGTGGCGTCCGGTGCGGCGGCGGTGCCCCCGGGCCCCGCCGAGCCGAGCCCGAGCGCCCAGGGTGCGGCGGTGGCCTCGCCGACTCCGTCCGTCGTGGCGGCGCCCGCGGGGGCGCCGGTCGCCGTTCCGTCGGTGGGCGCACGGCCGGTGACGGCGAGTCCGGTGGGCTCCGGTCCGTCGGCGGGCCCGTCGGCGGGGCCGTCGAGGGCGACTCCCGGGCCTGCGAAGACCGTGGCGGCCGCGTCCGCCGCTTCCACCAGGCCCGTCGTCCCGACCCTTTCGACCGCCGAGGCCTTCTCCCCGAGCCTGACGCCGGCCCCCGCTACCGGCCACGGCGCCCCGGCCGCGGCCGTCGTCGCGGTGAGGCCCGGGCCCTCACCGGCCGGAGCCGCCGACCCGGTCGACTCCGCCGGGCCCGCCGGGCCCGCGGTTCCGCCGTTGGCGGCGCCGCCGGTGGAGACCGCGCAGGGCGCGTCCGGGCGGTCCGGGGCGGCCGGCTGGCGCGGTGGAATCGCCGGATTCCTGCTGGTGCTCACCGGCCTCGGGCTGATCACCCGTCGGGTGTTCGCCCGCAGGCCAGGTGCTCCTCGGCGCTGAACTGCGCCGAACTGTCCCGACCATCAGTTCATGTGCCTGCGCGTCAGGTCGGCTTTGGATGATTCGTCAGTAAATGTCGACACACCTCGGCTCAAATGTCGCATTTGATGACGTATGAACTTAGCCTGACCCTGGCACTGCCCGTCAGATCCGGGCCGCCCGTTGCGCGACACACCGACCCAGAGGATCCGTGCATGGACGTCACCCGCGATTCTTCGCAGCGACCCGACAACCTGCCCAAGGCGCTCCCGCCGGCCCTGCCGGAACGTTCCGCCGTCGGCTCCGGCCCGCTGGCCGGGACCACCGCCGTCAAGACCCTCAAGCCGGGCGGCCCGGCCGACAGCGGTCCGGCGACCACCCCGCTGGCCGTCGTCCCGAGTCCCTCCCACGGCGGCTCGGCGGACCTGCGGGACCCGCTGGAGTCGGCCGCCCCGGAGACCGTCGAACTCCCGGACCCCATGGTGGCCGGGGCCCTGACCGCCACCACCTCCCGGCGCCCGCCGCGCGCCGACCAGGCGCTGCGCGAGCAGCGCGCCACCGCGCTGCCCGGCTGGCTGGCCCTGCTGGCGGTGCTGATCGGCGTGGGCGGCGTGCTGCTCGTGCTGCTGCGCACCAGCGTCATCCCGTACTGGGACGCGCTGCCCGACCTGCGCGGCAGCGCCGCGCGGGAGAGCGGCCGGGTGGAGGTGGACGCGCCGTGGATCGCCGCAGTGGCCGCCGCCGGCCTGCTGGTGGTGTTCACGCTCGCCGGGCTGCTGGCCAACGCGGGCGGCGAGACCCGGGTGCTGACCCGCTGGGGCCGCTACCGGGGCACCGTCCGCCGGACCGGCCTGGTCTGGGTCAACCCGCTGCTGCGCCGCCGCCGGGTGGACGTGCGGCTGCGGCACTGGCGCAGCGAGCCGGTCAAGGTGGTGGACCGCACCGGCACGCCGATCGTGGTCCGGCTGCTGATCGTCTGGCGGGTCAAGGACACCGCGCGGGCGCTGCTCGCGATCGAGGACCACGAGAGCTACCTGCGCGAGCAGGTCCAGGCCGTGCTCACCCGCACCGCGTCCACCCTGCCCTGCGACAGCAACGCCGCGCCCGGCCCCGCGCTGCGCGACGGGCAGTGGTTCGCCGACGAGATGACCAGGGCGCTGGCCGCCGAGGTCGCCCCGGCCGGCCTGGAGGTCTACTCGGTGCAGCCGCTGGCCCTGGACTACGCGCCCGAGGTGGCCGAGTCGATGCGCCGGCGCAGACTGGCCGACCTGGACGCGGGCCTGCGCACGGTGCTGGTGGACGACGCGGTCGAGGCCGCGGCGCTCGCCGTCCGCCGGCTGGAGCGGGCCACCGCGCACGAACTGGACGAGGCCGCCCGCAGCGCGCTGATGGAGCAGCTGCTGGTCGCCTTCGTCGCCCCGGCCGGAGTGGCCGCCTCGGTACCGTCCCCGGCCGCCCGTGCCGGGCGGAAGGAAGGACGACCCGCATGAGGATAGCCACCGGCGCGTACGCCGAGTCCGGTATCGGCCCCGACGGCGATCCCGGACTGATCGGCTTCGAGGAGCGCCTCGGCAGCATCCCCGCGCTCGCGGGCTGCGGCTGCCCGAACTGCGTCGTCCGGCCGCGCACCGCCCGCTCCGCGGCGGCGGCCGGCGGCAGCCGAATACACCGGGCCGTGCGGGGCACCTGCCTGGCCACCACCGTGCTGGCGGGCGCCGGCGTCGTCGGCCTGACGGCCGGCGCCGGATCCGCGCACGCCGCGGCCGGGAAGCAGGGCTGGGACGGCTCGAAGTACTGGTTCAAGAACGGCTCCGGCGAGTGGCGTTGGACCAGCCACTACGACGTCTACGCGAGCCGCACCGGGCAGTCCGGCGGTTCCGCCGGCTCCTCCGGTTCCTCCGCTCAGGCCGTCTCCAACGGCTCGGCCTCCTCCGCCGGGGTGCGCCAGGGCTGGGACGGCTCGAAGTACTGGTTCAAGAACGGCAGCGGCGAGTGGCGTTGGACCAGCCACTACGACGTCTACGCGAGCCGCACCGGGCAGTCCGGCGGCTCCGCCCGGACCCCCGCGCAGCCCGCGCCCCCCGCGAGCCGTCCGTCGGCGAACCCCGCACCGGCCTCCGGGAGCATGGAGTCGGCCATCGACTACGCGCTCGCCCAGCTGGGCAAGCCGTACGTCTGGGGCGGCAACGGCCCGTCCGGCTACGACTGCTCGGGGCTGGTCCAGCAGGCCTACCGGCGCGCGGGGATCAGCCTGCCGCGGGTGGCCGACGACCAGTACGCGGCGACCACGCCGATCAGCGCCGGGCAGCTGCGCCGCGGCGACCTGGTGTTCTGGTCCGACAGCGGCCGGGCCTCGGGGATCCACCACGTGGGGATCTACCTCGGTGGCAACAAGTTCGTGGAGGCTCCCCGGCCGGGCACGACCGTCCGGATCTCGACCCTCAGCCAGGGCTACTACCCCACCCACTTCGGGCGGCCGTGACCGCGCGGCCGTAACGGCGAAGGCCGTACCGGGCCCCGACAGCGCGCCGCTGTCGGGGCCCGGACCGCGTTCGGAGCGGCCGCGGTGCCGGGTGGGCTCAGGCGGAGGCGGCGTCCAGCAGGGCGGTCTGCTCCGGGGTGAGCTGCAGGGTGGCGCCGACCAGCAGCGGCGGGAGCTGCTCGACGGTGCGGGCGCTGGCGATCGGGGCGGCGACCGTCGGACGGGCGGCGAGCCAGGCCAGGGCGACGGAGGCGGGCTCCACCCCCTGCTCGGCGGCGACGGTGTCCAGCGCCTCCAGCACCTTGGGGCCGCGCGGCTCGGCCAGGTAGCGGGCGGCGCCCTCGGCGCGGGCGCTGGCCACGCCGTCGGCGCCCGGACGGTACTTGCCGGTCAGGAAGCCGGAGGCCAGCGCGTAGTACGGGACGGTGGCCAGGCCGTGCTCGGCGACCACGTCGGCCAACGGGCCCTCGAAGGTGCCGCGCGAGACCAGGTTGTAGTGCGGCTGGACGGCGACGTACTTCGCCAGGCCCTCGCGCTCGGCGAAGGCCAGCGCCTCGGTGAGCCGCTCGGCGGAGATGTTGGAGGCGGCGACCGCCCGGACCTTGCCCTCGCGGACCAGCTCGTCCAGCGCGGTGACGAACTCCTCGACCGGGGTGTCGTCGTCCCGGTGGGTGTAGTAGAGGTCGATCCGCTCGACGCCCAGGCGGCGCAGCGAGTCCTCGGCCGCGGCCTTGATGTTGGCGGCGCCCAGGCCACCGCGCTCGGCGAGCATGCCGACCTTGGTGGCGATCACGACGTCCTCGCGGTTGCCGCGGCTGCGCAGCCAGTTGCCGAGGACGGTCTCGGACTCGCCGCCGGTGTTGCCCGGGGCCCAGGAGGAGTAGACGTCGGCGGTGTCGACGAAGTTTCCGCCGGCCGCCGCGTAGGCGTCCAGGACGGCGAAGGACTGCTGTTCGTCGGCCGTCCAGCCGAAGACGTTGCCGCCGAGGGAGAGCGGGAAGACGGACAGGTCGGAGGTGCCGAGGCTCACCCGGCTGTGGTTTCCGGTCATGAAGGCAGTCAACCCCATGGCCCGGCCCGGCATTCCGGGAACCCCGCGGTCTTCACGAGGCTGTTGCACGGAAGGGTGGTGTGGTCCGCGCGACGGGGGTCCGGGGTGTGCCCGAGGTGGGCCGATTCGTTAGAGTCCGTGCCATGGCTGACAACGACTACGACCCCGCCGGCAGCACCCAGATGTTCCGGGCGTTCGTCGACGAGAGCCCGGCGCCCCAGGCCCCGGGCAACGTTTCCACCTACGGCAGCAGCAAGAGCAGCGGCCGCACCGGCGTGATCGCGCTGGTCGCCGTCGTCGTGCTGGTCGTCCTGGGCGCCGTCGTCTGGCTGGCGGTCAAGTGACCTTCGCGCGGGTGACCCTCGTCCGGGTCACCCGCGCGACGGAAGACGAACACCTCAGCAGGGCTTGCGCCAGGCGTTCAGTTCGAGCTTCTTCCGCATCGAACTGAAGCCCAGCGACTTGGCCTTGCCGCAGAACTGGTCCGTGTCGAGCTTGTACTCGACGTGGAAGACCGCCTTGCCCGCCTTGACGAAGGGCGCGACCCGGTCGCACTCGTCGAACTGCGCGCACTCCTCGTTGACCGCGAAGTCGAAGTCCGGGAGCAGGGCCGGGATCTGGTCCAGGTCGTTCTTCAGGCCGATGGCCAGGCCGCGTTCGTGGGCGAGCTGGGCCAGCATCCGGTTGTACTTGAGCTGGTCGTCCGGGGTCAGCGGGAAGCCGCTGTTCTGGTTGTACGCCTCGATGGTGTCCGGCTCGACGGCGTCGAAGCCCTTGCTCCGGCACATGTCGAAGCGGGCGGCCATCAGCGGCTTCAGCTGGTCGAGCTTGCGGATGTCGAACCACTTCTCGCCCTTCCAGCCGGTGTCCGAGCCCTGGAGGGACTTGGCGAAGGCGGCGGAGTCGGGGCGGAAGTCCTCCCAGGAGCCGGCGTTGATGTAGCAGATCACCTTGCGGCCCTTGGCGTGCAGCGCGGCCACCACCGAGGCGTCGTTCTCGAAGCCGTCGATGTCGTAGACCGGGACGTCCACCGACTGGTCGACGCCGCCGCCGAGTTGCCACTGCCAGGCCAGGCCCGGGGTGGGCTGCCAGCGGGCGCCGGCCGGCGGTGCCGGGTTGCCCGGCGGGGTGCCGGTGCCCTGCGGGGTGCCGGGAGGCGTGCTGCTGCCGGGCGTGCCCGGGGCGGGTGCGGTGGTGCCGGGAGCGGTGGGCGCGGGGGTCGGCGTGCCCGGCTCGGTGGTGCTCGGGTCGGGGGTGCCGGGGGTGCTCGGCGCGGTGGCCGCGGGGGAGTTGCTCGGGGTGCCGTCGGCCGAGTCCTGGTCGTCCTCCGATCCCGAGCTGCTGCACGAGCTGACCAGCAGGGCGGTGGCGGTGGCGAGGGCCAGGGCGGCCGGGAGGTGCCGGTGGTTGCGGCGGTTCACGGTAGTCGGACTCCGGATCGGGTCAGGTCAGTTCGGCGGCGTTCAGGCCGTACGGCAGGGTGCGCCAGGGGTTCTCCCCGGCCCCCGGTACGGCGCAGCCGACGCCGGCTCGCCGGGCGGCGATCAGGGCGGCGGCGTCCTGGGCGTGCTCGGAAGGGACGTCGTAGACCAGGTGGCAGAAGCGGGAGGCCGCGTGCCGGCCGGTCCACAGCGGCAGCGTCATGGCGCGGTAGGCGTCCCAGTCGCCCTCGAAGGTCACCAGCAGGTCGGCCAGGCCGACTTCGGCGTAGCCAGGGTCCGGGTGCTCGCCGTGGCCGAACACCACGGTGCCGCAGCCGGCCGCGCGGGCGGCCGTGGCCAGCCGCCGGTAGTGCGCGAGCGCACCCGGGTGGGTGGAGACCTGGTCGAGGTAGACGCCGGTGATGCCGTGACGCTGACGGTACGTCAGGATGTCGGCCACCACGGCCGCGTGCGGCCGGCGGCCGTAGTCGGTGTCGGTGTAGCCGACCAACGGCAGTCCGGCGGCGCGGAGTTCGTCGGCGGCCTCGGCGAAGACGTGGTCCGGGAACTCGCCCGGACCGTCGGCGAGGTTGAGCACGACGGCGGCGATCCGGGCGGGGTCGGCGGCGGCGACCGCCTGCCAGGCCGCCGGGTCCACCGCGGGGTGGACGTACAGCGGCACCAGCAGGCGGCCGTCGGGGGTGTGCCCGGCGATCATGCGACCACCGGGTCGGGCGTGGGCCCGGCGGCGCCGAGCCACAGGTCGCGCAGGGTGTCGGCGAGGTCCGTCTCCGGCCGCCAGCCGAGCTCCCGGTCGGCGGCCGACACGTCGGCCTGCTGCCAGGAGACCGCGGCCGAGCGCTCGGAGCCCGCCCCGCTCTCGTCGATCCGGCCGGTGAAGCCGGCCGCGGCGACCAGCCCGTCCGCGATCGCCCGGACCTGCCGGGCGTGCCCGGAGGCCAGGTTGAGCACCCGGGGGAGCGGACGGTCGGCGGTGACGGCCAGGCCGACCGCCTTCGCCACGTCCCGGGCGTCGACGAAGTCGCGGTAGGCGGAGAGGTCGCCGACCGTGATCACGCCGTCGGCGCCCTCGGGCGCCACCCGGCGCAGCTCGGCGGCCAGCCGCCCGGGCAGCGAGCCCGCCGGGGCGCCGGGGCCGACCGGGTTGAACACCCGCAGCACCACGGCGTCCAGCGGCGAGCCGGCCACCGCGAGGGAGCCGGCCAGCTTGGTCGCGCCGTACACGCCGACCGGGCGGGCGTCGGCGTCCTCGGCGAGGGACTCGCCCCGCGCGCAGACGCCGTACTCGCCGGCCGAACCGATGTGCACCAGGCGGGCCTTCGGGGCGCCGAGGGAGAGCGCCTCGCAGAGCACCGCCGGGCCGCGGGCGTTCACCTCGGCGAGCTTGACCGCGCTGCCGGCCACCGCGCCGGCGAAGTTGACCACCGCGTCGGGGGCCAGCGCGGACAGTTCCTCGCCGAGCGGGCCGGCCTGGGCGGTGGCCAGGTCCAGCCGGAGGTCGTGGGCGGGCCGCCGGCCCGCGGTCAGCACGGTGGCACCGGGCACTGACCGCAGGACGGCGGTGGCGTGACGGCCGAGGAAGCCGTCGCCGCCGAGGAGCAGAATTCTCACGCGGCCCGTCCGTCGCTCTCGGCGCCCGCGGTGGCGGGCTCGGTGGTCGCGTCGTCCGGGGCGGTGCGGGCGGCCGGGATCGGCAGCTCCGCGACACCCGGTGTGATGCCGCTCGACTCGAAGGGCATCAGGACCGGACGGATGGTGGAGAACTCGGCGTTGGCCCGGTCGTAGTCGTCGGGCCGGCCGATGTCCAGCCAGTAGCCGCCGAACTCGTACGCGGCGGGCGGGGTCTCGGCGGCCAGCAGGTCGAGCACCAGCTCGTCGAAGCCCAGCGGCAGGCCGGGGGTGTACTTGGCCAGCGCCGAGCGGGAGACGCCGTACACGCCCATCGAGACGCGGTAGTCGATGCTGGGCTTCTCCTGGAAGCCGGTGATGGTGCCCTCTTCGGAGGTCAGCACGCCGAAGTCGATCTTGACCTGGCGGGCGTAGGTGGCGATGGTCAGCGGGGCGCCGGACGCCTCGTGGTGCTTGAGCACCCCGGCGAAGTCCAGGTCGGTCAGGATGTCGCCGTTCATCACCAGGAAGTGCTCGGGCAGGCGCTCCTGCATGGTGAGCAGCGGGCCCATGGTGCCGAGCGGGCTGTCCTCGACGGCGTAGCCGACCCGCAGGCCCCACTGCGAGCCGTTGCCGACGTAGGCGCGGATGATGTGGCCGAGGTGGCCGATGGCCAGGGTGACGCTCTGGAAGCCCGCGGCGGCGAGCTGGCGCATCACGATCTCCAGGATCGCGTGCTGGTCGCCGATCGGGACGAGCGGCTTGGGAAGCGCGGTGGTGTACGGGCGGAGACGGACGCCCTTACCGCCGGCCAGGATCACTGCGTGCATGGTGTTTCCCCCACGGAAAGGATGTGCAGGACACGAACCTTGGTTACCAGGACGAGCAAGATCGGTCGGGGCGGGTCAGACGTTGTAGATGTCGGTCTTGTAGCGGGCCAGGTTGGCCGGGTCGCGGAAGAACTCGATGGTCTGCTCCAGGCCCTGCTCCAGGCTGAAGTTCGGGGCCCAGCCGGTGGCCTCGCGCAGCCGGGTCGCGTCCGCGACCAGGCGCATGACCTCGGAGTTGGTCGGACGGATGCGCTGCTCGTCCTCCTTCACCACCAGGTCCACGCCCATCAGCTTGCCGACCAGGGTGACCAGGTCGCCGACCGAGATCTCGCCGCCGGTGCCGGCGTTGAAGGTCCGGCCGACCACCGTGTCGGCGGGCGCGGTGCCCACCGTGCGGAAGGCGTTGGCGGTGTCCTTGACGAACGTGAAGTCGCGGGTCGGGCGCAGGTCGCCGAGGGTGATCTCGGTCTGGCCGGCCGCGACCTGGGCGATCACGGTCGGGATGACGGCGCGCATCGACTGGCGCGGGCCGAAGGTGTTGAACGGGCGCAGGGTGACGACCGGGGTCTCGAAGCTGGCGTGGTAGCTGTCGGCCAGCCGGTCCCCGCCGGCCTTGGAGGCGGCGTACGGGGACTGGGTGTTGATCGGGTGGTCCTCGGTGATCGGCACGGTCTGCGCGGTGCCGTAGGTCTCGCTGGTGGAGGTGTGCACCAGGCGGGGGATCTCCTGGTGGCGCACCGCCTCCAGCACGTTCAGGGTGCCGGTGACGTTGGTGTCCACGTACGAGTGGGGGGCGCGGTAGGAGTACGGGATCGCGATCAGGGCGGCCAGGTGGTAGACCGCCTCGGTGCCCTTGACCAGGCCGTTGACCGAGCCCGGGTCCCGGACGTCGCCGAGGACGATCTCGACCGAGTCCAGCACCTCCTCGGACAGGGTCTCCAGCCAGCCGAAGGACGAGAACGAGTTGTACTGGACCATCGCGCGGACGTGGTGCCCGTCGGCGACCAGGGTCTCGACGAGGTGGGAGCCGATGAAGCCCTCGGCTCCGGTAACCGCAACGCTGCTCATGCGGATGTCGCTTTCTCGATCTGCCGGGGCGGCCGGACGCACTGGGGTGGCCGGCCGCCGTTGGCCCGGTGGGTGTCTCAGGTGGAACGGGTACGGCGGTGCACGCGAAGGAGGCGTGCGGGATATTCGATGTGTTCAGCGGTGCTGGGTGGTGCGTTTTCAGCGGTGCTGGGTGGTGCGGCCGAGCGCGGGCCCGGCCAGTGCGGTGAGGACGAAGGCGGCCGTCCCGCAGCCGATCAGCTGCAGGACGATCGGGTCCGCACCCGCCAGCAGCCCGGCGCTCTCGGCGACCGCGGCGGCCAGACAGACGAGGGCGGTGCTCCAGCTGAACCCGAAGGCGTTCAGCAGCAGCGCCAGCCAGAGCGAGCCGCCGAGGAGCAGCATCGCGCCGAGCTGCGGCACGCCGAGCGCGGGGGCGCCGGGCCACAGCACGGTCGCGGCGGCGTCCAGCGCGGCCACGGTGGTGAGGTAGATGAAGAGGCAGCCGAGCAGGATCCCGCCGGTGCGGCGGGTGAACTGGCCGCTGGTGTGGCTGGTGCGCAACGCGGCCACCGCCATCGCCCGGTAGCGGAAGAGCAGCCACTCGGCGAGGCCCAGGCTGAGCGTCAGCGCGATCATGGCCGGCCCGGTCGGGGTGGTCGACGTGGCCTGCGCGGGGAGGCCGCCGGACTGCACGGCCTGGTGGATCGTCCCGCCGAGGCCGGCGATCAGCGTGAGCGCGCCGCAGGCCAGGCCGAACAGCAGGTGCGGGACCTCCTGGCGGACCGGCAGCCTCAGCTCGACGGACTCGCGTTCGCCGCCGCGGATGCAGACCAGCAGCTCCCGGACGGCCAGTCCGACCGCCAGCACCAGCGAGACGAGCAGCACGACCGTACGGACCGGCTGCGGGACGTCCGCCGCCAGCACCACGCCCGCGCCGACCGAGGCCGGGGCCAGCGCCAGCAGCAGGAACTTCTCCCGCCCGAGCACCAGCAGCACGGTCGCCGCGCCCAGGTAGCAGGACTGCCCGGCGGCGAAGCACAGCGCGCCCAGCGGCCCGCCGACCACGTACGCGGCGGCCGCCGCGACCAGCGCGCCGACCGGGGCGCCGACGGCCAGGCAGACCGCGGCCTCGCGGCGGCGCAGCCGGCCCAGCCAGCGGTAGGAGCGGTGCGCCAGCGCCTGGTTGAAGCCCCAGCTGACCAGCGTGGCGACGGACAGCGCGAGCATGCCCGAGGGCAGGCCGAAGCGCATCCGGGTGGTCGCGAACAGGTTGGCGCCGAGCAGGTAGCCGAGCCCCGGCAGGGCGAACACCAGGCCGCGCACCACGCAGCGCCAGGGGTCGGCCCGCCAGGGGTTGGCGAACTCGGAGCTCGGGCCGGGGTAGCGGCGCTCGACCTTCTCGAACAGTTCCTCGGCGACGGTGAACGCGTCGGGGCGGCCGTACAGCAGGGCGGCCTGCTCGTCCGACAGGCCGTCGGACTCCAGGAAGGCCGCGATCTCGTACGGGTGGACGGCGTCGGCGCAGACGTCGCGCAGGCGCTCGGCGAGCTCGTCCAGCGGGTCCGCGGGGAGGTAGAGCGAGTCATCCGGCTCCGGCTCCGGCTCCTGCTCCGACGGGGCGGGACGGCGGCGCTTGAGCGGCAGGGCGCGCAGCTGCACGGTCTGGTCGGGGCCGGCCTCGCCCGGAATCAGTCGCAACGGACCGCTCATGCATCCACCTCGCTGTGCTCGGCGGCCGCTTCGCGGGACACGCGCCTTTCGATGGTTCGCTCGCTGCGCTCGTTCACGCGTCCACCTCGCTGTGCTCGGCGGCCGCTGAGCGGGACACGCGCCTCTCGATGGTTCTGTCGCCGTTCCCGTTCACGCGCCGACCTCGCTCGGCTCGGGGCGGGCGGCGGCCAGCTGCTGGTCCCAGTCGGGGCTGGGGACCTGGTCGGTGACGGCGACCATGCCGCCGGGCATCCAGCGGGCGGTGCCCAGGAGCTCGGTGTAGATGCCGCGGAAGCCGTCGATGTTCTGGCGGAGGGTGAACTGCTCGATCACCCGCAGCCGGGCGCCCTCGCCGAGCCGGGCGCGCCGTTCGGCGTCGCGCAGCAGCTCGATCGCGGCGGCCGCCATCGGTTCGGGTTCGCGCGGCGGGACGACCAGTCCGGTGTCGCCGACGGCCTCGCGCACGCCGCCGACGTCGGTCGAGACGGTCGCGCGGCCGCAGGACATCGCCTCGATCAGGGTGAACGGGAAGCCCTCGCTGATGCTGGAGAGCATGACCACGTTGCCCGCCGCGTACGCGTCGGTGATGTCGGCGACGCGGCCCTCGAAGGCCACCGAGTCGGCTATGCCGAGCTCGGCGGCCAGGGCTATGCAGCCGTCCCGGTACGCCTCGCCGCCCTTGGGGGTGCCGCCGAAGAGCCGCAGACGCGCCTCGGGGATCTCCCGCTGGACGATGGCGAAGGCCCGGATCAGCGTCTCCAGGTCCTTGATCGGGTCGACCCGGCCGGCCCAGCTGAGGGTCGGCGTCTCGGGCTCGGGGCCGGCCGGCGGGAAGGCCGCCGGGTCCACCCCGTTGTAGACGGTGCGGATGTGCGAGGACGGCGTGCCGCCGCGCTCCTCCCAGCGCCGGTTGTACCGGTTGCCGGGGGTGACGAGGGCGGCCTGCCGGTAGCTCTCCTCGGCGAGCATCCGGTAGAAGCCGAGCAGCAGCGCCTTGACCGGCCAGCGGTAGGGGCCGGTGCGGTAGCCGAGGTAGCGCTCGCGCAGGTAGATGCCGTGCTCGGTGAGCAGAAACGGTACGCCGTACTGCTGGGCGGCGATCAGCCCCGGCAGGGTGGCGAGGCCGCCGCTGGCCGCGTGCGCGACGCCGTCCTTGGGCGGCTCGACCGAGAGCGGCCGCAGGGCGTGCTCCAGCAGGTCGGTGGCGTTCAGGGCGTCGTGCAGGGTGGGCCGGGAGACGGCGGTCGGCAGGTAGTCGCGGGTCCAGACCTGCTGGAGGGTGCGCAGCGCGCGCTCGCTGCGCAGCGCCGGGCTGAGCAGCCCGTGCCGGGCGAGGTCGGCGAAGTTGTACAGCTCGGTGCCGAAGTGGGTGGTGTAGACCGGGTCGAGGATGGAGTGCAGGAAGCGCTCGTACGCGTTGAGGAAGCGCCGCATCTCCTTGCCGCGGGGCGGTCGGCCCTCCGAGGCGGGCCCCCACAGCGGCGCGGTGGTGACCGACCGTACGTTGGCGGGCAGTTCCCAGGCCAGTGGCTCGTGGCCGGTTCCGGTGACGGCGATGACGTCGAACTCGACGTCCGGCATGCCCTGAACGAGCTGGTCGCACCAGACGCTCACGCCGCCGTGCTGGTGCGGATACGTCCCCTCGGTGAGCAGGGTGACGCGCATTCCTGTCCCCCCTCCTGTTCTTGCGTAGGTTCCGGCCTGGATGACCGGAACGGGAGCCGTGGCGGGTGGTGCTGGTTACCGGTTACCGGTTGCCGGAGCGTCCGGTGGTGCTGCTCGGCGTGGCCGTCCCCCCAGAGGCCTTGCCGTTCTTTGTCGCAACCTTGTCGTCGTGGCCGTTGCCGCCCTGACCGATGGTGCCAGCGAGGACATCCTTGCCGGGCACCGGGGTTCCGCTACCCGGGACCAGGGACGGAGCGGGCTTGCGGGTGGTGTCGCTCGGCCCCACCGGGACCGGGGTGGCGACACCCTGCGGCACGACCTTCTTGTCCGCCGGCGCCGGGGCCGGGACGGACTTGGCCGCGACGCCCGGCGCGACGGGGGCCGGGGCGGCCGGCGCGGACGGCAGCTGCAGGGTGACGCTGCTCTGCAGCGCGCCCGGGGACACCCAACCCGAGAGGGTACCGGCGTAGGACGAACCGAACCCGCCCGTTCCGATGGCCAGCTTCTGAGCGGTTCCGGTCGGCATGGTGGCCTGGACCTGAACGCCGGACGGCGCGTTGACGGTGACGGTGCTGCCGACCCGGTAGGCGGTGACCTGGCCGGAGGCGAGGGCGGTGTTCCAGGCCGCGCGGCGCTGGAACTCCTGGCCGATCTCGCGCTGGCTCAGGTTCACGATCGGGGCGCTGTCCGCGTGCAGCGAGCGGTAGGTGCCGAGGATCTTCTCCAGCACCGGGTACAGGATGCGGTCCTCGGACAGGTTCGACTGGTGCACGAAGTGCGGCCGCGGGTCGTTGCTCAGCACGTGGCCGAGGTCGATCCGGGCCTCCAGCGGCACGATGTACGACTGGTAGCCGGTGGTGGTGTCCAGCGGCTGGGGCAGGCAGGTGGAGTTGGCGTTGTTCTCGCAGACGCCGCTGCCACCGTTGGCCTTGCTGGTGTAGATCCAGTTGTACTCGTCGGCCTCCTCCTTCGCCGTACCGGCGTTGTAGAAGACGTTCATCGGGTACCGCGGCACGGTCAGGGCGGCGCCGACGGGCCGCTGGCCGGTCTCGCGGGAGGCGTCGCTGGCGGTGAACTTGATGCCGTTGGCGGCCAGCGCCGGCGCCAGGTTCGGGTTGTCGCTGGTCTCCTGCGGGGCGGTCAGCAGGCCGGAGTGCTCGCCGGTGACCAGGGACTGCGGGTCGAAGCCCAGGCCGTTCGCGGTGGCCCAGTCGGCGTTGGTCTTGATCTGGGAGGAGATGGTGTTCTGGTCGACCCAGACGGTGGCGCCCGCGGTGTTCTTGGCGCAGACCCACGGCACCACGGTGACGTTCTGCTCGCAGCCCAGGTACGGGTGGGTGTAGGTGTGGTTGACCCACCGGTAGTTGCTCTGGTCGGCGATCATCTGGTTCGCCGTGGGGTCCACCGTGGTCTGGTGGTCGGCCTTCCAGTCCTCGCTGCCGCCACCGTTGAACACCATGTCCAGGGTGAAGTTGTTGGCGGCCTGCCACTGCTTGAGGTGGTTGGCGTCGTCGACGGTCATCCGGATCGGGTTGGCGGTGTCCGGGGTGCCGGGCGGGCAGGTGACGTCGCCGGGGGTGCACTTGAGCACGGTGTCCCAGCGGTCGTCGGCCAGGAAGACGTCGTCCACGTGGGTGGCGAAGTAGTTGCGGTCGTAGCCGAGGTGGACGCCCTGGGTGAGCCAGTCGACCATGCCGCGGGCCAGCAGCCGGTACTGCTGCTGGTACTGGTTGTAGACGAACGTGACGACCAGTTCCTTGCGGCCGTCGTGGGTGTACTCGCCGACCAGCGAACCGCGGCTGGCCGTGTTGGGTATCGGCGCGTCGACCAGCGGGACGAACGAGGCGCCGGCCGGCAGGCTGGCGAGCGGAGTGGCCAGGTAGCCGTAGCTCTCGCCGACGTTCGGGTCGTTGTCCTCGAACGGGACGCTGCCCTTGAGGTACCCGAACGGGCCCGAAGTTCCGGCCGCCGTGGTGGCGCCCTGGAATCCGTCGAGAGTGCCCACGAATCCGGGATTCTGGGCGTAGTTCAGCCCCACCGCCGGGTTGGCCCACGTGTACGCGTCGATCTGGCGGACGTTGAATGCGGCTTCGTAGGTCGCGATCGCCGTCATCTCGGTGGCACTGTTGGGGAAGGGGTTTTCGTTGGGCAGCACGATGCCCTGGAACTTCCCGCGGGGCTGGCCGTTCAGCGTGTCGCTCAGGAAAGCGGAGTTGATGACGGGGCGGTTGGGGTCATTGAGGCTGATGACCTTGTAGGGCGTGCCCTGGCTCTTCAACTCGGCGGTGATGGCAGCGACGGACGGGCCGCCGTCGTCGACGACCAGGACGGTGAGGTCGATCCTGGGCGGCGCCGCGTCGGCGTGGGCCAGGGTGGTCTGCAAGCCGCTGGCCAGCAGGACTGCCGCCGCGCACGCGGCGACTCTTCGGGTCGCTCGACCCATGGTGATCCTCCCCTTGGTGCAGGCGTCACGCTGCTCGGCGCTCGCCTGCCCGTGTAGCTGTTCGCGGGCAGCAGGCTGCCCGGGCCCATCCTGGTCGAGGGACGGTGGTGCGAGGGACCAATTGGGCGAGAGTGCAGCGAACCTGTTACCAACGTTCATGGCGAAGCCATGAAGGCGCTGATTGTGACCGGAACCGGACCGGCGGCGCAAATAGTGAATTGAAAATGAAAAACCGGAAGCTGACTGCTACACGTGGTTACCGACGGTGCGGCCCAGTGGGGCGGGCGGGACACCTACACTGTCGTCGTTGCGCATGACACTCTTGCACATCTCGCCGCCCAGTTGGGCAGGTTCATGCAATATCGGGCACGGCTGTGCCATGTGACAGTCCGAATATGCAATGGAGGTGCTCACATGGTCGATCAGCATACCGAGTCCGGGGGATTCCCGAGCGTACGGAATGCGTCACCGGAGGCGGGCGGAACGCCGCTGGTCGGACGCAGTCTCGGTTTGCGCGGTGCGCTGAATGCCCGTGATCTGGGCGGGTATCGGACGGCTGACGGGCGGATTCTCCGGCCCGGGGTGGCACTGCGCAGCGATGGCCTGAACCGTGTCACCGCCGAGGACCTCGGCCCGCTCGGCGCGCTCGGCCTGCACAGCGTGGTGGACCTGCGGAGCATGGCCGAAGTCCGCGAGACCGGTCTGGACCACCTGCCCGGCGGTGTGACGCTCCACCACCTCCCGCTGCTGGCACCGGACTTCGACATCGTCCTGCTGGTCCGCGACGCGCTGGTGGACCACGACCCGGAGCGCCAGCGGGCGCTGCTCGGCGACGGCCGGGCGGCCGCCCGGATGGCCGGCCTCTACCGGTGGTTCGTCACGGACCGGGTGGCGCGCGAGCGATTCGCCGCCCTGCTACGGTTGCTGGCGGACCCTCAGGGGCCGCCGCTGCTGTTCCACTGCTCGGCGGGCAAGGACCGCACCGGCTGGGCCGCGGCCCTCCTGCTGACCGCCCTGGGGGTGGACCGGGAGACCGTCCTGGCCGACTACCTGCTCACCAACGAGCGCTCCGCCCCGGTCGTACGACGGGTGCTGGACGACTTCGGGGCCCGCGGCCTGATGCGCGAGCCCGAGCTGCTCCTGCCGGTCTTCCGCGCCGACGGCGGCTACCTGGACGCGGCCTTCGCCGAGGTCGTGGCCGGCTGGGGCGGCTTCGACGCCTATTGGCGGGACGGACTCGGACTGGACGGGGAGGTGCTGGCCGGGCTGCGCGCCAACCTGCTGGACGACCCGGGAGCCGAGCGGGGCGGCCCGGCTCCCGGCGGTCGGCTCAGCCCTCGTTGATCAGCCCCTCGCGCAGCTGGGTGAGCGTCCGGGTGAGCAGCCGCGAGACGTGCATCTGGGAGATCCCGATCTCCTCGCCGATCTGCGACTGGGTGAGGTTGCCGAAGAACCGCAGCATGATGATCCGGCGCTCGCGCGGCGGCAGCTTGGCCAGCAGCGGCTTGAGCGACTCCCGGTACTCGACGCCCTCCAGCGCCAGGTCCTCGTAGCCGAGCCGGTCGGCCAGCGGGCCGTCGCTGTCCTCCTCGCCGGTGCTGGAGTCGAGCGAGCTGGCGGTGTACGCGTTGCCGACCGCGAGGCCCTCGACCACGTCCTCCTCGCTGACCCCCAGGCAGGCCGCCAGCTCGGCGACGGTGGGGGAGCGGTCCAGCCGCTGGGAGAGCTCGTCGCCGGCCTTGGTGAGCGCCAGCCGCAGCTCCTGGAGCCGGCGCGGAACGCGGACCGACCAGCTGGTGTCCCGGAAGAAGCGCTTGATCTCGCCGACCACGGTGGGCATCGCGAAGGTGGGGAACTCCACCCCGCGCTCCGGGTCGAACCGGTCGATCGCCTTGATCAGGCCGATCGTGCCGACCTGGACGATGTCCTCCATCGGCTCGTTGCGGCTGCGGAAGCGCGCCGAGGCGTACCGGACCAGCGGCAGGTTGAGCTCGATCAGGGTGTCGCGGACGTAGGTGTGCTCGGCGCTGCCCGGGTCCAGCGCGGCCAGCCGCAGGAACAGCGAGCGGGAGAGCGTCCGGGTGTCCAGCACCGAGCCGGGCGGCGTCTCCGGTCCCGTGTCGGGGCCGGGCGGCCGGGCCGGTTCGACCCGCTGCCGCGGGACCAGGTCCTCGACGACGGCCGTGCCGTTGGCCTGGCCGCCAGCGTGGATCTCCGCAGTGCCCAGCTCTCCGGACATGCACCCACCCCCTTGTGACTGTCAGTTGAACGGGGGCCGTCGCGCGGTGGTTCCCGGCGAGGGCCTTCCCCCTGCATACCGGAACACGGTCCACGGCAAACCCGAACGTCGCAAGATGTCACGCCGGGGTAACTCGCTGCAATCTCACTCTTCCCAGGAGTTGCCGGTCCGAAGCCTGGTCAGGATCCGGGAGAGCAGCCGGGACACGTGCATCTGGGACATCCCCAGCTCGGTGCTGATCTGGGACTGGGTCAGGTTGGCGAAGAACCGCAGCATCACGATCCGCCGCTCCCGCTCGGGGAGCTGGACCAGCAGGTGGCGGACCATGTCCCGGTGCTCGACCTCGGCCAGCGCGGAGTCCTCGTAGCCGAGCCGGTCGAGCAGGGCGAGCCCGCCCTCGTGCTCCTGCGCGGCCTCCAGGGACGCCGCGTTGTACGCCCGCCCGGCGTCCAGGCAGGCCCGTACGTCCTCCTCGGGGATCCGCAGGCTGGCGGCGATCTCGGGCACCTTGGGCACCCGGCCGTGCAGCACCGTCAGCTCCTCCATCGCGCCGCTGACCTGGACCCACAGCTCCTGGAGCCGGCGCGGGACGTGCATGGTGCGGACGTTGTCCCGGAAGTAGCGCTTGATCTCGCCCAGGATGGTCGGCAGCGCGTAGGTGGGGAACTGGACGCCGCGGCCGGGGTCGAAGCGGTCGATCGCGTTGATCAGGCCGATGGTGCCGACCTGGACGACGTCCTCCATCGGCTCGCTGCGGCTGCGGAAGCGGGTGGCGGCGTAGCGGACCAGCGGGATGTTCACCTCGATCAGGGCGGCCCGGACCCGCTCCCGCTCGGGGGTGTCCGGGGGCAGCTCGGCGAGCCGTTCGAACAGCACCCGGGTCAGCGTCCGGACGTCCACGGCGGGGCGGCCGCCGGGGCCGCGCAGCCGGTCCGGTCGGAGCTCGCCGGCCGGGCTGGTGATCGCAGCCAGCACTTCGTCCACGGACACCTCACCCCTCCCAAAGTCGTCAACGGCGGGCCCTGCGGAGCGGGTGCCACGGCGGGTTCACGACCTCGCCATGTCCGGCAAAACCGGTCATAGCATCACAAGGTGGGCACAGGTCGGGCAAGCACCCGATGGAGGTGTGTTGGTGGGCCGTTCAACCTTTCCCGGGCCGGCCGGCGAACCGCCGCAGGGATCGTTCCGGGACGGAGCAAGGCGCCCCGCCCGGAAGCCGGACGGGGCGCCGCGGTCCGTCCGGGGGAAGCGCCGGGGTCGGGCTTCGGGTGGTCCGGGTCGGACGGGTGGGGGCCGGACGGGTGCTCAGACCTCGACGTCGGCGATCACCCAGGTGGCGAACTCGCGCCAGAGGCCGGCCGCGGCCTGGTGGTCCGGGTGGGTCAGGTAGGCCTGGAGGGCGTCGCGGTCCTCGACCAGGCTGTTGATCGCGTAGTCGTACGCGATGTCGCGCTCGGTGGTGTTCCAGCCGCACTCCCACTCGCGCAGCTCGGGGATCACCGAGCCGAGCGCGTCGAAGGCCTTGGCGCCGGCGAGCACGCGCTCTTCGTCCTTGCTGACGCCTTCGTTGAGCTTGAACAGGACCAGGTGGCGGATCACGATTGCCGCTCCTCGCGGACGGGGACAGAGGGTCCCGCTCACCGTAGCCGGTGCCAGGGGGCCGACCGCTACCCGAATGGGTGCGGGCCGTCCGTCACTTGATCAGACCGGTCATGAAGGTGCCGACGGCCTTGGCCGCGTTCGAGATCCCCTCGAAGCCGAGCTGGACCAGCTCGGCGGACCGGGAGGGTGAGGTGATGATCGAGTAGAGCACGAAGATGAGCAGGAGAGCCATGCCGATCTTCTTCGCCTGCGCCATCGGGTGACCTCTTCCTCCCAGCTGTGGGCCGCCGTCATCCGGTCCCCGAGCGGCCTGCAGGGGGCAGCTTATCCACCCGGACGGGCTATCAAGTGTGCGACGCGTTCGGCCGGCGGGACGAAGGTCCCCGCGAGTGGGGCCTTTCTCCGGATGCCCGCTCGCGGGCCGGACGGCAGGATGGAAGACGTACCGAGGATCTGGCAGGAATCCCCGGTGCATGGATCCGGAGCTCCCCGCTGTGGGACCGGTCGCCGCGGCTTCCCCCCGACGCGGCGCCGGTTGTGGGACTCCGCCGGGGGAGCGGTCAGTCCCCCCGAACCGCTCCCCCTCCAGGCTCCGTACGGACCGGGCACCGGTGGTCATCGGCCCGGGGTACGGAGCCGTTCCCATGTCCGGGGCCGTTCCGGCGGTGCCCTGCGGCTCCCGCGACGTGGGCATACAAACGCCGAGGGCCCGTCCGGATCGGACGGGCCCTCGGGCTCTCGAGCGGTAGCGGTGGGATTCGAACCCACGGTGGAGTTGCCCCCACACACGCTTTCGAGGCGTGCTCCTTTGGCCGCTCGGACACGCTACCGAGAGGAACTCTACCGGAGGGGTGGCGCAGTCACGAAATCCGTATCACCGCGGTGCCCGGCGGGCCCTCAGCGGTGGGTGTCGAAGAAGGCGCGCAGCTGCGCGCCGCACTCGTCGGCGAGGACGCCCGGGATCACCTCGGGCCGGTGGTTGAGCCGGCGGTCGCGCATCACGTCGAAGAGCGAGCCGGCCGCGCCGGCCTTCTCGTCGAGGGCGCCGTAGACCACCCGGTCGATCCGGGACAGCACGATGGCGCCGGCGCACATGGTGCACGGCTCCAGCGTGACGACCAGCGTGCAGCCGCTCAGCCGCCACTCCCCGGTCTTCTCCGCGGCCTGCCGGACCGCGACCACCTCGGCGTGCGCGGTCGGGTCGCCGACCGCCTCGCGCTCGTTGTGGCCGCGTCCGATCACCTCGCCGTCCGGGTCCAGGACGAGCGCCCCGACCGGTACGTCCCCGGTGGCCGGCGCCAGCGCGGCCTCGGCCATGGCGAGGCGCATCGGCGCCGCCCAGCGGTCGCGGACCGGGTCGGGGCGGACGGGGGCGGTCAGCGGGGGAACGTGCGGGACGGTCAGCGGAGTGGATGCGGGCTGCATGGCATCCAGTGTCGGGTATCCGGTGGTGGACACCGGCATGGCCGACGCCGCTACCGGACGGCCTCCAGGACCTCGCCGCAGCCCAGGGCCTCGGCGATCTCCTCCAGGGCGTCGCCCGGGACCGCGCCCTCGCCGCTGAGCGCCAGCAGCTCGTCGGCGGCGAGGCCGAACTCGGTGAGCAGGTGGGCGTCGCCGAGCGGGCCGACCGGGACGCCGCCGCGGGCGTCGGCGTCCTCCTCGTCCTGCTCCTCGGCCTCCTCGGCCTCGTCCAGCAGGTGGTCCAGGTCGCCGAACTCGCTCTCGCCGGCCTGGTCGACCAACTCGTCGGTGAGGACGGAGCCGTAGGAGCTGCGGGCGGCCGCGGCGCCGTCCGACACGAAGATCCGCGGGTCCTCCTCGCCGTCCACGCGGACGACGGCGAACCAGGCGTCCTCCTGTTCGATGAAGATCAGGACGCTGTCGTCGTCCTGGGCGGATCCGCGGGCCAGGTCGGCCAGATCGGCGAGGGTTTCGACGTCGTCGAGCTCCGTCTCGCTCACATCCCACCCGTCCTCGGTGCGAGCAAGCACTGCAGCGAAGTACGCCACCAGGGACACTCCCAAGATCATCGGTCTCGGCTGTCGGCGCGCACGGGCAACGCGGAAATCTGGCCGCCCCCGCGCCAGAGGCGGTCCGCTTGTTCGGACCGTCCCATCGGAATCGTGACAGAAAGCCCGCCCTTGCGGGGGGTGTTCTGCAGCGCGTCTTTGCAGGTCGTGTCGGAAGGACCGGGTGGCGGACGGCGAAGCCGGGCCGGGGCGGTCCGAGGCCGGTCGAAATTTGCTCCGAACGCCCGGCGGGGCCGTTCGGGTCCCTTCCCGGGGCCGTCCGGGTGTCGCGCCGGACGGGCGCCAGGGTGGCATCAGGGTGGTCCGGGGGTGCCTCCCGAGGCGGTTCCGGGGGCGGTTCCGGGCCCGGTCAGATCCGGAAGGTCCGCATCCGCATCGCCTCGCGCATCCGCCGCTCCTTGGTCCGCCGCGGCTGGACCCGCTCCCGCAGCTCGCGCGCCTCGGTGAGCTCGCGCAGGAAGACGGCCCGCCGCTTGCGGCGCTCCGCTTCCGTCTCGGGGTGGTCGTACGGCGGGCCCGGGCTCCGGCCCACCCCGTCGACGGGCTCGTCCATCGAGCCGTCCCCAGGGTTCGGGTTGCTCGTCATAAGAGGTGACATTCCCAGAACGGCCCGGTTGATACCACAGGAGGCACTTCCGTCCGGACGACCGCGCCGGGTCACGGCGAGTCACGGGAGCGTCACCCGGACCGGCGCCCCGGTGGGCACGGCGAGTCGTACACCCGTCCAGGACCGGGCTAACCTCGATACATGCGTCTCCACGTTGTTGACCACCCCCTGGTCGCCCACAAGCTCTCCACCCTGCGCGACGAGCGCACCGACTCGCCGACCTTCCGTCGCCTGACCGACGAGCTGGTGACCCTCCTCGCCTACGAGGCCACCCGGGACGTCCGCACCGACGAGGTGGAGATCACCACCCCCGTGGCGGTCACGCTGGGTACCCGCCTCAGCTACCCGCGCCCGCTGGTGGTCCCGATCCTGCGGGCCGGCCTCGGCATGCTGGACGGGATGACCCGGCTGCTGCCGACCGCCGAGGTGGGTTTCCTCGGCATGGTCCGCAACGAGGAGACCCTGGAGGCCTCCACCTACGCCACCCGGATGCCGGACGACCTCTCCGGCCGCCAGGTCTACGTGCTCGACCCGATGCTGGCCACCGGCGGCACCCTGGTCGCCGCGATCAGGATGCTGATCGAGCGCGGCGCCACCGACGTCACCGCCGTGGTGCTGCTGGCCGCCCCCGAGGGCGTCGAGGTGATGGAGCGGGAGCTGGCAGGCCTGCCGGTCACCGTCGTCACCGCCGCCGTGGACGAGCGGCTCAACGAGAACGGCTACATCGTCCCGGGCCTCGGCGACGCGGGCGACCGGCTGTACGGCACGGCCGGCTGAGCCTCCCCACCCGAACCACCGAACACCGAGAGCCCCCGGCACTGCGTCTGCCGGGGGCTCTCGGTGTTCGGTGGTGCCGCGCGTCCGGTCGGTGCCGCCTCAGCAGCTGCCGGTGGCGGTCGGAGCGGGGGAGGGCTTGGTGGCCAGCGCGAGGGCGGCGGCCGCCTGGGTCTCGTCCAGCAGGGCGTTGTAGCTGTCGCCGATCACGAAGTCCACGGTGGTGTCGGTGCGGGCGTCGGCGGTGACGGCGGCCCCGGCGATCTGTGAGCCGACCAGGGTGCCCGCGCCGGCGCCGGCCGGACCGGCGATCACCTGGGCGGTGCCGGGCACCTTCTTGTCCAGCTCGGCCGGGGCGTTGCCGACCTTGCCGATGACGAAGCCGCGCTTCTTGAACTCCTCGGCCGTCCGGCCGGCCAGCCCGGCCTTGGTGGTGGCGTTGTAGACGTTCACGGTGACGGCGGAGGCCTGCGGGACGGCGTGCGGGTCGCCCTGCGCGGCGGCGGGCGCACCGGAGGCGGCGGGGGTGCCCGGGGCGGCCCCCGGCGTCGGGGCGGCCAGCGGCTTGCCGGACGGGTCCGCGCAGGCCTGGGCCGAGGCGTTCTTGTTCCTGCCGGTGAAGATGTCGTACAGCTGCACGCCGCCGAGCGCGACCAGGGCCAGGGCGAGCAGGCCGGCGAGTGCGGCGATCACCTTGCGGCTCTTCTTCGGAGGCCGGCCCAGGCGCGGGTAGGTGTTGCCGGTGACGCGGTACTGCTTCCCCTTGAGGCCTTGGGGAGTCAACATGCTCACGGTTTGTCTCCCCCTCGTACCAGGGCGGGGTCGGGATGACGGATCGGCCGGGTGGGGGCTTCCCCCGGTGCGGGCGGAATCCCCTGGTCGCGGCCGTAGTCAGCAGCGTAGTGCCGGACAGCCTCGAAGGTACTAAACGATCATCATCTGGCGTACCCCGGTACCCGAAAGGGGGTACCGGGGTACGCGCGGACCGCCCTCCGCCGGGTGGCGAGGGGGCGGTCCGGAAAGCCCGTGGGGGTCCGACGGCCCGGTCGGGGGTCCGTCACTCCATTTCGAGGACGCGGGCGTGCAGCACCTGGCGCTGCTGCAACGCCGCCCGGACGGCCCGGTGCAGGCCGTCCTCCAGGTAGAGGTCGCCGTGCCACTTCACCACGTGGGCGAAGAGGTCCCCGTAGAACGTCGAGTCCTCGGCCAGGAGGGTTTCGAGGTCGAGTTGGCCCTTGGTGGTCACCAGCTGGTCGAGTCGCACCGGGCGCGGGGCGACGTCAGCCCACTGGCGGGTGCTCGTCCGGCCGTGATCCGGGTACGGCCGCCCATTGCCGATGCGCTTGAAGATCACACGGAAAGCCTACCGTTCGGACGGCGGATGGCGCAGCAGCCGAGGCTCCGCCACGCGCGCCGGTGTGAACTGCGCATGGACGAATGCCGCTGTTTGATGGGAAATGTCGCGAACATCGCCCGGTGCCGATCGGGTTCCGTGCCGATGCCGAAGCGTTCCGAAGCGTTCCGATCCGCTCAGGAGTGTTCACCGATGGACTCCGACCTCACCCCGCAGGCCGTCCGGGAGATCGCCGCCGGGTACGCCTTCACCGGCCCTGCCCTCGACCTCGGCGCGGTGCTGCTGGACGGCACCGCGTACCCGGACGCCCAGGTGCGCATCCCGCTGGGCGTGCTCAACCGGCACGGGCTGGTCGCCGGGGCCACCGGCACCGGCAAGACCAAGACCCTCCAGCTGATCGCCGAACAGCTCTCCGCGCAGGGCGTGCCGGTGTTCCTGGCCGACATCAAGGGGGACGTCTCCGGTGTCGCCGCGCCCGGGACGCCGAGCGAGCGGACCGGTGCCCGGGCCGCCGAGGTGGGGCAGCAGTGGGAGCCGCGCGGCTGCCCCACCGAGTTCTACGCGCTCGGCGGGCAGGGCGCGGGCATCCCGATCCGGGCCACCGTCACCAGCTTCGGGCCGCTGCTGCTGGCCAAGGTGCTCGACCTGAACGAGACCCAGGAGTCCTCGCTCACCCTGGTGTTCCACTACGCCGACGCCAAGGGCCTGGAGCTCTACGACCTCAAGGACCTCACCGCGGTGATCGCCTTCCTCGCCTCGCCCGAGGGCAAGGAGGAGCTGCGGACCATCGGCGGGCTCTCGGCGGCCACCGCCGGGGTGATCCTGCGGGCGCTCACCGTGCTGGAGAACGAGGGCGCCGGGGCGTTCTTCGGCGAGCCCGAGTTCGACACCGCCGAACTGCTGCGGACGGCCCCGGACGGCCGGGGCGTGGTCTCGGTGCTGGAACTGCCCGCCGTACAGGACCGGCCGCGGCTGTTCTCCACCTTCCTGATGTGGCTGCTCGCCGACCTCTACCAGGAGCTGCCCGAGGTGGGCGACCCGGACAAGCCCAAGCTGGTGTTCTTCTTCGACGAGGCGCACCTGCTGTTCAAGGGCGCCTCCAAGGCCTTCCTGGAGGCGATCACCCAGACGGTGCGGCTGATCCGCTCCAAGGGCGTCGGCATCTTCTTCGTGACCCAGACGCCGCGGGACGTCCCGTCCGACGTGCTGGCGCAGTTGGGCAACCGGGTGCAGCACGCGCTGCGCGCCTTCACCCCCGACGACGCCAAGGCGCTGAAGGCCACCGTCTCGACCTTCCCGCGCTCCTCGTACGACCTCGGCGCGGTGCTGACCTCGCTGGGCACCGGCGAGGCCGTGGTCACCGTCCTCTCCGAGAAGGGCGCGCCGACCCCGGTCGCGGCGACCAGGCTGCGGGCGCCGCAGTCGCTGATGGGGCCGATCGAGGCGGCGGACCTGCGGGCGGTGGTGGACGCCTCGCCGCTGACGGCGCGCTACCGGGACGCGATCGACCGGGAGTCGGCGTACGAGAAGCTGGCGGCGCGCGCCCCCCGGCCGGAGGCGGCGCCGGCCGGGCCTCCCGCGTCGGCTCCTCCCGAGCCGGCGGCGCGGCGGGAGGAGCGGGAGGGGAAGGCGCGGGAGCAGGCGGGCGTGGGCGGGCTGCTCGGGTCGCTGCTGAACAACCCGAGCGTCAAGTCCTTCGCGCGCTCGGCCGGGAAGCAGCTCGGGCAGGAGATCTCGCGCAGCCTGTTCGGGACGTCCAAGCGGCGGCGGTGACCGGTTCCGGGGCGGGCGGCGGCCGGCCTCAGGAGGAGAGCGCGGCGCCGATCCGGTCCAGGGAGGACAGCCGCATCAGGCCGTAGTGGTAGAACTCGACCTCGGGGACGCCGAGTTCGCGCAGGGCGGCGATCTTGGCGGCGAGGTTCTCCGGGCCGTCGCAGTCGGAGGACATCGGGCGCAGGATCACCGCCATGGACTTCGGGTGGACGCCGTGCAGGGCGAAGGCGGCGAGCTTCTCCCGGACGGCCTCCGGGGTCTTCGCGTAGCCGAGGGTCTCGATCTGGTCGGCGGCTCCGGCGAGGGCGGGCAGGTCGATGCCGGCCAGCCAGCCGGTGCCCGGGCCGCCGCCGTCCATGAAGCTCAGCCGCATGCCGTGCCGGCGGGCCTGCTCGGAGAGGTCGGCGGCCAGCGCGGTGACGGTGGCGGCGGAGGCGTCCACGTAGGCGGCGAAGGCGCCGTCGGCGAGGGCGCTGAGGTCGGCGGGCCGGGCGGCGGCGGACTCGTCGGCCAGCCGGTGGCGCAGCTCGGTGCGGACCGCCTCGGCCACCTCCTCGGCCGGGACCCCGGCGGCGGTGGCGGCGGCGCGGCAGTGCGGGCAGAAGCAGACCCCGAGCAGGGCCTCGGCGGTCGGGCCCAGCTCCTCGAAGTAGCGCTCGTGGTGGTAGCCGTGGCGCAGCCCGTGGAAGTGCAGGGACTCGGCGCGGACCGCGTCCACGCCGTACCGGGCCAGCTCGGCCACCAGGGTCAGCGCGTACTCCCGGACCTCCGGGTTCGCCGGGCAGAGCTCGGTGAGGTGGCGGTCGCCGAAGGCGTTGGCGGGGGCGCAGTCGGGGTGGGCGAAGCCGAGCCGGTCGTTGTGGCAGAAGACCGTCCAGGCGTGCAGCTTCAGGCCGCGGCGGCGGGCCTCCTCGCCGGCCTCGGCGAAGGGGTCGCGGTCGCCGATCGCGGTGGACGGCGCCGGGGCCAGCCGGCGGCCCCGCCAGGCGGCCGGGTCGGGGCGGAAGTACGCCGCGCCCGGCTCCAGGTAGCGGACCACCCGGCGGGGGTTGTGCGGGAAGACGTCGCGGGCCTCGTGGTAGACGGAGGCGAGGGTGACGCCGCCGACCCCGGCGCGGTCGGTGAGGTTGCCGAAGAAGGTGTCGGCGCCCTCGTCGAGCAGGTCGGTGGCGAAGGCGAGGACGGACGACTCCACGGTGCGGCTCCGGAGCTGGGGGAGGGTGAGCCGTCCACGCTAGCCGCAGGGGTGGGATTGGTCTATACCTGATGGCCCGGGTGGGCTACCGGGCCGACGGCCGTCGGGCCGGGGGCTACAGGCCCAGGTCGTCCAGCTGCTTGAGCAGGGCGGATCCGGGGCTGTCCGGGGCGGCGGCGGGCTTCGGGGCCCGCTGCTCGGCCGGCCGGCGGCGGAGCAGGAAGGCGGCGGCCAGCCCGCCGATCAGTCCGCCCAGGTGGCCCAGCCAGCTGACGCCCGGGGTGACCGGCAGCACGCCGATCAGGATGGTCGAGTAGACCGCCGCGATGACGATGCCGACCGCCGCGTCCAGCACGTTGCGGTCCAGGACGCCGCGCAGCACCACGTAGCCGAGGTAGCCGTAGACCAGGCCGCTCGCCCCGGCCGTCACGGTGTTCGGGCTCTCCAGCAGCCAGACCAGCAGCCCGTCGGACATCGTGATCACCAGGCTGGCCAGCAGGAACTTCTTCATGCCCCGGTAGGCGGACAGGAAGCCGAGCAGGAACAGCGGCCAGGCATTGGCCGCGATGTGGTCCCAACCGAAGTGCAGGAACGGCGAGGTGAAGATCTCCGGCAGGTCGCCGATCCGCTCCGAGCGCAGGCCGAACTCCTGCGACAGCCCGTAGTCGTCCAGCCAGTTGACCACCTGGACGGACCAGATGACGGCCTGGAGGCCGATCATGGTGAACAGCGCGTCGCGCGAGTCGGAGAGCAGACGGGTCATTCTGGAGGCCATGCCGTCGACTCTAGGGGCGGTGGGATCGCACACGCACCCGATTACGGCGAGCCGTTTAGAGTGACCTGTGTCATTCCGACCGTGAGAGGTGACCAGCCCATGAGCAAGCGCGCGCCGCTGCCGTACGAGTTCCTTCCGCAGGTGCCGTCCTTCCCGCTGAGCAGCGAGGACATCACCGAAGGCGGCACGCTGGGCCCGGAGTTCGTCCACGCCGACGGCAACCTCTCGCCGCAGCTGGCCTGGTCGGGCCTGCCGGAGGGCACCCGGAGCATCGCGGTCACCTGCTACGACCCGGACGCGCCGACCGGCTCCGGCTGGTGGCACTGGCTCGCCCTGAACCTGCCCGCCGACACCGCCGGCCTGCCGCGCGGCGCCGGCTCCTCTGACGCCGGCCTGCCCGGCGAGGCCTCCTTCCACGGCCGCAACGACTTCCCGGGCAACCGCTACGACGGCGCCGCCCCGCCGCCCGGCGCCCCGCACCGCTACGTCTTCGCGGTGCACGCGCTGGACGTGGAGAAGCTGGACGTCGCCGCCGACACCCCGCCGGCCCAGGTGGGCTTCAACCTCACCTTCCACACCCTGGGCCGGGCGCTGCTGACCGCCGAGTACGGGGTCTGAGCGGGGCCCGATCGATGTCGATACCGGTGTCCGACCGTCCGGTCGAGGTCTGGCGGCTGCCCGCGGAGGACGTCCGGGCCGGCCACCGGGCCCTGACCTGGACGGTCGGGCCGCAGGGGGAGCTGGCCGTCCTGGTGGTGCCGGAGCGGTACGCGGCACCGGCCGGTTCGTGGCCGTGCGCCCGGCTGCCGTTCGACGGCGAGGTGGTGGTGCGCGGCCCGCGGGGCGAGTGGCGGGTGCCGCTCACCGGGGTCGGGGTCCCGCCGGACTTCCTGGCTCTGCTGCCGGGCGGCCGGGTGCTGCTGGTCGGAGGCAGGGCCGAGGAGTCGGCGGACGGCTGGGAGCGCAACGGCCAGGTCTTCGGGCCGGACGGACGGCTGACCCGGGAGCTGCAACTCGGCGACGACGTCCAGGCGTTGACCACCGACCGGGACGGCCGGATCTGGCTCGCCTTCGGGGACGAGGGCAACTACGGGGACAACCCGCTCGGCCAGTACGGCCTGCTCGGGCTGGACACCGCCGGACGGATCGTCTGGCAGCCGGACTTCGGGCAGCTGGGCGACCAGCCGCTGGAGGGCCTCGCCGCCGCCACCGAGGGACGGCGGGCCTGGCTGGCCTGGTACGGGGACAGGAGCCACCTCACCGGGATCGACCCGGACGGGGGCGAGCCCGTCGTCATGCGGCTGCCGGCCCGCCAGCCGGTGGGCTTCGCGATCGCCGGGGACCGGGCCGTGTTCCTCCAGCCCGGCGGCGAGCTGATCCGGTGCGAACGGGAGAGCCGGAAGGGCTGGCGGGAGGTGCGCCGCGAGCGGGTCGGCGTCCCCGGCGGCCTCGACCGGGGGCGCGCGCACGGCCGGGACGGGGTGCTCTGGTTCCGCTCCGGCAACGGCTGGTTCCGGGTCGAGGCCTAGGTTCCGGCCCTCGGGTCGCGGCCTCAGGTGCCGGCCTTCAGGGCGGGGCCCGGGGTCCGAGCCTCCGGGCCGGCCGCGTGGTGGGCGCGGTCGGCGAGCCGGCGCAGGTGCTCGCGCAGCGCCGGCGGCTCGTGCACCTCGAAGGGGCAGTCCAGCGACAGCAGCCGCATCGCCGTCCACTCCAGCGAGTCGGAACGGGAGCGGAGCCGACAGCTGTGCCCGTCGATCGGCTCGACCTCGGAGTCGCCCGGCCGGAGGCTGTCGCGGACCCGCTCGGCGGGGGCGTGCACGGTGGCGACCACGGTGCCGCTCGGTGACGGGCGGCGCAGCTTGCCCGCCACGTACGCGGCGGCGTCCTCGGCGGGGAGCGGGCGCGGGGTGAAGCGGACGCCGGTGGCGGCCGGGCCGCTCAGCCGGTCGACCCGGAACAGCCGCCAGTCCGCGCGGTCCAGGTCGTAGCCGACCAGGTACCAGCGGCGGCCGACCGAGACCAGCCGCTCGGGTTCGACCTGCCGACTGGTCTCGGCGCCGTCGTACGCCCGGTAGCCGAAGCGCAGCCGCTCCCGGGCGGTGACGGCGCGGGCGAGCACGGTGAGGTCCTCCGGGTCGACGGTCGGGCCGTCCCCGGCGAGCAGCGGCACGGTCGCGGAGTTGAGCGTCCCGACCTGGTGCCGCAGCCGCCCCGGCAGCACCTGGAGCAGCTTGCCGAGCGCCCGTACCGAGGCCTCCTCGATGCCGACCACGGCGTGCCCGGCCGCCGCGCGGAGCCCGACCGCGATGGCCACCGCCTCCTCGTCGTCCAGCAGCAGCGGGGGCATCGCGGTGCCCGCGACCAACCGGTAGCCGCCCTCCGCGCCCATGCTGGCCCGCACCGGGTAGCCGAGCTCGCGCAGCCGGTCGATGTCGCGCCGGATGGTGCGGGGGCTGACGCCGAGCCGTTCGGCGAGCTCGCTGCCGGGCCACTCGCGCGGGGTCTGGAGCAGCGAGAGGAGGTTCAACAGCCGTGCCGGGGTGTCGCTCATGTGCGCCTCTCGATGCTTCGCTCGCTCGTGCCGTCGCTCGTGCCGTCCAGAATGCCGGACCAACTGGGACAGATTCTGACCTAGATGCCCGCTACTGTCGTGGACGTGGAAAAGGTAGAGGAGTACGGAATGGGCACCGCGGCAGCGGAGCGCCGGAGGTGGATCGCGCTGACGATCGTGATGGTCGCCTCCTTCATGGACCTGGTGGACGTGACCATCGTCAACATCGCCATCCCGAGCATCCAGCAGGACATCGGCGCCTCGTTCAGCGCCGTCCAGTGGGTCACCGGGGGCTACGCGCTGGCCTTCGCGATCGGGCTGATCACCGGCGGCCGGCTGGGTGACATCCACGGCCGCAAGCGGGTGTTCCTGATCGGGATCGGCGGCTTCACGCTGGCCTCGGCGCTGTGCGGGCTGGCCTCCAGCCCCGAGATGCTGATCGCGACCCGGGTGCTCCAGGGCGGCACGGCCGCGCTGATGGTGCCGCAGGTGCTGTCGATCATCCACGCGACCTTCCCGGCGGAGGAGCGCGGCAAGGTGTTCGGCCTGTTCGGCGCGGTGGTCGGGCTGGGCGCGGTCTCCGGTCCGATGATCGGTGCGCTGCTCACCGAGTGGGACCTGTTCGGCCTGGCCTGGCGGCCGATCTTCCTGATCAACCTGCCGGTCGGCATCGCCGGACTGCTGCTGGGCCGCCGCTTCATCGACGAGTCCAAGGCCGACCAGGCGCTGAAGCTGGACCTGGTGGGCGTGGCGCTGGCCAGCCTCGGCCTGCTGATGCTGATCTACCCGCTGACGCACGGCCGGGAGGCCGGCTGGCCGCTGTGGGGCTACCTGTCGATGGCCGGGAGCCTGCCGGTGTTCGCGCTGTTCGTGGCGTACGAGAAGGTCAAGACGCGGCGGGACGGCTCTCCCCTGGTGGAGCTGGCGCTGTTCCGGGTGAAGTCCTTCGCGGCCGGGATCTGCGTGCAGCTGGCCTTCGGCGTGGCACTCGGCATCTACTTCCTGGTCTGGACCCTCTACATGCAGATCGGGCTGGGCTGGAGCCCGCTCAAGGCCGGCGCGACCGGCATCCCGTTCTCGATCGCGGTCTCCACGGCGGCCGGACTGTCGGTGCAGAAGCTGGTGCCGCGGTTCGGGCGGAAGGTGCTGCAGACCGGCGCGCTGGTGATGGCGGCGGGCGTGCTCGTCTACATCTGGGAGGCGGACCGGTACGGGACGACGATCACCGCCTGGCAGATGGCGCTGCCGCTGGTGGTGATGGGCCTCGGGATGGGGCTGATCGTCGCGCCGATCACCGACGCGGTGCTGGCGGAGGTGCCGCGTGAGCACGCCGGGTCGGCGTCCGGGCTGATCAACACCGTGCAGCAGGTGGGCAACGCGCTCGGGCTCGGCCTGGTGTCGGTGGCCTTCTTCGGGGCGATGGACGACGTGGTCGCGCCGGAGGCGGTCGGGACGGCGTTCGGCGGGGCCTTCGTGCACGCGATGTGGTGGGTCGCCGGGGTGCTGCTCGCGGTCTTCCTGCTGATGTTCGCGCTGCCGCGGCGGCGCAAGGCGCTCGGGGCGGTGGCCGGTTCCGGGGGCGCGGCCGGTTCCGGGGGCGCGGGTGGCTCCGCGGACGGTTCCACCGCGGAGCAGCAGGCGCCCGTCGTGGCCTGACGGAGCGCTCCCGTTCACGGGCCCCGGTCGCGCGGCGCGGCCGGGGCCCGCGTCGCGCTCTGGGCGGGGCCGGCCCCGGTACGGCCGGCCGGGTGGGTCAGCCGGTGCTCAGCGCACCCCGGTCGGGGTGGGGGCGGCGGACGCGCGGGTGGTGGTGCGCGGTTTGGCGGCGGCCTTGGCCTCCTTCGCGGCGCGCTTCACCTCCTGCTTGAACTCCCGCACCAGGGTGAGCGATTCGGGGCCGGTGATGTCGGCCACCGAGCGGTGTGCGCCCTCCTCGCCGTACACCCCGGCCGCCTCGCGCCAGCCCTCCGGCCGTACCCCGTACTGCTTGCCGAGCAGGGCCAGGAAGATCTGCGACTTCTGCTTGCCGAAGCCGGGCAGGGCGTTGAGCCGGCTGAGCAGCTCCTTGCCGGTGCGGACGTTCTTCCACAGCGCGGCCGCGTCGCCGTCGTACTGCGCGACGAGGAACTGGCAGAGCTGCTGCACCCGTTTGGCCATCGCGGCCGGGTAGCGGTGGACCGCCGGTTTGGCGGAGAGGAGCGCGACGAACTCCTCCGGGTTGTAGGTGGCGATCTCGTGGGCGTCCAGGTCGTCGTGGCCGAGGCGCTGGGCGATGGTCAGCGGGCCGGTGAACGCCCACTCCATCGGGACCTGCTGGTCCAGCAGCATGCCGACGAGTGCGGCGAGCGCGCTGCGTCCGAGCAGTTCGTCGGCCTCGGGCTGCTGTGCGAGCCGGACGGTGACGTTCATGGGCTTGCCCTCCTCGGAGTTGACGTCGGGTCGGCGCCCAGTCTGGTGGAAGCGGCGTTGGCGTACGCGGTCAACACGCCCGTAGCCGGGGAAGTCTTGTCTGTTCAAGGCCTTGCCAGAGCTGCATTGTTCGTTGGCGGAGCGGTTGCCGGGGGTGCCGGCGGGGGCGCGAGGGATATTTTTTGCCCGCGCCTGTCGCATCCGCCGGGGGTCCCGGAGTGGGGGCGCGTCGAACCGAACAGCCGTCGAATGGAGGGCACTCCAAAGCCCGCCGCCCACACCGTCGTCACCGCTCGGCGTCCGCGCCCACGCTCCCTTCCCTCTTCTCTGTCTGGCGCCCACCTCCCCCCGCCCCCGCCCTCGCCCTCGCGGCCTGAGCCGGAACCGCTGCTCCCGCCCGGGCAGGCCACGACCGGCCCGCCCGGGCGGGAGCGCGTTCATATGTGTTGCTCTGGTGCGTGGACATGTCGCCAACTCGTTTTGTTCGCATGGTCATTCGAGGGGGAAAGAGGAAACGGGAAACCCCGTCGATCGCCGTTTGACCGGCTTGATCGCATGCCAAGATTCCAGGCGGAAGCGAGGGGTGACCGCTTCCGGCCCGTGATGCAGCAGATGCCAGGGCGGTCGGATCCAGACGGGGGTTGGCATGAGCGTGTCCAGATTGTCGTCCGGAGAGTTCGGTCCGGAACTGCGCAGACGTCGGATCGCCGCCGGGCTGACCCTCACCCGGTTGGCCGAACTGCTCAGCTACAGCAAGGGACACCTGAGCAAGATCGAACGTGGGCACAAGCCACCCCCGCCTCAGTTGGCGCGTCGCTGTGACGTTCAGCTCGACGCGGGCGGCGAGCTGGAGCGGCTGCTGGCGGGACGTGGTGGGGCCGAGTCGGCGCCGTCCGGCGGACCGGTGCAGAGCGGCGTCGTCGGTGAAGCGGAAGCAGTGATCGGGGCCGACCAGGAAGGGGTCCGTTGGCCCGGGGCCTTTGGACGGCGGCAGCTGCTTGCCGTCGGGGCCACTTCACTGATCGGTGGCGGGCTGACCGCGACCCTGCCGACGGAGGCCTCGGCGACCGCCGTCGCGGAATCCGGCCCGGTCGAGATCTTCCGGGCCCAGTTCGACCAGATGCGACAACTCGGCCAGTCCGGTGACCCGGGCACGCTGATCCCGCTGCTCACGGTCCAGACCCACACCTTGCGCGAGCTCGCCGCCCGGGCCGACCCGGTGAACCGGGGCCGACTGCTCGTGCTGGCCGCGCGGTACGCGGAGTACACAGGCTGGATGGCGCAGGAGGCGGACGACAACACCTCGGCACTGTGGTGGACCGCCCGGGCGGTCGAACTCGCACAGGCAGGCGGAGACCGCGACCTGGCGTCGTACGCGCTGGTCCGACGCGCCCTGATCACCTTTTACGCAGGTGACGCGACCCAGACCGTACAACTGGTCGAACCGGCGCAGGACGATGCCCTGCCACCACGGATCCGGGGCCTCGCAGCACAGCGGGAGGCTCAGGGGCACGCTCTCGCCGGCGACCACACCGCTTGTCTGCGCAGCCTCGACCGGGCCCGAGAACTGCTGGCCAGGGCCGACACCGAGAACGGCGGTACACCCCTGCTCGGCACCACCCACCTGGCCGACCCGGCGGCCGTGGTCACCGGCTGGTGCCTGTACGACCTCGGCCGCCCGCGCCAGGCCGCCGAAGTGTTGGACCACGAGTACCCGAGGATCCCGGCGCACGCCGTCCGCAGCCGCGCCCGGTACGGCATCCGGCGCGCCCTCGCCCACGCGGCCACGGGGGAACCGCAACGCGCCTGCGAACTCGCCGCGGAGCTCCTGCCCTTGATCCCGGCCTTGCGGTCGGCCACCATCCGGTCCGACGTCCGCAGGCTCGCCCACGAGCTGCACCGGTTCCGGGCCGGCCGACCCGTGCAGGCCCTCCAGCCCCTGCTCGCGCAGGCGCTGCACCCGTAGACCGCCTGAACTCCCGGCCCGTCCCCGGCCGCCACACCGTTCCTCATCCCTCACTCACCTGGAGAGGTGATTTCGTCATGCCCGAGATCTTCGTCAACTACCGCACCAGCGACGAGGGCACGGCCGCCACGGTCATCGAGCGCGAGCTCTCCCAGCGGTTCGGAACCGATCGGGTGTTCCGCGCCAGCAAGTCCATCAAGATCGGCCGACCCTTCCCCCAGGAACTGCTGACCGCCGTCCGCCGTAGCAGCGTGCTCATCGCGGTCATCGGTCCGCGCTGGACCGATGCCCGTACGGCGGACGGTCGACGCGCGCTGGACGACCCGGAGGACTGGACCCGGCGGGAGATCGTCGAGGCCTTCGAGAACGAAGCCCTGGTCGTTCCGGTCCTCGTCGGCCGCCTGACACGGCTCGACCGACGGACCCTCCCGCCCGAGATCGCCGAGCTGGCCGACTGCCAGTACCGCCGGTACGACGATCGCGACGCCGAGCACTGCCTCCTGCGCCTCGGTGACGACCTTGCCGAAGCGGTCCCCCGGCTCGCGGAGGCGGAGCGGCAGATCGCCAAGTCGAAGGGGGCGACGGAGACCCGCAACGAGGTCGGCCGGGTGAACGGCAGCGTGGTGCAGGCCGGGGACTACCGGCACGACCAGAGCGGAGGGATCGGCAACGTGGGCCGCGACGTGGGGACGTTCATCAACAACGCGAGCGGCCCGGTCCACACCGGCAACGGCTCCCAGCACAACACGATCCGGCACGGCGGTGTGGAGTTCCACGGCGACGGCGGCACCTACCTCGAACGCGGCACCGTCAACCACACCTTCGGCGACCGGGGTGACCGCAGGGGACGGCGCCGGTGAGCGACCACGGGGACGCGACGTGGATCGGCAACGCCCGGGGTCAGACGCACACGGGCAGTGGGAACCAGTACAACTACTTCGTCTCCGACACGGACAGGCTGATCCGCAGCGGAGGGGATCCGCTGCGGATCGCGGCCGAGCGACGCCTTTGGCTTAGTGAGCGCTTCGTGCCACCGGACGGATACGCGGAGGCGCTCCGGAAGTTGGAGGAGCCGGGCACGGCCGTCCTGGTCTCCGGAGCCGAAGGCAGCGGACGCCGTACGGCTGCCGTGGTCTTGTTGCACTGCTCGGGTGAGCCGGGCGATCCGTTCCGCGAGGTCACCTCCGACGATCAGCAGGCGGAACTGGGCGAACTCTCCCACGGTGAACGCGTCCTGATCGACCTCACGGACCTCTCCGACCAGCAGGTCGTCGACGCGCAGGGCCTGATGAAGTCGTACTGGGCCAAGGCCGAGGGCGTTGCCGGCCGACTGGTGGTGGTTCTCTCGCGGGACCACGAGCACCTCCTGCAGCCGGATGTCCGGCAGTTGCTGATACGGCTCGGCCGACCTGCGGGCGGCGAGGTGCTGGCCAGTCACCTGGGGTGGGCCGGAATCGAGGTGTCCGTCCCGGAGCTGCGACAGTCGAGCCTCGGCGAGCTTCTGGACAGCTCTCCCATGCGGGAGTTGGAACGACTCCACGAGCTCGTGGTCGAAGCGAGTTCGGCAGGCGGTGACTTCGCGGAGTGGGCGGACAAAGCCGGTGCGGCCCTCAGTGAGCGCCTCGACGAGGTGGCCCGGCAGATCGCCAAACTCGAGGACGGTCGCCAACGGGCCTTGCTGTTTACGGCGGCCATGCTGGACGGAGCCCCTGCGGTCGCGGTGTTCCGTCTTTCCGACCAGTTGCTGACGAGGGTCGGCCACCCGGAGGACGAACGGCCCCGCCTCGACCGGGCCGACCTGAGACAGCGGGTGCGGGATCTGGGAATGGTGGTGGAGGAAGGCCGGATCGGCTTCACGAAGCTGGCATACGCGGCGGCGGTTCGAGACCATGTCTGGTCCTACTACCCGGATCTGCGGGACGCGTTCGGGGCGTGGGTCGGAGACGCGATCAGGGCGACGACGTGGCTGGACGCACCGGATCGCCGGCGGATGGTCGCCCGCTTCACCGAACAGGCCCTGCAAGCCGGCGATGTGGGTCTGCTGACCGACCTGGTGGCGTCCTGGGCGAAGGAGAACCGGCTCTTGCCGGTAGCGATGCTGGTGCTGGAGGAGGGCGTCACGAGTGGGACCTGCGGTTCGGCGTTCCGGGCGAAGACCTATGAATGGTCGGTTGGCCCGCCGCTGCCGACCAATCTGGTGCGGGGCCTCGCGCGGATCTGCGTCGATGTGATGGCAGTGCGTCATCCCGGCCAGGCCCTCGTCCGCCTGCACCACCTCGCACGGAGGGAAACCGCGGACGGTCCGCGGCATGCCCGGGATGCCTTGCGGGAGTTGGTCGGCCGGGACAGGTACCTGTACTTGGGGCTGCTCTCCCGAGTCCTGGATGGGCTGGAGAGGAGCGAGCCGGTGCTGTCGGACGCCGAGATCTTCTTGGAGCTGGTGGACCCGTTGCCGTTCTGGGTGTCCGACCGGGACGCCGTTCGGGGCTGGCGGGGGATGCTGGCGGTGGCTTCGTTCCGAGAGGCGTGCGAGGCCGGAGTCCGGAACTGGCTCGAGGCCGCGCGAAGGGCGCGGGACGGCGGTGAGCGGCTGCTGGGCATCCTCGTCCGGGCCGCCGACGGCCGAGTCCCGGTACTCAGCCGCTACTACCTGCTGGCCCATGAGTGGGCGGCCGGACCCGAAGATCACCCGGGGCCGGTGAGCCGGGCGGAAGTCGCGACGCGCTTCTGCCGAAAGATCGACCACGTCCAAGGGATCGAACCACTTGTCGGGGCGACCGGGGGGAGAGGGCTGTGAAGGGTACGGGGAAGGCGCCGCTGGTCGGGCTGGCGCTGGCGGCGGGCTCGGTGACCGTGGTACTCGGGTTGTTGGCCAGGTGGCCGGTCTGGCTGTGGGCGGTGCCGGCCACGATGGCCCTCCTGTTGGCCGTCCTGCAGGCATCGGCCAGGGCTCCGAAGCCGGCGGAGCCGCCGTGGGAGAAGACCAGGGTGGCCGGAGTGGCACTGCCGAGCCTGGTGCCGGACTACGACTTCCACTTCTCGGCAACGGTGTGGTGGCGTCCGATCCCGAACCTCACCGGGCTGGTGCACGCGGACCCGGCGGGCCTGGCGGTCGAAACGGTGCTGGAGCGGGCCCGTGAGGTGACGGCGTGCGAGATCCCGGGGCGGCTGGACCTGGTGCAGCACCGGTTGAACGGTGTTCTCGGAACGCAGAGCCAGGACCGGTCGGGCCTGGTGGAAGCCATGGGTGGGCGGGTCGAGCTCCGGCTCTCCGAGGACGACCGTCACCGGCTCGGGAAGCTGTCGGAGGTGCGGAAGACCGAGGAGGTCTGGGAGCACGAACGCCGCCACGAGCAGAGCAAGCGGGCCTATCTCGGCGACGACGTCCTGAAGTCACCGGGCAGTGCGATGGTGTGGTGGCTAGCCCGTCACGACGAGCAGATCAGGGAGGCGGTCGACCTGATCGGCCCGCTCGCACAACTCTCGGCCGCTGCCAACGACCAGGCCGTGAGCGAGCTGTACACGCACCTGCTGCCGGGAGCCGGGCTTTCTCCGGACGACTCAGAGGACGATGACGAGGACGGGCCCGCAGGACCGGCCGGGCCGTACGGTCCGGCCGGGGGGCCCTCCGTGATCGGGCCGTTGAGGCAGTTGCTGGACGACGTCGAGCTGGACGAGGACTCCGCCGAACGGAAGGTCTACACGCACCGTGTGGCGGACTTCACCGCTGCGGCCGGCCGACCGGAGTTCGCACGGCTGATCCGGGCGAAGCTATTGGGGGAGGACGACGTCGTGCCCGGTCAGCCGGGACCGACGGACGAGTGACGACTGAAAGATCGAACGTAGTATCGGATTCCGGGGCGTGGGGGGTTGGGGAGGGCGCTCGGCCGGGTGGGTGGTTCTGGACGGGGGGAACGAGTCATTTCATATGACTGTTTCTGTTGTGACGGTGCGGCGAGCTGACGGCGGGTCATTCTTGGTCCAATTCGACACGTCCAGAAAGGCCCGCCCGCCGTGACCCAGCCGTTCGAACTGCCGTCCTTCTACGTGCCGCACCCGGCACGCCTCAACCCGCATCTGGACGAGGCACGGGCCCACTCCACCGGCTGGGCCCGGGAGATGGGGATGCTGGAGGGGTCGGGGATCTGGGATCAGGCCGACCTGGAGGCCCACGACTACGGACTGCTCTGCGCGTACACCCACCCCGACGCCTCCGCCGAGGCGCTGGCCCTGGTCACCGACTGGTACGTGTGGGTCTTCTTCTTCGACGACCACTTCCTCGACATGTACAAGCGCACCAACGACCGCGGGGCGGGCAAGGCCCACCTCGACCGGCTGCCGCTGTTCATGCCGGCCGACCCGGCCGCCGAGCTGCCGGAACCGGAGAACCCGGTCGAGGCGGGCCTGGCCGACCTGTGGCGGCGCACCGTGCCGGTGATGGGCGAGGACTGGCGAATCCGGTTCGCCGCGAGCACCCGGAACCTGCTCAACGAGTCGCTGTGGGAGCTCGCCAACATCAACGAGGGCCGGGTGGCCAACCCGGTCGAGTACATCGAGATGCGCCGCAAGGTCGGCGGCGCGCCCTGGTCCGCGCAGCTGGTCGAGTACGCGGCCGGCGCCGAGGTGCCGAAGGAGGTGTCGGGTTCGCGGGCGCTGCGGGTGCTGATGGACGCCTTCTCCGACGGGGTGCACCTGCGCAACGACATCTTCTCGTACCAGCGGGAGGTGGAGGACGAGGGCGAGCTGAGCAACGGCATCCTGGTGCTGGAGCGGTTCCTGGAGTGCTCCACCCAGGAGGCCGCCGAGGCGGTCAACGACCTGCTCACCTCGCGGCTGCAGCAGTTCGAGAACACCGTGTTCACCGAACTGCCGGTGCTGTTCGCGGAGACCGGGCTGGACCCGGCGGGCCGTGCCCGGGTGATGGCGTACGTCAAGGGCCTCCAGGACTGGCAGTCCGGCGGGCACGAGTGGCACCTGCGCTCCAGCCGGTACATGAACGGCGGTGGGGCGGCGGCGAGTTCGTCCGGTTCGGCGGCCTCGGGCGGCGAGGTGGCGCCCGGTTCGGGCGGTGGGCTGCCGGGGCTGCCGGGAGGGCCCGGGGGCGGCAACTGGTGGGACCAGTACGCGATCGGCGGCATCGGGACCTCGGCGCTGGACATCCTGCGCAGCACGGCCGCCGGGGCTTCGGCAGCGGCGGAGGCGGCCGCGGCGGAGGCGAGCCCGGCGCGGGCGGCCGAGGGTGCGGCGGGCCCGGCAGTGCGGCGGGCGCGGTCGCACGGCCACGTGCCGCACCAGGCCGTCGGGCCGTCCCTGCTGCCCGAGTTCGAGCTGCCGTACGAGCTCCGGCTGAGCCCGCACCTGGACGGCGCCCGGGAGCGCGTGATCGAGTGGGCCGGGCGGATGGGGCTGCTGGCGGCGGAGCCGGGCGTCCCCGCGTCCGGCATCTGGGACGCCGAGTCGATGCGCGACTACGACCTCCCGCTCTGCGCGGCCGGCCTCCACCCGGACGCCACCGCCGACCAACTCGACATCGCCTCCGCCTGGTTGGCCTGGGGCACCTGGGCCGACGACTACTACCCCCGGGCCTTCGGACGCACCCGCGACCTGGGCGGCGCCAAGGCCGCCAACGCGCGGCTGTCCCTGTTCATGCCGGTGGACGGCACTCCCGCGCCGGAGCCCGTCAACGCGCTGGAGCGCGGCCTCGCCGACATCTGGGAGCGCACCGCCGGCCCGATGACCGTCGAGGCCAGGGGCCGGTTCCGGGTGGCCGTCGAGGTGATGCTGGACAGCTGGATCTGGGAGCTGGCCAACCAGATCCAGAACCGGATCCCGGACCCGGTGGACTACCTGGAGATGCGCCGCTCCACCTTCGGCTCCGAGCTCACCACGAGCCTCTCCCGCCTCGGCCACGGGCAGACCGTGCCGCAGGAGGTGTACGACCACGGCTCGATGCGCGCGCTGGAGAACTCCGCGATGGACTACGCGTGCATGATGAACGACCTCTTCTCGTACCAGAAGGAGGTCGAGTACGAGGGCGAGCTGCACAACGCCGTCCTGGTGGTGCAGAACTTCTTCGGCTGCGACTACGCGTCCGGGGTCCGGATCGTCGACGACCTGATGCACTCGCGGCTGGGCCAGTTCCAGCACGTCGCGCAGAAGGAACTCCCGGTCATGTACGAGGACTTCGGGCTGGAGCAGGCGGCCAGGGAGCTGCTCGACGGGTACGTGGGGGAGCTGGAGAACTGGCTCGCGGGCATCCTCAACTGGCACGGGGGCTGCCTCCGGTACGGCACGGCCGACCTGGAGCGGCACTTCGGCGCCGAGCGGGACCTGGTGGAGGCCTCGCAGGCCCGTCGGGCGGCCACGGCGGCGGCCGCCGAGGCTCCGGCGGCGAGCACCGCCTCGGTGGTCCCGAGCGTGCCGGTGCCCTCGGCACCCCCGGTGCCGCTCGGGCCGACCGGCCTGGGCACGGCCTCGCTGCGCCTGTTGGCGGGCGGCTGACCTCGGAGGTCCGCACCCGCGCGGGTTCCAGCCCGCGCGGGTGCGGCGCGTCGTGGCTAGGCTGACGAACCGGGGGCCGGCGTACGCCCTCCCGGCGCGCGCGCTTCGCCACACACGAGGGCAGAGAGATGGCTGCGCTACCTGAGGGCACACCCTGTTGGGCCGACGCGATGTTCACCGACCTGGAGGGCGCCAAGGCCTTCTACGGCGACGTGCTGGGCTGGACCTTCGGCGAGAGCTCGTCGGAGTTCGGCAACTACACCCAGGCGTACTCGGACGGCAAGGCGGTCGCCGCGGTCGTGCCGCCGATGCCCGGCGCGGAGGCCCAGTCCGCCTGGTGCCTGTACCTGGCCTCACCGGACGCCGGCGCCACCGCGGCGCGGATCCGCGCCAACGGCGGCGAGGTGGTCATGGGGCCGATGCAGGTCGGCGACTTCGGCACGCTGGTGATCGCCAGGGACCCGGGCGGCGTGGTGTTCGGCGTCTGGCAGGCCGGGCGGCACGAGGGCTTCGAGAAGCAGGGCGAGCCCGGCGCGTACAGCTGGGCCGAGGTGGTGACCCGCGAGCCCGCGAAGGCGGACGCCTTCTTCCCGGCGGTCTTCCCGTACGGCGTGCAGAAGATGGCGGGCGGGGACTTCGACTACCGGATGTTCCAGGTCGGCGGCCGGCCGGTGCTGGGCCGGATGGGAGCGGAGGGCGACTTCCTGCCGCCCGAGGCCCCCTCGTACATCAGCGTCTACTTCGCGGTGGACGACACCGACGCCGCGATCGGGCGGCTGACGGCGCGCGGCGGCACGGTGTACTTCGGGCCGATGGACAGCCCGTTCGGCCGGTTCGCGGCGGTCGGCGACCCGCAGGGCGCGGCCTTCGGGTTGATCGACCTCGACCGGCGGGTAGGGGAGCAGCCGGAGACGGAGGACGTCTGATGCGTCCGACGGGACGACGAGCGACAGGGGTGGCCGATGGGTGAGCGCGAGGAACTCGTCGAGACGCTGGACAAGCACCGCGGACTGCTGCGGCACACCGTACGGGACCTCACCGACGCGCAGGCGGCCGAGCGCACCACCGTCAGCGAGCTGAGCCTCGGCGGCCTGATCAAGCACGTGGCGGGGGTCGAGGCGCGCTGGGCGCGGTTCATCACCGGCGGTGCGGAGGCGATGCGGAACGGGGACGCGGGCGCCGCCGACCCGGACGCCTGGGCGGCCCAGTTCCGGATGGTGGAGGGCGACACCCTGGCCGGGCTGCTCGCCGAGTACGAGCGGACGGCGCGCGGAACGGACGAGCTGGTCCGGAGCCTGCCCGACCTCGACGCCGCCCACGACCTGCCGCCCGCGCCCTGGTTCCCGCCGGGCACGGCCTGGTCGGCCCGGCGGGTGCTGCTGCACCTGATCGCCGAGACCGCGCAGCACGCCGGGCACGCGGACATCATCCGGGAGGCGCTGGACGGGGCGAAGTCGATGGGCTGAGCCGGAGCGGCGCCGTTGAGCGGGGGCGGCGCCGGGGCGGCCGTCAGGGCAGCTCCACGCCGAGGAGTTCGCGCAGCGCCCGGCCGCCGTCCGGGGTGACCCGGAGGGCCCGGCCGGAGCCGATCCGCTCCACCCAGGCGCGGTCCAGGGCGGCCCGGCAGAGGGCCGCGCCCAGCGCCCCGCCCAGGTGGCCGCGGCGCTCCGTCCAGTCCAGGCAGCTGCGCACCACCGGGCGTCCGCCGCGGCGGCCCGCGCCCGGCGGCAGCTCGATCGCCTGCGCGGCCAGCCAGTCCCGGCCGCGCCCGGTGAGGGCCAGCCCGTCCTCCTCGGTGACCAGGCCGCGTGCGAACAGCGCGTCCGACACGGCCACGCCGAGGCGTCCGGCCAGGTGGTCGTAGCAGGTGCGGGCGCGGGCCTCGGCGCTCAGCCGGGTGGCCTCGGTCAGGTTGCGGGGCGCGGTCGCGGGGCCGGGACCGGACTCCGCGAAGACGGTGAGGTCCTCGATCAGCGTGGCCACCGCGGGCGAGGCCAGCCGGACGTACCGGTGCCGACCCTGCCGCTCCTCGGCCAGCAGCCCGCCCGCGATCAGCCGGGACAGGTGCTCGCTGGCCGTGGACGGCGCGACGCGCGCGTGCCGGGCCAGCTCACCGGCCGTCCAGGCGCGGCCGTCGAGCAGGGCGGAGCAGATGGCGGCCCGGGTGGGGTCGGCGAGCAGGGCGGCGAGGGCGGCGAGCGTCATGCCTCCATGGTCGGGGCACGGCGGTGCGTGGATGCCCTGGTGCGGGGGACGGGGCGGTCGCGGCGGCGGGGCCGCGTGGGGGAGCGGAGCCGGGGACATGCCTCCAGGGTCGCCCCGGCACGGTTCGGCCGGGGCCGAAACGACCCGGGGCCACGATGACGGCATGAGCGAAACCACGGTGGTCCCCGGGGCGGCGACCACGACCTTCTCCCGCTACGACGATGTGACGGCGGCCCTGGCCGATCCCGCGCTGGTGCCGCTGCCCGCGGCGGCCCCCGCGCCTGGTGCGCCGGGCGGCGCCCCCGGCACGGTGGCCTGGCTGCGGTCCGCCGTCGCCCGGTTCAGCTCCGGGGAACCGCACGCCCGGCGCCGGGCGCTGGTGCTGGCCGACCTGGAGCGGCTGGACCCGGACCGGCTGCGGGTGGCCGCGGCCGGCGGCTTCGAGTCCGACGTCCGGCTGCGGGTCGTCCGGGTGCTCGCGGCGGAGCTCGGCCTGGCCGACCCGGAGGCCGTGGCGCGGGACGTCGCGACGGTGTCCCGGGCGTACTTCACCGACGCGCCGGCCTGTTCGGCGCTGGACGGCCCGGTGGCGGACCCGGCCGTGGACCCGGCGGTGGACGGCGCGTCGGCCGACCCGGTGGCCGATGCGGCGGTGGCCCGGCTGCTGCCCGCGATGGGGGACCGGGACGAGGAGACCGCCGCGAACCGGATCGGCCTGCTGGTCCAGGCCTGCGACGCCACCGCCGCGCTGGTCGAGGGCGCCCGCCGGCACGAGGACGGGTTGGCCGGCGTGCTGCGCACGGACCCGCCGGTCCGGACGATGCGGCGGATCGCCGTCCGGGCGACCGAGGTCGGCGGGGTCGCGGTGCCGGTCGGGACGCGGGTCCTGCTCGACATCGCCGCCGCCCAGGCCGGGGCGCCGGCCGGGGTCGCGCTCACCTTCGGCGCCCCGCCCCGGAGTTGCCCGGGCCGCTCGCAGGCCCTGGTGATCGCCGAGGGCATCCTGTACGGCGCCTCCGACCCGGCGGACACCGGGACGCCGCCGTCGACCCCGGACCTCGACAAGGCCGAACTGGCCGCCCTGGTACCGGAGATGGTCACGTACGTGCTCGCCCTGGCGGTCGGCTGGACGGCCTGGGACGGCCGTCCGATCGTCAACACCGACGGCCGAACCTACGCACCGCACAAGGCCGTTCGCCGCATCACCGACCATCTCGTCGACCACCTCGCCGAGGTGGAGGCCCGGCTGGTCGGCGAACCGACCGAGCCCGACCGCTGGCACGCCTCCAACGCCACCACCCCGGCCGACCTGGCCCCGTTCACCACCGCCGACCTGGACGAGGCCCGCAGCCGGCTGACCCGGCTGGCCGGGATCTGGTCCCGGCGGGTCGCCGCGCTGCCGGACGAACGGCTGGACGACTCCCCGGGGACGGGCTGGAGCTTCCGGCAGATCGTCTGCCACGTCTCCGAGGCCGGGTACTACTACGCGGACTCGGTCGGGAGCCTGGCGGGTGCGAGGGGCGGCGCCGCGGATCCGGCGTGGGTGACCGACAGCCCGACGTGGGTGATCGACAGTCCGGCGGACCCGACCGGACACCGTGCGAACGAGCCGATGGAGACGACCCGATGACCCCCTTCGCCGCCCTGCACCACCGCCCCGGGCGCCCGCTGCTGCTCCCCAACGCCTGGGACCACGCCTCGGCCGTCGCCCTCGCCGCCCAGGGCCACCCCGCGATCGGCACCACCAGCCTGGGTGTGGCGGCCGTCGCCGGCCTCCCCGACGGCGCCGCCGCCACCCGCGCGGAGACCGTACGGCTGGCGCGCCGGCTCGGGCGCGACGGCTTCCTGCTCAGCGTCGACGCGGAGTCCGGGTTCAGCGACGACCCGGACGAAGTCGCCGAGCTGGCCGTGGAGTTGGCCGAGGCCGGCGCGGTCGGCATCAACCTGGAGGACGGCCGGGCGGACGGCACGCTGGCCCCGTCCGCCCGCCACGCCGCGAAGATCGCCGCGGTGAAGGCGGCCGCCCCGGAGCTGTTCGTCAACGCCCGTACCGACACCTACTGGTGCGGGCAGGACGCCCCCGAGGCGGAGACGCTCCGCCGCCTGGACGCCTACCAACAGGCGGGCGCGGACGGCGTGTTCGTCCCCGGGCTGACCGGTCCGGCGGCGATCGGCCGGCTGGTCGGCGCGCTCGCCGTCCCGCTCAACATCCTCTGGACGCCGACCGGCCCGGGCCTCGCCGAGCTGGCCGCGCTCGGGGTGGCCCGGGTCAGCCTCGGGTCGCTGCTGTACCGCGCGGCACTGGCGGCGGCGGTGGCCACGGCGGCGGCCGTCGCGGCGGGGGAGCCGGTCGGTCCGGTGCCGGGGTACGCGGAGGTGCAGGCGCTCAGCGGGAGCTGAGCCGCGCGGTCGGGGCGGCGCTGTACCGCGCGGTCGTGGCGGCGCTGTACCGCGCGGTCGTGGCGGCGCTGGGCCGCGTGGTCGGGGCGGCGCTGTACCGCGCGGTCGGGCGGGAGGCGGCACGTCGGGCGGGGGCGGCCCCCGGAGGGCTCAGTGCTGTCCGCGGGCCGTCCTGGCCGCTTCGATCCCGTCCAGGATGACGTTGACGCCCCGGGCGAAGGTGCTGTCCCGGCCTCCGGCGACCTCGTCCGGAACCGAGGTGGTGTACAGCCGGTGCAGCCGCGGGAAGTCCTTGGTGGCCTCCGTGACGACGGGCAGCAGCCGGTTCATCCACTCCTGCTCGTCCTGGCCGCTGCGGGCCAGCGCGGCCAGCCAGGCGGCCTCCACGCAGGCGGTCCCGATGGTGTAGCCCATGACCGCGTTCATCGCGTCGTTCGCCTCGACGATCTCGAAGCCGGCCGCCTCCAGGACGTCCAACAGGGCTTCGGAGAGCCGCATCCAGTTGGGGCCGAGGTAGATCATCCCGACGTCTCCGATCACCCCGACCATCCACGGGTGGCGGATGATGGCCGTGCGCATGCTCTCGGCGCACTCCGCGATCTTCGCGCGCCAGACCTTCGGCTCCTCGGAGCCCTCGGCCGAGGGGTGCGGGAGGGTGCCGAAGACCTGGTCGACGACCAGGGCGAGCAGCTCGTCCTTGTTGGCGACGTGGGTGTAGAGCGAGGTGGCGCCGGCGTTCAGCCGGGCGGCGAGCTTGCGCATGCTCAGCGCCTCGATGCCGCCGGAGTCCAGCAGCGCGAAGGCCTCGGCGACGATCTGCTCGCGGCTGAGGGCGGGCTGTTCCCGCCGTCGCTCGGGGCGGTTCCACGGCATGGGGATGCCCGGGGTCGCGCCGTCCTCTGTCCTGGCCGCCATCGGGCCCTCCTCACCAATCGTCCGGATCCGGTCCGGTTCGGCGCCGCTCGCCACGGGTTGATGCGAACAGTGTACGGGGAGACGAACAGCGTGCGGAGATCGAACGGTGTGCGGCGTTGCGAACAGTGTGCGGTGTCCGTACAGTGTTCGGAGCGGCGCACACCGTTCCCCTGGGGACGGAGGACGGTGTGCCCGCGACGACTTCCGCGCGGCTCCGGCGTCACAGCCCGGCCCGCGCGCCCGTTCCGACGCTCGACGCCCGAGCTCGGAGTCCGACGCTCGAAGCCCGAAGTTCGAAGGGGGAAACGCCGTGGAACGTCATCCGCAGCGCTGGCTCATCCTGGTCGTGCTCTGTCTCAGCAGCCTGGTGCTGGTGATCGACAACATGGTGCTCACGGTGTCCATCCCGCCGATCGCGGAGGACCTCAAGGCCGGGGCGCAGGACATCCAGTGGATCATCGACTCGTACATCCTGGTCTTCGCCGGCCTGCTGCTCACCTCCGGCAGCCTCTCCGACCGCTTCGGACGGCGGAAGGTGATGATCGTCGGGCTGGCGCTGTTCGGCGCCGCCTCACTGGTCGCGGCGTACGCCGGCAGCCCCGGTGAGCTGATAGCCGGGCGCGTCCTGATGGGCGTCGGCGGCGCGCTGGTCATGCCGAGCACGCTCTCCATCCTGATCACCGTCTTCGACGACGAGGAGCGCCCGAAGGCGATCGCCGCGTGGACCGCGGTGGCCATGGTCGGCCTGGTCGGCGGTCCGGTGCTGGGCGGCGCGCTGATCGCGCACTTCTGGTGGGGCGCGGTCTTCCTGCTCAACGTGCCGATCGCGGCCGTCGCCATCGTCGCCGCGGTGCTGCTGATGCCGGAGTCCAAGGGACCGTGGCGCCGCCCCGACCTGCTCGGCATGGTGCTGTCGATGGTCGGCATGACGGCGTTGGTGTGGTCGATCATCGTGCTGCCCCAGGACGGCTTCACCAGCGTGAGCACCCTCGGCGCACTCGCCCTCGCGGTGGCCTCGCTGGTCGGCTTCGCCGTCCGGCAGGTCCGCACCGACTCGCCGATGGTCCCGATCAAGCTGTTCCGCAACCGGGTCTTCACCGGCGCCAGCTTCTCGCTCATCCTGCTGACCTTCGCCACCGGCGGGCTGATGCTGGTCCTCACCCAGTACCTCCAGTTCGTGCTGGAGTTCTCGCCCACCGACACCGGCCTCGCCTTCATCCCGCTGGCCATCGCCTCGCTGGTGTTCAACGCGCTGGGCGCGGTGCTCGGCAAGAAGGTCCCGGCGCGGGTGTTCACCTCGATCGGCATGCTGATCATCGCGGGCGGCTTCGGACTGCTCGCCACCCTCTCGGTCGGCGACGGCTTCACCAAGGTCTCCCTGGCCATGCTGGTGCTCGGCATCGGCTCCGGCCTCGCCATGCCGGCCGCCTCCAACGCGCTGATGAGCGCCATCCCCAGTGAGCACGCCGGCGTCGGCTCCGCGCTCAACGACACCATCCAGCAGTCCGGTGCGGCGCTCGGCGTGGCCATCCTCGGCACCGTGCTCTCCAGCACCTACACCGGCGCGATGCCCGCGGCCGCCCCCGCCGCCGCCCGCCACGACATCACCGGCGCGCTCGCGGTGGCAGGCCCCACCGGGGACGGCGGCCTGGTCGCGGCCGCCCGGGAGGCGTTCAACACCGCCACCTCCACCACCTTCACGGCTGGCGGCATCGCGGTCGTCGCGGCGGCGGCGCTCACCCTGGTGCTGATGCGCGACGGCCAGAAGACCGCTGGCGCGGGGGCCGAGCCCCCGGCGGTGCCGGAGGCCGAGCCGGTCGCCTGACCGGCCCCTCTCCCCGGGCAGATCGCCCCGGCCGCCTCGTGCGGCCGGGGCCGTCGGCGTCCGCCCGCCGTCCTGCCGCCCTCCTGCCGCCCTCCTGCCGCTGCCCTCCTGCCGCTGTCCTGCTGCCGTCCGCCCGCCGGGTCCCTGCGGGGCGCGTAGCCTCGGATCATGGAACCGTCCGCCTCGTACCAGGAACGCGCGTGCCGGCTGCCCGGCGCGGTCCTGTGGACGAAGCCGGCCCTCGGGCGTACGGGCGGGTATGCGAGTGCCGGGCTCGTCCTGCCCGACGGCTGCATGGACCTGCTGTGGACGGAGGGCCGGCTGCTGGTCGCCGGACCGGACACCCGCGCCTTCCACCCCGGCCCCGGACTGCGCGGCCCGTGGGCGGGCGTACGCTTCCGCCCCGGCACCGCCCCCGCCCTGCTCGGCGTCCCCGCACACGAACTGCGGGACCGCCGCGTCGAGTTGGCCGACCTGCGGCCAGCCGCCGAGGTCCGGCGGCTGACCGGACACATCGACGCGGCCCCCGACCCGGCCGCCGCCCTGGAGGCCCTGGCCCTGCGACTGGCCGCCGACGCCCAGCCCGAGGACCCCCTGATCCGCGCCGTGGCCGCCTCGCTCGCCGCCGGCCGCTCCGTCGCCGCGACGGCCGAGACGGTCGGCCTCGGCGCCCGCCAACTGCACCGCCGCTCCCTGGCCGCCTTCGGCTACGGGCCCAAGACCCTCGCCCGGATCCTGCGCCTCCAGCGCGCCCTGGCCCTCGCCCGCTCCGGCGTCCCGCAGGCCGAGACAGCGGCCCGGACCGGCTACGCGGACCAGGCCCACCTGGCCCGCGACGTACGGGAGTTGGCGGGCCTGCCGCTGACCGCGCTGCTCTCCTCCTAGGGCCTGTCCTCGAGCGGTGCGAGCAGGTCCACCCCGTTGCCGTCCGGATCGTGCACCACGGCGTACCGCTGCCCCCAGAAGGCGTCCCACGGCTCCAACTCCCCGTGGTACCCGGCGCCGGTCAACTCCCCGTACAGCGCGTCCACCTGCGCGGGACTCGCGCAGCGGAACGCCAGCGCGGACCGGCCACCGCCGCTCGGCGGCCGCCAGGCGGGATGGAACGACCGGATGGTGGCCTCGGAATCGAGCACCAGAAGCGGCCCGCCCGGCACCTCGCCCTCGACGTGCGGCTCCCCCTCCGCCCCCTCGGGAAACCCCACCCCCAGCCGCCGGTAGAAGCCGACCGAGGCGGCCACATCCGCAACGGCCAGCCCGACGAACGCGAACTGCGGTACACCTGTGCTGTTCATGCCCCCACGCTAGGCACCCCCGCCCCACCCGGTCTTGAACGAATCGGACACCGGCCGGCCGGGGGCCCGGCTACGAGGGCATCACCCCGTGGATGCGGGAGAGGGTGAAGACCCGTTCGGCGTCGCGCAGGTGGCACCAGGCGTGGAGGTAGGGCGCGTCGAGTTCGAGGCGGCTCAGGGTGCGGACGGTCGTGTTGCCCGAGGTGGCGGTGTACTCGACGGTGATCGGCTGCTTCTCGTCGACGGCGTGGGCCAGTTGGCGGACGTCGGTGAAGGACAGGTTGCGCGCGTACCCGGCGATGATCTCCTCGGTGTCGCTGGCGTAGGGGCGGCCGTCGTCGGGGTCGGGCTCCGGAGCCTCCTGCGGGGCCACCAGTAGCCGGGCGGCGACGGCTGCCAGGTCGGTGGCGGTCCGGGCGCCCGCGACGTGGACGGCCTTCCGCCGCGTGCCGGCGGGTCGGCGCGGGGTCGGGAGCGGGTTCGTTGCCCGGTGTCGCCGGGTCCGCTCGATGCGGACGGATCCGTCCTGCTCCTCGGCGACGGGGGCGTAGCCCGCCGACCGCAGGGCCGCGAGCGTCTCGTCCGGCGGGGTCCGGCTGATCAGCACCGTCGGAGCCAACTGCCGCAGGCCGAGCGGGGCGAGCCTGCGGTGGGCGGCCAGTTCGGCGAGGAGGGCGGGTTCCGCGCCGTGGATTACGCAGGCCGCGGAGACGACGCGCACCCGGCCGTGGCCGCGCGCGGTGTCGCGGATCAGGTACGCGAGCGGTTGTGGCAGCGGTTCCGTGGTGGTGGTGGTGGTGGTGGTGGTGGTGGCGGCGGCGGCGGTGGCGACGGCGACGGCGGCGAGGTCGGCCGTCAGCGTGTCGGCGGTGTGGCCGGCGTCGAGGGCGCGGCGGACGCTGTCCGGGCTGAACCGCCATACCGACGCCGTACCGGTGGCCTCCCGGTCGGCGACGGAGTCCAGCAGCGTGACGAGGGGCGTCGAGGGCGTGCCGGCGACCACGGCCGTGAGATCGCTGCCGAAGCGGGCGGACCCGGTGGAGGCGGGCAGCAGCCGTCGACAGGCGGCGGCCACCGCGTCCGGGCCGTCGGCGTCCAGGGCCGCCCCGAGCGGGGACAGGGCGCCGAGGGCGAGGACGCCGAGCAGCTCCGATTCGCCGACCAGGGTGGCGAACGGGCTGGCGTCCTGGGCGAGTTGGTCGACGAGCGGACGCTGCCACGCGATCAGCGCCCCCAGGTCCGTCGGGTCGGTCGCCCCCTCACCCGCCGGGAGCCGCGCCGCGGAGGCGAGCAGTCCGTGCCGGGCCTGGACGCAGCCCCCGCGGGGCGGGGCTCCGGCGAGGGCGGGCAGTGCCTTCCCCTCCTCGTCGCGGCTCCCGCCGGGGGTCAGCGGCAGTGTCCACCAGGCGCGGAGGAGCACGGCGAGCCGGTCGGCGGGTTCCCCCTCCGCCCAGCCGTCGTAGGCCTCGGTCGCCGCGACCCGGTCGCCGTCCCGGGCCAGCAGCCCGGCCGCGGCGGCCGACTCCAGCGCGATGCGCACCACGGTGTCGTCGCACTTCGCGGCCTTGCCGAGCCGGGACAGCTCGCGGGCTCCGACCCCGCCGGACTTCAGCCGGGCCGGGGGAGCGGCGGCGCACGCCGCGAGGACGGAGGAGGCGTGGGCGGCGAACGCCATCGCCGCGGCGGCGGCCTCCCGGTCGACCGCCGATCCGGTGACGGGCCGCGTCCGGACCGCGGGCGGGACGGGCGTGAACGGGGCGTGCCAGCCGGTGCCGCGCAGCGCGAGGGCCACCTCCGAGGGCATCCGGGCGGGCCCGTACCAGCGCCCGTCCCGGATCAGCAACCCCCGTTCCAGCGCCCACCGTTCGCCCGGCCCGGGATCCGGCCGCGGGAGGCCGTACAGGATGCGGGCCGACCGCTCCGGCGCCTGCCGCGCACGTTGCTCCAGGAGTTTCCGAGTAGCCGCGGGGGCCTTGGCGACCAGCGCGGTGACCCGGTCCGGATCGCCGTGGTGGTCGATCAGCGCGGCCAGCCGCTTCTGCTTGGTGCCCGTCGACGTGATGCCGACGGCGGCGAGCATGCGGCCCAGATCGGTGGAGGTCGTGTCCGCGAGCAGCCGTGCCAGTGGCGCGTCCAACCCGAGGGGTGCGGCCCACACCTGCCGCAGCGGCGCCGCCACGTGCAGCCGCCCGTCGCCGCCCGGCCACACCAGCGCGCGATCGGCCAACTCCCGCAGTACCGCTTCCAGTTGGTGAGCGCGCTCCCCGTCCGTCGCGTCGAGGAGGTTCGCCAGTACGTCCCGGGTGGCAGGCGCCAGCGCGGCGGCGCCCTCCGCCACCTGGAGCTCGGGCAGCGTGAGTCGGGGGATCGCCAGCGCGACCGAGGCCGGGCGCTGGAGCCGGTCCGCCAGTTCGCCGACCGATCGCGGCTCCGGCTCCACCGCGGCGTCCGGGCGCGAGGCCAGGACCCGTACGACCTGTGCCGCGTCGGCGCCGCGCAGCCACGCGACCAGGGTCGATCCACTTGTCTTGCCGATGGGGAACACCTCACCACAGAGGACGGACGCCGTCCCAGGTCGGAACCGGCCGGGGCTCAAGCATGGCAAACACGGTGTGCCGGCGGGCGGTTCGGGCCGCACGGCGAAGCGACCGGCGGGCGGTTCGGGAGACAGCGAGGGCCCGGGCCGCGGTCGGTGGTCGCGGTCCGGGCCCTCGGGGGCGGGAGCGTACGGGAGTGGCACTCGCGGCAGGGCGGTCAGTGCAGGACGTTCAGGGAGTTGGTGGCGTCGTCGACGAAGTACACGGCGTCGCGGTCGAGGTCGACCGCGAGCCCGAACAGGGCGCCGGCGCCGGGCGGGGTGCCGCTGTCGTCGAGCGTGCGGACGGCGACCTGGTCGCCGGCGGGGGTGGTCTCGACCAGGTTGCCGTCGCCGGAGTTCACCGTGAGGACGTCGCCGCCGGGGGCGACGGCCAGGCCGAGCGGCCCGTTGAGGTTTCCGCCGGTGCTGACGGTGGTGCCGGTGCCGGCGTCGGAGGCGCGGTGGACGGCGTCGGGGATCGCGGCGATCCGGTTGGCGAGGGTGTCCGCCACGTAGAGCGTGTCGTCGTGGCCCAGACCGACGCCGGTCGGGCCGATCACCAGGGCGGCCGGGTCGGTGCGCTGGCCGAAGCCCGAACCGATCCGGGTGGTCGCGATCCGCTGCGGCGGTGCGCCGCCCGGCCGGCACAGGGTGATCCGCAGGACGGTGCCCTGGTCGACCTCGGCCCCGCCGCCCGCGACCGTGCCGTTCAGCAGGTTGGTCACGAACAGCTCGTCGCGGTCGCCGGAGCTGACGGCCGTCATGTCCCACGGGCCGTTGATGCCGTCGCCCACGATGGTCTCGCGGACCGTTCCGTTGCTGTCCAGCACCAGCAGGCAGCCTGCCTGGACGGTGGCGGAGGTGCCGTCCGTGGTGGGCGTGCTGCCGACCACGACCCAGCCGCCCGGCAGGACGGTCAGCGCCGTCGAGAGCCCGACCCCGCCGGGGCACGGCCCGGGCAGGTGCGCCGGGTCGATCTGGGCGAACGTGCTGACGGCGCCGTCCGGACTCACCTGGACCAGGGTGGTCCCGGTGCCCTGCTGGTTCTGCGCGTTGTTGAAGTTGCTGATCAGGACGTTGCCGCGGTGCAGCCTGCCCGTGCTGTGCCGGATCACGAACGTGCCGTACGGGTTCACGTCCCCGTTCGCGGGCACGGTCGAGGCGACCGGGGACACGGTGTTCAGCGGCCCGAGGAACGGTGCTCGGCCGACGGCGCCCCCCGCCGCCGTGGCGCCGAGCACCACCACGGCGGCGGCGACCACGCCGGCCTGCCCCCAGAACCTCATGCGCGAAGAGTGAAGTCTCATAACGCGAAGTTATGTCGCGGTCGAATCGCCTGGCGCGCGGAGTTCACCCAGCGGGGTCCCGCGGGGGCGCCAGGGGTCCGGGCCCGCCTCGCCCGGGAGGGCGCCGCTAGGAGAGCGCCGCGAAGCCGGTGCAGAGCAGGCGGATGCTCCGGGTGAACTTCTCGTCCTGGCCCACGCGCGGGATCAACGGGCCCATGAGCAGGGGGAACCGCTCGCACAGCTCGGCGTACTGCTCCGCGGTGACGGGCGGTGGCGCCGCCGGCTGGTTCTGCTCCTGGAGCACGAAGCCGGTGACGTGGCTGAGCAGGGTGTCGGCGGCGATGCCGCAGTGCTCGGCGGGGAGGCCGGCGTCGAGGAGGGTGCGCAGCAGGCGTTCCATCAGGGAGAGGGCGCCGGGGCTGAGCACGCCGGGGCTCTCGGCGAGGAGCTGGGCGCCGCCGGGGTGCTGTTTGAGACTCAGGCGCAGGGCGGCGGCCTGGGCCTCGACGCGGTCCTGCCAGGCGGCGGTGGGCGGGAGCGCGGCGAGGGCCTCGGTGCCGGCGTCGTACGCGCTGCGGCAGACCCGGTCGGCCATCAGGGCGAGCAACTCGTCCTTGCCGCGCACGTGGTAGTAGAGGCTGCCCGCGTGGGCGTCCAGGCGGTCGGCGACCTGGCGCATGGACAGGTTCTGGTAGCCGACCTCCGCGAAGACGGCCATGCCCGCATCGACGATGCGCTCCTTGGTGAGCTTCATGCGGTCCACCGTACAACGTTTTCCAACACTGTTCGAAAACTGTGCTAGCTTGACGCCATCAGGTTTTCGAACGGCGTTGGAAAACGTCGGAACCGGGGGGAGGGCCAGACATGGGAGCGATCGTCTTCAACGTGACCACGGCCGCGCTGATGGTCATGATGGTCAACTGCGGGCTCGGCGTCGTCGGCCGCGACACCCTGCGCGGACGGCCGCTCCCGTGGGCGGCGCTCGCCCTGACCGCGCTCGCCGTCGGCGGCGTCCTGCTCCAGCTGCTCTGGTCCGGCGCCATGGACGCGCTCGACGCGGACCCCGCCAAGTCCGGCTGGTGGCGCGAGCTCACCTCGGTGTTCATGCAGAACGGCGGCCTCTTCGGCGGCCTGTGGAACCTCGTCACCCTCGCCGCCGTCGCCGTCCTCGCCCAGTGGTACTGGGGCGGCCCGCTCACCCTCGGCTTCTTCCTCGCCGGCATCCTGCTGCCCGGCCGCGTCGACAGCCTGCTCGGCCTCGGCGGCGGCCCCAGCACCGACCCCCGCAACTTCGCCGGCAGCTCCGGCGCCACCTACTTCCTCGGCGCCACCCTCGCTCTGGCCTTCCTCACCCGCACCCGCCTCCCCAAGGAGCTCGCCCTGGCGGCCGGCGTCCCCGCCCTCGGCCTCGCGATGTGGATCGCCCAGGAGAACGGCCACGGACTCGTCTCCGTCTACGGCTTCGCCCTCGCGGCAGCCGCCTGGGCCGTCCGCCGCCGGCTCCGCCCGGCCGGTGCGTCCCACCCGGCCCCCGGCCGAGCGGCCTGACCCCGAACTGCCTTGTCCTGGAGGCCGGCTAGGGAGTCCGGCCGGCTCCTTCGATGAAGCCGGTCACGCGCTGCGCGTAGGCGTCCGGATGGCTGAGGTGGGGGACGTGCCCGGCTCCCTCGAAGGTGTGGGTCTCGGCCTGCGGCAGGGCCGCGGAGAGCCGGGCGACGATCGCGGCGAACCAGGGCGGGCTCTGCGTCCCCTTCGTCAGCAGGGCGGGCCCGGTGTAGTGGGAGAGGCGGCCGAGGTCGAGGTTGGCCCACTGCGGGTCCGCCTGCTCGTCCGCGAAGGTGGGGGCGTTGGCGACGAAGGTCTCGCGGAGCTGCTCCGGCAGCCGCTCCCAGGCGCCGGGCCCCAGGGCGACCTCCTCCACGAACCGGCGGGCCCCCGCGAGGGCCCGGCCGGCCGCCAGGAGGGCGAGGACGGATTCGATCCTCTCCCCGGTGGCCGCCGTCAGCGGCAGCAGCCCGGGGTCGTCGGCGACGGTGCCCAGGAGCGGGGGCTCGTGGGCGACGAGGCCCCGGAAGAGCTCGGGCCGCCGGGCCGCCAGGCCGAGCGCGGTCGAGGCGCCGAAGGAGTTGCCCGCGACGTACGCCGGCGCGAACCCGAGGGTCTCGATCAGCGCGGCCAGGTCCTCCTCGTCCTCGAACCGGGACCCCTGCCCCGGCGGGCGTTCGCTGCGGCTGTGCCCCCGCCGGTCGTAGGCGAGGACCCGGAACTTCTGCGCGAGGGCGGGCAGGACCGGCCCCCAGCTGCCGTGGTCGCCCCACGAGCCGTGCACCAGGACCAGCGGCTCGCCGTCCCCGTCCACCTCGTAGAAGAGCTCGACCCCGTTCACCGCGACCCGTGGCATGCCGCCCTCCTCACCGACAGGCGGCGGTCGCCGCCGGGGCCATTGAGGCACCCCGGACCCGGCCCCGCAACCGCGACGGGCCCGACACCACGCGTGCGGTCGCCCCGCGCAAGTGGGGCGGATCAAAGCCCTGACGGGACGGAAGCCCATGGACGCGGAAACGACGAAGGCCCGGGCCGCTGAGCGGTCCGGGCCTTCTGCCGGCGGAGGATACGAGATTCGAACTCGTGAGGGGTTGCCCCCAACACGCTTTCCAAGCGTGCGCCCTAGGCCTCTAGGCGAATCCTCCGTGGGAGAGCTTAGTACATGTTTCGGGGTGCTCGCGACCACCTGTCCCGCAGGCGGGAGGGTGGGGGTGGCCTGTGGATCGTTGGGGCGGGGATCCGGTACTGTGGGGGTCAGCCCCTCGTGTGGCGTCATCTCTCTGAACCCCCCCAGGGCCGGAAGGCAGCAAGGGTAAGAGGGCTCTGGCGGGTGCGCGAGGGGTCTTTGCGTTCCCGGGGCCCGGTCGGGGCCGGTCTGGGACGGTCGGCGGGGTGAGGGGCGACGCGTTTGTCGGTCCGTCCCGATATCGTCGGGGGTGTGTCCCTAGCCCTGTACCGCCGCTACCGCCCCGAGACCTTCGCGGAGGTCATCGGGCAGGAGCACGTGACCGCTCCGCTCCAGCAGGCCCTGCGCAACAACAGGGTCAACCACGCGTACCTGTTCAGCGGGCCGCGCGGCTGTGGCAAGACGACGAGCGCGCGCATCCTGGCCCGTTGCCTCAACTGCGAACAGGGGCCGACGCCGACGCCCTGCGGGGAGTGCCAGTCCTGTCGGGACCTCGCGACCGGCGGGCCCGGGTCGATCGACGTGATCGAGATCGACGCCGCCTCGCACGGTGGTGTGGACGACGCGCGCGAGCTGCGCGAGCGGGCGTTCTTCGCGCCGGTGCACAGCCGGTACAAGATCTTCATCCTGGACGAGGCCCACATGGTGACCTCGGCCGGCTTCAACGCGCTGCTGAAGGTGGTCGAGGAGCCGCCGGAGCACCTCAAGTTCATCTTCGCGACCACCGAGCCGGAGAAGGTGATCGGGACGATCCGGTCCCGGACGCACCACTACCCGTTCCGGCTGGTCCCGCCCGGCACGCTGCGCGACTACCTGGCGGAGGTGTGCGGCCGGGAGGGGATCCAGGTCGAGGACACCGTGTTCCCGCTGGTGGTGCGGGCGGGGGCCGGGTCGGTGCGTGACTCGATGTCGGTCATGGACCAGCTGCTGGCCGGGGCCGGCGAGGGCGGCGTGACGTACCAGATGGCCACGGCGCTGCTCGGGTACACCGACTCCGCGCTGCTGGACGAGGTGGTGGACGCCTTCGCCGCGCACGACGGGGCGACGGTGTTCCAGGTGATCGACCGGGTGGTCGAGGGCGGGCACGACCCGCGCCGCTTCGTCACCGACCTGCTGGAGCGGCTGCGCGACCTGGTGATCCTGGCCACCGTGCCGGACGCGGGGGAGAAGGGGCTGATCGACGCCCCGGCCGACCGGGTCGCGGTGATGCAGGCGCAGGCGGACGCGTTCGGCGCGGCCGAGCTGAGCCGGGCCGCCGACCTGGTCAACACCGGGCTGACCGAGATGCGCGGCAACGCGGCGCCCCGGTTGCAGCTGGAGCTGATCTGCGCCCGGGTGATGCTGCCGGGCGCGTACAGCGACGAGCTGTCGTTGCAGGCGCGGATGGACAAGCTGGAGCGACGGGCGTCCGCGGGCGGGTTCGCCGCGCCGATGGCGGTGCCTGGGGGCATGCCGATGGCGGCTCCGATGGCGGCTCCGACGGCGACGCCTCCGATGGCGGTGGCGCCGGTGGCCGAGGTGCCGGTGGCGCCCGCGCCGGTCCAGCCCGCCGCCGTACCGGCCGCGCAGGCCCCCCAGCTCGTACAGGCCGCGCCGCCCGCCGCCGCGCCCGCCGGGCCGGCGCCGGGTGCCTGGCCGATCCCGCGCAGCTTCCCGCCCGCCGGCGGGGCCCCCGCCGCGGCTCCCGCGGCGCCCCCCGTGGCGCCGCCGCAGGCCGCCCCGGCCCCGGCTCCGGCTCCGGCCGCCGCTCCCGTGCCCGCCCCGGCCCCCGCCCCGGTGGCGGCTCCCGGTGGGCAGCCGTCGGCGTCCGCGCAGCAGGGTGCCGCGCAGGTGCGGCAGCTGTGGCCGCAGATCCTGGAGGCGGTGAAGAACCGCCGACGCTTCACCTGGATCCTGCTCAGCCAGAACGGCCAGGTGGCCGGGTTCGACGGCAGTGTGCTCCAGGTGTCCTTCATCAACGCCGGCGCCCGGGACAGCTTCGTCGGCAGCAACAGCGACGACGTGCTGCGCTCCGCGCTGGCCGACGCGCTGGGCGTGGACTGGCGGATCGAGTGCATCATCGACCCGTCCGGCGGCGTCGGCGGCCCGTCCGGCGGTGGCCAGGGTGGCGGCGCACCGGGTGGCGGTGCCCAGGCCGGTGGCGGCTGGGGAGCCCCGGCGGCGCGTCCGGCGGCCGCCGCGCCGTCGATGCCCGCGCCCGCCCCGGCGCCCGTGCAGGCTCCGCCGGTCCAGGCCGCGCCGGCGCCCGTCCAGGCCCCGCCCGTGCAGCCCGCGCCGGTGCAGGCCCCGCCGCCGGTGGCGGCGCAGGCCCGTCCGGTGCGGTCGGTGGCTCCGGAGGACGACGTCCCGGAGGCGGACGACCCGGACCTCAAGGAGGACGTGTTCTCCGGCCAGGAGCTGATCATCCGCGAGTTGGGGGCGACGGTGCTGGAGGAGATCCACCACCAGGGCTCCTGAACCGGCCCCCGGGTCCTCCGGCCCAGGTCTCCGGGCCTACGGGCCCCTGAGCGGACCCTGATCCGGGCCCGATCCGGGGCCCGGACCGGCGGGCAGCACGTAGGCTCGGCGGTGACGGACGAAGCGCCGTACGACAGCCGTGACAGCAAGGAGACAGCCGTGTTCCCCGGTGGTGGCCAGCCCAACATGCAGCAGCTGCTGAAGCAGGCGCAGAAGATGCAGCAGGATCTCGCGAACGCCCAGCAGGAGCTGGCCGAGGCGAAGGTGAGCGGTTCGGCGGGCGGCGGCCTGGTCGAGGCGACGGTGACCGGTGCCGGTGAGCTGGTGGCGCTGAGCATCTCCCCGGCCGCCGTGGACCCGGACGACACCGAGACCCTGGCCGACCTGGTCCTGGCGGCCGTCCGGGACGCCAACCAGACCGCGCAGAAGCTGCAGGCCGAGCGCATGGGCCCGCTGACCCAGGGCCTGGGCGGCGGCGGCATCCCCGGCCTGCCGTTCTGACGTCGTCCAACGGCGGCTTCCAAGGCCAGAAGGTCTGAAGTTCAGACGACAGACCCATGTGATTTATGTGGGAGTCGGGCGTCGGGCGCTGTGTCCGACGCCCGATTCGTTGGATGATGGCACCGGAGCACCACCGGCCGTCCGGCACCACCGGCCCCGGCCGTCCGGCTCCACCAGCTCCGGCTCCACGGGCCACCCGGCCCCACCAGCCACCCGGCTCCACCGGCCGTCCGGCACACCGACCATCCGAGGGAAGGCGCGACGTTGTACGAGGGCGTGGTTCAGGACCTGATCGACGAACTGGGCAGGCTGCCCGGCGTCGGGCCCAAGAGCGCGCAGCGGATCGCCTTCCACGTGCTGCAGTCCGACCCGACGGACGTGCGCCGGCTGGCGCACGCGCTGCTGGAGGTCAAGGACAAGGTCCGCTTCTGCGCGGTCTGCGGCAACGTCGCGGAGGCCGAGCGGTGCCGGGTCTGCCTGGACCCTCGCCGCGACCTCGCCGTCATCTGCGTGGTCGAGGAGCCGAAGGACGTCGTCGCCATCGAGCGCACCCGTGAGTTCCGCGGCCGCTACCACGTGCTGGGCGGCGCGATCAGCCCCATCGAGGGCGTCGGCCCGGACGACCTGCGGATCCGCGAGCTGCTGTCGCGCCTCGCGGACGGCACGGTCACCGAGCTGATCCTGGCCACCGACCCCAACCTGGAGGGGGAGGCGACCGCCACCTACCTGGCCCGGCTCTGCAAGCCGATGGGCCTGAAGGTGACCCGTCTGGCGAGCGGCCTGCCCGTCGGCGGGGATCTGGAGTACGCGGACGAGGTCACCCTCGGCCGCGCCTTCGAAGGGAGACGACTGCTCGATGTCTGACCGGACGATCAACCAGCAGCCCCACACCCCCCACCAGCAGTCCCACGGGGAACCGGGGGCGCACGCCCCGCACGTCCACGGCCACGGCTCGGAGCCGGACGACTTCGCCGTGCAGATCGCCGACTCGGTGGAGAGCTTCGTGCTCGCCGTCACCGAGGTCGCCAAGGGCGACGAGCCCGGCAGTGCGGTCTCGCTGCTGCTCCTGGAGGTCTCGCAGCTGCTGCTGGCCGGCGGCCGGCTGGGCGCGATCGAGGACGTCGTCCCGGAGGACCGGTTCGAGCCGGACACCGGCCCCGAGCCGGACGGTGAGCAGCTGCGCGAGCGCCTCGCCGAGCTGCTCGCGCCGATCGACGTCTACCACGAGGTCTTCGACCCGTACGGTCCGCCGGAGAAGCCCAACGCCTTCCGGATCTCGGACGACCTGGCCGGCGTGGTCAGCGAGCTCCAGCACGGCCTGACCCACTACCGCGAGGGCCGGGTCAGCGAGGCGCTGTGGTGGTGGCAGTTCTCGTACCTCTCCAACTGGGGCACGACCTGCACGGCGGTGCTGCGGGCCCTGCAGTCGCTGATCGCCCACGTCCGGCTGGACAGCCCGATCGGCGCGGCACCGGACGGCGCGGACACCGACGACGACGGGCTCACCGACGAGCAGCTGGAGCAGCAGGCGGGCGACCTGATGGCGGCCGAGCTCGGCCTCGGGCGGTAGTTTCCGGACGGAAATCCGGTGGAAATCCGGCGGATCGCGGGCAGATCGTGGCACGGATCCCGGCACGGATCGCGGGCTGATCGAATGCGCCCTCGGATTGTGACGAATGCCTCAGCGCCCCGGCCGGAAAAGAAATCCGGCCGGATCGCCGTCCCCCGGTCGGGCGATTCTTCGGAGCGGTACCGAATCGCCCGCAGACCTGACGGCGGAGCCGCCCGTACGGCCGCTCACGTGCTGAAACTACCGTCTCACGATATGGAAAGCGCCGGTCGGAGCACCCCTGCTCGGTAGACTGACGACGACCGCACCCCCCTCTCCCCCGGGGGGTACGGGGGCCCGTAGCCCCCGGAAAAGACTTCGAGTCGAGGAGCGCACGTGGGCCTTGTCGTGCAGAAGTACGGCGGCTCATCCGTTGCGGATGCCGAAGGCATCAAGCGCGTGGCCCGCCGAATCGTTGACGCCAAGAAGGCCGGCCATGAGGTCGTCGTCGTGGTGTCCGCGATGGGCGACACGACGGACGAGCTCATCGAACTCGCGGAGCAGGTGTCACCGCTGCCTGCCGGCCGTGAGTTCGACATGCTGCTGACCGCTGGAGAGCGCATCTCCATGGCGCTGCTGGCCATGGCGATCAAATCCCTGGGGCACGAGGCGCAGTCCTTCACGGGCAGCCAGGCCGGTGTCATCACCGACTCCGTGCACAACAAGGCGCGCATCATCGACGTGACGCCCGGTCGCATCCGCACCGCCCTGGACCAGGGCAACATCGCGATCGTGGCCGGCTTCCAGGGCGTCTCCCAGACCAGCAAGGACATCACCACGCTGGGCCGGGGCGGCTCGGACACCACCGCCGTGGCGCTCGCCGCCGCGCTGAAGGCCGAGGTCTGCGAGATCTACACCGACGTGGACGGCGTGTTCACCGCCGACCCGCGCGTGGTGAAGAAGGCCCGCAAGATCGACTGGATCGCCTACGAGGACATGCTGGAGCTGGCCTCGTCGGGTTCCAAGGTGCTGCTCGATCGGTGTGTCGAGTACGCCCGTCGCTACAACATCCCGATTCACGTACGCTCGTCCTTCTCGGGTCTTCCCGGGACGATCGTCAGCAACGACAACCCGAACAAGCCCGAAGGGGGCGAGATGGAGCAGGCCATCATCTCCGGAGTCGCCCACGACACCTCCGAGGCCAAGGTCACCGTCGTCGGCGTGCCCGACAAGCCGGGCGAGGCGGCGCGCATCTTCCGCGCCATCGCCGACGCCGAGGTCAACATCGACATGGTGGTGCAGAACGTCTCCGCCGCGTCGACCGGCCTGACCGACATCTCCTTCACCCTGCCCAAGACCGAGGGCCAGAAGGCCATCGACGCGCTGGGCCGGGTCAAGCAGGGCATCGGCTACGAGTCGCTCCGCTACGACGACGCGATCGGCAAGATCTCGCTGGTCGGCGCCGGCATGCGCTCCAACCCGGGCGTCACGGCGACCTTCTTCGAGGCGCTGTCCGCCGCGGGCGTCAACATCGAGCTGATCTCCACCTCGGAGATCCGCATCTCGGTGGTCACCCGCGCCGACGACGTGCCGGAGGCCGTCCGTGCCGTGCACAGCGCCTTCGGCCTGGACAGCGAGAGCGACGAGGCCGTCGTCTACGGCGGCACCGGGCGATGACCCGGGAACGGAGCGGGAGCACCGGGCGATGACCCGGGCACCGGGCCGGGACGCCGGGCGATGACCCGGCGTCCCAACCTCGCCGTCGTCGGCGCCACCGGCGCGGTCGGCGAGGTGCTGCTCGGGCTGCTCTCCCTCCGCCAGGACGTCTGGGGCGAGGTCCGACTCGTCGCCTCCCCGCGCTCGGCCGGCCGTACGGCGGTGGTGCGCGGGGAGACCGTCGGGGTCGTCCCGCTGGCCGAGGAGGCCTTCGCGGGGATCGACGTCGCGGTCTTCGCCGTCCCCGACCAGGTCTCCGCCCAGTGGGCGCCGATCGCGGCGGCCAAGGGCGTCGTGGTGGTCGACGACTCGGCCGCCTTCCGCACCGCCGAGGACGTGCCGCTGGTCGTCCCGGAGGTCAACGCGGCCGCGCTGCGGATCCGCCCGCGCGGCATCGTCGCCAGTCCGGCCGGCACCACGCTCGCGATGATCGCCGCGGTCGGCGCGCTGCACGCCGAGTACGGGCTGGCGCAGCTCGTGGTCGCCTCCTACCAGGCCGCCGGCGGCGAGGGCCGCGACGGCGAGGCGGCGCTGCGCGCGCAGACCGGGCTGGTGGCGGGCACCGCGGTGGGCCGGCAGACCGGCGACCTGCGCGCGCTGATCGCCGATCAGGGGCCGTTCGCCGCCCCGCTCGCGCTCAACGCCGTGCCCTGGACCGGCGGGCTGCGCGACGGCGGCTGGTCCGCCGAGGAGATGGGCATCCGCGACGAGTCCCGCAAGGTCCTCGGCCTGCCCGCCCTGAAGGTCTCGGCGACCTGCGTCCACATCCCCGTCGTCCGCACCCACGCGCTGGCCGTGCACGCGCGGTTCGAACGCGAGGTCACCCAGGAGCACGCGCAGGAGATCCTGCGGGACGCGCCCGGCGTGGTCCTCTACGACGACCCGGCGGCGGGCGAGTTCCCGACGCCGAACGACGTGGTCGGGACGGACCCGGTCTGGGTCGGGCGGGTCCGGCGGGCGCTGGACGAGCCGGAGGCGCTGGACCTCTTCCTCTGCGGGGACAACCTGCGCAAGGGCGCGGCGCTCAACCTGGTGCAGCTGGCCGAGCTGGTGGCGGCGGAGCTGACGGCGGGAACGCCGACGGATTAGAGAGTGACGGGCCCTCACGGGTTCCGATGTGCCCGCTTGTGTCCACACCTGTGTCCATACCTGTGTTCGCTCCTCGACACAATCTGTCCGGAATCCCGTGGGAATCCCCTGGAGGCCTCTTCAGCCGATGCGGAAGAATGGGCCCCGGGCTGGGCAACCATGACAGGGGATCGAGTGTCCAACGTGCGTGGCGAACGTGATGGTGGGGGCAAGGGCGGGCATCCCGGCGAGAGCCGCGGTGTCCTTCCCCTCGCGCGCCCCGAGGCCTGCGAGTAGGCCGGAAGAAGACCAGATGACGGCGGCCGCACCCGGTGCGGCGGACTCCGGTGCCGGTACCGACGCGGGTACCAGCGAGGACCTGCTCACCGCGACCTACCAGGCGCACTACCGCTCGCTGCTGCGGCTCGCCGCGCTGCTTCTCGACGACCTCTCGACCTGCGAGGACGTCGTCCAGGAGGCGTTCATCCGGGTGCACGCCGCCCGGCGCCGGGTGCGCGAGCCCGAGAAGACCCTGGCGTACCTGCGGCAGACGGTCGTCAACCTGTCCCGCTCCACGCTGCGCCGCCGCATCCTCGGGCTGCGACTGCTGCCGAAGCCCATGCCTGACATGGCCAGTGCAGAAGAAGGTGCTTACGATGCCCTGGAGCGCGACCAGTTGAAGGCCGCGCTGCGTGGTCTGCAACGCCGTCAGCGGGAGGTTCTGGTGCTGCGTTACTTCGTGGACATGACGGAGGCGCAGGTCGCCGAGACCCTGGGCATCTCGCTCGGCTCGGTGAAGGCCTACGGCTCGCGCGGGCTCGCCGCCCTGCGCGTCCAGATGGCGGCCGGACATGGCTGAGGCGGACGGCGACCGACGGCGGCCGGCGGACGGCACTCCGGAGGCGGGCGGGCCTGAGGTGAACGGACCCGGGACGCCCGGGGCGAACGAGCCCGGGGCGACCGGGCTCGGGGCGACCGGGCTCGGCGCTTCCAGAGCGAGCGGGCCCGGGGCCGAGGCCCCGGAGGAGCTGCTGTCCCTGTCCACCGAGGAACGGGCGGTGCGCGAGCTGCTGCACGGCGCCGTTTCCGGCATCCAGCCCGCGGCCGGCGGGCTGCCGCGGATCCGGCGGGCGGTGCCCCGCCGCCGGGCCGCCCGGCGCGGTGCCTGGACCGGGGCGGCCGCGCTCGCCTTCGTCGTCGCGATCGGCCTGCCCGTCCTGCACGAGGGGGAGCACCTCGGGCTCTCCGGCGGCCCCGGCTCGGCCGACGCCAAGAGCCCGGCCGCCACCTCGCCCAGCGGCACCGCCGGGACGACCGGCGGCACCGGGGCGGCCTCGCACGCGAACCCGAGCGGCCCCGGCGACACCACCCCGCCGCCCGGTACGGCCTCGGCCCCGCACAGCCCCGGCGGCGGGCAGGCGAGCACCGACGGCGGCGTCGCGCCCAGCGGGACCTCCGGCGCCGGTGACGGCGGCATCGTCCCGCTCTGCACCCGGACGGACCTCGGTGAGGGCCTCGCCCAGGTCGGCACGGCCGACGGCGACGGGCGGATCTACGGCTCGTTCACCGTCTACAACGTGTCCGGGCGCAGCTGTCGGCTCGGCGGGCCGGGCTCGGTGGCGGTCACCGCCGTCAGCGGCGGCGACCGCGGCCGCATCCGCACCGCCGACCACGCCCCGGGCGACCCGGCCGCCGGCCTGCCCGCGATGGACGGGGAGCCGCCGGTGCTCGCACCGCGGGCCGGGTACCGGGTGCCGTTCGCCTGGGTCCCCGACCAGACCTGTACCGGCTCGGGCACCCTGAGCACCCCGTCGAACAGCGTCAACCAGGTGGCCCTGCGCTCGGACGTCCCCGCCGCCGAGTCCGGCGCCCCGGCCTCCGTCCCCACCAGTGAGGTCAGCGCCAACCCGCCGGCCTCCTCGTCCCCGTCGGCGGGCCCCACCACGGCCCCCAGCCCGACCGCGACGCCGACCGGCAACCCGACCACCGCGCCGCCCGCCGTGACCATCGCCCACACCCCCGCCCCCGGCAGCCCGGCGGCCGCCACGGCGACCCTGCCGGTGGCGTGCAGCGGCACCGTCTACCGCGGCGGCGTCCAGGGGCTGGGCGGCCCGGCGCCGCAGCCGTCGGGCTCACCGACGGCTCGGTGACGACGGCCTGAGCGTGGCCGCCGATGTAGAGGAGGGGCCGGGGCGACCGGTCGGAGGCGGCCGTGTTCGGGGCCCGGGGGACGGGGCGGGTGTGAGGAGTGGATACCGTGGGGGTGTGTACCGGTTCCTCCTGACTCCGCGCTGGCTCGGCGGCACCGTCGTGGCCGTGGCGGCCGTGGCGGTCTGCCTGTGGCTGGGTTCCTGGCAGCTCGGCCGCTTCGAGGACCGGGTGTCCACGCACCAGGAGGCCAAGCAGGCGGTCACCGCTTCGGGTGACGCCCGGCCGATCGACGCGCTGCTCAACCAGGCGACCCCGCAGGTGAGCACGGAAACCGTCGGCAGGACCGTCACGGTGACCGGCAGCTACGACGGCGAGCACCAACTGCTCGTCCCCAACCGCGTGGTGGACGGCAAGCAGGGCTACTACGTGCTCACCCCGCTGCGCACCGCCGACGGACACGCCGTCGCCGTGGTGCGCGGCTGGTCGGCCGGGGACCCGGCTGTCGCCGGGCCGCCGCCGGGCGGAGAGGTGACGGTGACCGGGCGCCTCCAGGCCAACGAGTCGGTGGGCAGCAACGGCGCGGTGGCGGGCGGTCTGCCCGCCGGGCAGCTCGGCATGATCAACCGGGCCTCGCTGCTGAACGTGCTGGAGTACGACGGCTGGTACGACGGCTGGGTGGCCGCCGACGACGCGCCCGCCGGGCTGGCCTCCGTACCGACCGTGCAGCCGCAGGGCGGCGACGGGCTCACCCTGCGCGCGTTCCAGAACCTGGGCTACACCCTGGAGTGGTTCGTCTTCGGCGGGTTCGTGGTCTTCATGTGGTACCGCCTGGTGCGCCGGGAGGCGGAGGCGGAGCAGGACCGGGCCCTCGGGCTGGACCCGGTCCTGGACTGACCGGCGGCGCCTTGACGCCGACCCCGGCTCGGCGCTCGGCCGCCCCGGCTCAGCGCTTGGTCGGCAGGGCCGGTGCCGGTGTCGGCTTGACCGCCGGCGGGGGTGTCGTCGGCGTCGGCGTCTGTGGGGGGAGCAGCGGCTGGGTCGGGGTCGACGAGCCGGTGGGCAGCGGCGTCGGGTCGCTGTGGCAGTGGCCGTTGCCGTTGCCGCCGCTGCCGTTGTGGTCGTCGGAGTCGTAGTGGTCGATGTGGTGGTGCACGCTGCGACCGGTCTTGGAGCCCTTGGACCCCGACCCCTTCGAACCGGACGAGCCGCTCTTGCCGCCCCCCTTGGCGAGCTGGACCGAGTCGCCCCCGTCCGCGGGCGGCGTGTACACCGCCCGTACGACGGCCGCCCCCGGACCCGCCGCGCCCGCCTTGGTCGCGGTGCCGGCGTGCGGCACGGCGGGCGGCGCGGCAGGCGGTGTGGCGCCGGCGGGCGGCGTCGCGGCGGCGGTCGGTGACGCGGGCACGGCCGGCGCGGGCGCGACGGCCGAGGAGCTCGGTACCGGCGGGCCGGTCGGGGGCGGGCAGGACGCGGTGTTCCGCTGTGAGCCCGAGCAGCCGGTGAGCACCAGGGCCCCGGCGACCGCCACCCCCGCGAGCATCAGCAGGCGTCTCACGCAGCCCCTCCGTCTCCGTCACGCCCGGCCGTGCCCAGGTGCCGCCGCACGAAGTCGATCTCCAGTCGCAGCTGCTTGATCCGCTCCTCCACCACCAGCGAGCCGTGCCCGGCGTCGAAGCGGTACACCTCGTGCGGCTTGCCGAGCCGCTCCAGCCGCTCGACGTAGTTGTCGATCTGCCGGATCGGGCAGCGCGGGTCGTTGACCCCGGCGCTGATGTAGACCGGCACCCGCACCCGCTCGACGTAGGTCAGCGGCGAGGAAGCGGTGAAGCGCTCCGGGACCTCCTCCGGGGTGCCGCCGAAGAGCGTGCGGTCCAGCGACTTGAGCGCCTCCATCTCGTCGGCGTACGCGGTGTGGTAGTCCGCGACCGGGACGGCGGCGAGGCCGAGGGCCCAGTCGTCGGGCTGGACGCCGAGGCCGAGCAGGGTCAGGTAGCCGCCCCAGCTGCCGCCGGTGAGGACCAGCCGGGCCGGGTCGGCGAGGCCGCTGTCGACGGCCCAGGCGCGGACCGCCGCGATGTCCTCCAGCTCGATCAGGCCGACCCGCTCGTGCAGCGCGTCCGTCCAGGCCTGGCCGTAGCCGGTCGAGCCGCGGTAGTTGACCCGGACCACCGCGAAGCCGTGGTCCAGCCAGGCGGCCGGACCGGCGGCGAAGGAGTCGCTGTCGTGGTGCGTCGGGCCGCCGTGGATCTCGAACACGGTCGGGTACGGGCCCTGCGCGGGCGTCGCCGGCCGCTGCACCAGGGCGTGCACCCGCCCGCCGGGCCCGTCCACCCAGACGTCCTCGACCGGCACCGAACCGGGCGGCACCGCGCCGGGCGCCCGCAGCACGACCGTCCCGGCGGTGGAGCGGACGGCGGAGGGCTCGGCGGCGGAGGACCACAGGTACTCGACGGTGCCGTCCGGACGGGCGGTGGCGCCGCTGACGGTGCCGCGCGGGGTCTCCAGGCGGGTCAGCCGGCCGTCGGCGAGCGCGTACGAGAACAGCTCGCTGCGCGCCTCGTACTCGTGCTCCACCAGCAGTGCCTCGGCGCCGGGGCGCCACTGCGCGGAGACGTCGCCGGGCAGCTCGCGGCCCTGCTCGTCGCGCAGCGGGAGGGCGGTCTCGGCGCCGGTGGCGACGTCCCAGATCATCGGCTCCCAGCGGCCGGTGCGCTGGTGGGCGACCAGCAGGCGGGTGTCGCCCTCGACCGGGGCGAAGCCCAGGCAGGCGACGCCGCGCGGCTCGTCCCGGCCGGTGACCTCGTCCAGCTCGGCGACGGTCTCGACGCCGCCGTCGGCGGTGATGCGCACGACCCGGATCGCGGAGTGCATCGCGTCGCCGTGCTCGGTGTGGTCGATGGCGAGCAGGGTGCTGTCGTGGCTGAGGTCGCCGATGCCGCCGTACTCCTCGTGCCGGTAGACCTCGACCGGCACGGCGGCGCCGGGGCGGCGCAGGTGCAGGGTGGTGCCGTCCTCGTCGGTCGAGCGGCCGACCACCACGGTGCCGTCGCGGCCCAGGGCCAGGCCGGCCGAGTAGGAGGCGGCGAGGCCGGGCACGGCCTCCTCGTCGGGGCCGCCCGCGAACGGCTGGCGGCGCCAGACGCCGAACTCGTCGCCGTCGTGGTCGTCGAACCACCAGACCCAGTCGCCGTCGGGGGACAGCTCGGCGTCGGTGGTGCCGTTCGGACGGTCGGTGACCCGACGGTGGGCGCCGGTGGTGCGGTCCCAGGCGTAGACCTCGTAGGTGCCGGTCGCGTTGGACACGTACAGCGACCGGTCGGGGGCGTCCTCGGCCCAGTCGGGCAGCGACACCCGGGCCGCCCTGAACCGCTGCTCCCACGCCGGTACGGCGCTCTTCTCCTCGCTCATCCGACCATCCAACCCGATCGGGGGGAGGGAAGGGAACGGGCGGGTGGGCTTCGGCCCACCCGCCCCGTGCCGCCGGGGTGGCGGCGGGGTGCCGGCGCAGGTGTCGCCGTGCGCGGCGGCCGGGGCGTCCACGAACGCCCGGCCCGGGGCCCGGGTTCCGTGGGGCCGGGGCGGGTGGCCGGGACCATGCCGGGGTCAGCCCTCGTGCGGCACTTCGTGCAGCGCTTCGTGCGCTCGGTGCGCTCGGTGCGCTTCGGCCGCTCCGTGGGCCCCGTGTGCTCCGCGCGGCAGGAACCGGACCAGGCCCACGAGCACCAGCTCCAGCACCGCCAGGGCCAGGACGCTGCGGCCGAAGGCGGCGGCCGGGTCGCCGGCGCCGTAGTAGACCAGGCCGATCAGTGCGATCCCGAGCGCCCCGCCGACCTGCTGCACGGTGGACACCACCCCGGCCGCGGAGCCGGCCAGCCGGGGCTCGACGCCGGCCAGGACCACCGAGGTCACCGGGGCGATCACCAGGCCCATGCCGAGGCCGTCCACGAACAGCCCGGGCGCCAGCCACCGGACGCCGCCGTCCGCGGCGCCGTACGCGGTGAGGGCCAGCAGGCCCAGCCCGAGGGCCATCAGCAGCCCGCCGAGGGCGATGGTGCGGCGCTCGCCGAGGCGGGCGGTGACGCGGTGGGTGGTGTTGGAGGTGATCAGGTAGCCCAGGCCGATCGCGGTGAAGACCAGTCCGGCGCCCAGCGCGTCCAGGCCGCGGCCGAACTGGAGGTGCAGGGCGAGCACCAGGAAGAAGGAGCCCTGGCCGAGCCAGAAGGCGAGTTGGGCGAGCAGGCCGGCGCTGAAGGCGCGGTCGCGGAAGAGCCGGGTGTCGACCAGCGGGGTGGTCGCGGTGGTGGCCGTGGCGGCGGTGGTGGTGGCGGCGGTGGTGGCGCGGTGCTGGTGCACGGCGAAGACGGCCAGCAGGGCGAGCGAGCCGCCCAGGCAGAGCCCGGTCCACAGCGGCCAGTGCAGCTGGGGGCCCTGGATCAGCGGCAGCACCAGGCCGGTCAGCGCGGTGGTGACCAGCAGCACGCCCACCGGGTCCAGGCCGGGCCGCTGCGGGGCGCGGGACTCCGGCAGGCTCCGGCGGACCAGCGGGAGGGCGGCCAGTCCGATCGGCAGGTTGATCAGGAAGCAGCTGCGCCAGCCGAGGCCGAAGAGGTCAGCGCGGATCAGCAGCCCCCCGATCAGCTGGCCGAACACCGCGCCGACGCCCATGGTCAGCCCGTACCGGGCGAAGGCCCGAGCCTGGGCGGCTCCGCTGAACGCGGTCCGCAGGATCGCCAGCACCTGCGGACCCATCAGCGCCGCCGACAGGCCCTGCGCCACCCGGGCGCCGACCAGCGCGGCCGCCGTGGGGGCGAGGCCGCAGGCGGTGGAGGCGAGGGTGAAGAGGGCCAGGCCGAGCCCGAACACCCGGCGGCGGCCGTACCGGTCGCCGAGGCGGCCGGCGGTGACCAGGCCGGCCGCGAGGGCCAGGCTGAAGCCGGCCATCACCCACTGGACGGCGGCCGGGCCGGCGCCGAGGTCGCCCTGGAGGGAGGGGAGGGCGACGTTGACGACGAAGATGTCGAGGGCGGTCATGAAGGTGGCGGTCAGGATGACCGGCAGCAGCCCCTTGGGGGCCGTCGGCGCCGTTGCCTCTGTCTCGGCCTCGGTGGGCCGCCGGGTGTTCAGTGAGGTGCTCATCTCGGGCTCTCCTCAAGGGTGTTGGCGACCCAAGCGGGTCGGCGGCCGGTGCCGAGGGGCGGGCGCGGTGGGGTGCGTCCCGCCCCTCGGCCGGGGCGGCGGTCCGCGGGGTCAGGCGCCCGGCACGCGGTCGAGGAAGCCGTACACCGCGCCGATCCGGCCGTCCGGGGTGGCCGCCAGCACGTCGAAGCCGATCACCACCGGCTCCGCGCCGGCCGGGCCCAGGTTCCAGGTGAAGCGGGCGACGTCGTGGTGCGCGTCGACCGGGCCGAGGGTGAACTCCAGCCCCGGGAACTGGGCCTGGGCGGCGCCGATCAGCGCGTCGATCGCGTCCCGGCCGGTGACGGCGGCCAGCGGGTCGGTGTAGCGGCCGTCCTCGGCCCACACCTCGTCGACCAGCTTGCGGCGGGCCGCCGGGTCGGTCTCGTTCCACACCGCGAGGTAGCGCTCGGCGAGCTGCTGGAGGGCGGCGGTGGTGATCTCGGTCATCGTCATCTCCCGTGTTCCGGTGGGTGGTTGGCCGGATTGTTCCCGGTGCTCACCACGGTAGGGACGGGCGGCCGACGGCGAATCCGTCACGTATGGGTATGGGGGTACGTAGCCTCCGCGGAGGCGTACCGGTGCCGTGGTCGGCAGTGGTGCGCGGCCCTGCTGGGTAGGGTCGGGGCATGCTGTACGGGAGGGAAGGCGAACAGGCCGCCGTGGACGGGCTGTTGGACGGGGTGCGGGCCGGACGCAGCGGAGTGCTGCTGCTCCGGGGCGAGGCCGGCATCGGCAAGACCGCGCTGCTGGACGACGCCGTCGCGCGGGCGGGGGAGGCGTTCCGGGTCGTCCGGGCGGCCGGCGTCGAGTACGAGGCCGAGCTGCCGTACGCCGGGCTGAGCCTGCTGCTCGCGCCCGGCCTGGCCCGGCTGGACGTCCTGCCGGGCCCGCAACGGCGGGCGCTGGAGGCGGCGTTCGGGCTCTCCGACGACGAGCGGATGGGCGACGACCGGGCGGGCGACCGGGCAGGCGACGGCGGCGGTGCGGGCGGCGGTGGGGCGGGCGCCGACCGGCTGCTGGTCGGGCTCGCCACGCTCGGCCTGCTCGCCGAACTCGCCGCCGACCGGCCGCTGTTGTGCGTCATCGACGACGTGCAGTGGCTGGACCGGGCCTCCCTGGACGCCCTGCTGCTGGCCGCCCGGAGGCTCCAGGCCGAGGGGGTCGCCCTGCTGCTCGCCGCCCGCACCGGCGGCCCGTCCGGGGCCGGCGGCAGCCCGGCGGAGCGCCCGCTGGGCCTGCCCGAACGGCAGGTGACCGGCCTGTCCGAGGCCGACGCCACCCGGCTGCTGGCCCGGCGGGTCGGCCCCGACCTGCCGTCCACCGTCCGCGACCGGCTGCTCGCCGAGGCGGCCGGCAACCCGCTCGCGCTCACCGAACTCCCGGTCGCCGCCGGGCCGCAGCCACCGGCACCGGGCGGCCTGCCGCTCACCAGCCGGCTGCTGATCGCCTTCCATGGCCAGGTCACCGGCCTGCCCGCGGCCACCCAGACACTGCTGCTGGTCGCCGCCACCGAGGAGGGCGGGGCACTGGACGTCGTCCTGCCCGCCGCGGCCGCCCTCGGCGTCACCGCCGAACACCTCGCGCCCGCCGAGGCGTCCGGCCTGGTGACGGTCACGGCCGACCGCTGGATCGCCTTCCGGCACCCGCTGCTGCGCTCCGCGATCCTCCAACGGGCGCCGCACCACCAGAAGACGGCGGTCCACCGGGCCGTCGCCGGCGCGCTGCCGGACGGCGACCGCCGCACCTGGCACCTCGCCCTCGCCGCCACCGCCCCTGACGCCGGCCTCGCCGACGCGCTGGAGCGCACCGCCGTCCGCGCCGGGCGCCGCGGCGGCCACGGCGGCGCCGCCGCGTACGAGCGCGCCGCCCGCCTCACCCCGGACCGCGACGGCGCCACCCGCCGGCTCGTCCTGGCCGCCGAAGCCGCCACCGAGGAAGGCGAGTTGGTACGGGCCGAGGCGCTCGCCGACGAGGCCTCCGGCCGTACCGACAACATCCTGGCGCACGCCCTGCTCGACCAGGTCCGGGCCACCGCCCACTTCTGGCGCGGCTCCTACCCGACCGCCCACCGGCTGCTGCTCGACGCCGCCGGCACCGACATCGACCCGCCGTACGCCGCCCGGATGCTGCTCCAGGCCTTCCATGCCGCCTGGTACGCGGGGGAGGAGCCGGTGGCCGCCGTCCTGGACCGCCTGGCGGTCCTGCCGCTCGCCGCCGACGACCCCCTCGCCCCGCTCGCCCGCCACCTGCCCGCGGCGGTCCTGCCCGCGCTCGGCCGCCCCGCCGGCCCGCTGCCGCCCGTCCGGGAGGCCGCCGAGGCCGCCCGCCGGGCCGGGGCCGAGAGCCCGGTCGACCTCGTCCAGCTGTGCGGCGCCACCCTGGTCCTCGGACGCGACGAGGAGACCGCCGAACTCGCCGCCGAACTGGTCGCCGAGGCCCGCGCCAAGGGCACCGTCGGCGTGATGCCCACCCTGCAGTTCTTCCTCGCCGAGGCCGAACTCTTCCACGGCCGCCACCGCGACGCCGAACTCACCGCCACCGAAGGCCTCGGCCTCGCCCGGGACACCGGCCAGCACCAGTGGGTCAGCCAACTCACCGCGCTGCTCGCCCACCTGGCCGCGCTCGACGGCCGCACCGACCACTGCGCCGAACTCGCGGCCGCCGCCCTCGCCACCACCGGCCCGCAGACCGCCGCCCCCGCCGCCGGCCAGGCCTGGGCCCAGTGGGCGCTCGCCCTGCGCGACCTCGGCCAGGGCCGCGCCGGCGACGCCGCCGACCGGCTGCACACCCTCACCACCGGCCCGCACCGCCACCACGTCAGCGCCACCCGGGCCGTCCCCGACCTCGTCGAGGCCGCCGTCCGCCTCGGCACCCCCGAACGCGCCGCCGAAGCCTACGAACGCTTCGCCCGCTGGACGGCCGCCGCCGACCGCCCCTGGGCCGACGCCCTCCGGCTGCGCTGCCAGGCCCTGCTCGGCCCCGACGAACTCGCCGAGACCACCTACCGCGCCGCCCTCTCCCGGCACGAAACGGCCCACCGCCCCTTCGAACAGGCCCGCACCGCCCTCCTCTACGGCGAATGGCTCCGCCGCACCCGCCGCCGGACCGACGCCCGCCCCCACCTGCGCGCCGCCCTGGAGACCTTCGACCGCCTCGCCGCCCACCCCTGGGCCGCCCGCGCCCGCACCGAACTCTCCGCCACCGGCACCCCGGCCCCCACCCCGGCCGCCCCCACCGGCACCCCCCGGTCCCCCCTCACCCCCCAGGAACTCCAGATCGCCCGCCTCGCCGCCCAGGGCCTCACCAACCGCGACATCGCCGCCCAGCTCTTCCTCAGCCCCCGCACCGTCGCCCACCACCTCTACAAGGCCTACCCCAAGCTCAACATCACCTCCCGCACCGAACTCGCCACCACCCTCTGACGGCCCGGCCCCGGCGACGGCGGCGCGGCCGCGGAGCCCCGGACGCACCGGCGCTGTCCGTACGGGGAGTTGGCCTTGCCCGCAGCGCGGCTCGCCCGGCGGCCGGGGCGGGGCGTCGTGCGCGCGGTGGGGCCTGCCTGCGGTCGGCCGGTGGAGGTCGCGGACGGCACCCGGGCGTCGGACCCGGCTGAGGAGTGGTCACCCAGCCGGTCGCGCACAACGACAGAGGGCCTGCCGGATTTCTCCGGCAGGCCCTCTGCAGTGGGTCGGGGTGGCGGGATTTGAACCCACGGCCTCTTCGTCCCGAACGAAGCGCGCTACCAAGCTGCGCCACACCCCGGTCTTGCGGTTTGTCGCTCCGTCTCCTTCGCGACGAGTAGAACTCTACCGGACGCTCGCCGAGACACGAAATCCGGTTTCGAGCGGGCGTCCGGTGGGGGTCAGCGGGCTGCCGGGACGAGGGTGAGGAGGGTGGCCTCGGGGGGGCAGGCGAAGCGGACGGGGGTGTAGCGGTTGGTGCCGCAGCCGGCCGAGACGTGGAGGTGGGAGCGGTGGCCGCCGGCGGTGTGGGTGGAGAGGCCCTTGACCCGGCGGGTGTCGATGTCGCAGTTGGTGACCAGGGCGCCGTAGAAGGGGATGCAGAGCTGGCCGCCGTGGGTGTGGCCGGCCAGGATCAGCGGGTAGCGGTCGGCGGTGAAGGCGTCGAGGACGCGCAGGTAGGGCGCGTGGACGACGGCGAGGGAGAGGTCGGCGTCGGGGGACGGGCCGCCGGCGACCTCGCTGTAGCGGTCGCGCCGGATGTGCGGGTCGTCGAGGCCGGTGAACTCCAGGTCGAGCCCGTTCACGGTGAGCCGGCCGCGGGTGTTGGTGAGGTCGAGCCAGCCGGCCGCGTCGAAGCCGTCGCGGAGCTTCTCCCAGGGGTTGTGGACGGCGCCGGTGATGCCGCGGCGGGCGGTGCCGTCGGGGTTGTTCATGCCGTGGGCGCCGCTGCGCATGGCCTGGAGGTAGCGGGCCGGGTTCTTGCGGGCCGGGCCGTAGTAGTCGTTGGAGCCGAAGACGTAGACGCCGGGGAACTCCATGAGCGGTCCGAGCGCGTCGAGGGTGGCCGGGACGCCGAGCGGGTCGGAGAGGTTGTCGCCGGTGTTGACCACCAGGTCGGGGCGCAGGCCGGCCAGGCTCTTCAGCCAGCGCTGCTTCTTGCCCTGCCCGCTCACCATGTGGATGTCGGACACCTGGAGGACCCGGATCGGGCGGGCGCCGCGCGGGAGGACGGGGACCTCGATCCGGCGGAGGCGGAAGGCCCGGACCTCGTACCCGACGGAGTAGGCGAGACAGGCGGCGCCGGTGGCGGCGATGCCGAGGGGAACGGAGTACAGCGGTCGCATCAGCCCATGCTCTCAGACGGTCGATCAGCCTGTGTACGCCCGGAGTCGGGGGCGGGGGCGGTGGTCGGCGGGGCCTCCTCGGAGTCCCGGCGGGCGCGTAGCGCGCGGACCTTGTGGCGGTTGCCGCAGCGCTCCATGGAGCACCAGCGGCGCCGGCCCGGCCGCGAGGTGTCGACGAAGATCAGTTGGCAGTTGTCGGCGCCGCATTCCCGGACCCGGTCCGCGTACGGGCCGGTGAGCAGGGCGATGGCGTCCCGGGCGAGGGTGGCGACCAGCTGGGCCCCGTCGGCGGGCAGTGGGGCGGCCGCGGTGCCGTCGGGGGCGATCCGGGGGACCAGCGGCGGGTGCTCGGCGGCCCGGTTGAGGACGGCGTGGTCCGCGGGCGTGCCCCGGCCGCCGTGGGCGCGGGCGGCGGCCAGGCGCCACAGGGCGTCGCGCAGGGTGCGGGCGGCGGCGAGCTGGGCGGGGGAGATCCGTACGGCGTCGGCGGGCAGTCGCAGCCGGGACGGCGGGAGCCAGGCGGCGAGGTCGGCTGGCCGGTGCAGCACCTCGTACCGGGCGTACGGGCCGGGGCCGCCGGTGGTGAGCAGTTCCAGGCAGAGGGCGCCGGGGTCGAAGTGGAAGCGGCCGCCCCCGGGGGTGGTGAGGAGCAGCCCGGGCGGGGTGGCGGGCGGTCCGTCGGCGGCGCTGCGGTCGGCTGCGTCGGTCATGCGGCCCAGGATAGGTGTAACCGGGATGAAGGGTTACGGGCCGGGAGGGCGGACTACCAGGCGGGGGCGGCGGTCGACCGCGGCGAACTGACCCGCGCTCAGAAAGCCCGTGCCGCCCGTGCCAGGAGCAGTGCTCCAGGCGCGGGCGGCACGGGGCCGGCCCTCAGGCCGGGATGGCGTTGACGTACTCGCGCATCATCCGGGGCACCCGGTACGCGTACTGGTGGCCGCGCTTCACCTGGACGACGGAGAAGTCGACCAGCTCGGCCAGCACGTCGAGGTTGCGGGAGGGCTCCCGGCCGCCGTCGACCGGCTGCTGCCGGACGTCGTCGATGGAGAACTCCTCGGGGAACCGGGAGAACCGTCTGAGCGCCCGGCGCTGCCGTTCGTCGAGGAGCCCGTACGCCCAGGCGAGGCTGCGGTGCAGCGAGCGGTGGTGGGAGAGCCCGCCGACCTCCTCCTGGCCGAGGATCGGGAGCACCCGGCACTCGTCCACCAGGACGTGCAGGGGCACCGAGCGCATCCGGACGGCGGCGTTCTCGATCGCGAGCGCCAGGCCGCCGAGGCGTCGGCAGAGCTCGACCACCTGCGGCATCTGGTCGCCGAGGTCGAGCGTCGGGACGACCGAGTGCACCCGGCGGCAGAACAGTTCGGCGGCGGGCGGGCAGCCGTAAGGGCCGTCCGGGTGGTCGACCGACAGCGGCGCCACCTCCCACAGGTCGGCCGGGACCCCGGCGGGCGCCCGCAGCGAGGTGATCATGATGTGGAGCGCCGGGTGCCGCGCCAGCAGTGCCCTGACCTGCCGGGCCACCGTGTCGATGACGTGCTCGGCGTTGTCGACGACCAGCAGCAGCTGCGGCTCGGGGTCGGTCCGCGGGTCGCGGCCGACGCCCCGCAGGAGGGTGTCGAGCGCGCGCTGGGCCTGGGCCGAGGCGGCGGCGGGGTCGACGGCCTCGGGGGTGACCGAGCCGAGCTCCAGGACCGCGACGCCGTCCCGGAAGCGGTCCAGCAGGTGGGCGGCGGAGTCCAGCGCCAGCCGGGTCTTGCCGACCCCGGCCGGTCCGGTGAGCACCAGCGGGCGGCCCGGCCGCAGGGCGGTCACGACGTGCAGCAGGTCGGCCTGGCGGCCGACGGTGACGTCCGTCTTGGGCCGCAGCCCCTGCCACCGCGCGTTGTCCGGGAGTTCGGCGACGCGGACCGGCGGTCCGGGCTCCGGCCGGGCGGGCAGCAGCCCGGCCGGGGCGCCCGCCTGGACGGCGTGGGAGAGCAGGGGGTCGTCCCGGTTGGTCGCCGCGGAGAACAGTGCGCCCACCAGGAGTTCCACGGAACTGCGCCGCGGATTCCTGATGGCGCCGGTTTCCAGATTACGAATGGTGCGGACGCTGACGGTGGAGTGTTCGGCTAATTGCTCCTGGCTCCATCCGACCATCTTCCGTTGGGTTACCAACATCGAGCGAAGCTGATTGTTGTCCATTCCCCCGCGCTTCCTGCTGTCGTGAGCAGAATAAAAGTCAGAAATCAGTGCGCCGTGCTGCGGCGCCAATCACTCCGAAAAACGATCGCCGTCGGCCGTCCGGTGGAGCGCAGGCGTGAGCGCCCGCGCCGACCGGGACCGCAGGGCGCCCGGGCCGCAAGGTGTCAGGGTTGCAGGGCGCCTGGCCGGCAGTGTGTCAGTGCCGTGGAATAATGAATCGGGGACATGGTGACGGTTTGTCGCGGCTGATCGTGGCGGCCTTCGGCGATGATTCGGGGATGATTCGACGGTGAGGTGACCGCCGCCTTCGGGCTGCTCGGGCGACGCGCGAACGAGTGTACTACGCGGACTATTTTCGGCGAAGCGGTCGCAGTGTTCGATGTACCCCTGCGGAACCGGCAACTTCGCTCCGGAACAGGCAGTTCTCGGCATTTCGGCCGAGAATGTGCGGGCATTATCGGCCACCTTGGCCGAATCCCGTCGTCCGTTCCCGGCCGGGGGCATCGATTGTTCACGGACTCGACCGCCGCCCGTTCCCGGGCCGGACCGTTTCCCTGACCGTTTCCCGGGCTGCTTCCCGGGTCGGACGGCTACCGCCCGCCCCGCCGTGCCCACAACCCCGTCAGCGGGGCGGCAGCGGCGCGCCGACGGGCGACGGTCGGCCGTACTTGTCGGGGATACTCGTTCAACTGCGGAAACCCCGGTGGATGCCCACGGGAAACCGGTTGAGCCCACCCACAGCCGAAGGATAAGAAGAGGAAATGACAACGCTCAAGGAGCAGCTGCACGAGGACCTCACGGCTGCCATCAGGGAACGGGACGAACTGCGCTCGTCCACCATCCGGCTCACGCTGTCCGCCGTCACCAGCGAGGAGGTGGCGGGCAAGCAGAAGCGCGAGCTGTCCGACGCCGACGTGCTGAAGGTGATCGGCCGCGAGGCGAAGAAGCGCCGGGAGGCGGCCGAGGCCTTCGGGAACGCCGGCCGGACGGAGCAGGCGGCCCGGGAGCTGGCCGAGGGCGAGGTGCTGGCGGGCTACCTGCCCAAGCAGCTCTCCGACGAGGAGCTGGCCGCGATCGTGGCGGCCGCCGTGGCCGAGAGCGGCGCGACCGGCCCCCAGGCGATGGGCGCTGTCATGAAGCTGGTGAAGCCCAAGGTCGACGGTCTGGCCGAGGGCAGCCGGGTCGCCGCCGCCGTGAAGGCCGCCCTGGTCTGAGCCGCGGCTCAGACCAGGGCCCGCCCCGGGCCGTCCAGGGTCGAACCCTGGTCGGCCCCGGCCCCGCCCCCTGGTGCCCCGGCAGCACGCCGAAGGGGCGCCCTCCGCACTGGAGGGCGCCCCTTCGGCATGTTCCGCGGCGCGGGTCACCCCGCCGGGAGGGCGGGTCAGCCGTTCCCGTTGCCGCCGCCGTGGCGGCCGCCGTTCCCGTTCCCGTTCCCGGGGCCGGGCGGGAAGGTGAAGCCGCCGGGGAAGCCGCCGGGCAGCCCGCCGGGCAGACCGCCGGCCTGGTTGCCGGGCAGCCCGCCGGGCTGGCCCGGGTTGCCGCCCTGCTGCGGCGGCGGGGGGTTGCCGGCCGGCGGCTGCTGGGCGTTCGGGTCGGTGGCCGGCGGGGTGGTGCCCGGCGGGGGCGTGGCCGGCTGCGGGTCCGGGATGTTGGCGGTCTGGATCGGCTCCACGGGCGTGCCCTTGAGTGCCTGGTTCATCGCCAGCTGCCAGATCGGGCCGGGGCCGTCGGCGCCGAAGACCTCGGGGAAGTACTTGCCGCCGATGGTGATGTTCTTCATCTTGACGCCGCCGGCCGGGCCGCCGAGCCAGACCGAGGTGGCCAGCGACGGGGTGTAGCCGCTGAACCAGGCGGCCTTCTTCTCGTCGGTGGTACCGGTCTTGCCCGCGATCTTGCGGCCGTCGTCGAGGCCGAGGGAGGCCGCGGTGCCCTTCTCGGTGACGTTGAGCAGGACGGCGTTGAGCGAGTCGGCGGTCTGCTCGGAGAAGGCCTGGCTGCACTGGGACTGCGGGACGGGGACGTCCTTGCCGTCGACCGTGGTGATCTTGTTGATCGCGATCGGGGTGCAGTACTTGCCGCGGGCGGCGAAGGTCGCGTAGACGTTCGCCATGGTCAGCGGGGAGAGCTCCAGGGTGCCGAGGACCATCGAGGGCACCTCCTGGAAGGCGTCGCCCTTGGCGGACTGGGTGATGCCCAGCTTGTTCGCCATCTGCTTCATCGCGCAGAGGCCGACCTGCTGCTCCATCTGCACGAAGTAGGTGTTGACCGAGCGGGCCATCGCCTCCTTCAGCTGGTACGGCCCGACCTCGCTGTCCTGCTCGTTCTTCACCGTCTCCTTGGGCTTGACGGTGTTCTTCCAGGTGCCCGAGCAGGTGGACATCTGGGGGTACTCGATCTTGTTCTCGGACGGGAACGCCTGGGTGTTCGACATGCCCGACTCCAGCGCCGCCGCGGCCAGGATCGGCTTGAAGGTGGAGCCGGTCTGGAAGCCGTTGCCGCCGCCCATGGCCGCGTCCACGTTGAGGTTGACGACGGTCTGGTTCTTGTTCGGGTCCAGGCCGTACGGGCGGGTCTGGGCCATCGCCAGGATCTTGCCGCTGCCCGGCTCCATCATGGTCGCGGCGGCCGACACCGGGTCGGTCACGTTGACCTTCTTGGTGACGGCGTTCTGGGCGGCGGCCTGCTTGTCCGGGTCCAGCGTGGTGTAGATGTTCAGGCCGCCGGTGTTCCACAGCTTCTTGCGCTCGTCGGCGCTCTTGCCGAAGGCCGGGTCCTGCTTGACCACGTGGCGCACGTAGTCGCAGAAGAAGCCCATGCCGGCCTGGGCGGTGATGCAGCCGTTCTGCGGGTCCTTGTACTTCAGACCCAGCGGGGCGGCCTTCGCCTCCTTCGCCTGGTCGGCGGTGATGTGCTTGTTCTCCAGCATCTTGTCGATCACGACGTTGCGGCGCTTGAGCGTGTTCTCGGGGTAGCGCACCGGGTCGTACTGCGACGGGTTCTGGACCACGCCGGCCAGGGTGGCGGCCTCGGCGACGGTGAGGTCCTTGTTGCTCTTGCTGAAGTAGCGCTGGGAGGCGGCCTCGACCCCGTAGGCCTGGTGGCCGTAGAAGGTGATGTTGAGGTAGTTGGTGAGGATCTGATCCTTGCTCAGGTCCTCCTCCAGCTTGATGGCGACCTTGAGCTCCTGGATCTTGCGGCCCAGGGTCTTGCGCTGGGCCTCCAGGACGGCCGCCTGGTCGTCGCCGGCCTTCTCCACGTTGACGTTCTTCACGTACTGCTGGGTCAGCGTGGAGGCGCCCTGGGAGGCGGTGCCGCTCTCCGCGTTCTTGCTGATCGCCCGGAGGACGCCCTTGAGGTCGACGGCGCCGTGCTCGTAGAAGCGGGCGTCCTCGATGTCGACCTGGGCGTGCCGCATGAACGGCGACATCTGGTCCGCGGTGATGACGGTGCGGTCGCGCTCGTAGACCTTGGCGATCAGGCCGCCCTTGGCGTCGAAGATCTGCGTCGCCTGGGTGAGCGGCGGGGTCTTGAAGTCGTCGGGGATGTTGGCGAAGCTCTCCGCCGTGTCCTTGGCGGTCAGCCCGATGGCGCCGACGGCGGGCAGGGCGAGGCCTGCCAGCAGGACTCCGGAGAGCACGCTGACGCCCAGGAACTTCACGCCGTTGCCGGCGTGCTCCATCGGGGATCCGCCGGTCCGGCCGCGCGGAGCTCCGGTGTTGCCTGGGGGCTGGGATGCCTGGGGGCGCTTCGGTGCCATGGGGAGAACCCTACGTCGCGGATTCCCGCACACCGGGGCAGGTGTTCGCCTAGGCTTGTCACAAGCTTGCGACAGCTTCGGTGCGTCAACATCGTTCACTCTTGTGGGCGAGAAGACTTGCCCGAATTACCCGCCGATGTCCGGGTTTTGAGGCAGCTGTGGCCTGCTGTGCCGGTGTGGTCGGTCGCACTCAGTGACGACTCCTGTGGCGAGAGTGGGGGTTCCGCTCTTGGCAAGGTGTGCGACCTGCGATCACTCCAACGAGTGAGCTGATCGCCACCCATAGTCCAATTGGGTCATTCGAGATTGAGCCCGAAGGGGCTGTTGCAAGCTGTCGTTCTTCCGTAACGTCCTCAACTGGCAACGGTGAATATGCCGTTGCCGCCGTGGGGGAGCCTCGATACGGGAGAGGACGGCGCCGGCATGGGCTGGGTTGACGACTGGAGTGCGCAGGCCGCCTGCCGCACGAGTGATCCGGACGAACTGTTCGTCCAGGGGGCGGCACAGAACCGCGCGAAGGCGGTGTGCAGCGGCTGCCCCGTCCGGACCGAGTGCCTCGCGGACGCCCTGGACAACCGGGTGGAGTTCGGGGTGTGGGGCGGGATGACGGAGCGCGAGCGCCGGGCGCTGCTGCGCCGCCGCCCGACCGTCATCTCGTGGCGGAGGCTGCTGGAGACGGCGCGCACCGAGTACGAGGAGTCCCTCGCGACCGGGGTGATACTGACGGACTACGCCCAGGCGGGCTGAGCCCGGCCGCACCACGCGGCCCGGGCCGGTCGGCCCCGCGGACGGGGGGCCGTGCCGCGCAGGGCCGGTGACCGCGCCGGGTTGTACCGCGCGGGGTCGGTGACCGCACCGGGTGGTACCGCGCGGGCTAGACCGCGCCGTTGAGCCGGTCCCCGATGGCCCGCAGCCCGTCCAGGTCGTGCACGTCGCCCGGCAGCGCCGGCACCTCCACGATCGGCACGTCCGGGTACACCGAGACGAAGCGGTCGCGGGTACGGCGTTCGCGCCCCATGATCTGCATCCGCTCGGCGTGCAGCCGCAGCAGCCCGGCCGCGAGCAGCTCGGCCTCGGGCGAGGCGTGCTCCGAGCCGTTCTCCTCCAGGGCCTCGGCGGCCGCCAGCGCCCGTTCCGCGGTGAGCTGCGGTGCGCCCGTGCCGTGCACCCGGTTGAGCACCAGCCCGGCCAGCGGCATCCGGTCCGCGGCCAGCCGGTCCACGAAGTACGCCGCCTCGCGCAGCGCGTCCCGCTCCGGCGCCGCCACCACCAGGAACGCCGTACCCGGCGCCTTGAGCAGCTGGTACGTGCGGTCCGCGCGCTCCCGGAAGCCGCCGAACATCGAGTCCATCGCGCTGACGAAGGTCTGCACGTCGGTGAGCAGCTGGGCGCCGAAGATCTTGCCCAGGGTGCCGGTGAGCAGGCCCATCCCGGCGTTCAGGAAGCGCATCGCGCTGCGGCCGCCGACCTTGGCCGGGGCGGTGAGGATCCGGATCACCCGGCCGTCCAGGAAGGACCCGAGCCGGTTGGGCGCGTCCAGGAAGTCCAGCGCCGAGCGGGACGGCGGGGTGTCCACGACGATCAGGTCCCACTCCTCGGCGGCGCGCAGCTGCCCGAGCTTCTCCATCGCCATGTACTCCTGGGTGCCGGCGAAGCCGGCCGACAGGGACTGGTAGAAGGGGTTCTCCATGATCGCCCGGGCCCGTTCGGGCTCGGCGTGGGCCAGCACGACCTCGTCGAAGGTCCGCTTCATGTCCAGCATCATGGCCTGGAGCTCGCCGGTGCCGTTCACCCCCTTGACCACCCGGGGGGTGTTGTCGAGCTCGGTCAGGCCCATCGACTGGGCGAGCCGGCGGGCCGGGTCGATGGTCAGCACCACGACCTTGCGGCCGCGCTCGGCCGCCCGCAGGCCGAGGGCCGCGGCGGTGGTGGTCTTGCCGACGCCGCCGGAGCCGCAGCAGACGATGATCCTGGTCTTCGGGTCGTCGATCAGCTCGTCCACCGCGAGCCGCCGTCCGGTGCTCCGCACCCCGTTCGAGGTCATGCCGCCCCCTGCCGCTTCAGTTCGCCCGCCAGCCGGTACAGCCCGCCGAGGTCCACGCCCTCGCCCAGCAGCGGCAGTTCGTACGTCGGGAGCCGCAGCTGCTGGATGTCGGCGCGCTGCGCGCGCTCCAGCTCGACCCGCTCGGCGTGCTCCCTGGCCTGCTCCAGCAGCGGGTCGAGCAGCGGCTCCACCGCCGCCCGGACCTTCTCCCCGGTGCGGGTGCGGCCGCCGAGTCCGGCCTCGCCGAGCGCCAGGGCGACCTCCTCGCGGTGGTCCCCGTCCACCGCGGCCACCGCCGCCGCGTCCAGCACCGGCGGCCGGACCATGTTGACCATCACCCCGCCCACCGGGAGCCGCGCCTCGCGCAGCTCCTCGATGCCGTCGACCGTCTCCTGCACCGGCATCTCCTCCAGCAGGGTGACCAGGTGCACCGCGGTCTCCGGCGACTTCAGCACCCGCATCACGGCCTGCGCCTGGGTGTGTATCGGGCCGATCCGGGCCAGCCCGGCGACCTCGGCGTTGACGTTCAGGAACCGGGTCAGCCGCCCGGTCGGCGGGGCGTCCATCACCACCGCGTCGTAGCGCCGCCGGCCGTCCGGGTCCTTGCGCCTGGTCGCCTCGCAGGCCTTGCCGGTGAGCAGGACGTCCCGTACGCCGGGCGCGATGGTGGTGGCGAAGTCGACGAAGCCGACCTTCTGGAGCGCCTTCCCGGCCCGGCCGAGCTTGTAGAACATCTCCAGGTACTCCAGCAGCGCCAGCTCGGTGTCGATCGCCAGCGCGAAGACCTCGCCGGGCCCGCCCTCCGCGGCCGGCAGCCCGAGCTGGGCGCGGGAGACCGAGGCGATCCGGCGCTCCTCGTACGGGAGCGCGGCGATCCCGAAGAGCTCGGCGACGCCCTGCCGGCCCTCGACCTCGATCAGCAGCACCCGTCCGCCGTCGGCGGCGAGGGCCAGGGCCAGTGCCGCGGCCAGCGTGGTCTTCCCGGTGCCGCCCTTGCCGCTGACCACGTGCAGCCGGACGCCCTCCCAGTCGGGGTCGCGCCGGGCCGCCTGGCCGGGGGTGCGTGCCACGCTCCGTCTCCGTCCGTCTCCGTCCTACGGGCGTCCCCTCCTGACGAGGGTGCCCCTCGCCAGGGTGCCCTCCCGCGAGGGTAACCAGGGAGCGCACCGGATGCCCGGAGCACCTGGGCCGTCAGGCCGGATCATGCCCTGTTTGTGCCCCACCTCACACGCCTCGCGGCGGGCGGCGCGGATCGCCGCGACGGCTCGTCTAGAGTCTGGCCATGACCAAGTGGGAATACATGACGGCGCCCCTGCTGGTGCACGCGACCAAGCAGATCCTGGACAACTTCGGCGAGGACGGCTGGGAGCTCGTCCAGGTCGTGCCCGGCCCGAACCCGGAGCAGCTGGTGGCCTACTTCAAGCGGGAGAAGAACGCATGAGCAAGGTCGAGTCGAAGCTCGCCGAGCTGGGCCTGACCCTGCCGGAGGTGGCCGCCCCGGTCGCCGCCTACGTCCCGGCCCTGCGGACCGGCGACCTCGTGTTCACCTCCGGCCAGCTCCCGGTCGTCGGCGGCAAGCTGCCGAGCACCGGCAAGGTCGGTGCCGAGGTGTCCCCGGAGGAGGCCAAGGACCTCGCGCGGATCTGCGCGCTGAACGCCCTGGCCGCCGTGAAGTCGGTGATCGGCGACCTCGACCAGGTCGAGCAGGTCGTCAAGGTCGTCGGCTTCGTCGCCGCCGCCCCCGACTTCATCGGCGTCCCGGCCGTCGTCAACGGCGCCAGCGAGCTGCTCGGCGCGGTGCTCGGCGAGGCGGGCGTGCACGCCCGCAGCGCCGTCGGCGTCGCGGTGCTGCCGCTGGACTCCCCGGTCGAGGTCGAGATCCTGGTGCGGGTCAAGAGCGCCTGAGCGTGATCACGGAGGCGGGGCCGGGCTCGTCCGGCCCCGCCTCCGCGGTGTCCGGGTGGGCCCGATCCACTCGTGAGCCTGGCGGGAATCGTCGGGCACGCCCTAGCATCCGGGCATGGACCATCGAGCGACGACGCTGCCGATGCCGCCCGGCTGGCCCGCCCGGATCCGGGCGGTCGAATCCGGCGCGGTGACCCCGCCGGTGCCCAGGGCCGCCGCGACCGTCGTGCTGCTGCGCGACGCCGCCGAGGGGCCGGAGGCCTACCTGCTGCGCAGGCGCACCTCGATGGCCTTCGCGGCCGGGATGTACGCCTACCCGGGCGGCGGGGTGGACCCGCGGGACGCCGAGGTCGAGCCGGGCTGGGCCGGTCCGTCGCCCGAGGAGTGGGCCCGGCGGCTCGGGGTGGACGCCCGGACGGCGCGGGCGGTGGTCTGCGCGGCCGTCCGCGAGACCTTCGAGGAGGCCGGCGTGCTGCTGGCCGGCCCGGACGCCGACAGCGTCGCCGCGCCGCGCGACTGGTCCGCCGAGCGGGCCGCGCTGGAGGCCCACGAGCTGTCCTTCGCCGAGTTCCTCCGCGACCACGGGCTGGTGCTGCGCAGCGACCTGCTGGGCGGCTGGGCCCGCTGGATCACGCCGGAGTTCGAGGAACGGCGCTACGACACCTGGTTCTTCGTCGCCGCGCTGCCGGCCGGCCAGCGCGCGGCCCTGGAGGTCGGCGAGGCCGACCGGGTCGCCTGGCTGACCCCGGCCGAGGCGGTGCGGGGCCACCGGGAGGGCCGCTTCGGCATGCTGCCGCCGACCGTGACGGTGCTGCGCGAGCTGTCGTCGGTACGGACCGCCGCCGAGGCCCTGGCCGCGGCCGCCGACCGCCCGCTGGCGCCGGTCCTGGGCCGGGCCGAGGTCCGCGGCGACCGGCTGACGGTCCGCTGGCCCGGCTACGAGGAACTGACCATCGACGGGGAGTTCCCCGAGGGGTCCTGAGCGTTCCACCGACGGGGACCGGTCGTACGAGCCGTACGGCCGGCGCGACCCGCACGACCTGCACGACCTGCACGACCTGCACCACCCGCACGACCCGCACGACCCGCACGACCCGACCTTGCCGTACCGACGCAGAGAAAGGACCGACGCCCGATGACCCACGACGACGTGGCTCGCCGGACGGCACCCGAGCTGCCCGCCCGCCGCCTGAACCCCCGTGACCTCGCCTGCGACAGCCAGGTCCCGTTCGTCGAGGTGGCGCAGCGCGCCCTCGTCCGGGCGCTGCCGTTGCGGGCCCTGCACCGGCACGTCGGAGGCGGTCGGTGAGCGGACTCCTGCCGGGCGACCCCGCCGCCGCCGTCGGCGGCGAGGCCACCCCTCGGGCGCTGTGCGTGCTGGCACCGAACCCGTCGCCGATGACGCTGGACGGCACCAACACCTGGCTGCTCTCCGAGCCGGGCTCGGACCTCGCGGTGGTGATCGACCCGGGCCCGCTGCACGAGGGGCACCTGCGCCGGGTGGTCGACCTCGCGGAGGAACGGGGCAAGCGGATCGCGCTGACCCTGCTCACCCACGGCCACGCCGACCATTCCGAGGGCGCGGCCCGCTTCGCCGAGCTGACCGGGAGCGAGGTACGGGCCCTGGACCCGGCGCACCGGCTGGGCTCGGAGGGCCTGGTCGGCGGCCAGCGCCTGGACGTCGGCGGCCTGGACCTGCGGGTGGTGGCCACCCCGGGGCACACCTCGGACTCGCTGACCTTCCACCTGCCGGACGACGGCGCGGTGCTCACCGGCGACACCGTGCTCGGCCGCGGCACCACGATGGTCGCGCACCCCGACGGCCGGCTCGGCGACTACCTGGACTCGCTGCGCCACCTGCACACCATGGCCTCCCAGCACGGCGTGCGGACCGTGCTGCCGGGCCACGGCCCGGTGCTCGCGGACGCGCTCGGCGCCGTCGACTACTACCTGGCCCACCGGGCGTCGCGGCTCGCCCAGGTGGAGACCGCGGTCGAGGCGGGCTGCCGGAGCGCCTCCGAGGTGGTCGCCCGGGTCTACGCCGACGTGGACCGGGCGCTCTGGCCGGCCGCCGAGCTGTCGGTGCGGGCCCAGCTGGACTACCTGGAGGAGCACGGGCTGATCCAGGGCGCCGACTGACCCGGTGGACGCGTAGGGCCCGGTGAACGCGTAGGGCCCGGTGGACGCGGAAGGGCCCGTCCGGATCGGACGGGCCCTTCCGCGTTCGCGGGTTCGCGGGTGTCAGCGCGAGCGGCGCGACAGCCGCTCGACGTCCAGCAGGACCACCGCGCGGGCCTCCAGCTTCAGCCAGCCGCGGCCGGCGAAGTCGGCGAGCGCCTTGTTGACCGTCTCGCGGGAGGCGCCGACCAGCTGGGCCAGCTCCTCCTGGGTGAGGTCGTGGGCGACGTGGATGCCCCCCTCGGACTGCACGCCGAACCGGCGGGAGAGGTCCAGCAGGGCCTTGGCGACGCGGCCGGGCACGTCGGAGAAGACCAGGTCGGACATCACGTCGTTGGTGCGGCGCAGGCGGCGGGCGATGGCCCGCAGCAGTGCGATGGAGACCTCGGGGCGGGCGTGCAGCCAGGGCTGGAGGTCGCCGTGGCCGAGGCCCAGCAGCTTGACCTCGGTCAGCGCGCTGGCGGTCGCGGTGCGCGGGCCCGGGTCGAACAGCGACAGCTCGCCGATCATCTCGCTGGGGCCGAGCACGGCGAGCATGTTCTCGCGGCCGTCCGGGGAGGCGCGGTGCAGCTTGACCTTGCCCTCCGCCACGACGTACAGCCGGTCGCCCGGGTCGCCCTCGTGGAACAGCGACTCCCCACGGGCGAGGGTGACCTCGGTCATGGAAGCGCGCAGCTCGCCGGCCTGTTCGTCGTCGAGTGCCGCGAAGAGTGCGGCGCGCCGCAGAACGTCGTCCACGTGCTTCCTCCTTCTCGGCCGTACGGCGGGTGGGCCGTCCGGCGCAAGTTCCGTTCAGTGTTCTGCATCACCAAGCATGGCGCATGTCGCTCCGATCATATGAGGAGGGGGTGTGTCGGGGTGTGCCGTGCGGGGCCATTCGTACCGGCGGACCACGGGTCGGGCCCGGGAACGGGAGGCCTCCGGCGGTTGTCGGTCGAACTCTTGTCCGTCCGACTCGAACAGGGAATCGCCCTCGCCGTGCGGGTGTCCGGTGCGCGGCACCGTGGACATATGTTTCACGGGTAAATTACCTGTTAATCTTTTTGCATGGTCACCACCGCCCAGTTCCGCCAGGCACTTCGGGTCGGTCCGGCCGGGGACGGCTGGCACAAGCCCGCGCTCAGCGCCGTGGTCACCCTCGGCGCGCTCAACCTCACCCTGCTCGGCCTCGGCCGGCTCGACCTCGCCCTCTACACCTCGGCCGGCGGCCTGGGCGCGCTGTACGGGCACGGCCTGCCGTACCGGGCGCGGGCCCGGATGCTGGTCGGCGTGTTGCTCGGGACCGTGCTCAGCACCGGTGCCGCCCTCACCGCCGCCGCGCTGACCCGCGACGCCGCCGTCCTGGTCGCGGTCGCGGCGGTGCTCGCCGCCCTGCACAAGCTGCTCTGCGACGCCGCCCGGGTCGGCCCGCCCGGCAGTCTGATCATCACCTTCACCTCCTCCAGCTGCGCCTTCGTCCCGCAGCGGCTCGGCGAGGTCCCGCCGCACCTGGCGCTCACCGCGCTCGGCGCCGCACTGGCCTGGCTGGTCTGCATGGCCCCGGCCCTGGTGCGCCCGTACGGGCCCGAGCGGATCGCCACCGCCCGCGCCCTGGAGGCCGCGGCCCGGCTGCTGCGGACCGCTCCCGGCCGGCCGGACGCCGCCGCCCGTACCGCCCTGGTCGGCGCGGTCGAGGCGGCCCGGCAGAGCCTCGCGCTCTCCGCCCCGGCCCGGCGGCGTGCCCTCGGCGACGCGCCCGAGCGGCTGCTGGTCCGCGCGGAGGCCGCGCTCGCCGGCCCGGCCCGGCCCGAGGACGCCGGGTGGTACCTCGACCGGGCCCGCGAGCTCCGGCGCGGCCGCCCGCTGCCGTCGCCCGACCTCACCGAGGCGGAGGCGGCGGAGACGGAGGCCGCGGCCGCCCGCCGGCCCGGCCCCCGGCCACCGCTGCGGCGGGCGCTGCGACCGGGTTCGGCGCTGCTGCCGATCGCGCTGCGGGTCGCGGTCGGCTGCGCCGCCGCCGGGTGGCTCTCGCTGGCGCTCGGCGTCGGCCGGCCGTACTGGGCGGTGGTCACCGCCGCCTCGGTGTTCCAGGCCAACAGCACGCTGTCCTGGCAGCGCGCGCTGCAGCGGGTGCTGGGCAACCTGCTCGGCCTGCTGCTGTTCACCGCCGCGCTGCCCGTCGCCCACTCGGGCCCGGTGGCGCTGATCGGGCTCGGGCTGCTCTGCCAGTTCGGCGCCGAGGCGACGATCGCCCGCAGCTACTGGCTGGCGACGGTCTTCGTGACCCCGATGGCGCTGCTGATGACGGAGTTCGCGGGCCCGCAGCCGGCCGGGACGCTGGTCGCCGACCGCTGGCTGGACACCTGCGTCGGCGCACTCACCGGCCTCGCGGCCTGCCTGCTGGTCACCAACCGCCGCACCGCCACCCGGCTGACCCACGCCCTGGCCGGAGCCGAGGCCGCCGGCCACCGGGCCCTGGCCGCCGTCTCCACCGTCTCCGCCGCGAGCGCCCCGGAAGCGCGCGCCGCCCGCACCGGCCTCGCCGCCGCCCTGCTGGAACTGCGCGAGGCCACCGACACCGCCGCCGGCGAGTGGCGCCGCCCCGCCCTCCCGCACCAGCGCGCCGCCGCCACCGAGCAGCGGGCCCACCACCTGCTGGCCGCCCTGCTGCAACGCCGGGGCCGAGAGGACCAGCCGGACACGGCCTAGGATCGACAGGGTCGAAGCCGACCGGCAGGCCGCAGAACGGGAGCAGCACGCGTGGAGGACGTCGTCGCAGGTGTGCTGCGCCAGTGGGAGCGGGCCTACCCGGGGCTGGACACCGGTCCGATCGCCGTCCTCGGCCGGATCAACCGCTGCGCCGCCCTGCTCCAGCAGACCCCCGACCCGCTCACCCGGGCCGGCCTCACCCGCGCCGAGTTCGACATCCTCGGCGCGCTGCTCCGCCTCGACCGCGAGCTGACCCCCACCCAGCTCGCCCGGGAGAGCTTCGCCTCCGGCGCGGCCGTCACCAAGCGGCTGCGGCTGCTGGAGGAGCGCGGCCTGGTCAGCCGCCGCACCGACGACCGGGACCGCCGGGTCGCCCACCTCGCGCTCACCGAGCAGGGCCGCACCCTGGTGGACGGGCTGATCCAGGAGCTGGTCGCCCACGACCGCGCCCTGCTGGCCGGCCTCACCCCCGCCGAGCAGGACCGGCTCGCCGAGGCCCTCAGCGGCCTGCTGAACAGCCTGGAGGGGACGATCGGCCGCACCCCGGGCTGAGCCGACGGGCCCCGGCTGCCGGCTCGACGGACTCCGACGAGGCGTCAACGGCGCTGCTCCGGTGGGAACGTATGCTCGCGGTGCGGTGTACGGGGGCGCGTCGGGTACGAAGCGGGCTCCGTACGTCGCGTGCGGCGTGTCGAGTCGTCTACCGGGAGCTCCCCTTGGGCCACAGCGCGGACCGAACCGGCGGCGATCGTCTCCGGCCGAAGCGCCCGGGCGGCTCGGCCGACCCCCTCACGCGGCTCACCCGGGGCATCGTGGTCATGACCGCTATCGGCTTCTGCGCCGCCTCGGCGGTGGCCACGGTCCGCAACCACGACGGTCTGGCCTACCAACTGCCCGCCGTCGCCCTCCTGTTGGTCCTGCTCGGCTTCCAGATCGGGCACGCCGGCCCGTGGCGCCTGGCGCGGCGCTGGTGGCCGTGGAGCCTGGTCGCCCACGGGGTGCTCACCTACCTGCCCTTCCTGCTCCTCGACGGGACGTGGGTCGGCATCCCGGGTTCGTTCGCCGGATCGGTGCTGCTGACCGTCGCGGCGCCGCGCTCCTGGGCGCTGGCCGCCGCGCTGGTGGTCGCCCAGTACCCGCTCTGCGCGGCGCTGGGCGGGAACGCCGGCCAGTGCGTCAACGCGTCGGTGTCCATCGTCGTGGGTGGCATCGTGGTGTACGGGATGGCCCGACTCGCCGACCTGATCACCGAGTTGCGGGCGGCCCGGACCGAGCTGGCCGAGCTCGCGGTGGACCGGGAGCGGCTGCGCTTCGCGCGCGACCTGCACGACCTGCTCGGCTCCAGCCTCTCGGTGGCGGCGCTGAAGTGCCAGCTCGTCGAGCGGCTGGCCGCGGAGCACCCGGAGCGGGCCCGCGCGGAGCTCGCCGAGGTGCTGGCGCTGGTGCGGCAGGCGATGGCGGACACCCGCCGGCTCTCCAGCGGCGACGTCCGGATGTCCCTGGCGCGGGAGGCGCGTTCGGCGGTCGCGACGCTGCGGGCGGCCGGGATCGAGGTCGAGGCCGACCTGGACTGCGAGGGGCTGCGGCCCGAACTCGACGCGGTGCTGGCCACCGTGCTGCGCGAGGCGGTCACCAACCTGCTCCGGCACAGCGCGGCCCGGCGCTGCGGGATCCGGGCCGGCCGGGACGACCTCGGCACGGTGCGCCTGGTGGTCTCCAACGACGGCGTTCCGGACGAAACCGGCGACGTGCAAGGCGAGTTGGGCGATGGTCCGGGCGAACCCGGCGGCGTAGCGCGCGAACCGGGCGACGGGCGCGGCATCGGGAACCTCACCGAGCGGCTGCGGTCGGTCGACGGCCGGCTGACCGCCGAGCGGGACGGAGCGGGCTGGTTCCACCTCGCGGCCGTCGTCGAGGCCGCGCCCGCCCGGTCGGCCGCCCGCGCCGCCTGACCGCGGTCCGCCTGCCCGGTACGGCGGACAGGTCCACGCGGCCCGGTTATTCGCGCATCCCCATCGCCTCGGTCGGCTCCCGCCGCAGCGCCAGCCAGGTGGTCAGCAGGACGGTGCCCGCCCCCAGCAGCGCCGCCCCGCCCAGCACCGCGGCCACCCAACTCCCGGGCGGCGCGGGCCAGGCCGGGCCGCCGAGTGCCAGGCCGACCGGGACCAGGACGGCGGCGGTGACCGCCGCGCCGAGGAGGAGTGCCACGGCGACCGTGATCCCGCCCTCCCAGGCCATCATCCGCAGCACCTGGCGGCGCGTGGTCCCCACCATCCGCAGCAGCGCGAACTCGCGCAGCCGTTCGGACGTGGCCATCACCATGGTGTTGACGACGGAGATGGCGGTGAACAGGCTGATGACGCCGAGCAGCAGCCGGGCCACCGCGGTGGCCGCCTCCTGCTGGTGCCGGCGTGCCGCGTCGTAGTCGGCCCGGTCGCTGATCCGGGCCATCGGGTAGGCCGGGGTGAGCCCCTGGAGTTCCCGGGTCACCTGCCCGGGGTCGGCGCCGGGGGCCGTGCGGACCAGTACGGTCGCCGCGAGCAGGTCCGGCAGGTGGGCGGCGGCGAATCCGGTGGGCAGCAACGCGTCGGCGAAGCGGTCCTCGCGCTCGTAGACGGCCGCCACCGTGGCGGTGCTGTCGCTGCCGTCATCCCAGCGGATCCGGACCGGGGCCCCGACGCCGACCTTGAGGCGGGAGGCCGTCCGCTGCCCCAGGGCGATGCTCTCGCCGCGCAGCCGGTCCAGCGAGCCGGCCGTCACCCCGGGGTCGAGCAGCTGTTCCAGTCCCTGCGGGTCCACGATCCGGGCGTCCGCCCCGGCGACGCCGCCGCCGTCCGCCGCGGAGCCCGAGGACACCATGACGAAGCCGGGGACCAGGCCGCCGGCCGCCGCGACGCCGGGCAACCCGCGGACGGCTTCCGTGAATTCCGTCGGCAGTCCGATGCCCCTCGCCTGGGCCACGTGGTCGGCCAGCAGCCGCCGGCCCTCCTCGGCGGCGCCGGCCTGCGCCTTGACGACCGGGACGAGCAGCATGCTGCCGTTGAAGGCCACCGCCAGCACCAGCGGGGTGACGGCGGCCGCGAAGCGGCGGGGCTGGGCCCGCAGGGAGGCGGAGGCGAGGAACCCGGCGACCGGGAAGAGCAGGCCCACCGGCCCGCCGATCACCACACCGGCGACCCGGCCGATCAGCGGCCCGAGCAGGGCCACCCCGAGCAGCAGCGGCACCACCATGCCCTCGGCCGTACCGGCCCCGTCGCGGCCGCCCGTCGAGTGGGCCAGCACCACGCCGCAGACGGCGAGCGTCGCCAGCCCGAGGCAGGCACGGAGCCGGCCGATCCGCGGCGGCGGCGCCGAGGCGTCGCGCAGCGCCCGGGTGGGTTCGACCCGGGAGGCCCGGCGCGCGGCGGCCCGGACGGCCAGCTGGGCGGTGACGACGGTGCCGCCGAGGACGGCCAGTGGGGCGGTCGGCCCGATGTGCAGCGGCACGTCCGGGCCGACCACCCCGCGGTCGACCAGTACGCCCCGCAGCAGTGCGGCGAGGCCGGTCCCGGCCGGGAGGCCGACGACCGCGGCCGCGAGGGTCAGCAGCAGCGTCTCCAGCGCGATCATCCGCCGCACCTGCCCGGTGGTGGCGCCGACCGCCCGCAGCAGGGCCATCTCGCGCAGCCGCTGCTGGACGGAGAGTGCGAGCGCCCCGGCCACCACGAAGGTCGAGACGAGCAGCGACAGGACGCCCATCGTCCCGGCGAGCGAGGAGAGGCCGTCCCCGGGCCCGGACGTGCCGGTGAGCTCCAGTTCGCCGCGCTCGTCGCCGGTGTGCACCCGGGGCCCGGACCAGTCCGCCTCGCCGTCGCGGGCCCGTGCCTCGGCGAGCGCCCGCCGGGCCTGCCCGGCCAGCGCCCGCAGGTCGGTCCCCTCCGTGACGGTGATGCCGATCGCGTCCGCGCCGGTCGTCGTCCCGGCGAGCCGGGCGGCCTGCCCGGGGCTGAAGAAGAGCGCGCTCTGGCGGGACAACTCCCTTGGCGGCGCGGCCAGTCCGGACACGGTGTAGTCGCGCGGCGCCCCGGTGGTGGCCAGCCGTACGGTGCCGCCGGGCGCGACCCCGGCGCGGGCGGCCGTCGCGGTGTCGAGGACCACCTCGTCCGGTCCGGCCGGGGCGCGGCCGGAGGCCAGCCGGAACGGGGCGAGGGCGGCGCTCGTCCAGGAGTGCCCGAGCGAGGGGCCGCCCTGCGGTCCGGACAGGACCTGCCCGTCGGCGGTGGCCACGGCCGCCGGGAAGGAGAGCTCGGGGAGGGCGGCCGAGACGCCGGGCAGTTCGGCGAGTGCGCCGGTCAGCGGTCCGGCGTCCGGGAGGCGATGGCCGTGGCCGATCACGAGCGGGGCCGCGGCGTACCGTTCGGTCGGCGTGCCCGCGCGCAGGCCGGACTCCAGCAGGACCCCGCAGGCGGTGGTCAGGACCAGGGCGCAGAGGAGCGCGGTGAAGGCTCCGGCGAAGCCCGCCTTCCGGGCCCGTACCGTCCGCCAGGCCAGCTTCAACACGTGGCTCAGCCCCCCCCGCCGGTACGCCCTCGATGACATCGCGAGCCTAGCTCCGGGCGCTTCGGACGGAATTCCCTTCGTTGACGAAGGAAGGCCTCGGTGAGCCGCTCCGTGGGCCGTCCACGGCCGGATCCATGGGAAACGCACGCCCCGTCGCCCCGTCGCCCCGTCGCCCCGTGGACCCGTGGACCCGTGGATCCGTGGATCCGGTGATCCGACGCCTCCGGGTCGGCGGATCACCGGGAACGATCCGGACCCACCGTCGGCAGCCAGCCCATCTCCTCGGCGATCCGGATCGCGTCGACCCGGCCGCGGCCCCCGGTCTTGGCCACCGCGGCGGCCAGGTGGTTGCGCGCGGTGCCCGTCGAGACGAACAGCCGGGCGGCGATCTCGCTGACGGAGTCCCCCCGCGCCGCGAGCCGCAGGACCTCCGACTCCCGGGGCGTCAGCGGGTTCTCCCGGGTGTCCAGGGCGGCCAGCGCCAGCTCCGGGTCGACGACGCGCTCACCGGCGGCCACCTTGCGGATCGCCGCGGCCAGCTCCCGGGCCGGGGCGTCCTTCCCGAGGAACCCGAGCGCACGGGCGGAGAGCGCGGCGCGCAGGTGGGCGGGTCGCACCAGTCCGGTGAGGACCAGCGTCCGGCAGCCGGGGAGCTTCTCGTACAGTTCGGCGGCCGCCCGCAGCCCGTCCAGTCCGGGCAGGTCGATGTCGAGCACCGCGACGTCCGGGCGCACCTCCAGGGCGGTCGGCACCACCTGGTCCCCGCGCTCCACGTCGGCGACGACCTCCAGGTCCTCCTCGTACGCGAGGAGGGCCATCAGCGCGCCGCGCACCATGCTCATGTCCTCTGCCAGCAGGACCCTGATCATCCGCACACTCCCCCTGTCAGGTGACGGCCACGGGCGGAGTTCATTAGACAACAGGCCTTGCCAGGGCGGGTTTCCGTGCTTGATCGGCCCCGAGCGGTCCTCCGGTCGGCGTAGCCTTCGTGCATGGCAGAGAGCAAGGTCCGGAAGGCCACGGCGAAGAAGCCGGTGGCGAGGACGGCGGCGGTGAAGACGGCGGCGGTGAAGCCGAGGAAGCCGGAATCGCACCTGGCGATGGTGCGGCGGGCCCGGCGGATCAACCGCGAGCTGGCGGAGCTGTACCCGTACGCGCACCCGGAGCTGGACTTCGAGAACCCCTTCCAACTGCTGGTGGCCACCGTGCTGTCGGCGCAGACCACCGACCTCCGGGTGAACCAGACCACCCCGGCGCTGTTCGCGAAGTACCCGACGCCGGAGGACATGGCGGCGGCGAACCCGGAGGAGCTGGAGGAGGTCATCCGCCCGACCGGATTCTTCCGGAACAAGGCGAAGTCGCTCATCGGCCTGTCGATAGCGCTGCGCGACGAGTTCGGCGGCGAGGTCCCCGGTCGGCTGGCCGACCTGGTGACCCTGCCCGGCGTCGGCCGCAAGACCGCCAACGTCGTCCTCGGCAACGCCTTCGGGGTCCCCGGCATCACCGTGGACACCCACTTCGGGCGGCTGGCCCGCCGGTTCGCCTGGACCACCGAGGACGACCCGGTGAAGGTCGAGGCGGCCGTCGCCGAGATCTTCCCGAAGTCGGAGTGGACGATGCTCTCGCACCGGGTGGTCTTCCACGGCCGCCGGATCTGCCACTCCCAGAAGCCCGCCTGCGGCGCCTGCCCGATCGCGCCGCTCTGCCCCTCGTACGGCGAGGGGGAGACCGACCCGGAGAAGGCACGCAAGCTGTTGAAGTACGAGATGGGCGGCCAGCCCGGGCAGCGGCTGCGGCCGCCGGCCGACTTCCCCGGGGAGGCGGCCGCCCGTGCGGACGCCGCCGTCCACCACGGACAGGTCGCGGACCTGGCGGTGGACGCGTGAGCGGGCGGTGCGGGCACCCCGGGCCGGAGGCCGGGGGAGTCGCGCGGGGCATCGAGCTGGACGGGCTGCCGGCCTGGCTGGAGCCGGTCCGGGAGGCGGCCGAGCGGGTGATGCCGGAGCAGCTGAGCCGGTTCCTGCCGCCGGCCGAGGGCGGCCGTCCGGCGGCCGTGCTGATGCTGTTCGGCGAGGGCCCGCAGGGGCCGGACCTGCTGCTGATCGAGCGGGCCCGCTCGCTGCGCTCGCACGCCGGGCAGCCGTCCTTCCCGGGCGGTGCGCTGGATCCGGAGGACGGCGACCCGAACGGCCCGGGCCCGATCGCGGCGGCGCTGCGCGAGGCCTGGGAGGAGACCGGCCTGGACCCGGCCGGGGTGCAGGTGTTCGCGGAGCTGCCCCGGCTGTACATCCCGGTGAGCAGCTTCGTGGTGACCCCGGTGCTCGGCTGGTGGCGCGAGGAGTCGCCGGTGCGCCCGGTGGACGCGGCGGAGACCGGCGCGGTGTTCCGGGTCACCGTCGCGGAGCTGGCGGACCCGGAGAACCGGGTGCGGCTGCGCCATCCGTCCGGGCACGTCGGGCCCGCCTTCGCGGTCGCCGGGCGGCTGGTCTGGGGCTTCACCGCCGGGGTGATCGACCGGGTGCTGCACCACAGCGGCCTGGAGCTGCCCTGGGACCCGTCCAAGGTCGTCGACCTGTCGGACGAGGCGCTGGCCCTGGTCCAGGGCGACCTCGAACACTCCCGGGTGCTGCCGGGCGGCGACGCCGACGCTTCGTGACGGGCCGCCGGCGCGTCCGGCGCGCGGGCCGTGGGAGGGTGTCCGAGTGAACGTCCTGGATGTGCTGCTGATCGCCGCGGCCGTGGCATTCGCCGTGTCGGGCTACCGGCAGGGCTTCGTGGTCGGCGTGCTCTCACTGGTCGGCTTCCTCGGCGGCGGCCTGCTCGCCGTCGAGCTGCTGCCGCTGCTGCTGCTCGACCACATCGGCCCCGGCACGACGGCCTCGGTGGTGGCCGTGGTGGTGGTGATCGTCCTCGCCGCGATCGGCCAGGCGGTCACCGCGCACTTCGGCTGGAAGCTGCGCGGGCACATCGGGCGCCGTCCGGCCCGGGTGCTGGACGCGAGCGGCGGCGCGGTGGTGAACGTCGTCTCGATGCTGCTGGTGGCCTGGCTGATCGGTTCGGCGCTGGCCGGGGCGTCGCTCCCGACGGTCTCCAAGCAGGTCCGGTCCTCGGCGGTCCTCGGCGGGGTGCAGAACGCCCTGCCCGACGACGCGCCGAACTGGTTCTCGGACTTCTCCAAGGTGCTCGCCCGCAACGGCTTCCCGCAGGTCTTCAACCCCTTCGAGCACGAGCCGATCACCCAGGTCGACAGCCCCGACCCCGCGCTGGCCGGCAGCCCGGCGGTGGCGCGGGCCCGGCAGAGCCTGGTCAAGGTGGTCGGCACGGCGACCTCCTGCGGCAAGACCCTGGAGGGCAGCGGCTTCGTCTTCGCCCCGCACCGGGTGATGACCAACGCCCACGTGGTCGGCGGGGTCAACGAGCCGACCGTGCAGATCGGCGGCGTCGGCCAGCTGTACGACGCGACGGTGGTCCGCTACGACTGGCAGCGCGACATCGCCGTCCTGGACGTGCCCAAGCTGAACGCGCCCCCGCTGGCCTTCGCGGGCGAGGCCAGGACCAACGACAGCGCGATCGTGGCCGGCTTCCCGGAGAACGGCGCCTTCAACGTCCAGCCGGCCCGCATCCGCGGCCGGATCCAGGCCAACGGCCCGGACATCTACCACCGCGGCCAGGTGGTCCGCGACGTCTACTCGGTGCGTTCGCTGGTCCGGCAGGGCAACAGCGGCGGACCGCTGCTCACCCCGGACGGCGAGGTGTACGGCGTGGTCTTCGCCAAGTCCCTGGACAGCGCGGACACCGGCTACGTGCTGACCGCGGCCGAGGTGCGCGAGGACGCCGTGCAGGGCGGCGCCGCGACCGCCCGGGTGGACACCCAGGGCTGCGCGCTCTGACCGGGGGGCGGGCCGGAGCCCGGGGGTGGTCGCGCCGGGCCGGAGCGGCCGATATCCGTCGCTCCGTCAGACGGCACTGGTAGCCTCGGCCGCGCTCACCCGTTCGGCTCAACCGGGCGCCGTCCCGGGGTGGGCCCGACAGGAGGTCGTGGCAGTCCGATGATGGGTCACTCGCACGCGGTGAGCGGGGCGATGCTGTACGCGGCCTCGGCCCCCTTCCTGCCCCCGCTGCTGCTGCACACCACCCTGCAGCCCGCGGACATACTGATGGGCACGGTGCTGTGCGCGGGCGCGGCCCTGCTGCCGGACCTCGACCACCACGACGGCTCGATCGCCAACTTCCTCGGTCCGGTCTCCAAGATGCTCTGCCGCTTCGTGGCCTGGATCTCCGGCGGCCACCGGCACGCCACCCACTCGCTGCTGTTCGTCGCGTTGATGGGCGCCGGCACCTGGGCCGGGGTCACCTACCTGGGGCGCTACTTCACCCTCGGGCTGACCTTCTTCCTGCTGGCGCTCGCGATCCGGGCACTGCGGCTCTGCCCGCCGGGCGACGGCCCGGAGGCGTGGATCACCGTCATCGGCCTGGCCGCGCTCGGCACCTTCGGGATGAACACCTGGATGCCCAACTCGCCCGGCTGGCTGCCGTACGCGGTGGCCCTGGGCACGCTGGCGCACCTGCTCGGCGACTGCCTGACCAAGAAGGGCGCGCCGCTGCTCTGGCCGCACAAGGAGCGCTACGAGGTCGTGCTGATCAAGCGCAGCGGGAACAGCGTCGAGACCAAGGTGCTGGTGCCGATCATGTCGGTGGCGACCTTCGTCCTGCTCTGGTTCACCGCGCTGTCGCCGACGATCGTGAACTGAGGCGACGGTGTCTGTGACGACGGTGAACTGAACGGGCCTGTCGGGCCCGCCGGGCGCTTCCGGCGCACCGGCCGATGGTGGACGCGGCGCGAGGCCTCAGGTCTCGCGCCGCAGTCGTGCGCCCACCCAGCGGGCGCGCCGGCCGAGGATGCGGGGGATGCCGAGCTGCCGCCGCTCCGTGCGCTGACGGCCGTCGGGGCCGTCGAAACCGAGGTCGTCCGCCCGGTCGGGCCGGTGGGCGGCGCGCTGGGGGCTGTTGTGACGTCGGCCGCGCGGGGCGCCGCCGCTTTCGGGCATCCAACTCATACCGGAAGGGATGCCCCTGGGCCAGTGGAGGTAACCGCCTGGGCCTCGCCGAAATTGGCCTATGCGGTTGTCATATGAGCGTAAAGATAGGGGAGTTGGGGCCGAGGGCCCGCCCCGTGGACCGCACGTACGGCCGCGTCCCCGCCCGGTGCGACCGTGCCCCCCGTTCCGTACGGCCGTGCCCCCGGTTCGTGCGGCCGCACCGGGCGGGACCGTGCCGGGTCACTCCTTGTGGCGGCCGATCCAGTCCAGCAGCTCGGCGGTGAACTCCTCCGGCGCCTCCTCGTGCGGGAAGTGCCCGACCCCCGGCAGCAGCCGCCAGCGGTACGGCGCCGCGACGTACTCGCCGCCGCCGAGCGCGGTGTGCGACAGCAGCACCGGGTCCGCGGCGCCCTGGACGTGCAGGGTCGGCGCGGTGATCGGCTTCTTCATCCGCCGGGCGAACTGGATGCCGTCCGGCCGGGCCATCGAGCGCAGCAGCCAGCGGTACGGCTCGATCGAGCAGTGGGCGGTGCTGGGGATCTGGATCGCCTGCCGGTACGCGTGCAGCGCGGCCTCGTCCAGGCCGTTCGGACCGGTCCAGGAGGTCAGGTAGCGGCCGACCAGCTCGGCGTCGTCGGCCACCAGGCGGCGTTCCGGTATCCACGGCCGCTGGAAGCCCAGCACGTGGTCGAAGGCGGCGAACTGCCGGCGGTCGGTCAGCAGCGCGCGGCGCAGGTCCCGCGGGTGCGCGGCGGAGACCACGGTGAGGCTCTGGATGACGGACGGCCGCATCACCGCCGCCACCCAGGCCAGGGTGCCGCCGGAGGCGTGCCCGACCAGGTGCGCCCGGCGCTCGCCGAGCGAGCGGATCACCCCGGTGATGTCCAGGGCGAGGTTGCCGGGGTCGTACCCCCGCGGGGTGCGGTCGCTGCCGCCTATGCCGCGCAGGTCGAGCGCCACCGCCCGGTAGCCGGCCTCGGCGAGCGCGGTCAGCTGGTGGCGCCAGGCCCACCAGTACTCGGGCCAGCCGTGCACCAGCAGCACCAGCGGGCCGGAGCCCAGCTCGGCGATGTGGAAGCGGGCGCCGTTGGCCGCGAGGTCGCGGTGCGTCCACGGGCCGGGCTGCCGGACGTTCCAGGCCTCGCCGCTCTCCGCCGAGGTCCCGGCGGAGAGCGGACTGTTGTCCTCGGGGCCGGTGTCCTCGGAGGCGGTGTCCTCGGAGGCGGCGCCGGGGCCGCCGGGGCCTTCGGGGCCTTCGGGAGTGAGCCCGGCGCCGGAGTCAGGACCGGAGTCGGGGCCGGAGTCGGCGGACGGCTGCGCGGGCACGGGCGTCTGGTCAAGCGGCATACCGAGAGCGTGTCACATCCGCGCGTCGGACACGTGCCCGGCACTCGTTGTCGGCCGGTCCGGCGCCCGTCGACGCGGCGCCGTCCGCCCCCTGCCGTTGCCCTGCTGCTGCCCTGGCGTCCTCCTGCCGCAGCCCCGGCGGCGCCGGGTCGGTGACGGTACGCCGGTTATGGGGCGCCGGTTGCCGGGCGCCGGTTGTGGGACGCCGGTTTACGGGATGCGGCCGAAGGCCCGGTCGATCTCCTCCTGGGTGGCCGGGCGCGGCCGGGCGTTCTTCAGCACGTCGGCGGTCTTCTGGGCGCCCTCGATGGTGCGCACCGGCTTCTCGATCTTCTTGAACGAGCGCCAGGCCAGCATCCCGAGCAGCACCGCGAGCAGCAGGTAGGCGCCCGCCACGATCAGGAAGGACCAGCCCAGCGACAGGCCCAGCGCGTGGATGCCGAAGGCCGCCGCGGCGCTCAGCATCGGGATGGAGAACAGCGCCACCACGCCGGCGACGATCAGCGAGACGCCGCCCGAGACGCCGCGCTTGACGTCCGCCCGGATCTCGGACTTGGCGAGCGCGATCTCGTCGTGGACCAGCGCGGACAGGTCGGCGGTGGCCGCCGCGAACAGCTGCCCCACCGAACGCTCGCCCTCGTAGGGCGCCCGGCCGTTGCTGGACGGGTCTGCGGCTCCTGCGGGCATCAGCGGTTCTCCTCTGCGGCTGTACGGCGTGACGCCGCCGCGGGTGTGCGGTTCCGGGGGCCGGTGGGGGGTCCGGAGGCGTCTGTGGGTTGTCGACAGCTCAGAATCATGCCCCTACCGGTCAGTCGGACACCACTCCGGGGCCCCGCCGGAGGGACGTGTCCCGGCGGCCGGGGCGCTCCGGAGGCCTCCCGGAGGGGTTTGCGGGGCGCTTTTCCGGAGGGGTTCTCCAGAGGGTCCCAGGTGCCTCAGCCGGGCTGGCCGGGCCGGTCCCGGGGGTCGGGGGCGGGGTCCTGCCCCTCGTCGGTCGTCGGGCGGGCCGCCTCGCCGACCCGTGCCCGCCAGGCCGGGTCGTCCTCCTGGTAGACGTCCGGGACACCGTCCCCGTCCAGGTCCCGGTCCTCCTCCTCGCACAGCTCGCGGTAGTGCCGGTTGCGCAGCTTCAGCAGGACCGTGGCGACCGCCGCGGCGAGCACCGAGCCGACCAGCACGGCCGTCTTGGCCCGGGCGGCGAGCGCCGGGTCGTCCGGGAAGGCCAGTTCGCTGATCAGCAGCGAGACGGTGAAACCTATGCCCGCGAGCACCGAGACCGCGACCATGTCGGCCCACTTGAGCCGCGGGTTCAGCTCGGCCCTGGTGAACCGGGCGGTCAGCCAGGCGCCGCCCAGCACGCCCACCGACTTGCCGACCAGCAGACCGATCACGATGCCGAGCGGTGCGGCCTGGGTGAACACCTCGCGCAGCTTCGGACCGGAGACGGCCACGCCGGCCGAGAACAGGGCGAACACCGGGACGGCCAGGCCGGCCGAGAACGGGCGGACCAGGTGCTCGATGTGCTCGCCGGGGGAGTGCTGCTCGTCGCCCTCCCGGTGGCAGCGGAGCATCAGGCCCATCGCGACGCCCGCCACCGTGGCGTGGATGCCGCTCTCGTGCATCAGCGCCCAGTTCACGACGGCCAGTGGCACGAAGAGGTACCAGCCGTGGACACCGCGCCGGTGCAGGAACCAGAACAGCACCAGCCCGGCGAAGGCGAGGCCGAGCGCCCAGAACTTGATGCCGTGGCTGTAGAAGATCGCGATGATCAGGATCGCGATCAGGTCGTCGACGACCGCCAGGGTGAGCAGGAAGGCGCGCAGCGCGGACGGCAGGTGGCTGCCGACCACGGCCAGCACGCCGAGCGCGAAGGCGATGTCGGTGGCGGTCGGGATCGCCCAGCCGCCGGGGTGCCCGCCGGGGCCGGAGTTCACCAGGGCGAAGAGGATCGCGGGCAGCGCCACCCCGCAGACGGCGGCGACCACGGGCAGCAGCGCGGCACTGGGCGTGCGCAGCTCACCCGCGACGAACTCGCGCTTGAGCTCGATCCCGGCGACGAAGAAGAAGATCGTCAGCAGGCCGTCCTTGGCCCAGGTGGCCAGGGAGAGGTCGAGGTGGAGCGGGGCGGAGGGGCCGACGGTGTAGTCGAGCACGCTCTGGTAGGCCTGCGGCCAGACGTTGGCCCAGATCAGCGCGATGACGGCGGCGCCCAGCAGCAGCATGCCGCCGACCGTCTCGGTGCGCAGGGCGTCGGTGATGAAGGTGCGCTCGGGCAGTGACAGCCGGCCGAGGAACTGCCGGCGGCGGTTCGTCGGCTCGTGGACGGGCGGCTGGTCGGTCACGGGGACCTCCTGGGGCTGGGAGCGGCAACGGATGCACGGGTGGTGCAGTTGCCGACCAGACTTCCCGGCGCGCCCTGTGACGCCCGCGACTCCCGTCAGGGATCTTGATGCGTCCTTAATAGTCTAGCGGGACGTTTGGGTGACATCCGGATTGTCCTATCCAAGGACTTAAGCCCTACGGGCCGGTTCTGCACTCCGGAGGAGCAGCGACCCGGCACCCGAACGGCCGCTCTGTACCCGAACGGGTGCGGAAGCGGCGGTTGACGGAACGACCGGCGGAACGACCGGCGAGACGGCCGACGAGACGGTTGTCGTACGGCTGACGAAACGGATGGCGAAACGGCTGTGCCCCGGACGGTGATCACCGTCCGGGGCACAGCCGTTGTCTCAGTGGGTCAGCCGTCGCGGACCCGGAGGGTCAGCGGCCGCCGGCCCGGTGGGCTCAGCCGTTGCCGTTGTCCGAGGACGGCAGCTGGGCCTGGATCTGGCTCATCACCGTGCTGTCCGCCAGGGTGGTGGTGTCACCGACCTCGCGGCCCTCGGCGATGTCGCGCAGCAGGCGGCGCATGATCTTGCCGGAGCGGGTCTTCGGCAGCTCGCCGACCACCTTGATCTGCTTCGGCTTGGCGATCGGGCCGAGCGTGCGGCCGACGTGGGCCCGCAGCTCCTCGACCAGCTCGGGGCTCTCGGTGGCACCGCCGCGCAGGATCACGAAGGCGACGATGGCCTGGCCGGTGGTGGCGTCGGTCGCGCCGACCACGGCGGACTCGGCCACGGACGGGTGGCCGACCAGGGCCGACTCGACCTCGGTGGTCGAGATGTTGTGGCCCGAGACGAGCATGACGTCGTCCACCCGGCCGAGCAGCCAGATGTCCCCGTCCTCGTCCTTCTTGGCGCCGTCACCGGCGAAGTAGCGGCCCTCGAAGCGCGACCAGTAGGTGTCGATGTAGCGCTGGTCGTCGCCCCAGATGGTGCGCAGCATGGACGGCCACGGCTCGGTGAGCACCAGGTAGCCGCCGGAGCCGTTCGGCACCTCGGCGGCGTTGTCGTCCACCACGGTGGCCGCGATGCCCGGCAGGGCGCGCTGGGCCGAGCCCGGCTTGGTCTCGGTGACGCCCGGCAGCGGGCTGATCATGATGGCGCCCGTCTCGGTCTGCCACCAGGTGTCCACGATCGGACACGTGCCGCCGCCGATGTGCTCCCGGTACCAGATCCAGGCCTCGGGGTTGATCGGCTCGCCGACGCTGCCCAGCACCCGCAGCGAGGACAGGTCGAACTTCGCGGGGATGTCGTCGCCCCACTTCATGAAGGTGCGGATCGCGGTCGGCGCGGTGTAGAGGATCGTCACGCCGTACTTCTGGACGATCTCCCAGAACCGGCCCTGGTGCGGGGTGTCCGGGGTGCCCTCGTAGATGACCTGGGTGGCGCCGTTGGAGAGCGGCCCGTAGACGATGTACGAGTGGCCGGTGACCCAGCCGATGTCGGCGGTGCACCAGTAGACGTCGGTCTCCGGCTTGAGGTCGAAGACCGCGTGGTGGGTGTAGCTGGCCTGGGTGAGGTAGCCGCCCGAGGTGTGCAGGATGCCCTTGGGCTTACCGGTGGTGCCCGAGGTGTAGAGGATGAACAGCGGGTGCTCGGCGTCGTGCGCCTCGGGGGTGTGCTCGGTGGACTGGCGCGCGGTGATCTCGTGCCACCAGACGTCGCGGCCCTCGGTCCACGGGATGTCCTGCCCGGTGCGGCGGACCACCAGGACGTGCTCGACGCCGTCGACCTTGGTGAGCGCCTCGTCGATGGCCGGCTTGAGGGCGGAGGGCTTGCCGCGCCGGTAGCCGCCGTCGGCGGTGATGACGAGCTTGGCCTCGGCGTCCTGGATGCGGGAGGCGACGGCGTCGGAGGAGAAGCCGCCGAAGACCACCGAGTGGGTGGCGCCGATCCGGGCGCAGGCGAGCATCGCGACGACCGCCTCGGCGATCATCGGCAGGTAGACGGCGACCCGGTCGCCCTTGCGGACGCCGAGCTCCAGCAGCGCGTTCGCGGCCTGCGAGACCTCGTCCTTGAGCTGGGCGTACGTGATCGAACGGCCGTCGCCGGGCTCGCCCTCGAAGTGGATGGCGACCCGGTCGCCCAGGCCGTTCTCCACGTGGCGGTCGACGCAGTTGTACGCGACATTGAGCTTGCCGTCGGCGAACCACTTGGCGAAGGGAGGGTTGGACCAGTCGAGGGTCTCGGTCGGCTCGACGGCCCAGGTGAGGCGACGGGCCTGCTCGGCCCAGAAGCCCAGACGGTCCTCGGAGGCCTGCGCGTACGCGGCCACGGTGACGTTGGCGGCGGCGGCGAGCTCTGCCGGAGGGGCGAAGCGCCGCTCCTCCTTGAGCAGGTTGGCCAGGCTCTCGTTGCTCAACGCGCACTCCTCATCGAGTCATGATCGGGGGCGATCCCGTGCGTGGGGATTGTCCCGTGTGTCCCAGCGCACAGCTCACCAGGCGAACGGGGCAGTTGACAAGAGGCTCCTGTGAATTGGTGTAGACCTTTGACCGACGGCCGGGCGGCGGCCGACCGGCGACCGGCCGGCCTCGCGTCCGGTCCGCCGCAGAGGACCGGACGGCCGTTCGGGGGTGGGTGGGCCCGTGCCCCGGCCCGCCCGGCGGGGACACGGACCCGGCTCTCAGGCGGCCAGCCGGGGGCCCTCCTCGCCGCCCTCGACCGGAACCCGATCATCCTCCCTCACCCGTTCGGCCGATGCTGTGTTCGGCCGGACATCGGGGCCGGTTCCGATGGGGGCCTCGGTGTGGTGTTCGATTCCGTTCGCGTCCTTCCCGGTGCGGGCCTCGACCGGGCTGAACGTCCCGGCTGCCCGGTCGAGGACGTAGGCCTGGGCCGTCGCGAGGTCGAAGTACATCCCGACCAGCCGCAGGGTGCCCTCCTCGACCCGGCGCTCCACCGCCGGGTTGGCCAGCAACTGGTCCAGCTGCTGGACCACGTTGGTGATGCAGAGCTGCTCCACGACGTCCACCGCGGGCCGGGCGGCGAACTCCGCCGGGACCCGTCGGAGCCGGTCCAGCGAGCCGCGGCCGTTGCGCAGCCAGCGGGTCAGCGGGGTGGGCGGCCCGGGGCGCTCGTGCACGCCGTCCAGCAGGGCCTGCATCGCGCCGCAGCCGGAGTGGCCGCAGACCGTGATCGAGCGCACCTCCAGCACCTCGACCGCGTACTGCACCGCGGCGGCCACCGAGTCGTCCGCCGCGCCGGGTTCGTGCGGGGCCGGCACCAGGTTGCCCACGTTCCGCACGGTGAACAGGTCCCCCGGACCGCTGTTGGTGATCATGCTGGTGACCATCCGGGAGTCCGCGCAGGTCAGGAAGAGCTGGGAGGGCGTCTGCCCCTCGCGCGCCAGCCGGGCGAGTTCCGGCCGGACCAGCGGGGCGGTGTGCAGCTGGAACACCCGGACGCCGTCCAGCAGTCGGCCGTGCGGGTCCTCCTGCTGCTCGATGCAGTGGTGGCCGACCCAGGGCGTCCAGGCCCGGCAGCGGTGCGGGCCCGGTGAACTGCCCGCACGCACGGTGCCGTCCGGGTCGAGCACCTCGTCGTCCTGGCGGCGCGTCACCATCGAGACCAGGCCGCCCGCCTCCTGGTGCCCGGCCCGCCAGGTGTGCAGCGTCTCGTACGCGGCGTGGTCCAGGAAGGACCCGTCGTGGACCACGGTGACCTCGGCCCCGGCCGGGATGCCGGCCAGTGCCCGACCGAGCCGGGGCACGGTGGTGAAGGTGAGCGGGCCGTGCGTCCGGACGGTGACGGCGCCCCCGGGGCCGGTCTCCACGTCCACATGGGCGCGGGTCAGCCGGTAGAGGGCGAGCAGGACGGCGGTGCCGGCGCCGATCGCGACGCCCCACAGCACGCCGGCGGCCACCACACCGAGCACGGTGATCAGGTAGACCGGGAACTCGCGGTGCCGGTGCACCTTGCGGATGTGCGCGAAGCTCACCATCTGCAGCCCGACCACCAGCACCAGCGCGGCGAGCGCGGCCAGGGGGATCCGGCGCAGTCCGCCGGTCAGCGCCAGTGCGGCGGCCAGCACCCAGACGCCGTGCAGCACCGAGGCCCACCTGGTCTGGCCACCGGCCCGCACATTGGCGGTGCTGCGCACCGCGCCTCCGGCGACCGGCAGTCCGCCGACCAGTCCGCTCACCAGGTTGGCGAGGCCCTGCCCGCGAAGTTCGCGGTCGAGGTCGCCGGTGCGGCGGGACATCCGGTCGGTCGCGACGGCGGACAGCAGCGACTCCACGCTGGCCACGGCGGTGACGGTGAGGACGGCGGCGAGCAGCCCGAGGACCGGGCCGTGCGGCAGCGCGGGCAGGAGCGCCTGCGGCCGCCAGGCGGGCAGCTCGATGTGGGCGAGCCGCAGGTCCAGGGCGAACACGAGGGCGGTGGCCAGTGCGACCCCGGCCAGCGGGCCGGGGACCCTGGCCAGCCGGGCGCCGAACTCGCCCGCTCGGCCGGGCAGTCGGCCGAGCCGGGGCCAGCCGACCAGGACGGCCACGGTCACCGCGCCGGCCAGCAGCGCGGGTGGGTGCGGGCCGGCCAACTGGCCGGGAAGGGCCAGGATGTCGGCGATCGCGGAGCTCTGCGGCGAGCCGCCGAGGACGACGTGCAACTGCGCGATGGCGATGGTGATCCCGACCCCCGCCAGCATGCCGTGCACGATCGCGGGCGAGACGGCGAGCGCGGTCCGGGCCACCCGGCGTGCGCCGAGCAGGAGTTGGAGCAGTCCGGCGGCGACGGTGATGGCGCAGGTGGCCCGCCAGCCGTACTGGGCGATCAGTCCGGCGGTGATCACCGTCAGCGCCGCCGAGGGGCCGCTGACCTGGAGCGGTGTGCCGCCGAACAGCCCGACCACGATGCCGCCCACGGCCGCGGCGGCCAGACCGGCGGTGAGCGGGGCGCCGGTGGCGAGCGCGATGCCGAGGGAGAACGGCACGGCGATCAGGAAGACCACGAGGGACGCGGAGAGGTCCTGGGCCCACCGGATGCGGGAGCCCGCGCCCGGCGGCGCGTGGTCGGTGGTGTCGGAGGCGATGGGGGCACTGGAGATGTCGAGGGTCATTGTCTTCCCGTCTGTCCGGGGGAGCGAACGCAGTCAGGTCCGGCGGTGAATCCGGGGTGGGGCTCCGGGGCGGATCGGCTGTCGTGGGCGCGACGGTGTGGCGGGATGGCGTGGGCGCGGCGGGGGAGTGCGGGTGTCACCGGCCGGCGTTGACCATCAGGCCCGCCAGGGCTTCGGGCGAGGTGCGGGACGTCTCACCGGGGGCCACCGGGCGAACCATCAAGACTCGGTAAACCGAGGGTAATGAAAGCTTTGCACAGCGTGGTTCCGGGAGGGAAGCGGAAAACCCCCTGATTCACCCCAATGGGTGGTGGCCTAACGGTCGGGAATCTGCTGGTCGCAGCGGTCGTGGCTCCCGTCCGCCGGGGTCGGCTCCGGGGCCGGGCGCGGCGAACGGGCCGCGACCTCCCGGAACGGGGAGGTCGCGGCCCGTTCGGCGGCGGTGGTGGGGGTCAGGCGCGGGCGCCCGCCGGGGAGGTGCGCGTGTCGCCGTCCGCGAACCCGCCCAGGACGAAGTCCTCGTCCACCTGGGTCGCGAGGTCGATGCCGACCTTGGAGTTGGCCCAACTCTCCGCGTTGCGGCGGTGGAAGAGCACCGCCTGCTCGGTGTAGCGGCGCGCGTCCCGCCGCCCGTACGCCGCGTCGGCCTCGATCCGCAGCTCCTCCAGCACGGCCCGGTCGGCCGTCTCCAGGGACTTCAGCGGCGGTTCGGCGCCCTGCTCCAGGCGGCGCACCCAGTCCGACTGCCGGAAGGTGGTGAGCAGGTCGTCGCCGACCTCGCGGCGCAGGAAGGCCAGGTCGTCCGGCCCCTGCACCTTGTTGCCGACCACCCGCAGCCGCACGCCGAAGTCGCGGGCGTAGTCCTTGTACTGGCGGTAGACGGAGACGCCCTTGCGGGTCGGTTCGGCGACCAGGAAGGTCAGGTCGAAGCGGGTGAACAGGCCGGAGGCGAAGGAGTCCGAGCCCGCGGTCATGTCGGTCACCAGGTACTCGCCCGGGCCGTCCAACAGGTGGTTGAGCAGCAGTTCCACCGCGCCGACCTTGGAGTGGTAGCAGGCCACCCCGAGGTCCTCCTCGGTGAACGCGCCGGTCGCCAGCAGCCGGACCGAGCCCTCGTCCAGCGCGATCGGGCGGGCGCAGGCGGCGTAGACCGGGTTCTCCTCGACGATCCGCAGCAGCCGCGAACCGCGGCCGGGCGGCGTGGTTTTGATCATCTCGTCGGAGGAGCGGATGAGCGGGTTGCTGCCGCGCAGGTACTCCTTGATCTCCGGCAGGTGCCCGCCCAGTGAGGGCAGGGCGGCGGCCTGATCGTCCGTCAGGCCCAGCGCGGGGCCCAGGTGCTGGTTGATGTCGGCGTCCACGGCGACGACCGGCCGGCCCAGGGCTGCCAGGTGGCGGATGAACAGCGCGGACAGCGTGGTCTTCCCGCTGCCGCCCTTGCCGACGAAGGCGATCTTCATCTGGGGACTCCGGCTCTCGCTCAGGGCCCTCGCTGCGGGCCGTCCGCCCAGGGGCCGCGCGACGCCGCCCCTAGTTGGAAATCGTTATCGTCTCCGATAGCGGCCATGCTAGCCGGGGTTTGGGCGTCGCCGGGGGCGGGAAGTGAGGATTGCCTCTAACGGGTGATGCGGGGTTGCTGTTCCGGGAGGGGCGGCCCGTTCATTACTCTCGGGTAGGTGAGCACTGGAACTGATCCCCTCGCCCCGCTGGCCCAGCTCCCCGGGGTGCCCGACGCGGTCGCCGAGGTGCGCAAGGCCGTCGACCGGCTCTACGGCCACCGGGTGATGCGCCGCCGCGCGGCCGAGGTCACCTCCGAGTCCGCGCTGCGCGGCGCCCGCGCGTCGGCGGCCCTGGCCGGGGCCGACTGGCCGCTGGAGGAGGTCCGCCGCCGCAGCGACTTCGGCGCGGACCCCGAGGCCCGGACGGTCGGCGCGGCCCTGCGGATCGCCGCCGAGGCCGGCCAGCTGCTCAGCATCTGGCGGCACTCGCCGCTCCAGGTGCTGGCCCGGCTGCACCTGCTCGCGGTCGGCGACGGCGATCCGGCCGCCGGTCGCCCGCGGCGGGCCGGGGAGGGCGCGGAGGTGCTGTTCCCGCAGGAGCTGGAGCCGGTGGAGAGCGTCGAGGTCGAGGCCGTCGACGGGCCGCCGCCCGTGCTGCCGCCCGCTCCGGGCGCGGAGGAGGTCGCGGCCCGGCTCGACCAGCTCTCCCGGCTGCTGGTGGCGCGTGCGGAGGGCCAGGGCGTGGGCACGCCGGCCCTCGTCGTGGCCTCGGTGGTGCACGGCGAACTGCTCGCGCTGCGGCCGTTCGGCGCCCACAACGGCGTGATCGCGCGGGCCGCCCAGCGGATCGTGCTGATCGCCGAGGGGCTCGACCCGAAGTCGATCTGCCCGGCCGAGGTCGGCCTGGCCGAGCTGGGCACCGCCGCCCACCGCCGAGCCCTGGCCGGCTACCTGGCGGGAACCCCCGAGGGGATGGCGGCCTGGATCGCGTACAGCGGTCGGGCGCTGCGGCTCGGGGTGCGGGAGAGCACGGCGGTCTGCGAGGCGATGCAGCGCGGGATGGTCTGAGCGCCCCGCTCGGGACGGCGCGCGCGGCCCCGAGGGGGCGCGCGGAGACGAGGATGCGGCGGCACCTGCTCCTGCCGGGTGCCGCCGCTGGTGCAGATACCGGGTGACCATGCATGCACCGGAAGTGCCGATCAGACGGGGATCCTGCCCGTTCGTCTGGTCCGGCGGCCCGACAGCGGGTCGGCTGCATGTGGGTGCCCGGATATCTGTACGTGCGGTCCGTGGGGCCTGAACTGCGTTGTCGGTTTGACCTCTTAAGGTCCTGACCGGGTCTCGCGGGCCGTGCTTCATTTGTATCGCGTTTCGGGGGAAAGGGGAACCCGAAAAGAGAAGTCTGTCCCGATTGACCGTTTTGTCCAAGGGCTGCCGGGCCGCCCGCCTCAGGCGAGGGGGCGCCTCCGGCGGGCCAGGTACCAGATCACCCCGGCGGTCACCACGGCCGTCCCGACCGCCACCGCGGTCAGCACCGAGCCGCTCGGGGCCGAGAACTCGGGCAGTCGGCGCCGCAGTTCCACCGGCTTGTCGAAGACCAGCACCGGCCACTCCCGGGCCTGCGCCTCCTTCCGCAGCGCGCGGTCCGGGTTGACCGCCGACGGATGGCCGACCGCCTCCAGTAGCGGCAGGTCGGTGGAGGAGTCGCTGTAGGCGAAGGAGGCGGCCAGGTCGTAGCCCTCGGTCGCGGCCAACTCCCGAATGGCCGCGGCCTTGTTCTCGGCGTAGGCGTAGTACTCGATCTCGCCGGTGTAGCAGCCGTCCTCGACCTGGAGCCGGGTGGCGATCACGTGGTCCGCGCCGAGCAGCCGACCGATCGGCTCGACCACCTCGGAGCCGGAGCTGCTGACGATCACCACGTCCCGGCCGGCCGCGTGGTGCTGCTCGATCAGCGAGGCCGCCTCGTCGTAGATGATCGGGTCGATCAGGTTGTGCAGGGTCTCGGCGACGATCTCGCGGACCTGCTGGACGTTCCAGCCCCGGGTGAGCGCGGAGAGGTACTGGCGCATCTTCTCCATCTGGTCGTGGTCCGCGCCGCCGACCAGGAAGACGAACTGGGCGTACGCGCTGCGCAGTACGGCCCGACGGTTGATCAGTCCGCCCTGGTAGAAGGGGCGGCTGAAGGCCAGTGCGCTCGACTTGGCGATGATGGTCTTGTCGAGGTCGAAGAAGGCCGCGGTGCGCAGCCCGCCGGGTCGGGGGCGAACGGGCGGGCGGAGCTCTTCGGGCCCGGTGGCGTCGCCCTGGGACTCGTCGGCGTAGTCGTCGGCGTTCTCGGTGGTGTCCACGGGAACCGAGGATAGAGGGAGCCGCAAAAGACCCCGCCATTCGGCGTACTCGCGGGCGTGCGGGTTTGTGTTTCTGGCCGCTCGGGTACACCATGGAAGTCACGGATCGTTCGCGACCGTGCTAACCCGGTCCGGCTCCTCCCCCCCGAGCCGGGCTGTGGATAGACGACCCCCGCTCTCCCCCCCGGCGGGGGTCGTCGCACGTCCGGGGCCATTTTCAGGGCTTGAACGCCCCTCGCCGTGGGTGCGCCGCCGTCGTGTCGACGGCTTACAGGGGGTGTCGCCGCTCCGGCCCGTCGATCGACTTTCGTCACTCTGTGTCGCCATTTGCTCATGCCCGTCGAGGATCGAACGGCTGGTTCCGATCGGTGGTGCGAGCCCGTTCGGAAGCCGTTCGGAAGCGGTGTCCGGAAGGCGGCGGGCGGAGGTCGGGAGAACGGCTGAACGGGACGGGGCGGGTCGCCGGTTCATCTCGGTGACCCCCTTTCGTCAATTCTTCGCCGAATAGCCCCCCGCCCGGGTGAACGTTTTCCTCCACAGCACACGAGTTATCCACAGGCAATCGGAACCCGGATGACGAAATCCGGATCTCCCCCCACCGTGATGACCGGCGGCGGTCGCCGGGCAGGGCCTCACCCCCTTCCTCCCTCAGAGGCCTGTCGGGCGGCCGTCCGCCGGAACCGTCCGACGTGCGCCGTCGGCCACCCCGGTGGTCGGCGGCGCGGAGGGGAGCAACCATGTCGACGCCGATCGCCGACCACATCACCGCCGAGGGCCCCGCGGTCGCCGGGCCGCTCGTCGTCACCGAGGACGAGGGCCTGGCCGAGCACCTGCTGCGGATCTGCGCGGCGGCGGGCACCGAGCCGAGGCTGGTCCGGGGCGCGCCGCCGACGCGGGACCTCTGGGAAGGGGCCTCGCTGGTCCTGGTCGGGGACGACCAGGCCGTCCGCTGCTCCGGGCTGGGGCGGCGCGGCGGAGTGCTGCTGCTCGGGCTGGACCTGGACGACCCCGGGGTGTGGGTCAGAGCCGTCCAACTCGGGGCCGAGCACGTGCTGTTCCTGCCCGACGCCGAGGCCTGGCTGCTCGACCGGATCGCCGACGCGGCCGAGGGCGTCGGCTGCCCGGCGGTCACCGTCGCGGTGCTCGGCGGGTCCGGCGGGGCCGGGGCCTCGACCCTGGCCTGCGCGCTGGCGGTCACGGCCGCGCGGGCGGGCCGGCGGACGATGCTCCTGGACGGCGATCCGCTGGGCGGGGGCCTCGACATCCTGCTCGGCGGCGAGCGGGTCAGCGGGCTGCGCTGGCCCGATCTGGCCGGCTCCCGCGGGCGGGTCAGCGGGGCCGAGCTGGCCCGGGCGCTGCCCGCGCTCAAACGGCTCTCCGCGCTGTCCTGCCTGTCCTGGGACCGCGGCGACACCCTGACGGTGCCGCCGGAGGCCATGCGCAGCGTGCTGGCCGCCTCCAGACGGCGCGGCGGGCTGGTGGTGGTCGACGTGCCCCGGCACCTCGACGCGGCCGCCGGGCAGGTGCTGGAGCAGTCCGACCTGGCGCTCCTGGTGGTGTCGGCCGAGCTGCGCGCGGTGGCCGCCGCCGACCGGGTCGCGGCGGCGGCCCGGATGCGGCTCGGGGACGTCCGGGCCGTGGTGCGGCCGGTGCGGGCCGGCGGGCTCCCGGCCCGGCAGATCGTCCGCGGGCTGCGCTTGCCGCTGGCGGGGGAGCTGGAGCCGGAGCCGGGCCTGGCCCAGGACGTCGTGAAGGGCGTCCCGCCCGGAAGCCGGGAGGGCGGCCCGCTCGCGCGCTTCTGCGCGAGCTTCCTGACCGAGGTGCTGCCGCCGGTGCCGGTGGCCGGAGGAGGTGTGTACTGATGGTCCGTCTGCGCAGAACGGTCCTTCGGAGCGGATCGCCCGGTCCGGGCGGCGGTGCGCGGGAGCACCGGCCGCTGCGGAGCGTGCCGCCGCCCGGCGGGCCGCCGGAGCCCGGGCACGGGCCCTGTCCGTACGGTCGTACGGCCCGCGAGCAGCGGGCGGCGGCCCTGGTGGACGCGGTCCGGCTGCGGCTGGCCGAGTCGGGGGCCGCTCCGACGGCAGGCTCGGTCGCGGCCGCGCTGCGGGCCACCCGCCCGCCGCTCGGCGGGGACGAGGTCCTGGACACCGTGCGCTCGCTGCGCGCCGAACTGGTGGGTGCGGGCCCGCTGGACCGGCTGCTGGCGGCGCCCGACGTCACGGACGTCCTGGTGAACGGTCCGGACGAGGTGTGGGTCGACCGTGGCGGCGGCCTGCAGCGAACCACCGGAGTCCGTTTCGCCGACGCCGAGGCGGTGCGGCGGCTGGCCCACCGGCTGGCCACGGCGGCCGGCCGGCGGCTGGACGACGCCCGCCCGTGGGTGGACGCCCGGCTGCCGGACGGCACCCGGCTGCACGCCGTACTGCCGCCGATCGCGGCCGGCTGCACGCACATCTCGCTGCGGGTCTGCCGCCCCCGGCCCTTCACGCTCGACGAGCTGGTGGCGGGCGGGTCGCTGCCACCAGAGGGTGCGGAACTGCTCGCGGGCATCGTGCGGGCCCGGCTGTCGCTGCTCGTCTCCGGCGGGACGGGCTCGGGGAAGACGACGCTCCTGTCGGCCCTGCTCGGTCTGGTCGGGCCGGACGAGCGGATCGTGCTCGCCGAGGACTCCGCCGAGCTGCAACCGGCCCACCCGCACGTGGTCCGGTTGCAGAGCCGGCCTCCCAACCAGGAGGGGCTGGGCGAGTTCACCCTGCGGGACCTCGTCCGCCAGGCGCTGCGGATGCGTCCGGACCGGCTGGTGATCGGCGAGGTCCGCGGGCCCGAGGTGTCGGACCTGCTGGCCGCGCTGAACACGGGGCACGAAGGCGGCTGCGGCACGGTCCACGCCAACACGGCGGCGGACGTGCCGGTCCGACTGGAGGCCCTGGGCGCGCTCGCGGGCCTCGACCGGACGGCGCTGCACGGCCAACTGCGGGCCGCGCTCGACGTGGTGGTGCACCTGGTCCGCGATCCGGGCTCGGGGCGGCGCCGGGTGGCGGAGATCCACACGCTGGCCGGGGCCGGTGACGGGTCAGCCGTGACCACGCCCGCGGTGGCCTTCCCGGCGTCCGGTGGCCTGAGCCCCGGTGCGGGGTGGGAGCGGCTGGTCGGACTGCTGGCGGCACGCGGGGTGTCGCTCGGGCGGGGGCGCCTGTGATCGCGGTGACGGTGACCGGGCCGGTGGGCGCGGACGTGCGGGTGGTGGAAGTCGCCTTCGCCCTGTTGGTGGGCGGGTGCGCCGTGGGAGCCCTGGTGCTGCTCGGCGGCGCGGGCCGGAAAGACCGAGGTCAACGGAGGTGGGTGAAGTGATGCAGAGTCAGCTCGCGTTCTGCTGGGTGCTGGCGTTGTTCCTGGTGGCCGTCGCCGCGTGGCGTGCGGTGCAGGGGCAGTTGCCGGGCGGGCAGCGCTCCAGGCTGGTGCTGGCGGGCAGCGGGCCTCCGGCGCGGGGGCCCGGCCCGGCGATCGCGGTGCGGTCCTGGGCCGGGGGGCCGCTGCCGGGCTTCCTGGTGCCCGAACTGCTGCTCCTTCCGCTGGGGTTGGCCGCTGGGCAGGCCACCGCCTCACCGGTGCCGGTACTCGCGGCCGCGCTGGCCGTCCTGCCGCTGCGCAGGTGGCGGCTGCGGCGACGCCTGGCGGTGGAGGCCCGGCACCGGGCCGCGGCCGTGGTGGAGCTCTGCGCGGGCCTGGCAGGGGAGTTGCGCGGTGGTGCGACACCTGAACAGGCGCTGCACCTGGTCACCGCGCGGCTCGCCGCCGACCCGGAGGGGCTGCGCAGGCTCGGCGAGGAGCCGGTGGCCAGACTGGCGGCGGGCCGTTACGGCGGGGACGTACCCGCCGCGCTGCACCTGCTGGCCGAACTTCCGGGCGGCAGTGGGGCCGCGGCCGTCGCGGCCTGCTGGCGGGTGGCCGAGGGCAGCGGATCGGGGTCGGCCGATGCGCTGGACCGGGTCGCGGAGGCGCTGCGCGGCGAGCGGGCGCTCGCGGAGGAGATCGCCGGGGAACTGGCAGGACCGCGCGCGACGATCGCCGTCCTGGCCGCGCTGCCGGGCGTCGGGCTGCTCCTCGGTGCGGCGCTCGGGGCGCACCCGCTGGAGGTCCTGCTGCACACCCCGGCCGGGCTGGGCTGCCTCGTGGCGGGGGCGGTCCTGGAGGGGCTGGGCGTGCTCTGGACGGCACGCATCGTCCGGGCGGCGGCCCACGGCGCGCTGGAGGCGCCGGCTGGGCGGGGTGGGCGGTGTGCGGCCTCAGGTCGTGCGGGGCCCGCTCTTCGGCCGGGCGAGCGGAACCGCGGGCTGTCGCGGGTGCGCGCACGGGCGCTCGGAGTGGAAGCGGGGGCGAGGTGATGCGGGGCATCGAGTGGGCGGCTTTCGCCCTCACGGCAGGCGTGGTTGCTGCGGGGTGGGCGTCGGTGCGCGGCCGGGTGAGACGCCGACGGGTACTCGTCCGGGCCTGGGGTGGAGAGGGGATCGGAAGGCGAACCAGGGCTGCTGCCTTGGTGGTTGAGCGTCGCCGACGGCTGTTGGTGGCGGGCGTCGCCGGGATCACGGCGGCGGTGCTGCTCGGTGGCGGCCCCGGGCTGGCCGTCGGGGTGCTGCTCGCGGTGGGTGTCCATCGCTGGTCGGCCCGGGTGCGCTCGCCGGCCGACCGCAGGGCGGCCCGCGAGGAGGAGCTGCTGACCAGGCAACTCCCGCTGGGCGCCGAGCTGTTGGCGGCCTGCCTCGGCTCGGCGGCGCTCCCCTCGGAGGCCGTGTCGGCGGTGGGTCGAAGTGTGGGGGCGCCGCTGGGGCCCCGGCTGGCGGCGATCGGGGCCGAACTGGCCCTGGGTGCACCGCCGGAGCTGTGCTGGCACCGCCTGGGCGAGCAGCACCCGTCGCTGGCGCCGCTGGCGCGCTGTCTGGAGCGCAGCAGCCTCGGCGGCGTCCCCGCCGCCGGCCCGCTGATCGGGCTGGCGCAGGGGCAGCGCACGGCGGCCGCCCGCGCGGCCCACACCCGGGTCCGCCGGGCCGCGGTGCTCGCCACCGCGCCGCTGGGGCTCTGCTTCCTCCCGGCCTTCGTCCTGATCGGCGTGGTGCCGGTGGTCGTCGGCCTCACCAGCCGCTTCGCCGAGGCGATGTGAAGGATCGTAGGCCGCACGAGCGGCCGTCGTACGTCGAGTGACAGGAGAGTTTTCATGACCGCAGTGATCGCGATTCGGCCCGGTGCCGGGCGTCCGCTCCGCCCGTTGGCCGAGGAGTGGCAGCGGAGGAGCCACCGGTCGGCCCGTCGGGTGCGCTGGGCAGCCCGCCGGGTCCGCCGGGTGGCGCGGCTCCGGGGCCGCTCGGACGCCGGGATGACCACGGCCGAGTACGCCGTCGGGACGCTGGGCGCGTGCGCCCTCGCGGCCGGGCTGTACAAGGTGGTGACCAGCGACGCCATCACCGGTGCGCTGACCGACATGCTGGTACGGGCGCTCCATGCGACCTGAGGCCGGCTGCCGAACTCCCGCCGGTGGGCCGCCTTCGGCCGGTGGACCCCTGGGGGCGGGCGCACCCCGTGGGGCTGCCTCCGGTCGTCGGTGGCCCCCGGCCGGGCGGTCGGGAGGAGGTTCTGTCCCCATCTCGCGAGGCACGCGCTCCGGCGTCGCTCCGCCCGTGCTCCGGGCGGGCGGCAGGGGCCTGAGAACGGACCCGGGCCGGGCGTGGTCGCTGCGCCCGGGGCGACGCGGCGACGCGGGCTTCGTGACGGCGGAGACGGCGGTGGTGTTGCCGGCGCTCCTCCTGCTCGCGGGGATGCTGATCTGGGGCGTGCTCGCGGCGGCCGCGCAGATCCGCTGTGTGGATGCCGCCCGGGTCGGCGCCAGGGCGGCCGCTCGCGGGGAGGCGGACGCCGCCGGGCTCGCCCGCGCGGCGGCCCCGCCGGGCGCACAGGTCCGGGTCGCCCTGGCGGCCGACACGGTCCGGGTCGAGGTGGAGGCGCCGTGCGCTGGGCCGGGCAGGCTCGGCGGGCTGCTCGCCGTCCGGCTCACTGCGGCGGCCGTGGCGGCCCGGGAGGACGTCCTGGTGGCGGGCGCGGAGGCAGGTGGTGGCCCGTGGCCGTCCTGACCGGGCTGCGGGAGGCGGCGGAGCGGCTGGCACGCGCCCGTGCGGCCCGAGCGGTCGCGGTGGGCGGCCGGGGGCCGGACGCCGGCTCGGCGACGGTCTGGCTGCTCGCCCTGGCGATGCTGGGCATGGCGGTGTTCGCCGGGACGATCGCGGTCGGCTCGGTGGTGGCCGCTCGGCACCGGGCCGAGTCGGCGGCCGACCTCGCGGCCCTCGCCGCGGCGGACCGACTGCTGCTGGACCGGGACGGCGGTTGCGCCCGGGCCGCCGGGATCGCCGCCGTCCAGGGCGCCGGGCTGGTGTCCTGTGCGGTCGACCGGTCGGCGGACGCCGTGGAGGTGGTGGCCGAGGTGGAGGTCCGCGGGCTCCCGGCCCGACTGCCGGTCGGCCCGGCGCGGGCGAGGGCTCGGGCCGGGCCGGTACGGGCCCCGGTCACCGGCCCCGAGGACGCGCCGGAGGGCGGGCCGGGCGGGGCTCCGGGCGGAGCCCCGAGCGCGGCTGCGGGGGCGGCCTCATGAACCGGCCGGTGCGCCACCGTCCGGTCCCGGGACCGCTTCCGGTCCGTCTGCCTCCGGCCCGTCCGGCCCGTCCGGGGCCCCCGGCCCGTCGTCCGGTGTCTCCGTGGCTTCGGGTGCCCCGGCCAGCAGGACGTCCAGGAGCCGGACGGCGGCGGCCTTGTCCAGCGGGTCGTTCCCGTTGCCGCACTTGGGCGACTGGACGCAGGACGGGCAGCCGCGCTCGCACTCGCAGGAGGCGATCGCCGTCCGGGTGGCCGTCAGCCACTGGACCGCCCGCTGGAAGCCGCGTTCGGCGAAGCCGGCCCCACCGGGGTGGCCGTCGTAGACGAACACGGTCGGCAGGCCGGTGTCCGGATGCAGCGGCACGGAGACGCCGCCGATGTCCCACCGGTCGCAGGTGGCGAACAGCGGCAGCAGCCCGATCGAGGCGTGCTCGGCGGCGTGGGCGGCGCCGGGCAGCTGGTCGGGCGGGATGTCCGCGTCGAGCAGCTGGTCCTCGGTGACGGTCCACCAGACCGCCCGGGTGCGCAGTGTGCGGGGCGGCAGGTCGAGCTTGGTCTCGCCCATGATCTCCCCGGTGGAGATCCGCTTGCGGAGGTAGCCGACCACCTGGTTGACCACCTCCACCGAGCCGAAGCTGAGCCGGCCCTCGCCCCAGTCCACGGTGGTGTCGGTGTCGAGGACGGAGATGGAGGTGATGTCGCGGGCGGCCGTGGTGTACGGCGGGTCGGCCGGTTCGACCAGGGCGACGGAGTTCTCCAGGTCGAACTCCCGGACCAGGTAGGTGCGGCCCTGGTGCAGGTGGACGGCGCCGGTGTGGACGGTGGTGTGCGCGGCCGCGGCGTCCACCGTGCCGAGCAGCCGGCCGGTGTCGGCCTCGACGATCTGCACCGGGTTGCCGCCGCTGCCGCGCAGGTCCACCGCGTCGGCCGCGCGCTCGCGACGGGTCCAGTACCAGGAGCCGTCGCTGCGGCGGCGCAGCAGGCCGCGCCGCTCCAGGACCGGTAGCAGTGGTGCGGTGGACGGCCCGAACAGCTCCAGGTCGGCGTCGGTGAGCGGGAGTTCGGCGGCGGCCGCGCACAGGTGCGGGGCGAGCACGTGCGGGTTGTCGGGGTCGAGCACGGTGGCCTCGACGGGGGCCGCGAACAGCGCCTCGGGGTGGTGCACCAGGTAGGTGTCCAGCGGGTCGTCCCGGGCGATCAGGACGGCCAGCGCGCCCTGGGCCTCCCGCCCCGCGCGGCCCGCCTGCTGCCAGAGCGAGGCCCGGGTGCCGGGGTAGCCGGCCATCAGGACGGCGTCGAGGCCGGAGATGTCGACGCCGAGTTCGAGAGCGGAGGTGGAGGCGAGGCCGAGCAGTCGTCCGGAGTGCAAGTCGCGTTCCAAGGCCCGGCGTTCGTCGGCGAGGTAACCGCCGCGGTAGGCGGCCACCCGTCCGGCGAGCGGGCGGCCGAGCTGGTCCTGGGCCTGGAGCGCGACGAGCTCGGCGGCGCGCCGGGAGCGCACGAAGACGACGGTGCGGGTCTCCCGTTCGACCAGCTCGGTCAGCAGGTGGGCCGCCTCGGCGGTCGCGGTGCGGCGCACGGGCGCGCCGTGCTCGCCGACGTTCTCGGTCAGCGGCGGCTCCCAGAGGCCGAAGACCATCGGCCCGCGCGGCGAGGCGTCCTCGGTGACGGCCACGGCGGGCAGGCCGGTCAGCCGCCGGGCGGTCGCGGCCGGGTCGGCGGTGGTGGCGGAGGCTAGCAGGAAGGCGGGTGACGAACCGTAACGGGCGCAGATGCGGCGCAGCCGCCGCAGCACCTGGGCGACGTGCGAGCCGAACACGCCCCGGTAGCTGTGGCACTCGTCCACGACCACGTAGCGCAGCGCCTTGAGGAAGGAGGACCAGCGGGCATGGCTGGGCAGGATGCCCCGGTGCAGCATGTCCGGGTTGGTGAGCACGTAGGAGGCGTACTGGCGGACCCACTCGCGCTCCTCGGGCGGGGTGTCGCCGTCGTAGAGGGCGGCGCGCACCCTCGGCGGGGCGAGTTCGGCGGCCCGGCGCCGCTGGTCGGCGGCGAGCGCCTTGGTCGGGGCCAGGTAGAGCGCGGTGGCGCCGCGGCCGTTGCGGGCCTCGGTGCCGTCCAGCAGGTCGCTGAGCACCGGGGCCAGGTAGCCCAGCGACTTGCCCGAGGCGGTGCCTGTGGCGATCACCACAGTCTGGCCGCTTTTGGCCAGATTCATCGCTTCTGCCTGGTGCGCCCACGGCTGTTCGACCCCGACGGCACGAGCCGCGGCCACGACCTCCGGACGGATCGAGTCCGGCCATGGTGAATAACGCGCAGGTCGGGCGGGAAGGTGCTCCGTATGGGTGAGTCGGTCGGACCGCCCCCGGCCGGCGGCCAGGGTCGTGAGCAGTGCCTCGGGCGGGCTGTGTCGGGGCGGCATGAGGACCCAGTGTGTCACCGGCGTGACGGAGAATCGTCGTAAGCCATCGTGCGGGCATGGTCGCAGGTGGTTGAATGTGGCCGTGACGGCCGTATGGCCGTGGGTCGCAGCGCCGAGGCTTGCCACGCGTGGCTGGGCGCGCCCGGGCTCGCGACCATGCGGTGGCGGCCGTCCGGCCGAGGATCGCACATGACGTAGCAAGGCAAGGTGCTGGAGGTTCCGTGGACCTGTCCCTGTCGACCCGTTCAGTCGGCGATCGTACGGTCGTCGAGGTTGGCGGCGAGATCGATGTGTACACCGCCCCGAAGCTGCGGGAGCAGCTGGTCGAGCTCGTCAACGACGGCAAGTACCACCTCGTCGTCGACATGGAAGGCGTTGACTTCCTCGACTCGACCGGCCTCGGTGTGCTGGTGGGCGGTCTGAAGCGAGTGCGTGCCCACGAGGGCTCGCTGCGCCTCGTCTGCAACCAGGAGCGCATCCTGAAGATCTTCCGCATCACCGGCCTGACCAAGGTCTTCCCGATCCACACCTCGGTGGACGACGCGGTCAACGCGACCGACTGACGCGGCCGGGCCGGCCCGTGCGGCCGGCCCCGCTCGTTCTTCGCGTCCGGGTGCCCGGGTCCGTGTGGCCCGGTGCGTCCCCCGGGCGCCCCAGGGCCGGTTCCGCCGGCCCGCAGGGGCCGGGTCTCCGGCCCCGGTCGGAGCACCCCGAGGGGGAGAGATGGCAACCGTCGAACTTCGATTCAGCGCGCTTCCCGAGCACGTGCGGACGGCCAGGCTGGTCGCCGCGGCCGTCGCCAGACGGGCCGGGGTCGACGAGTCGGTGCTCGACGAGGTACGGCTCGCGGTCGGCGAGGCGTGCTCCCGCGCGGTCGGACTGCACCAGCGCGGCGGCATCGGCGGCGCGGTCCGGGTCGCGCTGACCGATCAGGAGAAGCGTTTCCTCATCGAGGTCGAGGACGAGGCCGGCCCCGCCGCCGTCCCGGCCTCCGGCGACGCCGAGGGCGGCGAGCCGGACGAGGACACCCTGGGCCTCGCCGTGATCACCGGCCTGGTCGAGGACCTGGAGGTCACCAACGGCGCGGCCGGTGGCCTGATCCGGATGAGCTGGCCGGTTTCGGTCGCCTCCATCGCGGTCTGAGGCGCTGCCTCGACGTCTCCTCGCGTCCCCGCCGCCTCGCGGGCGCTTCCTCGCGCCCGAGAGCGGCCGGGGTCCTGTTCCCGGGCATGCGGTGACACACCGCTGATCCCGGCGGTTCGCCGCGTCGCGGACGAGGACGTCCACGCGGATCCGCGCCGTGCGGCCGCCCTGGCCGCTCGCGCAGACCACTCCACCGCCGAAGCACCCCACCGCCGAAACACCCGGGCCGGGACGAGTGCGAGCGGGCCTGACCCGGGCCGGGGCGTCGAGAGGGCGGCCCCTGGGGGACGGGGGAGCCGGGAATCGGGGGACGGACGAATCGGGGGACGGACATCGGCCGTGTAGGTTCGACGACCGATGACGACCGAACCGAAAGGCTTCTCCCGGTGAACAAGCGACTGCTGGCCGTACCCGCCCTCGGCGTGCTGCTCGCGTTCGGCGCCGTCGGCTGCGGCGGCGACGACAACAACAGCAAGCAGCTGGAGTCCTGGGCGTCGAACGTCTGCGGCGCTGCCAAGGACCCGATCGCCCAGGCGCAGACCGCGCTGGCCGACACCGGACAGGTGAAGACCGGCGAGGCCCCGACCGACCTCCAGAAGCGGCTCTCCACGGACATCGGGCGGCTGGCCAAGACCAACCAGGACATAGCCGCCGCCATCGACGCGGCCGGGGCGCCCAAGGTGCAGGACGGCGCGGCCCTCCAGAAGGACACCGTCGAGGAGCTGAAGAAGGCGGCCGACGGGTACGTGGAGGTCCAGAAGAAGGTGGACGCGCTGCCCAACAACGACCAGGCCAAGTTCGCCGACGGGCTGCGCAGCGTGGCCGACCAGGTGCAGCAGCTGGCCTCGCTCTCCACCCAGGCGCAGAGCAAGCTCCAGCGTGGTGAGCTCGGCGCGGCGATGGCCAAGCAGGAGGGCTGCAAGCCGTCCCCGACCACCGCCCCGAGCGGCGGCGCCACCGGCGGTGCGGGGGCCGGCGCGAGCGGCACCCCGGCCCCGGGCGGCACGACCCCGGCGCCGGGCGCCACCGACACCCCGAGCGCCCCGGCCACCACCCCGGCGCCCGGCGCGACCGACGGCACGAGCCCGGCCGCGGCCGGTGCGACCACCGCTCCGGCCGCCCCGCCCACCACCCCGGCGAACCCGGCCCCCAGCGCGAGCTGAGCCCGGGCGGACCGGACGGTCCGACGCGCCCGTCCCCGGTACCGGGGACGGGCCTGGTGACGGGGACGGCGAGACACCGCCCCCGGAGTCGCCGTCCCGCGAGTCGCCGTCCCGTGATCCGGCGCCCCTGCCACAGGCCCGCCGCTGAACGACTCGGTGCCCCCGGCAGGGCGGCGCGTGGTGGCTTCCAGGGGGCGCGCGGGGTGGTGCGGGCTTCCGTCCGCCGGCCGCGGGGCGCAGCGGCGGCCACCGGCTGGGTGGCGGGGGACAATGGCGGGGTGATCAGTAGCCCCGTTCTCGACCCGACCCGCCTCGCCAAGTTCCGCGAGGCGCTGCTCGCCGCCTCGTTCACCGCCGACGGCTGCCTGGACCTGCTCGGGCCCACCGGCTATTCGGCGTTGGCCCGCAGCGAGGCGGTCCCGGCGCTGCGGGCGACCCGCGGTGGCAGCCCGCTGGAGACGCTGGTGCGGCTGTTCCTGCTGCAGCAGCCGGTCCCGTACCGGGCGGCCGCCGCCGCACTGCCGGTGGAGGACTGCCTGGCGGACGGTTGGCTGCGCCCCGACGGCGATCTGGTGCGCGCCACCGTCGACGTCCGGCCGTACGCCAACGAGGTGGCCGGGATGCCCAGTTCGGACGCCTGGGTGGTCTCCGACCTGGGCTGCGCGGTGGGCGGCGCGGGCGGCATCGGCTCCGGTGAGACCGCGCACGGGGTGGCCCGCAAGGACCTGGTGCTGGGCGTCGGCGGCGCCTCCACCACGCTGGCCAACATCACCGTGCGCCGCCCCGTCCGGGCCGCGCTGGACCTCGGTTCGGGCTCCGGCGTGCAGGCGCTGCACGCGGCCCGGCACGCCGGGACCGTGACCGCCACCGACCTCAACCCGCGCGCGCTGCGCTTCACCGAGCTGACCCTGGCGCTGTCCGGTTTCGACAGCACCGAGGTGTCCGCCGGAAGCCTCTTCGAGCCGGTCGGGGAGCGGAAGTTCGACCTGATCGTCTCCAACCCGCCGTTCGTGATCTCGCCGGGCGGCCGGTTCACCTACCGCGACGGCGGCATGGCCGGCGACGACCTGTGCCGCGGCCTGGTCCGCTCGGCCGCCGACCACCTGGAGCCCGGCGGCTACTGCCAGCTGCTCGCCAACTGGCAGCACGTCAAGGGCGAGGACTGGCAGGAGCGGCTGGCCGGCTGGGTCGCGGGCACCGGGCTGGACGCCTGGGTCGTCCAGCGCGAGGTCCAGGACGTGGCCCAGTACGCCGAGTTGTGGCTGCGCGACGGCGGCGACCACCGCGGCCCCGGCGGCGACTACCAGGCCCGGTACGGCGAGTGGCTGGACGCCTTCGAGGCGGGCCGGGTCGAGGGCATCGGCATGGGCTGGATCACCCTGCGGGCGAGCGGCGCCGAGCGTCCGACCGTCCGGGTGGAGGAGTGGCCGCACCCGGTGGAGCAGCCGCTCGGCCCGCACATCGAGGCCTGGTTCGACCGGCAGGACTTCCTCCGCTCGCACGACGACGCGGGCCTGCTCGCGGCCCGTTACGTGCTGGCCGACGAGGTGGTCCAGGAGCAGGTCGGCGCGCCCGGTGCGGAGGACCCGGAGCATGTGATCCTGCGTCACAACCGAGGCATGCGGCGGGCCACCAAGGTGGACACCGTGGGCGCCGGCTTCGTCGGGGTCTGCGACGGGACGCTGTCGGCGGGCGAGATCGTGGACGCCATCGCGCGGCTGCTCGGCGAGGACCGGGTGGTCCTGCGGGACCGGGTGCCGGAGTCGCTGCGCCTGCTGACCGAGCAGGGGTTCATCGACCCGGTCCGCTGAGAACCGGTCCGCTGAGACCGGAGCCGCCGAGGCCCGCCCCGCCGAGGCCCGCCCCGCCCGGGCCCGCCCCGCCGGGACCGGCGCCGCTGATCGCGGCGGGACCGGTCCCGCCGCGACGCGGCCGGTTCACCGGTCCGTACCCCCTGGTTCGTCCGACCGCCGCTGGGCGGCTGTCTCCCGTTGGCCCTCCGCTGTGAAGCTCTGTCCACAGGCTGTGGACAGAGCTGGGGAGCCGGGGGCAGAGGTGGACACGACGACGGCGATGGTGGGCGGGTCGGTGCTCGCCCTCTTCGGTGGCGTGCTGCTGCTCTGGTGCGCCGCCGAAGTGGGCCTGCGCCTGCGGGTGCGCCGCCGGGGGGCGTCGGCGGTGGCCACCGTGGTGGCCGAGGACGACGTGCACGGCCAGCTGGACAGTGCGCCGCTGCTGTCCTTCTCGGTGCCGCCCTCGGTGGGCGGCTCCGGCGCGTGCGGGATCGCGGGGCTCGTGATCGCCCGCCCGCGCGGGCACACCCCGCTGCGCCGTCCGGACCGTTTCGCGCCAGGTGCCTCGGTGCGGATCTGTTACGACCCGCAGCGCCCGAGCCGGGTGGTGCTGGCGCGCGGGGAGGTCGGCCGGGCGGCCGTCGTCGACCTGCTGTGGAGCGTCCTGGGCGTGGGGTGCCTGGCGGCGGGCGCCGGGCTCCTGGTCGCGGTCGGCGGCTGAGCCCCGCACTCCGCGAGGGATCCGGAGAGGCCGGAGGCAGATCCGGGGACGGGTGCCCAGGGCGGATTCACGCCATCCCGTGCCAACCTGTCGATTTTCCGTTGACAGATCTTGAAATCCGTCATTCCATCCTCCGGAACCTGCCGAAGGCCCCCCTCCACGGGGCGCGAACCTCCGTCATCGGGTTACCGTTCGAGTGGCGTCGGTGAGGCCGGCAAGTGAAAAAGCGGGATCCGTCCGTTTGACAAGGGTGGCCGGGGTACGGTCACACTCCGCTGGTGGGGGTGTCGTGCCGCGGCAGCCCCGGGACGGTGGAGGGGTCGGGCGGAGCGCAGCCCGTGCGGCCAGCGCCGACCAGCCACATAAGGACCGGGAGAGAAGAGCGAAGGTGTCCCCGAGCAGCGAGACCGCGCACGGACAGCGACTCGTCATTGTCGAGTCGCCGGCCAAGGCGAAGACGATCAAGGGCTACCTTGGCCCCGGCTACATCGTCGAGGCGAGCGTCGGGCACATCCGCGACCTCCCCAGCACCGCGGCCGAGGTGCCGGACAAGTACACCGGCGAGGTGCGCCGCCTCGGGGTGGACGTCGATCACGACTTCGCGCCCATCTACGTGGTCAACGCGGACAAGAAGTCCCAGGTCAGCAAGTTGAAGTCGCTGCTCGCGGAGTCCGACGAGCTCTTCCTCGCCACCGATGAGGACCGCGAGGGCGAGGCCATCGCGTGGCACCTCCAGCAGGTGCTCAAGCCCAAGGTGCCGGTGCACCGCATGGTGTTCCACGAGATCACCAAGTCGGCGATCCAGGAGGCCGTGGCCAACCCGCGCGAGCTCAACCAGCGCCTGGTCGACGCCCAGGAGACCCGCCGCATCCTCGACCGCCTGTACGGCTTCGAGGTCTCGCCGGTGCTGTGGAAGAAGGTCATGCCGAAGCTGTCGGCGGGCCGCGTGCAGTCCGTCGCGACCCGCCTGGTGGTCGAGCGCGAGCGCGAGCGGATGGCCTTCCACACCGCCTCGTACTGGGACCTGGTCGGAACCTTCGGCACCGGCCGCACCCCGGCCGACGCCGCCAACCCGGAGACCTTCGGCGCCCGGCTGGCCGCCGTCGACGGCAAGCGGATCGCCAGCGGCCGCGACTTCGGCCAGGACGGCCGGCTGAAGGCCGCCAGCGCGAACACCCTGCACCTGGACGAGCAGGCGGTCCGTCAGCTGGCCGCCGCCCTGGAGCAGACGGCGTTCGCCGTCCGCAGCGTCGAGTCCAAGCCCTACCGCCGCTCGCCGTACGCGCCGTTCCGCACCACGACGCTCCAGCAGGAGGCCAGCCGCAAGCTGGGCTTCGGCGCCAAGCGGACCATGCAGGTGGCCCAGAAGCTGTACGAGAACGGCTTCATCACCTATATGCGTACCGACTCCACCACGCTGTCGGACACCGCGGTCTCGGCCGCCCGGGCCCAGGTCACCCAGCTGTACGGGGCCGACTACCTGCCGGACGCGCCGCGCACCTACGCCAGCAAGGTCAAGAACGCGCAGGAGGCGCACGAGGCCGTCCGCCCGTCCGGCGACCGCTTCCGCACCCCCGCCGAGACCGGTCTGACCGGTGACGACTTCAGGCTCTACGAGCTGATCTGGATGCGCACCGTCGCCTCCCAGATGAAGGACGCGGTCGGCCAGTCCGTCACCGTCCGGGTCGGCGGCACCTCCGCCGACGGCCGGGACGTCGAGTTCTCCGCCTCCGGCAAGATCATCACCTTCCACGGCTTCCTCAAGGCCTACGTCGAGGGCGCCGACGACCCGAACGCCGAGCTCGACGACCGCGAGCGCCGGCTGCCGCAGGTCGCCCAGGGCGACCCGCTGGCCGCCGACCGGATCACCCCGGAGGGCCACGCCACCAAGCCGCCGGCCCGCTACACCGAGGCCTCGCTGGTCAAGGAGCTGGAGGACCGGGAGATCGGCCGCCCCTCCACCTACGCGTCGATCATCGACACGATCATCCAGCGCCGGTACGTCTTCAAGAAGGGGACGGCGCTCGTCCCGTCGTTCCTCTCCTTCGCCGTGGTCAACCTGCTGGAGAAGCACTTCGGCCGGCTGGTCGACTACGACTTCACCGCCAAGATGGAGGACGACCTCGACCGGATCGCCGCCGGTGAGGCGAAGTCCGTGCCGTGGCTGAAGCGCTTCTACTTCGGCGAGGGCGAGGGCAGCGCCGCGGGCGGCGCCGCCGAGGCCGGCAACGGCGACGGCGACCACCTGGGCGGCCTGAAGGAACTGGTCACCGACCTCGGCGCGATCGACGCCCGGGAGATCAGCTCGTTCCGGGTCAGCGACGACATCACCCTGCGGGTCGGCCGCTACGGCCCGTACGTCGAGCGCGCCTCGACGGTCGAGGGCGAGCCCGGCCAGCGTGCCGACATCCCGGACGAGCTGCCGCCGGACGAGCTCACCGTCGAGCTGGCCGAGGAGCTGCTGGCCAAGCCCAGCGGCGACTTCGAGCTCGGCGCGGACCCGGTCAGCGGCAACATGCTGGTCGCCAAGGACGGCCGCTACGGCCCGTACGTGACCGAGATCCTGCCCGAGGGCACGCCGAAGACCGGCAAGAACGCGGTCAAGCCGCGCACCGCCTCGCTGTTCAAGACGATGTCGCTGGACACCGTCACGCTGGAGGACGCGCTGCGGCTGCTCTCGCTGCCGCGGGTGGTCGGCACCGACGCCGAGGGCGCGGAGATCACCGCGCAGAACGGCCGCTACGGCCCGTACCTCAAGCGCGGCACCGACTCCCGCTCGCTCACCGACGAGGACCAGCTCTTCACGATCACCCTCGACGAGGCGCTGGCGATCTACGCCCAGCCCAAGCAGCGCGGCCGGGCCGCCGCCGCCCCGCCGCTCAAGGAGCTGGGCAACGACCCGGTCAGCGAGCGCCCGGTGGTGGTCAAGGACGGCCGCTTCGGCCCGTACGTGACCGATGGCGAGACCAACGCCACGCTCCGCAAGGACGACGAGGTCGAGACCATCACGCCCGAGCGCGGGTACGAGCTGCTCGCCGAGAAGCGGGCGCGCGGGCCGGTGAAGAAGGCGGCGAAGAAGGCCCCGGCGAAGAAGGCCGCGGCCAAGAAGACGACCACCGCCAAGACCGCGGCGACCAAGACCGCCGCGAAGAAGACCGCGGCGAAGAAGACCACCACCACCAAGACGGCGGCGGAGAAGAAGACGGCGGCAAAGAAGACCACCGCGAGCAAGACGGCGGCCGGCCAGGCCACCGCCACCGACGAGGGCTGATCCCAGGTCACGGCAGCCGGGCCCGTGCCCCCGATCTCGGGGGTGCGGGCCCGAGGTCCGTCGGGTCCGTGCGGGCTACGTCACAACCCGGTGATGAGCGCGATCCGGAAGCCCGTTCGCAGCGTTCCGGCCAGGCCCCGCCCGCTACGCTGACCGTATGACGAGCGAGGAGCAGCCCACCCCCAGCGCCGTCCCGGCCGCCAGAGCCCGGGCGTTCGACCTGCCCGAGGTCGCGCCCGCCGGGAGCCCGGCGGACCGGGCCAGGGCCCTGCTGCGGACACGCGCCTACCGGCGCCTGTGGACCACCCAGCTGATCGGCGGCACCGCCGACCGGCTCGGTCTGCTGGTGCTGCTCGCGCTCACCGTGATCGCCGCCGCCCAGGGCGGACAGTTCGGCAGCCTGCCGCGCAGCCTCGCCTTCGCCCTCGCCGCGGTCCTCGCCGTCCGGGTGCTGGCCACCGGGCTGGTCGGCGTCGCGCTGCTCGGCCCGGTGCACCGGCTGGTCACCGGCCGGCTGGACCGGCGCTGGACGCTGTTCGGCGCCGACGTGCTGCGCGCCCTGCTGATCGGCCTCGCGCCCTGGTGGAGCGTCTGGCTGGGCTCCGCCGCCAAGCCCTCCGGGGCCGCCGTCTACGTCCTGCTCGCCACCGTGTTCGTGACCGGTGCCGCCGAGCGGGTCTGGGGGATCGCCAAGTCCGCCGCCGTCCCGGGCCTGCTGCCGCCGGCCAACCCGCACCTGCCGGCCGCCGAGCAGCGCCCGGCCGCGGCCAACCTGGACAGCGTCCGGAGCATCGACCGCTTCACCGGCTGGGTGACCGTGCCGCTCGGCGCCGTCGGCCTGGTCGCCTTCACCCTGCTCAACAACATCGGCGCGGCCGTCGGCTCCGACTGGCTCCGCGCCCACCAGCTCACCTTCGCGGCGCTCGGCGCGGCCGGGCTGTTCGCCGCCTCGGCGGTCCGCGGCTACCTCCAGCAGCTGCCCGGCGGCCCGGTGACCGTGGCCCCGGTCTCCCCGTTCCAGGGCCTGCGCGCCCCGACCGACGCGACCCCCGGCCCCGCGCTCGGCAAGGGCCGCACCGGCAGCGCCCCGTACTTCACCTTCGCCGTCGCGGCCGGCTACGCCTCGATGGCGGGCGTCGCCGCGCTCGCGCTGCTGACCGCCGCCGAGCACCGCGCCGGGCCGATCGGCTACGGCCTGCTGGTGCTCGCCGCCGCCGGGACGCCCGCCCTGGGCACCCGGCTCACCCGGGCCACGCTGCCCTCGCTGTCCCGCCGCCGACTGCTCGCGCTGGCGCTGCTCACCCAGGGCGTCGCGCTGATCCTGGCCGGCCTGGTGCTCGACTTCGTGCTGGTCCTGCTGCTCACGGTGCTGGCCGGCCTGGCCGCCGGGATCGTGGTCTCGGCCGGGCGCACCCTGCTCGCCCAGGAGGTCGAGGAGGCCCGGCTGCCGAAGGTCACCGAGCACCTGTTCGCGGTGCTCCGGGCCGTGGTCGCCGCCGCGCTGGTCGTCGTCCCGCTGATCGCCGCCGCCTACGGGGACGTCGAGTACGGCACCGTCGAGCCCGGCTCCTTCACCTTCATCCACGGCGGCGCGGCCCTGGCCGTCGCCACCTCCGGGCTGCTCACCCTGGTGCTCGCCGCGGTCGTGCTGCTGCGCACCGACGACCGGCGCGGCACCGCGCCGTTCGTCCGGGACCTGGTGGACTCGGTGCGCGGCGCGGGCGGCCCGGTGCCGCACCAGGGTGCGGGCACCGGCTTCTTCATCGCCTTGGAGGGCGGCGACGGCGCCGGCAAGTCCACCCAGGCCCAGGCGCTCGCCGAGTGGATCCGCGGCAAGGGGCACGAGGTCGTGCTCACCCGCGAGCCCGGCGGCAGCCCCGTCGGCCAGCGGCTGCGCGGCCTCGTCCTGGACGTCGGCAACACCGGCCTGTCGCACCGCGCCGAGGCGCTGATCTACGCCGCCGACCGCGCCGAGCACGTCGAGAACGTCATCCGGCCGGCCCTCGCCCGCGGCGCCGTGGTCATCACCGACCGGTACATGGACTCCTCCATCGCCTACCAGGGCGCCGGGCGCGACCTGGCCGCGACCGAGGTCTCCCGGATCTCCCGCTGGGCCACCGGCGGGCTGCTGCCCGACCTGACCGTCGTCCTGGACGTCGACCCGACCAGGGCCCGCGAGCGCTTCACCGAGGCGCTGGACCGGCTGGAGTCCGAGCCCACCGAGTTCCACCAGCGGGTCCGGGCCGGCTTCCTCTCCCTCGCCGCCGCCGACCCGGCGCGCTACCTGGTCGTGGACGGCAGCCAGGCCCCCGACTTCGTCACCACCGCCATCCGGCACCGGCTCGACCGCGAGCTGCCGCTCTCCGAGCAGGAGAAGGCCGCCCGCGCCGAGCAGGAGCGGCTGGCCAAGGAGGAGGCCGAGCGCCGCGCCGCCGAGGAGGCCCGCAAGAAGGCCGAGGAGGAGGCCGCCGAGCGCAAGCGGCAGGAGGTGCTGGCGCAGCTGCGGGCCGAGCAGGCGGAGAAGGAGCGGCTGGCCAAGGAGGAGGCGGAGCGGGCCGCCGCCGAGGCCCGGCGCAAGGCCGAGGAGGAGGCGCGCCGACGGGCCGCGGAGGAGGCCGAGCGCCGCGCCGCGGAGGAGGCCAAGCTCCGCGCGGCCGAGGAGGCCCGGCTGGCCGCGGAGGCCGTCGAGCGCAAGCGGATCGCCGACGAGGCGGCCGCCCAGGCCGAGCTCCAGCGGCAGCGCGAGCTCGCCCGCGAGGAGCAGCGCCGCCGGGCGGAGGAGGCGCTCCAGCGGGCCGAGGAGGCGCGGCTGGCGCAGGCCGCCGCGCTCGCGGCTGCGGCCGCCGCGGCGGAGTCGGCGGAGGGCCGGGCCGAGGGGCGGCCGGGGTCGGGTTCTGGCTCGGGGTCGGGCTCGGCGGGTTCGGGCTCGGGTTCGGCGTCGGGGGAGGCGACCACGGAGCTGCGGGCGGTCCGGGACATCCCGAAGGACGCTCCGCGGGACGCGGCTCAGGCCTCGTCGGGCGGGCTCGGGGACGAGGCGACGCGCGAGCTGTCGCCGCGGGACCGGCAGGCCGCCGTCCGGGCGGCCGAAGCCGCCGAGGCGCGCAAGGCTGCCGAGGCGCGTCGGGCCGCCGGTGCGGTCGACGAGACCACCAGGCTGCCGGTGGTACCGGCCTCGGCGGTGGACGAGACGGCCGTGCTGCCGAAGGTCCCGGCGGAGGCCGACCGGACCGCGGTGCTGCCGCAGATCGAGCCCGGGCGCGTTGAGGGCCGTACGGACGGCCGTACGGACGGCCGTACGGACGGTCGTACCGAGGGGCGGGCCGAGGGCCGGGCGGCGCAGGCGCCGAGGCGCGCGGAGCCGGTCGACAGCACCCGTGAGCTGCCGGTGGTCGGCGCGGAGCCGGCTTCCGGGCCGCAGTCGCCGTCGCCGTCGCCGTCGCCGTCGCAGCCGCAGCCGGCCGCCGAGCGGCCGCGGCCGGAGTGGGCCGAGGAGACGCCGATGGACGACCTGCCGAGCCTCACCGACACCCTGCTCGGCTCGCACGACGAGTGGGCGCGCTGGGAGCACGGCGGCCCGGGCCAGGGCGGTTCGTACGGCGGCCCGCAGAGCGGCGCCCAGGGCGGTGTGGAGCGGCCCGAGGGCCGTGGGAACGCCCAGGGCGAGGGTGATGGCAAGGGCAAGGGCCGTCGCTGGGGCCGCCGGGGCTGACCGGACACGCGTGCGCGGCGCCGTCGGGGCGGGTCCCCGGCGGCGCCGCCGCGTTCCGTCGGGCAGCCGCCGGTGGGGCCGCGGTCCGTCGGGTGTCGGTTCGTCGGGTGTCGGTCCGTCGCCCGCGGGACCGGCCTTCCCGTCCGCCTTCCCGTCCGCCGTGCCCTCCGCCGTCCCCCGGACGGAGCAGTGGGTGTCGGAGCGGAGACGTATGCTCGACGGCGGGGAAGAGGCGCCACCGGCGCTGCCGTACGGAGCTTGGGAGCAGCAGTGGCCGTCTGGGACGACCTGGTGGGCCAGGAGCGGGTGGTCGAGCAGCTGACCGCCGCAGCCCGGGCGGCCGGGGCGACGATCGAGGCCGGTCGCGGGGCCGCCCCGGTCGAGGGCGTGAACGCCTCCCTGATGACGCACGCCTGGCTGTTCACCGGCCCGCCCGGCGCCGGGCAGGTCACCGCCGCGCGCGCCTTCGCCGCCGCCCTCCAGTGCACCAGTCCGGACCTCGCGCTCGGCGGCACGCCCGGCTGCGGGTTCTGCGACGGCTGCCACACCGTGCTGGCCGGCAGCCACGCCGACGTCAAGTACGTCCGGACCGACGGCCTCTCCATCGGCGTCGGCGACATGCGCGACCTGGTCATGCGCGCCTCCAGCTACCCGACCGGCGGCCGCTGGTCGGTGATCCTGGTGGACGCCGCCCACCGCCTCACCGAGGCCGCCGCGAACGCGCTGCTCAAGGGCGTGGAGGAGCCCTCCCCGCGCACCGTCTGGCTGCTCTGCGCCCCCTCCGTCCAGGACGTGCTGCCGACCATCCGTTCGCGCTGCCGCCTACTGGTGCTGCGCACCCCCGCGGCCGAGGCGGTCGCCGACACCCTGGTCCGCCGCGACGGCGTCGACCCGGAGACGGCCCGGCTCGCCGCGCTCGCCGGTCAGGGCGACATCGAGCGCTCGCGCCGCCTCGCCGTCGACGAGCAGGCCCGGACGCGCCGGTCGGAGGTGCTGCGCATCCCGCTGGAGGTCGGCGACATCGGCGGCTGCCTGACCGCCGCCCAGCGCCTGGTCGACACCGCCAAGGCCGACGCCGAGGCGCTCGCCGAGACCCAGGACGCCAAGGAGACCGACGACCTCAAGGCCGCCTACGGCGCCTCCGAGGGCAGCAAGGCACCGCGCGGCATGGCCGGCGCGGTCAAGGAACTGGAGAAGCGGCAGAAGAGCCGGGCCACCCGCACCCGCCGGGAGACCCTGGGCGTCGCCCTGCTCGACCTGCTCGGCTTCTACCGGGACGTGCTCGCCATCCAGCTCGGCTCCACCGGCGCGCTCGCCAACGAGGACCAGCGGCAGGCGCTGAACCGGGTGGCCCAGGCCGGGCCCGCGGAGGGCACGCTGCGCCGGATCGAGGCGGTGCTGGCCTGCCGCCAGGCGCTGGACCGCAACGTGGACCCGCTGCTCGCGGTCGAGGCGATGACGGTGGCGCTGCGCGCGGGCTGAGGGCCGGGCGGGGCCGTTCTTCCTGGATTGCTCCGGCGGGCGGTACCCGTACGCCTCCCGGGGCGATACGCCGTCCCACCTTCGAGTGAACGAGCGACACTCGCCGGGCACACCGTCGTGTGACGGTCCGCCCGTTGTGCACGCTGGGGGCCGACTGCGCCCGCTGCCGGGGCGGTCGCCTCCCGTACGCGCCGGTTCCGGTTCGGCGCGGCCCCCTCCAGAGGTGGTGCGTCCCGTGGTTCGTTCGCTCCTCGTCATTCCCCTGCTGGCCGCCGCCCTCGGCGGGATCTGGCTGGCCCGGGGTGCCCAACAGCGCTGGCGCGACCTGCGCGCCGCCGAGACCTACGAGCTGGCCGGCGACCGCCTGCCGATGCTGGTGCGGGCGGCCGGGGCGATGGTCTGCGGGGTGTGCGTCACCGCCCTGACGGTGCTCACCACGCTCGGCGCCTTCGGCGGCCTCGGCCGGGACGTCCAGGCGCCGGACCGGGCGGAGCCGGTGGTGGACGCGGGGAGCGCGGGCGCGGGATCGGGGGCGGGGTCGGGCGGCGGGACCGGTGCGGGGGCGGCGGCCCGGCCGCAGCAGGCGGCGCCGCCGGTGGCCGCCGAGTCGGCCGCTGCTGCCGGCGCCGGTGCCGGCGCCGCCCCGGTCGCCCCCGCCGCCGTCGGAGCGGCCGGAGCTGTCGGAGCTGCCGGACCCGCTGCGGCTCCCGCCGTGGCCAGCCGCTTCGACAGCGTCGGCCACCCCGGCGGCGGCGAGCTGCTCCAGTCCGCCGTGCTCGGCCCCGACGGCCACCCCCGCAACGTCCGGGTCTGGCTCCCGCCGCAGTACGCCAAGGAGCCGAACACCCACTTCCCGGTCGTCGTGATGCACGCGGCCGCGCCCCAGAAGACTGCCGACGCCGAGGTCCCGGACGTCTTCGAGGGCATCGGTTCGGCCCTCCAGACCGGCAGGACCCGCCCGTTCATCCTGGTCGCCCCCGAGGCGCCGAACGGCACCGCGCACCCCTGCGAGCTGGTCGCCGCCGCCCCGGCCGCCGTCGCCGACGACGCGACGCTGCGCGGCACCATCGCGGCCTCCTTCCGCACCCTGCCGCCCGGCCCGGCCTCCTGGGGCGCCCTCGGCGTCGACGGCGGCGCGCCCTGCGCGGCCGCCGCCGGACTGTCCCGGCCCGACCTGTACGGCGCGGCCGCGGCGGTCTCCGGCCGCTACGACGCCATCGCGCTCACCCAGACCGGCGCCGAGGCCCCGGCCGGCAGCTCCGCCAAGCTGCTGCTGGCCGCCGCCAAGGCCGACTCCGCCGGGTTGGACGCGGCCCGCAAGCTCCAGTCCGCGCTGAAGGCCGGCCCCGGAGCGGCGGCCAAGGCCGACGTGCGGATCTCGGACAACGTGCAGGACTTCACCCCCGACAGGGAGCGGCTGCGGCTGGTCCGGCAGGCGGCGCAGTTCCTGGCCGAGGCGCTGGCCAAGCCGTCCTGAGCGCCCGTCCGGCGGCGCTACGCTGCCCGGTACCCCGGGGAGGGGTGCCGGGCAGCGGCGTTTCCTCCGGGGTGCTCCACTGGTTGTTCCACGGGTTGTTCCACGTGCTGGTCGATTGCGGAGTGGTGGCGGATGAGGGCCTTCGGGCGGGCGCCGGTACGGGCGTGGGCACGGACGCGGGCGCAGGCCGCGGCGCTGGTCGTCGCCGGGCTGCTGGCGGGCGGGTGCGGCGCCGATCCGTCCGAGGCGCCGGGGGCGTCCCCGTCGGACCCGGCCGGCTCCGGCAGGCCCTCCGCCCAGGCGGCCGCGGCGGCGTCCGGGGCTGCCGGGGCCGCCGGGGCGACCCCGTTGGAGCCGCTGCCCGCCGCCGTCCCGGCCGCGCTCGCGCCGTACTACGCGCAACACCTGGCCTGGCAGCCCTGCGACAGCGGGTTCGAGTGCACCACGTTCCGGGTGCCGCTGGACTACGACCACCCGGGGGACGGCGACCTCACCCTGGCGGCCGCCCGCGCGGCGGCGGAAACCGCCCCTTCCGCCTCCCCGCCCGCTTCCCCGGGCGCGCGGCTCGGCTCCCTGCTGCTCAACCCGGGCGGGCCCGGCGGCTCGGCGATCGAGTACCTGGAGGCCGCCGCCCGGACGTACGACCACGGGGTGCGCGCCCGGTACGACCTGGTCGGCCTCGACCCGCGCGGGGTGGGCCGCAGCAGCCCCGTCAGCTGCCTGAGCGGTGACCGGATGGACGCCTACACCGCCGTCGACCTGACCCCCGGCGACCAGCACGGGATCGACGCGCTGATCGCGGCCGACAAGGAGTTCGCCGAGGGCTGCCGGAAGCAGGCCGGGGCGGCGCTCGGCCACCTCGGCACCGTCGAGGGCGCCCGCGACATGGACGTGCTGCGCGCCCTGCTCGGCGACGAGAAGCTGAACTACGTCGGCAAGTCCTACGGCACCTTCCTCGGCGCCACCTACGCCGGGCTGTTCCCGAGCCGGACCGGACGGCTGGTGCTGGACGGCGCGATGGACCCGGCGCTCGACTCCGCCACCGGCAACCGCACCCAGGCGGGCGGCTTCGAGACCGCCTGGGCCGCCTTCGCCCGGGACTGCGCCACGCGCGAGGACTGCCCGCTCGGCCGCACCGAGCAGCAGGTCGGCGAGCAGCTCACCGCCCTGCTGGAGGGCGTCCGCGCCGCCGCGCTGTCCACCGCCGAGGGCGGCCGCCAGCTCACCGGGTCCCAGGCGACCACCGGCGTCATCCAGGCCATGTACGCCGACTTCCTCTGGCCCAAGCTGCGCGCCGCGCTCGCCGACGCGAAGGCGGGCGACGGCACCGGTCTGCTGAAGCTCTCCGACGACTACTACGGGCGCGAGGCGGACGGCTCGTACCCCAACCTGATGTTCGCCAACACCGCGGTGAACTGCCTCGACCTGCCCGCCCCGTTCCGCGGGCCGGAGGACGTCCAGCGGGCCGTGCCGGAGTTCGAGCGGGTCTCGCCGCACTTCGGGCGCGACATGGCCTGGATGGCCCTGACCTGCGCGTACTGGCCGGTCCGGCCCACCGGTACGGCGCACACCATCCGCGCGGCCGGCGCCGCCCCGATCGTCGTCATCGGCACCACCCGCGACCCGGCCACCCCGTACGCCTGGGCCCGGTCGCTGGCCGACCAGCTGGAGTCCGGCCGCCTGCTCACCTTCGACGGCGACGGCCACACCGCGTACGGCCGGCACAGCACCTGCGTGGACGGAGCGGTGAACCGCTTCCTGCTGACCGGGGAGGCCCCGGAACAGGGCAAGCGCTGCGACCGGTAGGGCGTGCCCGGAGCCGGGAGACCGACAGGTGGTTCTCACTTCAACCGATTACCGGTACGACGTTACGATGAGCGCCCCCTGCCACCCTCCCCTGCACCGGAGCTCATCGTGCTCGGAGTCAACGACCTGGCGACGTACGTCCTCGGCGCCCTCGTCATCATCCTGCTGCCCGGCCCCAACTCCCTGTACGTGCTGTCCGTCGCGGCCCGCAAGGGCATCCGCACCGGCTACCGAGCCGCGGCCGGCGTCTTCATCGGCGACCTCACCCTGATCAGCCTCACCTCGCTGGGCGCGGCCTCCCTGCTCAAGGCCAACCCGGCCGTCTTCGCCGTGGTCAAGTTCGGCGGCGCCGCCTACCTGCTCTGGATCGGCTACGGCATGCTCCGCGCCGCCCGCCAACTCTGGCGCGACCGCCGCGCCGCGGCCGACCCCACCGCCGAACCGGCCCCCGAATCCACCGAGAACCCCTTCCGCCGGGCCCTGGTGATCAGCCTCCTCAACCCGAAGGCCATCCTCTTCCTGCTCTCCTTCTTCACCCAGTTCGTCGACCCCGGCTACGGACAGCCCGCCCTCTCCTTCGCCCTCCTCGGCGGCATCCTCCAGACCTTCAGCTTCCTCTACCTCTCCCTCCTCATCTTCGCGGGCACCACCCTCGCCACCGCCTTCACCCGCCGCAAGCGCCTCTCCGCCACCCTCACCAGCGGCGTCGCCGTCCTCTTCGCCGGCTTCGCCGCCAAACTCGCCGTCTCCTCCGCCTGACCACCGCCCCCGGATACCGGGTACGGATCACCCGCGAACCTGTGTAGACTGGCCCGCGTTGCCGCCACACACGGCAGCGGTGCCGCCTTAGCTCAGTTGGCCAGAGCAACGCACTCGTAATGCGTAGGTCGCGGGTTCGAATCCCGCAGGCGGCTCAGTGAAGGCCCAGGTCAGGAATTTCTGACCTGGGCCTTTTTGCGTGCCCCAGGGGGCGGGGGTTACTGGTCGAGGTAGGTGAGGACGGCCAGGATGCGGCGGTTGGCAGTGTCGGTGGGGTGGAGGCCGAGCTTGGTGAAGATGTTGGTGATGTGCTTGGCGACGGCCTTCTCGGTGATGAAGAGGGATTGGGCGATGCCGGTGTTGGAACGGCCCTGGGCGAGGGATTCGAGGACTTCGCGTTCGCGGGGGGTGAGGGTGGCGAGGGCGGTGTCGCGGTCCTTGCGGACCAGGAGTTGGGTGACGACCTGGGGGTCCATGGCGGTGCCGCCGGCGGCGACGCGGTGGATGGCGTCGAGGAACTGGGTGCCGTTGGTGACGCGGTCCTTGAGCAGGTAGCCGACGGCGTGGCCGCCGGTGGCGAGGAGTTCGCGGGCGTAGAGGGGTTCGACGTACTGGGAGAGGAGCAGGACGGGGAGGTCGGGGGTGGTGCGGCGGGCGGTGAGGGCGGCGCGCAGGCCCTCGTCGGTGAAGGTCGGCGGCAGCCGGACGTCGACGATCGAGACGTCCGGCCGCTGCTCGGTGAGGGCCCGGAGGAGGTCGGGGCCGTTGTCCACGGCGGCCGCCACCTCGTGGCCGTGGGCCTGGAGGAGGCGGATCAGGCCGTCCCGGAGGAGGAAGTGGTCTTCGGCGAGGACAATGCGCACGGAAGCTCCAGGGTCACCGTGGTCGGACCGTCGGGGGGACTGCTGACGGCGACGACCCCGTCGAAGGTGGCGAGCCGCCGTTCGACGCCGCGCAGGCCGGTGCCGCGGCGGGCGTCCGCGCCGCCCCGCCCGTTGTCGGAGACGGTGATGCGCAGTACGCCGCGATCGTAGCGGAGTTCGATTCCGGCGCGGCCGGCGTCGGAGTGCTTGACGACGTTGGTGAGGAGCTCCGAGACGGCGAAGTAGGCGGCGGACTCGACGGGCATCTCGGGGCGGCCGGGGAGGTCCGCCGAGACCTCGGTGGGGACCGGGCAGACCATGGCCAACGCCCGTACCGCGTCGGTGAGTCCGCGGTCGGCGAGGACCGGCGGGTGGATGCCGCGGACCAGGTCGCGGAGCTCCTCCAGGGCCTTCGCGGAGGACTGGCGGGCCTCGACCAGCAGGGCGCGGACGGCCTTCGGGTCGGTCTCCAGGAGGTGTTCGGCGGCGTCCAGGGTCATGCCCATCGCGACCAGCCGGGCCTGGGCGCCGTCGTGCAGGTCGCGCTCGATCCGGCGGATCTCGGCCATCCGGGTGTCGACGGCGGTGCTGCGGGTGGCGGTCAGGTGGGCGATCCGGCCGGCCAGCAGCTCCTGCTCGCCCGGGGCGAGCATCGAGCGGATGTGGCGGGCGTGCCGGCGGACCGTGTGGGGCGCGAGCCAGAGCGCGAGCGGGAATTGGAGCAGTCCGAGGACGCCGGCGAGGACGGCGGTGGCGGTGCCCTCGATCGGGATGAACTGGTACCAGAGGCCGTCCCACTCGGTGGACAGCTGGACGCCGAAGAAGGCCAGGAAGACGCCCCAGAGGCCGTTGAGCAGGACGGCGACCGGCAGGAAGGCGAGCAGGCTGCCGACGAACGGCTCGGCGAAGACCCAGCAGAACTCCCGACGGGTCTGCGGGTCGCGGGTGATCCAGCGGTAGCGGGCGAGGATGCCGGAGGCCCACTCGGGCACCGGCGGCAGTGGGCCGGGCGGTCCGGGGAACCGGACGTCGGACCACTCGGCGGCCAGGGCGCGCTGACGGTCGGCCAGGTCGCGCACCCCGGCCATGGCGCGGGGGACCAGGCCGAGGCCCGGCCCGACGAGGGAGATCGCGCACGTGACGCCGAGGGAGTGGACGAGGGCGAGGGCGGAGAGCCGACTGAGGGTCAGGGACCGCCGGAGGGCGGTGAGTCCGGTGGACACCGAGAAGCCCGTGGCCCTGTTCGGTGTGGTGCCCTCCTCGCTCGGCGCCGGGCCCTCCCCGTTGTGCATCGTGCTGTTCACGGACGCGATCCCCTCCCGGTGGTGCCGTTGTGCGGCCCGGTCGCGCCGGCCCGTGAGGCCATTCTGACGACTGCGGGGAGGCCTTGTCGGTGGGAGAAACTCCCCCTTTGGTCATACGGGATATCTGCCGAACGGCAGATGGCAGAAGCCCGCGGACCGGCCAGGCTTACGAGCGTGCTCATGTGCCCCAGGAAACGCGCCCGGAGCGGCGCATCCGACCCCGACCGCAAGGAGGACGACGTGGAGCGACGTACGAGAACCGGATACGGGCCGGTCGTTCTCGTGGTGGCCGCGCTGCTGTCGCTCGCCGGCTGCGCCGACGCGATGGACGCCGCGCCCGAGGACAGGACCTTCGAGTTCGCCGCCCAGAGGCTGAACGTCGTGTCGCACGGCGCCCCCGCCGACCTCGTCGCGGTCGACCGGAAGGACGTCAAGGTCACCCGCTGGTTCGAGACCAGCGGCAAGGTCGGCAGCGCCAAGGCCTCCTGGGAGCTGAAGGACGGGGTCCTCGACCTCCGGGCGGGGTGCTCGGGGATCGCCAACTGCGACACGAAGTACCGGGTCGAGGTGCCCAAGGGCGTGGCGGTCCTGCGGGACGGGCGCGAGACGGAGCTCAAGGGGTGAAGGCGATGACTCCTGGCGGAGGGACGGGGAACATGCTCGAACTGGTTGATGTCACCAAGGTCTACAAGGGCGGCAAGCGGGCCGTCGACGGCGTCACGATGCGCCTCGGGCCGGGAATGGTCGGGCTGTTGGGGCCGAACGGCGCCGGGAAGTCGTCGCTGATGCGCATCGTGGCGACGGTCACCCGGCCCACGGGCGGGCAGGTCCGGTACCAGGGCGCCGACGTGGTGGCCGAGCCGGACCGCTTGCGCCGGGAACTCGGCTACCTGCCACAGGACTTCGGGGTCTACCCGAACCTGACCTCGCGGGAGTTCCTGTCCTACCTGGCGGCCGCCAAGGGGATCGGAGCCCGTTCCGCCCGGGCCCGGATCGACGAGCTGATCCAGCTGGTCAACCTGACCGAGGCGGTCAGGCGCCCGCTCGGCACCTACTCGGGCGGCATGCTCCGCCGGGTCGGCATCGCGCAGGCCCTGCTGGCCGACCCCAGGGTGATCGTGGTCGACGAGCCGACCGCCGGCCTGGACCCGGAGGAGCGGGTGCGCTTCCGCAACCTGCTCAGCGAACTCGCGGCGGAGCGGGTCGTGATGCTCTCGACCCACATCGTCTCCGACGTCGAGTCGGTGGCCTCCGACATCGCCGTGGTCGCGCACGGCCGGCTGCTGCGCCGGGGCGCGCCCGACGAGCTGCTCCGGGAGATCGACGGGCAGGTCTGGGAGGCGGTGGTCGCCCCGGCGGACCTCCTGGAGGTCCAGGCCCGCCACGTGGTCAGCCGGATGGTGCGGACCGGGAACGGCGTGCGGGTGCGGCTGCTCGCCGCCGAGCCGCCGCGGCCCGACGCGGTCCGGGTCGTGCCCGATCTGGAGGACGCCTACCTGGGCGTCATCCACCGGCCGGGCGGCTCGGCCCGGACCGAGCAGCGGGCGGTGCGGCGATGAGCGCGACGGTGACGGTGACGGGTCCGGCGTTCGGGTCGGGGTCGGGGTCCGGGTCGGGGGTCGGGTCGGCGTTGGCCAGGCTGGCGGTCGGCGACTTCCGGGACCGGGTGCGCCGGCCGGTGTACGCGGTGACGCTGCTCGCCGCGGTCGGGCTCGGCTACCTGGCCGTACCGGACGCCGGCGGCCACTGGACGGTCATGGACGTGGGCGGCCACCGGGGCATCTACAACAGCGCCTACGTCGGCGCGGTCACGGCGCTGGCCGGTGCGCTCTGGCTTACCTTCGGCGGCTTCTACGTGGTGCGCAGCGGCATCGCGCGGGACGAGGCGAGCGGGGTCGGCCAGGTCCTCGCCGCCACCCCGCTGCGCAACTCCCGCTACCTCCTGGCCAAGTTCCTGAGCAACCTGCTGGTGCTCGCCTCCATGGTCGGCGTGCTGGCCGTCACCGCGCTGCTGATGCAGCTCGCCCGCGGTGAGGACCGCGCGGTCGACCCGATAGCCCTGGTGGTGCCGTTCCTGCTGCTCGCACTGCCCCTGATGGCGCTCACCGCGGCGGCGGCGCTGCTGTTCGAGACGGTGCCGCCGCTGCGGGGCGGCTTCGGTAACGTCGTCTGGTTCGTGCTGGCCATGGTGCTCGCGCTCGGCGGGCAGTCGGCCTCCGCGCCGCTGGACGGCCTCGGCGTGCACCAGGTCGCGCGGTCGATGGGCGCGGCGCTGGAGGCCCGGCACGAGTCGGTCGGCGACGGCGGGTTCAGCCTCGGGCTGACCAAGGTCGACAAGCCGCTGGGCACCTTCCTCTGGGGCGGGTTCGACCCGTCCGCCGGGTTCGTCCTCGGGCGGCTGGCCCTGGTGCTGCTGGCGATCGGCCTGGCGCTGCTGCCGGCCCTGTGGTTCGGCAGGTTCGATCCCGCGCGTGCCTCCGGCGGTGCGTCCGGGGCCGCGGCTGCCGTCGGGGCCGGGGCCGGGGCCGTCGCGGAGGTGATGGCCGGGGAGCCGTCCGTGCCCGACAGGACGGAGACGGCGGGGGCGCGCTGGGCGACCGTACCGGACACCCGGCTACGGGCCGAGCCACAGCGGACTGCCCTGCCGCAGGCCGAAGCGCGGCGGGCCGGGGCGTTCGGGCGGCTGCTGGCGGGGGAGGCCCGGATCCTGGTGCAGGGCGTCTCCCGCTGGTGGTGGCTGGTCGCCGCCGGGCTGACGGTGGCCGGGTTCGTGCTGCCGATGGACGCCGTCACCGGACTGCTCCTGCCCCTGGCGTGGCTGTGGCCGGTCCTGATCTGGTCCCGGCTCGGCAGTCAGCAGGTCGAGAACGGTCTGGAGGTGCTGCTCGGGGCCTACCCGTCGGCCCGGCGCAGGCTGCTCGCCGAATGGGCGTCCGGGCTGGTGCTCACCGCGGTGACGGGTGCCGCCCCGCTGATACGCATGCTGGCGGCGGGCGACGGTGCGGGGACGGCCAGTTGGCTCGGAGGCGCGCTGTTCGTCCCCTCGCTGGCCATGGTGCTCGGGGTGGTGAGCCGGAGCCACCGGCTCTTCCAGGTGGTCTACCTGCCGCTCTGGTGGGTCCTCGTCAACCACGTCGCCGCCGTCGACTTCATGGGGGCCGTGCGCGTGAACGGCAGCCCGGGCGGTCCGGGGCCGCTGCTGGTCGGGGCGCTGTCCGCGGCCATGCTCGCGGTGGTGTTCCTGGTCGGCGCAGCCCGACGGAACGTCAAGGGCTGACCGGAGACGGGCGCCCGGGCCGTCGGCGGACGGTCCGGGCTGCCCTCGGGCTTCGGGGCACACCCAGGGGGTGTCGCCCGCCTGCCCGTCGTCTCCTTCTCGCCGTCTACTACTCGTCGTCGCCGAGGTCGCCCGCGAGGTCACCCGAGAGGTCGCCGTCCGGGGTGCCGCTGATCGCGTAGCCCTGCCGGCGCGCCTCGTAGCAGGCCACCGTCGCGGCCGCCGAGACGTTCAGCGAGCCGACCCGGCCCAGCTGCGGCACGAACACGACCTGGTCGCAGAGCGCCAGCGCCTCGGGGGTGATCCCGCGGTCCTCGTGCCCGAGCATGAAGGCCACCGCCGGGGTCAGCTCGGCGGCGAACATCGGCACCGCCTCGTCCGCCAGCTCCAGGCCGACGACCTTGAAGCCGTCCGCCTTGGCCGCCGCGACCGCCTCGGCGATGGTCGGGAAGTGCTCCACCTTCAGGTACTTGTCGGTGCCCATCGCGGCCTTCTGCGCGCCGGAGGAGCGCACCGACGGGGTGTCCCCGACCAGGTACAGCTTCTCGGCGCCCATCGCCGCGCCGGTGCGGACCACCGAGCCGACGTTGAACGGCGACTGGAGGTTCTCCAGGATCATCGCGAGCCGGAACTCGTTGCTGCGCCGCCACGAGCGGTGCAGACGCTTCAGTTCGGTCCCGCGCAGCTGCTTCACGTCGTCGTACCTCGTCCACTCTCGGAGCCCTCGCCCACCTCGGGGCGGGGCCGCGCTTCCAGAATCCGGCACCCGTTGACCGACGTGACCCGACTGGTCGGGTAGCCCTGCTCGTTCAGCCACTTCTGGAGCGAGTCCGAGCCCAGGTGCTTCTGCACCACCAGGAACGCCGAGCCGTCCGGGGTCAGCCGGTCGAGCCAGTGCGTGAGCAGGCGGCGCAGCGCGGCCTTGCCGATCCGGATCGGAGGGTTGGAGTAGATGGTGGCGAAGCGGACGTCCTCGGGGACGTCGTCGGGCAGGGAGGCCTGGACGTTGCCGAGCCCCAGCGCCTCGGCGTTCAGCCGGACCAGCTCCAGGGCGCGCTCGTTGACGTCCACCGCCCAGACCGGGAGGCGCTTGCGGCGGCTCGCCCAGGTCAGCGCGATCGGACCGTAGCCGCAGCCGATGTCCAGGATCGGGCCGCGCACCCGCGGCTGCGGGGCGTGCTCCAGCAGGATCCGGGTGCACGGGTCGAGCCGGGTGCGGGAGAACACCCCGGTGTCGGTGGTCAGTTCCAGGGTGAGGTCCGGCAGGGAGACCGTGATCGGCCGGCGGTCGCTGGCGACCTCGGGTGCACCGGTGAAGTAGTGCGAGCCGGACATGATTTCCCCGTCGTTCGTATGGGCCTCGGGGCCACCGGGTGGGTGTGGGTTAGCCCTTTGTACGGCACCGATCGTACCCCCGGTGGCCCGGACGGCGTTCCGGCCGCTGCCCGGGACGGGTGCTCCCGCCGGTGCACTCGCCGTCGCCCGGGACGCGGCTCGGGAACGGCGGTGCGGACGGCGGTGCGGACGGCCGTGCGGCGCGGACGGTGGGCGCGGTCAGGCGGCGCCGGGGGTCTTGCGGGTGGCCACGTTGATGCGGTTCCAGGCGTTGATGGTGAAGCAGACCGAGATCAGCTGCGCCAGCTCGGCCTCCGCGAAGTGTGCGGCGGCCCGGGCGTACACCGCGTCCGAGACGCCACCGTCGATCCGGGCGACCTCCTCGGCCAGGGCCAGGGCGGCCCGCTCGCGCTCGGTGTACACCCCGGCGGGGGCGTCCGGCCAGACCGGCAGCAGGTAGATCCGCTCGTCGGTCTCGCCGGCCTTGCGGGCGTCCTTGGCGTGCATGTCCAGGCAGTACGCGCAGCCGTTCAGCTGGGAGGTGCGCATCTGGACGAGCTCGACCAGGGCCGGGTCGAGGCCCTCGCGGGCGGCGGCGTCCAGGGCGATCATCGCGCGGAACACCTTGGGGGCGGTGCGGGCGTAGTCGAGGCGGGCGGTGCCCGCGAGGGCCTCGGTGGTCCGGGCGGCCTCGGTGGTCCGGGCGGTCCGGGTGGCTTCGGTGGTCCGGGAGCTCTCGTTCGTCGTCATGGCTACGACCCTAGGAGCGGAATGCACCCGTCCCCTGGGTCATTCACGATGCTGTTTCGTGGGTCAATCTGGCCGGTCGGCCGGGGGTCCGCCGGAGTCCCGGCAACGCCGGAGCGTCGTCGGCGCGTCGCGTCCCGGCGCCGGGCGGCGGATACTGCGAGTACGCCAGCCGGGCCCGTGAAGGCCTCCGAACGCCCGTGAAGGCCTCCGAACAGTGAGGACGGATGCCATGCCGCAGGAACAGCACGAGGAATACCTGATCGACGAGACCGCCGAGACCGTCGAGCCCGACGAGCCGGCACCCGAGGGCGACACGTACGACGAGGTGGCCGAACGCCGGGCCGTCGGCGCGGACCCGGCGACCAACGTCGCGGACGTCGTGGAACAGACCCAGCCGGTCCGGCACGACGAGGAGGAGTACCGGGAGTAGCGGGGTCCCAGGGAGCGGAGCGGGAGCGGAGGGGCCCCGGAGCGGCTACAGGGCCCGGCGCCGTTGCAGCCAGGCCAGGGCCGCCCAGCCCGGCAGCACCGGCAGGATCAGCGTCAGCAGGCGGAACAGCGCCACCGCGGCCAGCTCGCCGCCCGGCTCCATCGACGTGGTCTGCTGGAGCAGCGTGAGCAGCATCCCGTCCACCGCACCGGCCCCGCCCGGGGTCGGCGCCGCGCTGCCCACCGCGTTGCCCACCAGGAACACCACCGCGACCGCGGCGAAGGACGGCTCCCGGCCGATCGCCCGGACACAGCAGTACAGGCAGGTGATCAGGCAGATCGACACCAGCAGCTGCCCGGTCACCCCCACCGCCAGTTTGGACGGGCTGCGCAGCAGGTCCAGCAGGCGCGGTACCACCTCGGCCGTCAGCGGCCGCAGCCGCGTCGCCAGCCACCGCCGGGCCGCCGGGATCGCCGACACCACCGCGAGCAGCGCCGCCGCCCCCGCCAGCCCGCCGACCACCGCGGGCAGCGCGTCCAGCTCGGAGCTGCCCGGGACGAAGTCCAGGAGGTAGACGAAGGCGCCGAGCTGCAACAGGTGCAGCACCAGCCCGATCAGGTTCCCGACGCCGACGCTGGACAGCGCCTGCGCGGTCGGGATCCCGGCCCGCTGCAACAGGCGGGTGTTCAGCGCGATCCCGCCGACGCCGCCGGGCGACACCAGCTTCACGAACGACCCGGCCACCTGCGCCAGTACCGCGTTGCGGAAGTCCAGCCGCTCCGGGACGAAGCCCACGAAGCCCATCGCCGCCGCGACGTGGCTGGCCGCCGCCGCGGCCAGCGCCAGCAGCAGCCACCAGGGATCGGCGTCCGCCAGCGCGGAGACCGGGTTGTCCTCCGCCGCGAACAGCTGCGGGATCAGCAGCCAGCCGGCCACCACCCCGCCCACGACGACCAGCAGGGTCCGCGGCCGCAGCCGCTCCAGCCGCACCGGTCGGCCCACCACCCGTGGGCGGGTGCGCAGGACCTCGGCGCGGATCTCGTCGAGCAGGCCGCTGGGGGCGGGGGTGTGGTGCTCGGGGGCCGACTCGGTGGTGGTGGCCTCCGGGGGCGCCGGGGAAGCGGTGGTGGCGACGGGCCCGGCGCCGCCGGTGGGGGAGCCGGCCTCGGCCGCGACCGCGTCCCCGCCCCCGGCCGCACCACCGGCAACGTCGGCACCGCCCGCACCGGCCGGACCGCCCGACGGCTCGGCGGCCCGGGCGCCGGTGTGCTTCGCGTGCTGTTTGAGGGCGCGGCGGGTGGTGTGGGTGAGGGCGATGGGCTGGAGCAGGGGGAGCGCGGCGCCGACGGGGTCGGGGCCGAGGACGGCGGTGGCCGTGCGGACGGAGCGGGCGGCGCCGGCGCGCAGGGCGAGGGTGGTGAGGAGCTGGGCGAGGTCGCAGTGGAGGACGAGTTCGGTGGCGGCGATGTCGCCGTCGGCGAAGTCGACCAGGTGGACCGCGCCCGAGTCGTCGATCAGCAGGGAGGAGGGGACGAGGGCGCGGTGGGCGATCTCGCGGCGCTGGAGCAGGGCGAGCTGCCGCCAGGCGTCGGTGAGCAGCTCGTCGGTGATCTCCTCGTCGGGGAGCTCGTCCAGGGTGCGCCCGGCCAGCCGCTCGTACGCGATGAGGGCGGTGTCCTGGCCGATGCCGGCGGTGGCGGCGATGCGGCGGGTGCGGACGCCGGCCGCGAGGGCCGCGTACGCGACCAGGGCCTCGTGCTCCAGCCCGGTGCGGGGGGAGCGCAGGACGCGCGGGTCGGGGGCGGTGCGCAGCCGCAGCCGGCGCCAGGCGCGCTGGACGGCGGCGGCGGTGACGGCCTGCCGGTCGAGGAGCTGGACGTCGAGGTCGGGGCGGTCGTCGGCCTGCCGGACCAGGTAGCGGTCGGGGCCGGCCGGCTGGGCCTCGACCGGGCGCAGGCCGCTGTCGCGCAGGGCGCGCAGGACCTCGCCGGGCCGGGGGCAGGGGTCGGGGGTGCCGACCGCGTACAGGGTGCCGTGGGCGCCGGTCCAGCCGATCAGCAGCCCGAGCAGGAGCGCGGTGGGGGTGGCGTACCCGCCGGTCAGTCCGGCGAGGCCGGAGAGGGCGAGGACGGTCCAGGGCAGGCGGCGTTCCCGGCTGCCGGAGGCGGTCATGAAGGCGAGGACCGGCGCGAGGTAGCCGTAGACGGGCTCGGTGTGCCCGAGTCCGCCGTCGGGCAGCGCGTGGGTGAGCGCGGTGAGCAGCGAGAGCGGGGCGAGGTCGTCGGCCCACAGGTCCAGGCCGAGGGTGGCGCCGTACGCGAGGACGGCGGCGAGCAGTCCGTCGGAGACCTGCTGGACGGCGCGCCGCCGGTCGGGGCCCAGCAGCCGGCGGACGGCGAGGCCCACCGGGAGCAGCAGGACGGCGGCGGTGGTGAGCCCGCCGGCCAGGCTCGCCAGCGGGCGCGGCACCAGCGCGGCCGCCTCGGCGACGTCGGCGGCGATGCCGCCGGTGGTGGCTCGGGCGTAGTCGGCGAGCAGCAGGGTGAGGGCGATGGCGAACAGGCCGCCGATCAGCCGGATCAGGGCGACGGGCTGCCGGACCCGGTCGGTGGCGGGCAGCGGGCGGGCCCGGAACCGGCCGGGTCCGGGGCCGGTCTGCTCGGGTATCCGGGCGGTGGCCGTTCCGGTGCCGCCGTCGGCCGGTACCCCGGTCCGTTCGTCGCCGCCGTCGGCCGGTGCGCCGGTCCGTTCGTCGTCGCGGGCGCTGTCACCGCTGCCGCGTTTCCGCCGCGCGGGCGCACCGCCCGGGTCGCCCCCGCCGGTGTCGCCGTCCGTTCTCCCCGTCACGATCGCCACGGATGGCATGCTCCCATGCCACCCGTGGGCGAGGAGTGGGGATTGCGCAGTGCCGGTACGACGGGGCCTTAGGCCTGGCGGGTCGGCAGGACGACCAGGTGGCGCAGGTTGACGTGCCGGGGGCGGCTGACGGTGTACGCGATGAGGTCGGCGACGTCCTCGGCCGCGAGTGCCGGGATGGCGTCGAACATGCCGCCGAGCTGTTCGCGCAGCACCGGGTTGTCGATGTGCCCGGCGAGTTCGGTGTCGGTCAGTCCGGGCTCGATCGCGCTGACCCGGACGTCGCGCGGGCCGAACTCGCTGCGCAGGGCGGCGGACAGCTGGGTGAGCGCGGCCTTGGTGGCCCCGTACACCGCGTAGTCGGGGAAGACCACGTGCGAGGCGATCGAGGAGACGTTGACCAGGTCGGCGGTGCGGCCCTCGGCGGCGGCCGCGGTGAGGTCGGAGCCGAAGGCGCGGACGATCCGCAGCGCGCCGGTGAGGTTGGTGTCCACCATGCGGGTCCACTCGTCGATCCGGCCGTCGGCGAGCGGGTTGGGCAGCATCACCCCGGCGTTGTTGACGACCAGGTCGACCGGGCCGTAGGCGTCGTGGACGGCCTTCGCGGCGGCGTCCACCGAGGCCTGGTCGGTGACGTCGGCGGTGACGGCGAGGGCCTGCCCGCCCGCGGCGGCGATCTCCTCGGCGAGGGAGTCCAGCCGCTCGGTGCGGCGGGCGAGCAGGGCGACCCGGGCGCCGGAGGCGGCGAGCAGCCGGGCGGTGGCGGCGCCCATGCCGCTGGCGGCTCCGGTGACGACGGCGGTGCGGGCGGCGAGGGACGGGTGGCTCATCGGGGGCTCCAGAGGGTTCGGCCGGGCTGACGCCGACCACTCTGCGCGGGCCGCGACCGGCTACCCAGGGGTGCGTTCCTCCCGGGCACCGCCGTCCTGGGACGGGCCATCCCGGGACCGGGGAGCCTGGGAAAACCGGTGCCACCCTCGGGGCACCCCTCCGGGGCTACCCTGCCCGGCATGGAGAACACCCTGGGGGACTTCCTCCGCTCGCGCCGGGCCCGGATCCTGCCGGAGGAGGTGGGCCTGCCCTCGCACGGCCGCCGCCGGGTGCGGGGCCTGCGCCGGGAGGAGGTGGCACAGCTCGCGGGCGTCAGCGTCGACTACTACGTCCGGCTGGAGCAGGGCCGGGGCGGCAGCGCCTCGGACGCCGTGCTGGACGCGGTGGCCCGGGTGCTGCGGCTGGACGGGGTGGAGGCCGCGCACCTGCGCTCGCTGGTCCGTCCGCCCAAGGCGCCGGCGGCCTCCGCCGCCCGGGTGCGGGGGCGGCAGCGGGTCCGGCCGGGGACGCGGCTGCTGCTGGACCTGATGACCGGGGTGCCGGCCTTCGTGCTGGGCCGCCGGATGGACGTGCTGGCCTGGAACGCGCTGGGCGACGCGGTGAACGGTTTCTCCACGCGTTCCGACGCCGGCCCGGACGGTCTGCCCAACCAGGCCCGGCACGCCTTCCTCGACCCGTCCGCCCGGGAGTACTACGGGCAGTGGGACGCGGTCGCCGCCGAGACCGTCGCCTTCCTGCGCCGGGACGCCGGACTGCACCCGGAGGACCCGGAGCTGGCCGCCCTGGTGGGCGAACTGTCGCTGCGCAGCGCGGAGTTCGTCCGGCTCTGGGCGGACCACCTGGTGCGGGAGAAGACCCACGGGGTCAAGCAGGTGAACCACCCGCTGGTCGGCGGACTCGACTTCGGCTACGAGACCCTGGGCGTCAACGGCTCGCCGGAGCAGCTGCTGGTCGTCTACACCGCCCCGGCGGACTCGCCCACCGCCCAGAAGCTGGCCCTGCTGGCGAGTTGGACGGCTCCGGGAGCGGCGGCCGGGGGCGCGGGAGCGGTGACCGAGGGTGCGGGAACGGACGGGGCGGCCGCCGAGGGGGCGGAAGCGCCCTGAGCGGGCGATCCGCGCCGGGGCGGCATAGCCTTTCAGTCATGAGCGCCTGCGAAGACCTCGCTCTGGCTCCTCAGGACATCGAGCCCCGGCCGCCCGCCGACGGTTGCGCCGACTGCCTGGCGCTGGGCCGGCGGGACTGGGTGCACCTGCGGATCTGCCTGGACTGCGGTCACATCGGCTGCTGCGACTTCTCGCCGCAGCGGCACGCGACCGCGCACTTCCACAACTCCTCCCACCCGGTGATCCGCTCGTACGAGCCGGGGGAGGACTGGCGCTGGTGCTTCGTCCACGAGGTCATGGGCTGAGGCGGCCGGCCCCGTGCGGCGCCTCCACCTGCCCCCGCGCGTACGGCGCCCACCCCCGCCCCCGTAGCGGCAGATCGGCTTCTCCGCAGTGGCACGGGCCCGCAAGCCGGATAAAATCCGGACATAACGCCCGTGCGGCCCCTCCGGCCGGCATCCGTCCGGCCCGGAGGCCGACGAAGGGAGGCCGACGATGACCAAGCGAACGCCCGGCAGCACCGCCAAGCTCCGCCAGGGCACCCAGGACCTGCTGGAGCGCCGGGGCATGGCGAGCCCGCCCACCCGGCTCGCGCCGGAGCCCAGCGCCGGCTCGATGTCCTACGCCGCCGCCGGGTACGGCGTCGGTGAGGCCTTCCGGCACGGCGGCCGGGACGCGGCGGGCGCGACGGCGCACGCGGCCCCGGCGATGCACGCCGAGCTCAAGGGGCACCGGCACCGTGGCGCGGAGAAGCACTCCGCCCACTGAGTCGCGACGCGTGCGGGGGCGGGTGGCCGGATCGCGGCCGCCCGCCCCCGCCGCGTGATTCCCCGACGCCCGACCCCGACGCCCGACCCCGACCCGCGGTCCCTTGATCCCTGACGCGTTGTCAGGGATGCGCTCGGGGAAGGTTCGGGGCCGTTCCCGGATGTCGCGGCCCGAGGCCGTCCCGAAGACTCTCTCCTGTCCGAGTGCCCGAGCCGCCGTCGGCCGGGCGGGCCGCCGACCAGGGCGGTCCGACTCCCGCCGGGCGAGCCGCCGTTGGAGAGACTCCCCATGAACAGCCCTGCCCGTACCGGTCGTTGGTCCGTCCTCGTGGCGACCGGAGCGCTGCTCGCCGCCGCCACCGTCGGCGTCGCCACGATCGGCGCCGCGACCCCGGCCCTGGCCGCGGCCGCCTCCCCGACTACCTCCCCGGCCACCTCTCCGAGTGCCGTCGACACCACCGCCTCCGCCACGGCCCGCCCCGGTCCGCTGGACCGGGAGTCGCTCGCCGAGACCCTCCACTCGCTGCCCGCTGGCGTCACCGGCGCGCTGGTCCGGGTCGGCGGCCAGGACGCCCGGTGGCGCGGCACCTCGGGGGAGGACGTGCCGGCGAACGCCCGGTTCCGGATCGGCAGCGTCACCAAGGTGTTCACCGCGACGGTGCTGCTCCAGCTCGCCGGCGAGGGCAGGGTGGACCTGGACGGCACCGTCCAGCAGTACCTGCCCGGACTGCTGCCGGCCGGCTACCCGCCGGTCGCCGTACGGCAGTTGCTCAACCACACCAGCGGCCTGCCCGGGGGTGGCGGGATGACCTCCGGGGACGGCAGCACGGCGTGGTTCGCCGCGCACAAGGCGGTCTCCTACAGCCCGCAGCAGGTGGTGGCGGACATGCTCACCCAGCCGAGGAGCTTCGAGCCCGGCGCCGCCCAGCAGTACAACGGCAACAACTACTTCGTCGCCGCGCTGGTGATCGAGAAGGTCACCGGAGACGACTACGCCGACCAGGTGCGGCGGCGCATCACCGGCCCGCTCGGCCTGCACGCCACCTACGTCCCGGCCGCCGACGACCTGACCATCCGCGGCCCGCACGCCACCGGCTACGTGGACGTCCGGAACGCCGACGGCAGCACCGCCCGGGTGGACGTCACCGAGCAGAGCCCGTACCCGTGGGCCGAGGGCGGCATGATCTCCTCCGCCGCCGACCTGGAGCGGTTCTTCGAGGCGCTCTACCGCGGCCGGCTGCTGCGGCCCGCCCAGCAGGCCGAGGTGTTCGCCGTCCCGGAGCTGTTGAACGACCACAACAAGAACTGCGAGATCGGCCCGACCGCCGGGCACGCCTGCTACAGCACGGCCGGCCTGCTGCGCACCGTCCTGCCGAACGGCACCGAGGTCTGGGGCAAGAACGGCTCCCGGCCCGGCTACACCACCGGCGTCTTCGCCACCCGCGACTTCTCCCGCAGCGTGGTCATCGGGCTCAATCCGACCGGCATCACCGGCGAGGAGTTCCCCACCCTGTGGAAGCTGGTGACCACCGGTTTCGGCTCCGGCCAGGCGTACGGGCAGCACTGAGCCCCGCCGCTCCCGGGCGGCCGGAGCGGCCGAACCCGGTCGCGAGCGCCGCTGATGCTCCTATTGGCTGTCAAGCGGTGGTGAGCCAGTCGCGGTAGGCGTTGGCGAGGTCGTCGTCTCGGCGGAGGCCGCGTTCGAGGGTGGAGATGGTGGCGGGCCAGACGCCGAAGTGGTTGGCGACGGCGGTGAGGGTGATGTTCTTGGACTGTCGCAGGGGTCGCAGGTCGGCGATGCCGGGGACGGTGACCGTGGTGGTCAGGCAGCGGAACATCTCCCGGGCGACGGCACGTTTCAGGAGCCGGATGATCTCCTTCTTAGTCCCGCCGGCGGCGGTCTGCCGGACCACGTACTCACGGGTGCGGGTATCACCGGACATGCGGACCAGGGCGATGCGGTAGAGGGCCGCGTTGGCGGCGCGGTCACCGCCGCGTGAGAGGCGGTGGCGGTTGGTCCTGCCGCTGGAGGCGGGGACGGGGGCGGCTCCGCACAGGGCGGCGAACGCGGCCTCGGTGCGCAGGCGTTCGGGGTTGCCTCCGGCGGTGACCAGCAGTTGGGCGGCGGTGTCGGGGCCGACGCCGTAGGCGGCGCGCAGGCCGGGGTTGTGGGCGGTGACCTCGGCGTCGAGGGCTTTGGTGAGGGCCTGGTGTTCGGCGGTGAGCTCCTTGACGCGCCGGGCGAGGCTCTTGAGCGCGGTCAGGACCGCGGTGTGGACGGCGTCCCCGGCCGGCCGCTGCCGGGCCAGGGCGTCGGTGCGCTCGGCCGTCTTGAGTCGCCCGTATCGGGTGCGGATCGCCTCGGGTGCGGTGATGAGGAGCTGTCCGATCTGGTTGAGGGCGGCGGTGCGGGCCTTGACGGCGGAGCGGGCGGCGTTGTGCAGGGCGCGTATGCCGGCGACGGTGTCGTCCTTGGGCACGCTGGAGGCGCGGCCGGACAGGGCGGCGCGGGCGGCGGCGTAGGCGTCGATGGGGTCGGACTTGCCGATGCGGCGGCGTTCGGCCCGGTCCGGGCGGTTGACCTCGACGACCCGGTGCCCGCACGCGCGGGCTTCGCGGGTGAAGCCGGCCCCGTAGGAGGACGTGCCTTCGACGCCGATCGCGGTCACGTGGCCGTGGGCGTTCAGGAAGGCCAGGCCCGCGGTGTATCCGGCCGCGGTGGTGGGGAACTCGGCGTCGGCGAGGTGGCCGCCGTTGTCGCTGATGACGGCGATGTGGAGGGTGTCGGTGTGGGAGTCGACCCCGCCGAACACGTCCTGGCCCGCTGTGTGTCCGACGACCGCTGCTGTCATGCTGGTGATGCCTTCCCTTGCCGGAGGTCGGCGCCGGCCGGGTGGAGCAGACAGGACATTGAAGGGGCTTCTGGACCAAGCTCCTATCAGGTCATGTTCCGCCCGGCCGGTGCCGTGAGAACAGGTCCCGGCAGCCGGACAGAACAGCCAGAGGACAGTCCAGCAGGACGTCAGTCAGTGGCCGAGCCACGACCACCGGAATCTGAGTACCAGCATCAATGTCAGTGGGGTGCGCTACGTTCGTCGCGTTCACCAGGGCACACGGCAGGACGACGGGGGCGGGCGCACGATGGCCGACGTGATCACGGAGGAGCCGGTCGAGCTCCAACTGGAGCGGTACCGCACCGAGCTGACCGGCTACTGCTACCGCATGCTCGGCTCGGTCTTCGAGGCCGAGGACGCGGTGCAGGAGACCATGGTCCGCGCCTGGCGCGGGCACCGGGGCTTCGAGGGGCGGGCCGCGCTGCGCTCCTGGCTGTACCGAATAGCCACCAACGTCTGCCTGGACGCGCTGAACGGCCGCAACGGCCGGGCCCGGCCGATGGACCTGGCCGGCCCGGTCACGGTGGCCGCCGCGCACGGCACCCAGCTGCCCGAGGTGACGTGGATCGGTCCGGCGCCGGACGGCCGGGTGCTGCCCGAGACGGGGGATCCGGCCGAGGTGGCCGCCCAGCGGGAGTCGGTGAAGCTGGCCTTCGTCGCCGTGCTCCAGCGGCTCGCGCCCCGGCAGCGGGCGGTGCTGATCCTGCGCGAGGTGCTCGGCTGGAAGGCCGCCGAGGTGGCCGAACTGCTCGGCGTCACGGTGGCCTCGGTCAACAGCGCGCTCCAGCGCGCCCGGGCGGTGCTCGCCACCGACGCCCCGGCGGTCCGGCCGGCCCCCGCGCTGGACGAGGACCACCGCGCGCTGCTGGACCGCTACGTCCGCGCCTTCGAGGCGTACGACATGGACGGCCTCGCCGCGCTGCTGCACGAGGACGTCACGCTCAACATGCCGCCGTTCTCGATGTGGCTGCGCGGGCAGGAGGAGATCCGCGACTGGATGCTGGGCCCCGGGCACGGCTGCCGCGGTTCCCGGCTGCTCCCGGTGACGGCCAACGGCGCCCGGGCCTTCGGCCAGTACCGGCCGAGCCCGGCGGGCGGGTACGAACCGTGGTCGCTGATCACGCTGGAGGTGTCAGGGGGCCGGATCACCGGGGTCACCAACTTCCTGGACACCGAGGCGCTCTTCCCGCTCTTCGGCCTCCCGCCCCGGCTGGCGGCCGAGTAGCTCCGCCAGGGCCGCGTCGTCCAGCGGGTCGTCGCCCAGCGGGTCGTCGGCCAGCGGGTCGTCGTCCAGCGGGTCGTCGTCCAGCGGGGTGCCGTTCAGCGGGGTGCCGTTCAGCGGGTCGGCGGCCAGTGGACCGTCCGGCCCCGGGAACAGTGCCGCGAGCCCGCTGAACACGAGCAGCTCCCGCAGCGGGCCGCTCGCGTTCAGCAGCACCACGCCCACCCGGTGCCGGGCGGCGGCCAGCCGGAGCCGGGCGAGGGCGTCGACGAGGGCGAGGTCAGGGGCGGTCAGCGCGCCCAGGTCACAGGTCAGTACGGCGTCGTACGGTGTGGTCCTCATGCGGGTTGGACCGTCGCGGCGCCGCCGACTCATCGGTCCGGGGGCGAATCCGCCGCTCGGGTCCGGCGTCCGGTGGCAGAGTGGGACGACCGAACCGCCCTGCCCCAGGAGAAGCACCGTGACGGCTGAGCCCTTGAAGTCCCGTGAGGAATGGCTGGCGTCCCTGCCCCGGATCTACGCGGCGGCGGGCTGCCTGCTGCGGGACGAGTCCGGCCGGATCCTGATCGTGAAGGCCGGGTACCGCGAGCACTGGCAGTTCCCGGGCGGCACGATCGACCTCGGCGAGGGCCCGGTCGAGTGCGCCGTGCGGGAGCTGGAGGAGGAGACCGGGATCGTCCAGGCGGCGGGCGACCTGCTGGCCATCTCCTGGACCCACGCCTCGGCCGAACTCGACCACCCCGCCCAGCACTTCATGTTCGACTTCGGCACCGTCCCGGACGGCACCCCCGTGACCGTCCCGGCCGGTGAGCTGGACGACTACCGCTGGGCCGCCGTCGAGGAGGCGCTGGACCTGCTCGGCCCGGCCCGTTCGGCCCGGCTGCGGGCGGCGCTGGAGGCGGCGGCGGACGGTCGGGTCCGTATCGTCACCACCCACGTCTCCGGCTTCTGATCCGACTGCCGACCCGGGTTCCGCGCCGGGTTCTGCGCCGGGGTCCGAGCCGGGTTCTGGGCGGAAGTGCCCTGCGTCGGGCGGGAGTTCCGTCCGGCGCAGGGCTCCGGCGGTTCACTGCTGAGGATCGGACTCCGTGTTCCGGGCGGCGATGACGGCGGCGATCGCCTCCGCGACGAAGGTCTCCGCCTCCGACTTGTCGACCTTCAGCCCGGCCAGCACGCCCTGGCCGTTCTCCTGCTCCAGCAGCGCGAGCAGGATGTGCTCGGTGCCGACGTAGTTGTGCCCGAGCTTGAGCGCCTCGCGGAAGGTCAGTTCCAGCGCCTTCTTGCTCTCGGCGTCGAACGGGATCAGTGCGGGCAGTTCGGCGGCGGCGGCCGGCAGGGCGGCGCCGGCCACCGCCCGCAGGGCCTCCGGGGTGACGCCCTGGGCGGCGAGCGCCTTCGCGCCGATGCCCTCGGGCTCGGTGATCAGGCCGAGCAGCAGGTGCTCCGTGGTGATCTCGGGGTTGCCCGCCTTGCGGGCCTCCTCCTGTGAGGCCACCACGACCTTGCGGGCCCGGGGGGTGAACCGGCTGAAGCCCTGGCTGGGGTCGAGGTCGTTGGGGGTGCCCGGGTCCTTGGGGACGAAGCGCTTCTGGGCGGCCTGCTTGCTGACGCCCATGCTGCGGCCGATGTCGGTCCAGGACGCGCCGGAGCGGCGGGCCTGGTCGACGAAGTGGCCGATGAGGTGGTCGGCGAGGTCGCCAAGGTGGTCGGCGGCGATGACCGCGTCGGAGAGCTGGTCGAGCGCGTCGGGGTGGACCTTCTTGATCGCGGCGATCAGGTCGTCGAGGCGCAGCGGAGTGCTGTTGGGAACAACGGGATTCTCCATGCGTCAACCGTAGGTTGTCGATCCGGGGATCGTCAACCATCGGTTGACGCTATTCGCGGGCGGTGTTCCGGCGTCCTCAGGCGTCCGGCAGCAGTCGTTCCCGGACGGCGGCGATCCGCTCGGGCGCGACACCCGCCGCGAGCAGGTAGCCGTCCGGGTCGAACCCGTCGAGCGCCGCCGCCAGCGCGGCCTCGGCGGTGGTCCCGGCCTCGGCGAGCGCCGCGTCGATCCGGCGGAACGGGTCCGGCAGGCCCAGCATCCCGTACAGCGGGCGGATGTTGGGGCCGCTCAGCAGGTAGTCCCCGGCGATCGCGTCCCGGTCGACCCCAGCCAGGGCGAGCAGCAGCAGGGCGGCCAGGCCGGTGCGGTCACGGCCGGCGCCGCAGTGCACGACCACGCCGCCGGGGCGGGCGCCGGCGATCGCGGAGACCAGCGCGGCGGCGGCGTGCGGGCAGTGGTCCAGGTACGGGCGGAGCGCGAGCGGGGTGCCGTCCAGCTGTCCGTGGGCCTCCCACCAGGCGGGGCCGGCCAGCTCGTCCAGCGGGACGCGGATCAGCTCGACGTCGTCGGGGAGCGGGAGGAGCGGCTTGTACTCCTCGGCGTTGCGCAGGTCGACCACGGTACGGACACCGTGGTCGAGGAGGGCGTCCCAGCCCTCGGCGGTGAGGCGGTCCAGGTTGTCCGCCCGGACTATCGCGCCCCGGGCGGTGGGCCGGCCGGAGGCGGTGGGCAGTCCGCCCAGGTCGCGGACGTTCAGGCAGCCGTCCCAGACGAGCGTGCGGTCCTCGGTACTGCTCGGCGCGTGCGTCGTCCGGTTCATGGGGCTCCCCGTTTCCTCGTCGGGGGTCCCGTTACCCCCTCGTTATGAACGACTCCCGGGAGATCCGGATGGTTCCTCGCTGTTCGAGTCCTCGGAACCGGCTGTTCAGAGAAGGAGGCGGGAGGAGCGGCCGCCCGCTCAGGCGGCGGTCGGGGCCTCGGCCTCGGTGCCGACCAGCCGCTCCATCGGCTCGACCGCGATCTGACCGAGCATCGAACCGCCCACGATCGCGCCGATCAGGAAGACGGTGGACAGCCAGGCCATGGTCGACACCGGCAGGGTGAAGGCGCCGACCACCCGGGCCGCGCACTCGGCCAGCAGCGCGGTGCCCCAGATGGCCGAGAACAGGCGCTCGTGGCGGTGGAAGGCCCGCGACCCGGCCGCCCGGCCCTCGACCAGGCGCTGCCAGGCGGCGGCGCGCTCCTGCCGGCCCTTGGTGACGAAGGGCATCAGCATCGGGGTCATCACCGGCCGGCCGATCAGCGCGGAGACCAGGATCGCCACCGCCACGGTGCCGCTCAGCCCGCCGTCCTTGGCGATCATCATCCGGGCGTCGCCGGTGACGAAGGTCAGCGCCAGGCCCGCCAGGTTGACGGCCAGCATCAGGGAGGCCCACAGGTTGAGCCTGCGCTCGGACAGCAGGCCGAGGACGGTCCGGGCGGCCGGGAAGGCGGTGCTCCAGGCCAGCGCGGCGAACTCGCTCAGGCCGAGGGCCGAGTGCAGCAGGTAGTAGCCGGCCAGCGGGGCGACCACGTCGAGGGCGAGCGGGCGGAGCCCGGAGACCAGCGGGTTGGGGGCCTTGGCGTGGGCGGCGCCGGTGGCGGCGGTTCCGGTGACGGCGGCGATCGGGGCGGCGACCGGGGAGGCGACGGTGCTGGTGACGGCGGCGGCACTGACGGTCTGGCTCACGGTGGGTTCCTCCCCGGCTGGTGGCCGCGGGCCACTGCCCGCGTCGTGCCTCCAGTCTTTCCGTCCGACCCTCCGTCAGAGCAGTGCCGTCCGTTGCGTCATCCGCGTGACAGTTGTCATGGTGAGCGCCGTGACACCGCCTCCGACCTGCGGCTTTCCGCTCCCGGGCGGCCCTAGTCCTCGGCGGGGAAGGTCCACAGCTCGCGGCCCAGGGTGTCCAGGCAGCGGACGGTACGGAAGCGCTCGTCCCCGGCGGACAGGAAGCCCCGCGCGACACCCGCCAGGACGGTCCGGGCGACGCCGTCGCCCCGGGTCCAGGCGCCGGTCAGCAGCAGGGCCTTGTCGGCCAGCTCGGCGCGCCGCACCCGGGCCACCGAGGCGGCCTCCAGCGCGGCGTTGACCGTCTCCAGCTCGGTGGGGAGGAGGTACGTCTCGCCGGTGGGAGCGCGGTCCGCCTCGGCCCGGCGCCGCAGTTCGGGCAGGCCGTAGTGGCGGACGGCGGCGACGGCGTCGTCCAGCGGGAGCTGCCAGCGCGGCCCGGGCAGCACCTCCCACCAGACGTCCTCGCCGACCGGCAGCACCTCGCCGATCCTGGCCCGCCAGGTCTCGAAGCCGTACCGGGTGCGCGGGTCGGGCCGGTGGCCGGGGAGGTCCGCGACGGTCCAGTCGGTGCGGCGGACCACGCTGAGGTCGAAGGTGAAGGGCATCCGGTCGGCGGTGGGGCGCTCGACCAGGCCGAGCAGCAGCCAGTGGGTCTCGTCCGGCAGGCTGAAGGTCCGGCGCCACCCGGTGAGGCCCAGGGCGCGCAGGGCGGGGGCGAGGTGCTCGCGCAGGCCCTTCGCGTGGAGCTCGCGGAGCTCGTGGGCGGTCGTCATCGCGGTCTTTCCCTGCTGGTCGGGCTGCCGGTGGAGGGCGTCGGCGGTGCCGGCTCCCCGCCCCTGCCGGGCCGGCCGGTGGCGGTCCCCGGCGCGACGGCTCGTACCGCCGGGGAGGGGCGCGCGACCGGGGCCCGCACGGGTCGTGCGTGCGCCCTCGGGCACGGCGGGGCCGGGTGGCGGGCCGGGTGCGTCGGCGGACCCGGCGTCCGGGGCGTCGGCGGCCCGGACTGCTTCGCCTACCGACAACGTAGGCCGGGCGGGCCCGTTCGGGCCGTGGGCGAACGGCAGCAGTCCTCGGGACCTTGGCCCCGGCCGGACCGGTCCTTCGGCCGGAGCCGAAGTGTTCGCCCGAATGGCGCATCATGTGGCGGGTGCAGAGTGCAGAGCGCCCCGGAGCGGGCACCGACGGCCCCGTCGGCCGGTCCGGACCAGTACCACCCGCCGGCCTGCCACCGGGCCCGGCGGCCGCCGCTCCCCCCGATCTGACGGAGGCGGTGCGGGCCGCGCAGGGAGGGGACGAGGAGGCGTTCCGGCTGCTGTTCCGGACCGTCCAGCCGGGCCTGCTGCGCTACCTGCGGGTGCTGGTCGGCGGTCGGCCGGAGGGTGCCCAGGACGCCGAGGACATCGCCTCCGAGGCCTGGCTGCAGATCGCCCGCGACCTGCGCGGCTTCTCCGGCGACGGGGACGGCTTCCGCGGCTGGGCCGCCACCATCGCCCGCCACCGCGCCCTCGACCACCTGCGCGCCCGGCGCCGCCGTCCGGTCGCCGACCTGCCCTTCGAGCAGCTGGTCGAGCTGGCGGCGGGGGACGACACGGCGCGGGCGGCGCTGGCCACGGTCGGCACCGCCGACGCGCTGGCCCTGATCTCCCGGCTGCCGCGCGACCAGGCCGAGGCCGTGCTGCTGCGGGTGGTCATGGAGCTGGACGCGGAGAGCGCCGCCCGGGTGCTCGGCAAGCGGGCCGGCAGCGTCCGGATGGCCGCCCACCGGGGGCTGCGGCGGCTGGCCAAGCTGGTCGAGCCGCTCGCGTCCGGGGGCGGCATCCCGGCGGCCCGGAGCGGCGAGGTGGCGGCCCGGGGCAGCGGGGTAACGGGCGGCGCCGGAGCCGGAACGGCCGAGGGAACGGTGGACGGAACGGCGGACACGGCGGCGGCCGGAGTGGGCGCGGGCGAGGCCGCCGGGCGACCCGCGGGGAAACCCGCGAAAAAAAGTTCTCCGCAGGGTGTGACAGAACGCCGGGCCGCGACGCTGAAGGACATGAGATGAGCACCAACCGATCCCGTCGGATCGACCGTGATGCCGCCGAGCAGCTGCTCGGTGGTGCCGTGGGCGGCCCGTCGGCCGGGCAGGACGCCTCGCTCACCGGACCGGACGGCGGTCCCGGGCAGCTCGCCCGGGTGCTCGCCGCGGCCGCCGCCCCCGCGACGGCCGGCGAACTGGCCGGGGAGGAGGCCGCCCTGGCCGCGTTCCGGGAGGCGAGTCTCACGCCCGACCCGACAGTGACCCCCGTCCGGAGACGATCGATGGCAACCGCCGCGCTGGCCAGGGCCTTCAGCACGAAGGCCACCGCCGTCGTGCTCGGCGCCACCGCGCTGTGCGGTGTCGCCGTCGCCGCCGGCACCGGCAACCTGCCGTCCGCCCTGGGCGGTGGCCCGTCCGCGCCGGAGCACACGCTCGCCGGCCAGGACGCGGCCACCGGTCCCGCGGCGGGCTCGCCCGCTGCCGGACCGTCCGCGGGTGCGGCCCCGTACGGTGCCGTGGCGTCCGGCTCCGCCCGTCCGTCCGGCAGTGCCTCCGCCGGACCGCAGGCGGTCGTCCCGTCCGACCCCGCGACGCCCGGCACCCCCTCCGCCGAGAGGCGCGGCGGCCGTTCGGCCGTCCCGCCCGCACTGCTCGGCCTCTGCACCGGCTTCACCGACCGTACGGCCAAGGGCGACCGCCCGGCCCGGCTGGTCGGCGATCCGCTGTACGGCCCGCTGGTCACGGCGGCCGGCGGCGCGGACCGGGTGGCGGACTACTGCGAGGCCGCGCTCGACGACGAGGACGGCGACCACCAGGGCGCCGGCACCCCGACGGGCGACCCCGGCCGCGGCGGCACCGGCAAGGGGAACGGCAGCGCCAACAGCGGCGGCAACGGCAACGCCAACAGCGGTGGCAACGGAGGCAATGCCGACGGCAACGCCAACGGCAACGCCAACGGAGGCCGTGGCAACGCCACCAGCGGCGGCAACGGCGAGGACGGCGGCGGCAACGGGACCAGACCGGGCAAGCCCGGCGTGACCGTGCCCCCGCCACCGGGCGCCGTCCCCCCGTCGGACGTCCGCCCGAGCAGGTCCGCCCGGCCCGGGAACGAGCAGTAGGCCGGGAGGCACCCCCCCAGGACTCCGGGTGGGCGGCGAGCGACTCCCCCCGGGCTCGCCGCCCACCCGGAACAGCACCACCCGAAGTACCGCACCACCCGCAGGAAGCAGTACCACCCGAAGACCCCCGGGTGGCCGGTCGGCTCCCCCGTGCCAACCGGCCACCCGGCCGGCTCCGGCCGGACCGGTAGGCGCACCCCGGACGCGCCTCCGGCCCGGCCGGCCCGGAAACGTGCGGCCCGCCCTCCCGCAGTCAGGGCGGGCCGCACCCCCGTGCCGGCGGCCGGGGGACCGCTGCCCGGTCCCCCGACCGCCACCCTCCGCCCCCGGCGGACCCGCTCGGCGGTGCGGCTATCGTGCACGGGTGCACGAGGCGGCCCGGGACCCCGGGGCCAGGGCACGTGAGGGGAGCTCCAGGTGATCGGACGGGCGCTGAACGGGCGTTACGAACTCGTCGGGATACTCGGCGTCGGCGGCATGGCGACCGTCTGGCGCGGGGTGGACCGGGTGCTGGGCCGTCAGGTGGCCGTCAAGGTCCTCAACGGCGGCCTCGCCGACGACCCCCGCTTCGCCGAGCGCTTCAGCCGCGAGGCCCAGCACGCGGCCATGCTGGTGCACCCGAGGATCGTCATGGTCTTCGACTCGGGCGTGGACCAGGGCACCCCGTTCATCGTCATGGAGCTGGTCACCGGCCGTTCGCTGGCCGCCCTGCTGGCGGAGCAGCAGGTCCTGCCGGTGGAGCGCGCGGTCGGCATCGCGGCGGCGGTCTGCGAGGCGCTGTCGGTCGCGCACGCGGCCGGGCTGGTGCACCGGGACATCAAGCCCGGAAACATCATGATCACCGACGACGGCGGGGTGAAGGTCGTCGACTTCGGCATCGCCCGGGCCGGCTCCTCCAGCAACCTGACCCAGACCGCGAGCGTGCTCGGCACGGCCGCCTACCTCTCGCCCGAGCAGGCCACCGCCTCGGCGCTGGACGGCCGGACCGACCTGTACGCGGTCGGCTGCGTGCTCACCGAGATGCTCACCGGCGCGACCCCGTTCACCGCCGAGACCCCGGTGGCGATCGCCTTCAAGCACGTCAGCGAGCAGCCGCTGCCGCCCTCCGTCCGGCGCCCCGGCCTGCCGCCCGCGCTGGACGCGGCGGTGCTGCGGCTGCTGGCCAAGAACCCGGCGGACCGCCCGGCCGACGCGGCCGCCGCCCGGGCCGAACTCCTTGGCACGGTACCGGGACTGATGGTCGGGGACCCGACGGCGGAACTGCTCGCGAACACCGCCGGCGCCGCCACCCAGCTGCTGCCGCCCGTGCCCTTCTCCCCGCCGTCGAACCAGCCGAACCAGCTGAGCCAGCCGAACCAGCTGAGCCAGCCGAACCAGCTGGGCCAGCCGGACCAGCAGCACACCACCCTGCTGCCGCCCCAACCCCCGGCCGCCACCTCGGTGATGGCGCCCATTCCCGGCCCGGTCCCCGCCCCGATGCGCGCCCCGGCGCCCGCCCCCGCCGCCAGGCCCGCGCCCGCCCGAGGCCGCCGAAAGCCGCTGGTGCTCGGGGCGTTGGGCGTGGCGGGCCTGGCCGGCGTCACGGCGCTGGCCCTGACCGCCTTCGACGAGCCGGCCGGCAACGCGGCCGCCGCCAAACCGGCCGCGGCCACCGCCCCCACCACCCCCGCCGGTTCGGCCGCGACGCCCACCCAGAAGGCCTCCCCGACCGCGACCTCGGCGGCCCCCACCACCCCCTCGGCGCCCCCGTCCGCACCCCCGGCCCCCACCCAGGCCGTCCCGCGCAACCAGCCCGCCGCGCTGCAGATCCAGGCCTTCCGCCAGGCCGTCGCCCAGGCCCAGGTCGGCAAGGAGCGGGACAAGCAGGCGGAGCTGCTCAGGATCCTCGACACCACCGCCGCCCGCCTCAACGAGGGCAACCCGGACGACGCCGCGCAGGAGCTCAAGGACGCCCAGAAGGTGATCCGGGACATGGGCAAGAAGCACGCCGTCGACGTCCCCACCTACGCCAACTGGAACGCCCGCCTCTCCGCCCTGTACGCCACCCTCCACACCACCGCCGACTTCCAGGACGACTGACGGGCCGCCACGATGGCGGTGTGCCGACGCTCGGTACCGCCGCCCTCGGCGCCGAGCGCGTCGACTGGAAGCGCTACCCCGAGGACCCGGACTTCGTGGTCCCGGCCGACACCGAGGGCAATCGCTTCCGCGTGATCGACACCGGCCGCTGCTGAGCCCACAGTGTTGTCCACAGCCTGTGGACAACACTGTGCGGTGACCGGGCCGTACGTCGGGCCGGTTCAGCCCCGCTCGCGGATCCTGCGTTCGACGTTGCCGCGGATCGCCCGGGAGGCCGTTCCGGCGGCCGCCGCGAGGAAGACGAAGTTGTACCCGATCTGGAGCACCACCACGAGCCGTGCGGTCTGCCCGGCCGGGGTGATGTCGCCGTAGCCCACCGTCGCCATCGTCACGACGGTGAAGTAGAGGGCGTCCAGCCGGGTCTCCAGTCCGGCGAACTCCGCCTTGTGGGCGCCCAGGACGTAGTACGTGGCGGCGAAGATGGTCAGCGCCAGGAAGATCAGGAAGGCCAGCCAGAGCACCGGCTGCCTGGCCGTCCCCCGCATCACCCCGACGATCTTGGCGAGCATCAGCCAGGTCAGCCCGACCAGCGCCCCCGCGAACACCAGCCAGCTCAGCAGCGGCCGGCGCTCGCCCAGCAACTGCAGCGGCAGCAGGAAGTACCCGAGCATCAGCAGCGTGGACGCGCCGAGCAGCCAGGACCAGGCCCGCAGGTCGGCGGGCGGCGGCAGCGGGTTCTCGGACATCCCGCTCAGCCTCGGCCACCGCACCCTCCGGCGCCCGTCGGACTGCTCCGCTCAGGCCAAGCCCGGTGCCCGGGCGGGCCGGCCCGCTCAGGCCGGGGCCCGGGTTCCTTCCCCGGGCCGCCCCGGCTCGTCCAGCAGCTCCAGCACCGCCAGGACGGCGACCAGCCCGAGCGCCAGACAGAGCGTCACCAGCACCGTCGGGTAGCTCCACAGGACGAAGGCCAGCGCCGCGAGCGCCACCGCCAGCCAGCCGAGCGGGGCCTTCCAGCGGTGGACGAACCGGCCGACCGGCCCGAGCCGCAGCCCGGACCGTCCGGCCACCCGCCGTACCGCGCCCAGTCCGGCGCGCCAGCCGCCCCGGACGGCGCGTGCCCAGCGCCCGGGGCCGATGACCCAGGCGCCGAGCGCGACCAGCAGCCCGAGGGTGACCACCACCCGGACGGCCGAGCGCAGGTACCGCACCAGGGTGTCGTACACCGCCTGGGCGACGGCCTGGTCGACGTCGGCGGGGAGCCGGTCCAGGTAGACGGCCCGGAACACGCTCAGCCCGATGCCCAGCAGCAGCGCACCGCCCGCCATGCCGAGGGCCGTCGTCACCACCGCCTGGCGCCGCCGGGTCGCGAGCAGCACCCCGCCGAGCGCGCAGGCGCCGGCCAGCACCGGGACCCAGAAGCCGGCCAGGTCCAGGACCCGCAGGGCGGTGCGGACCTTGGGGATGGCGTCGGACTGCACCAGCGGGTACGAGGTGTGGATCTCCGGGATCCGGGAGGCCAGCGGGACGCCCTGGTCGACCAGCGCGGACTTCACCCGGGCGATCACCGGGGCGAGGTCCAGCACCACGGTGTCGTTGCGGACCTCGACGGCGCCGCCGCCCTGTCCGGTCACCATCTTCTCCAGGGCGGCGTGCGCGTTGCGGTTGACCTCCGTCCAGAGGGCGACGAAGGCGTCGCTGTCCACGAGCCGGGCGACCTGGGTGTGGACGAGGCCGCTGAGTCCGTCGGTCAGGGCCTGGCCGATGCCGCCCAGCAGGGCGCCGAGCTGGGGCCGGTCGGCCGGGGCGAGGCCGTCGAGCAGCGAGTCGAGCGGGAGCTGCTTCACGATCTCGGCGGTCACCCGGTCGGTGACGGCCGTCTTGATCCGGGGGTCCCTGGCCAGCGGGGCCATCGTCGCGAGGTAGCGGTCGGTGTCGCTGATCTGGGACCTCGCCCAGAAGGCGAGGGCGCTGAGCGGGGTGAGCACGCAGGCCAGCACGATCAGCAGGGCGGCGAAGAAGGAGCGCACCCGGTGCCGGGGCGGCGGACGGTCCGTCGGCTGCCGCGCCGGGCCGGTCGCCAACTGTCGGGCGAGCCGTGCCTCCTGGGCCTCGACGGCGCTCAGCCGGGCCCGCAGCTCGGCCAGCTCGTCGCCGGGCCGGTCGGTCGGCATGCCGGGACTCCGTTCCTCCGGGGTGCAATCCAGGAGACAACGGATCAGATCGGACGGCCAGTCGGGAGGCGCGGTGGCGGGAACGGCCCCGCGACCAGCCCCTGTGCGGGCCCGCGACCAGCCCCTGTGCGGGCCCGCGACCAGCCGCTGAGCGGCCCCGCGAACGGCCCGGAACGGCGGAAAGCCCCTGGTGGGGTCACCAGGGGCTTTCCGGAGGAGAAAGGAGGATCAGGCGGTCGTCTCGGGCCGCTTGGTCTCGGTGGCTTTGGTCACGTTGGTCGGCGTGACGGCCGGGCGGTCGGCGCTCTGCTGGGGAGCGGCGGTGCTCTGCGCGGTACCGGCGGCAGCGGCGTCCGCCGGGGTGTCGTCCTCGCGCATGGCCTTCGTCTCGGCCTTCAGGATGCGCATGGACTTGCCCAGACCGCGGGCCATCTCGGGCAGCTTCTTCGATCCGAACAGCAGGATGACGACCGCCAGCACCACGAGAATGTGCCAGGGCTCAAGACCGTTCCGCAGCATCCCTGGCCACCGGTCCCTTCTTGTCTAGAGTCGTGGCGGGCGCCAGCGCCCGTGTTGGCCAGTATGCCTGGCCATGACGGAGAACGGATACACCAGCTGGGAAACGCTGGCCAAAAACCAGGTGCCGTTCGAGCGGATCGCGAGCGCCGCGCCGTCCACCTGGCCGAATGCGGGTGCCGAAGCTCACACCCGCCGACCGCTCCGCTCCGATCGGTATCCGATCAGTAGATGAACGGCACCAGACGCTTCGACACCCGGCGGTACTCCGCGTACTCGCTCCCGAGGGCGTCCAGCAGCAGGCGCTCCTCGGCGGAGATCCGCCAGCCGTACGCGGCGAGCAGCAGGGCCGCGACCACCAGGGCGGCGGCCCAGCTGCCGGTGCCGACCGCGTAGCCGACCCAGACCAGCAGGCTGCCGGCGTAGCCGGGGTGCCGGATCAGCCGGTACGGGCCGGTGCGGACCACGCGCTGGGTGTCCACGGTGCGCAGGGTGCGGGTGTAGTAGCGGCCCAGGGTGCGCATGCCCCAGGCCCGCAGCGCCAGCCCGGCGGCCACCGCGGCCACCCCGAACCAGCGGGCCCAGGTGGGCAGTTCGCCGACCGCGGCGCGGTCGAACAGCACCACGGCCAGGACGGAGAGGGCGTAGCAGCCGAGCAGCAGCCGGGTCGACCCGCGGTCGCCGTGCCAGCTGCCGGCGGAGGCGTCCTCGCGCCGGCGCAGCAGCAGCTCGTAGGCGATCCAGCAGAGGAGGCCGAGGAGGGAGAGGAGGGCGGGCAGGGACATGAGGGGCTCCCGGCGGTCGGGTCCGAGGTGTGCTTCCACGGTCCTCCCCGGTGGGCGGCCGGGGCACGCACCCGGGGGTGGACCCACCGCGGTCCACCCCCGGGTGGAGGCCGGGCGCGGGCGTCGCGCGGCGGTCGGGCGGGGTTCGGGGCGCGGAACGGCGGAGAGCCCCCGCCCGGGTGGGCGGGGGCTCTCGATGACTCGCGTGGATCGGGCCGGCCGGGTCAGGCGGTGACGGGCTCCGGGGCGGGGGCGGGGGCGGCGGCCGGGAGGTGGCGCATCAGGCGGTAGGCCAGGGCCGCGGCGCCCAGGGCGAAGAGCAGGCCGACCACGGCGGCGACGTGCAGGCCGTCGGTGAAGGCGGTGCGGGCGGTCTCCAGCAGGTCGGCGCCGAGCCGGTCGGGCAGGTGGGCGGCGACGGTGGCCGCGCCGCCGAGGGTGTCCTGGGCGGTCCGGGCGGCCTCGCCGTCGACGCCGGCCGGGAGGGCGCCGTCCAGCCGATGGTGGTAGACGGCGGCGCCGGCCGCGCCGAGCAGGGCGATGCCGAGGGAGCTGCCGAGTTCGACGGCGGTCTCGGAGGTGGCGGAGGCGGCGCCGGCCTGCTCGACCGGGGCGGCGGAGACGACCATCTCGGCGGTCATCGTCATGGTGCCGACCGTCCCGGCGGCCAGTACGCCGGCCGCGGTGAGGACGAGTGCCAGCGGGGAGTGCGGGCCGACCTGGGTCATCAACGCGAAGCCCGCCGAGCCGACCAGGAAGCCGCCGCCCATCAGCACCGCCGGGCGGACCCGGCCGGCCAGCGCCGAGCTGACGCCGACCGCCGCGCCGACGCCCAGGCTCGGCACCAGCGACCAGAGCGAGGCGGTCAGCGGGCTCATGCCCTTGACCAGCTGGAGGTACTGGGAGGTGAAGAGGGCGAAGCCCATCATCGCGAACATCGCGATGCTGTTGACGCTGATCGCGCCGCTGAAGGTGCGGATCCGGAACAGGCCGAGGTCGAGCAGCGGGTTCGCGGCGGTGCGCTGGCGCTGGACGAAGGCGCCGGCCAGCAGGAGTCCGGCGACGACGGCGAGCCCGGGCAGGAGGCTCCAGCCCTCGACGGCGATCGTCTTGACGCCGTAGACCAGCGGCAGGATCGCGGCCAGCGACAGCGCGGCGCCGAGCAGGTCGAAACGGCCGGTGCGGCGGGTGGAACGGTACTCGGGGAGCAGGACGGGCGCGGTCAGCAGCACCAGGGCCATGACCGGGACGGCGAGCAGGAAGGCCGAGCCCCACCAGAAGTGCTCCAGCAGCAGGCCGCCGGCGACCGGGCCGAGGGTGGCCCCGGCGGTGAGGATGCCGCCCCAGGCGCCGAGCGCGACCTGCCGCTGCCTGGGGTCGTGGAACATCGTGCGGATCAGCGCGAGGGTCGAGGGCATCACGGTGGCCCCGGCGGCGCCGAGCACGGCGCGGGCCGCGATGAGCTGGCCGGCGTCGTGCGACCAGGCGGCCAGCAGCGAGGCGCCCGCGAAGCCGGCGGCGCCGATCATCAGCAGCCGACGGCGGCCGATCCGGTCGCCCAGCGCGCCCATCGTGATCAGCAGCCCGGCCAGCAGGAACGAGTACATGTCCATGATCCACAGCTGCTGGGTGCCGCTCGGCGCCAGCGTGGTGGAGATGTACGGGACGGCGAAGAAGAGCACGCCCATGTCCATGGTGAGGACGAGGGTCGGGAGCAGGAGGACGGCCAGGCCGATCCATTCGCGACGGCCTGCTCGGCCGGTGGTTGCGGTCATGGGGAAGACGGTACGGATGTGTCAGACGCTTGTCTAGTACATATGTGCAAGACATCTGTTCAGTTCTTCCGTAGGATCGGGGCATGGGAAACCGCGAAGACCTGATGGCCGGCGCCAAGCGCTGCCTGTACGAGAAGGGCTACGGGCGCACCACCGCCCGTGACATCGCGACCGCCTCCGGCGTCAGCCTGGCCGCGATCGGCTACCACTTCGGCTCGAAGGAGACGCTGCTCAACGCGGCGATGATCGAGGCGATCGGGGAGATGGGGGAGGCGCTCGGCGCGGTGGTGATCGCCGCCAACCAGGTGTCGGACGACCCGGAGGTGCGCTTCGCGGCCGTCTGGGACGGGCTGCGGGACGTCTTCGTCGAGCACCGCGGGCTCTGGGCGGCCCAGTTCGAGGCGCTCGCCCAGGCCGGGCACGCCCCCGAGCTGGCGCAGGCCTTCGCGGCGGCGCAGAAGGAGGGCCGGCTCGGCCTCGCCGCGGTGTTCCGGGGGCTGCCCGAGGTGCCGGACACCGAGGAGGAGGTCGCCCTCGGGAGCTTCTACCAGACCCTGCTGGCCGGTTACTGCGCCCAGTGGCTGGCCGCGCCCGAACTCGCGCCCAGCGGGCAGGACTTCCTGCGCGGGCTGCGGCTGGTCAGCGACAGTGTGTTCAACCCCGTGCGGCCGTAGGGAACGTCCCGCCCGTGGGGTGCGCCCCGCGCGCCCGTAGCGGGTGTTCCGCCGCCCGCTACGCGGTGACGGCGGTCAGCAGCACCACCGAGTCGACGTGCGCCAGCAGCCCGTGCCGCTCCTGCGGGACGGGCTCCAGGCGGCCGGCCGCCAGTTCCAGCCGCCGGCCGGCGATGGTCAGCGAGACCCGGCCGCGCAGCACCTGGACGCTGCCCGCGGTGGGCGGGTTGTGCTCGTCCAGCGCGGTGCCCGCGGTCAGCGCGATCACGGTCTGCCGCAGGATCCCGTCGTGCAGGACCAGGTGGGCGCTGCGCCCGTGCGGGCTCTCGGCCGCCCGGGCGGCGTGCTCCACGGCGAGCTGTTCGAGATCGGGCATCGCGCCTCCTCCTCGCTCCGGGCGCACTCCGTGTGCCCAGGGTCGCGGACGCCCGGGGGCCCCGCACCCCGGAAGGGCCCCGCGCCCCGGAGCGGCCCGAGGTGCAGCCCCCGCCGACTGCCCGCATCGTGGAGGCATGGCGACCAACCAGATCTTCAACGGGCTTCAGGTCAACCGCTCGCTGCTGGCCGGCGGCGTGGTGCTCACCGGCGTCGGATCGCTGCTCGGCGCGGCCGGCGCGGCGATGGTGTGCGCCGCGCTGTTCACCGCCGGCCGCGGCTGGCTGCGGAGCCTGGAGACCGCTCCGACCGCGCTCGCCCAGCGGGCCCTGCACGACGCGAAGGTGGCGTCCTCGGCCGGCTGGGACGCCTGGCGCGCCCAGCACGGCTCGCCCAACTGAGCCGGTGCGGTCGTCGGTCCGGGTGCGGCGGGTCACGCCTCCGGGCGGCCCACCGCACCCGGCCCGAACGGCCCGAACGGCCCGAACGGCCCGAACGGCCCGAACGGCCCGAACGGCCCTACAGCCCGAGCGACTTGGCGATGATGCTGCGCATGACCTCGCTGGTGCCGCCGTAGATCCGGAACACCCGGTTGTCGGTGTAGAGCCGGGCGATCGGGTACTCCAGGATGTAGCCGTAACCGCCGTGCAGCTGGAGGCACTTGTCGATCACGGTGGAGGCCGACTCGGTGCAGAACAGCTTCGCCGCGGCCGCGTCCGCGACGGTCAGCTCGCCGTCCTGGTACAGCTCCAGCGCCCGGTCCACCATCGACTGCTGCGCCACCACCTGGGCCTCGCAGTCGGCCAGGGTGAACTTGGTGTTCTGGAACTCGGCCACCGCCTTGCCGAACACCTTGCGGTCCTTGACGTACTGCACCGCGAACCGCACCGCCGCCGCGGACGCCGCGTAGGCGCCGACGGCGATCGCCAGCCGCTCCTGCACCAGGTTGTGGGTCAGGTAGGAGAACGCCCGGCCCTCCTCGCCGAGCAGGTTCTCCACCGGCACCCGGACGTCGCTGAACGCCAGCTCGGCGGTGTCCGAGGTGCGCAGGCCGATCTTCTGGAGCTTGCGGCCGACGGTGTAGCCCGCGGAGGAGGTGTCCACGCAGAGGATGGACAGCCCGGCCCGGCGGTTCTCCGGGTCGTACGGGGCGGTGCGGCAGACCACCAGGACGAGGTCGGCCAGCACGCCGCCGGTGATGAAGGTCTTGGCGCCGTTCAGGACGTAGTGGGTGCCGTCCTCGGAGAGCCGCGCGGTGGTGGTGATGCCCGCGAGGTCGGAGCCGGCGCCCGGCTCGGTCATCGCGATCGCGGTCATGATGTCGCCGGAGACGAAGCCGGGCAGCCAGCGCCGCTTCTGCTCCTCGGTGGCGTACTCCAGCAGGTACGGCAGCACCAGGCCGGTGTGCACGCCCGAGGAGCCGAAGCTGACGCCCGCCCGGGCGGTCTCCTCGGCGACCACCGCCTGGTACTTGAACCCGCTCTCGCCCGCGCCGCCGTACTCCTCCGGCACCTCGATGCCGTAGACGCCGAGCGCGCCGAGCTGCCGGTAGAAGTCGCGCGGCGGGTGGCCCTCGGCCTCCCAGCTCTCGTAGACCGGGACGACCTCGTTGGCGATGAAGTCCCGGATGGTCTCCCGGAAGGCCTCGTGGTCCTCGTTGAACACGGTGCGGCGCACGGCGGCGCTCCCTTCGACGGCACCGGCCGGGGCTGCCGGCCGGGGCGGAACGTGCCTGGTGATGGCCCCACAAGTTAATCCGGGGTAGCTTCGACTGTCCAGCGTCCGAAGGCTATTGGAGCACGGGCGGCGGGGGCGGCAAGTGAATCCTTGCTAGCCTGCTGGGAGTGTCCGGGGAGACGGCGGGGAGGCGTGTCATGGTGGTCCGACGGCCGCCCGGGCGGCGCGCCCAGATCCTGGCCGTGGCCGCCGACCGCTTCCACCGCAGCGGCTACCACCAGGTCTCGATGACCGAGGTCGCCGCCGGTGTCGGCATCACCGCGCCCGCGCTCTACCGACACTTCCGCGGCAAGCCCGAACTGCTCGACCGCGCCGTCCGGTTGGGCCTGGACGCGCTCGCCGAGGGCCTGCGCCCGGCCCGCACCACCGCCGACTTCGGAGCCGCGCTGGCCGCCGTCGCGGTCGGCCACCGTGCGCTCGGCACCCTGGTGCAGCGCGACGCCCGGCTGCTGCCGCCGGCCCGGCGGGCGGCGCTGCGCCGCGAGCTGCGCGCGGACGTCGCCCTGATGGTCGCCGTGTTGCGCGCGGAACGGCCGGAACTCGCCGTCGGCGACGCCGAGTTGCTCTGCTGGTCGGCGCTCTCGGCCTGCGCCGGGCTCTCCTACCAGTCGGCGGCGCCGCAGCCCCGACGGGCCGAGGCGCTGCTGCGCGAGGTGGTCGCGGCCGTCCTCGCGGTCTCCCCGGGCGGTACGGCCGCGGGGCCCGCCGCCGTGGCCGGGCCGCGGCCGACGCCGGAGCCCGGGGCGCGGGCGCGCCGGGAGGAACTGCTCGCGGCGGCCGTACGGCTGTTCCACCAGCGCGGCTTCGACAACGTCAGCACCGACCAGCTCGGCGCCGCCGTCGGCATCTCCGGCCCCAGTGTGTACCGGCACTTCGACAGCAAGGCCGAGCTGCTCGCCGCCTCGCTGGTGCGCAGCCGCGAGCGGCTCTGGCACGAGGTGGACGGCGCGATCGCGGCCGCCGCCGGGCCCGGGGCGGCGCTCGACGCCGGGCTGGGCGCGTACGTCGACTTCGCGCTGCGCAACGGGGACTACCTGGGCGCGATGCTCAGCGAGACGGAGCGGCTGGCCCCGCCCGACCGCCGGGCCGCGGTGGACTTCCGGCGGGACTTCCTGCGCACCTGGGTCGGACTGCTGCGGCAGGTGCGTCCCGGGTACGACGCGGCGGCCGCCCGGATCCGGGTGCACGCGCTGTTCGCGCTGGTCAACGACGGGGTGCGGAACCGTCCGCACAACGCCCGGCCGGACCTCGGGGACTGCCTGCTGCGGCTCGGCCGGGCGGTGCTGGGGCTCTCCTGACCGAGGCTCCCCCGGGGCGAGTCGGCGGCGGGGCCTAGTAGAGGACGTGCGGGTAGTAGACCTGCGCGTCGACGCCGCGGTCGCGCCGGGGAGCGTCGCTCCGGAGGGACTTGTGCTGGACGGTGTTGCCCTGGTCGGCGCTGACCGTCCCGCCGTTGCCCGTCACCGCGACGCCGTTGTTCTGGTTGCCCGCACCCGAACCGGTGGCCGTCTGCTGGGTGTTGACCACGTTGCCGTGGACGGTGCCGATGATGTTGCCGGAGCCGGAGTCGCTCACCACGCTGCCGTTGGAACGGTTGCCCGCACCGGCGCCGGAGCCGCTGTCGGCGTGCGCGGTGGCGGCACCGAGGCCGACGAGGAGGAGTGCCCCGAGGGCGGTGACGGCGGCGGCTGCGCGAATACGGGACACGCTGGTCTCCCTGGCGAGAAGCGAATGGTGGTGCCGCCCGGAGCGGCCGCCCCGGGGCGCCGGGACGTGGCGTCGCGCCTTCAGCATTCACCAGTGGGGTGGACGAACTCCACCGAACGGGTGGCAATTCCCCCGATGGTGGAGGGGTGGTCAATTCGACGTTGTCGAAGTTGACCGCATTCCGTCATTCCATCGGGAAGGCGTCAAGAAGAAAGAAATGGTCGCCAGATAGTCGCACTGGCACACTGAGGACCCATGTCTGATGGTGCCCCGCCCGAGTTCACCCCCGCCGAGGAGCTGCGCACGACCGAGGTCGATCTCGGCGGCCTGGTGAACGTCCTCGCCACCCACCTCTACTCCACCCCGCTGGTCGCCCTGCGCGAACTCGTCCAGAACGCCCACGACTCGCACACCCGCCGGCTCCTGGAGGACCCGGACGGCGACCACCGCCCGCTGATCCGGGTGCGCGCCGACGCCGCCCGGCGGACCGTCGCCATCGAGGACACCGGCGCCGGCCTCACCGAACCCGAGATCCACTCCTACCTGGCCACCGTCGGCACCGGCTACACCCGGATGCTGCGCGAACTGACCGGCAACCAGGAGCTGATCGGCGCCTTCGGCCTGGGCTTCCTCTCCGCCTTCTCGGTCGCCGACGAGGTCACCGTCACCACCACCTCGCACCGCGAGCCGGGGCTCGGCCACCGCTACCGCAGCCGCGGCGGCGAGCAGTACCAGGTCGAGCCGGTGCCCGCCCGGCCCCGGCCGGGCACGGTGGTCGAGCTGGCGCTCAAGGCCGAGCACGGCCACCTCGCCGACGAGGACGTCCTGCGCGACGTGCTCGGCCGCTACTGCGTGCTGCTGTCGGTCCCGGTGCACGTCGGCGAGGACGAGCGGCCGGTCAACTCCGTCGAGGTGCCCTGGCGCGGGCGTCCGGAAGGCGACCCGTACGCCGCCCGGATGCGCTTCGCCGCCGCCTTCGGCCGCCGCTTCGAGCCGCTCACCGCCTTCCCGGTCGAGCCGGTCGAGGGCGCCACCGACGCGGTCGGCCTGCTCTGGGTCCAGGACGGCGGCAGCTACGGCAGCAGCGACAACCGCGACCTCGCCGTCTACCTGCGCGGCATGCTGCTCGCCGAGGACGCCCGCGACCTGCTGCCCCGCTGGGCCGGGTTCATCGGCGGCGTGGTCGAGTCCGACCGGCTCACCCCCACCGCCAGCCGCGAGGACCTCCAGCGCGACGAGCACTACCACGCGCTCCGGAAGGCCCTCGCCGACGCCATCGTGGACGGCCTGTACGAGACCGCCCGGCTGCGGCCCGCCGCCTGGCGCCGCATCCTCACCCGGCACGGCAACGACCTGCTCGGCGCCGCGCTCTGCGACGAGCGGCTGTTCACCCTGCTCGCCGACGACGTCCCGGTGCCCACCTCCCAGGGCGACCTCACGGCCGGCGCGCTGCGCGCGGCGGGCGGCGGCGCGGTGCACGTCGCGCTCGGCAGCGGCGGCGGCTTCGAGGAGATGCTGTACCGGGCGATGCGGGTGCCGATCGCGCGCGGCGACCGCTACGCCGTCCTGCCGTTCCTGCACCGCTACGCCGAACTGCGCGGCTGCCGGGTGGTCGAGCTGGGCAGCGAACGCGGCAACCGCGAGCTGTTCCGCGACCCGGAGCGCCCGCTGCCGGAGCACGAGGCGGCCTGGCTGGCCGGCGCCCTCGCCGACCCGGGCGAGCAGCTCGTCCCGGCCCGCTTCGACCCGCCCGGCCTGCCGCTGGTGCTGGTGCCGGACCGCGAGGCCGAGCTGAAGGCCCGGATCGAGGACGACCAGGCGGACGCCCGGATACCGTCCGCCGCCCTGCGGCTGGCCCGCGCCTTCACCGCCCGCACCGACGGCGGGGTCCGGGCCCGGCTCTACCTCAACCTGGCCAGCCCGGCGGTCCGGGACCTGCTCGCCGCCTACCGCGCCGGGCACACCGGCAGCGCGACCGCGGCCGGGCTGCTCCGCTCGATCAAGGTGATCATGGCCGCGGCCTCGTCCGGCCCGTCCGAGGGCGACCTCACCGCCGCGCTGGCCGGCATCGGCACCGCGGTCTCCGCGCTGACCGCCGCCGTCCCGGCCGGGCTGCCGGAGGTCCCGGACAGCCCCGGCGCGCTCACGGAGGAGCCGTGACGGACGGACTGTCAGTGGGGTGCGGTAGACAACTCATCAGCACGACGCAGGGGGAACAGCCATGACCACCGACATCTGGGCCTGGGTGCGGGACACCCACCGGCAGCTGGCCGAGGCCGGCCACCACCGGCTGGCCGACGCCATCGTCGAGCTGCCCGAGCACGCCACCGAGGGGCGCAACGAGCAGCTGGACGCGCTCTACCCGGAGGCGGTGGCCGCCGCCCGGGCGCTCGGCCTGCCCTGGGTCGAGGTCTACCTGCGGCACTGGCGGATGCAGAACCTGCTGAACAAGCGCCAGCAGGGCGAGGCGGTGCTGCCCGAGGCGGTCGACCTGCTGGAGTTCGCCCACCGGGAGGACACCGAGGGCTGCCCGCAGTCCGTCTGCGTGGTGCAGGACTTCGCGATCTGCCACGCCCGGGTCGACGGGCCGGGGTACGTGGCCGAGCGCCTCGCCGTGGTCGGCGAGACGCTCGACCGGATCGAGCCCGACCGGGCCTGCTACGACTGCCTCTCCCGCGAGTACTCCGACGCCCTGGAGGACGACGGCCGGGCGGCCGAGGCGCTGGACCACCTGGACTCCGCGGCCAACCGGATGCGGGCGGCCGGCCAGCCGGTCTCGCTCCGCTTCCACCAGGCCCGGGCCGGCACCCTGCACCTGCTGGGCCGGCACGAGGAGGTGCTGGAGCTGCTGGCGACGGCCGAGCGGGCCGAGCAGACGCAGGGGCGCCGCCTGGACGAGCGGGACCAGCGCTGGGGCGCCCTGCTGCGGGCCCGCGCGCTCGCCGCGCTCGGCCGCACCGAGGAGTCGCTCGCCCTGCTGCCCGAGCGGGCCGAGGCCGAACGCCACGCCGACCTGCGCGGCACCTGGGCGGAGACGGCCGAGCTGCTGGTCGCGGCCGGCGCCCGGGAGAACGACGCCGAGCTGGGCGCCGTCCTGGCCGGCTGGGTCGGCTACCTGGACGGCGTCGGCGCGCACCGCCCCTGCGTGGACCTGCTGCTGGCGGCGGGCCGGCTCGCGCTCGCCCGCGGCGCCCGCACGGTGGCCCTGACCCTCGCCGCGACCGGAGAGCGCAAGCTCACCCGGCTGCGGCGCACCGACGGCGTGTCGGAGCAGGTCGCGGCCCTGCGCGCGGCCGCCGAGGCACTGCCGGAGCCCGAGCTGCCCGTCCCGCCGGGCGAGCTGGCGGCGCACCTGGCCGAGGTCGGGGTGCCCTACGAGACCGGCGCCGACCTGCTCTCCGTCGCCCTGGACCGGTACCGGGGTGAGCAGGCCGGCGCCACCGAACTGGCGGTGCTCCTGGCCACCGTTCTGGGCGGCCTCGGCCACGCCCGCGCCGCGGCCGACCTGCTGTGGCGGCACCTGGAGGACGACCCGGCCGACCGCGAGCTGACCGGCGCGCTCGGCGAGATGCTGATCGACGCCCGGGACGCCGAGGGCATACGCCGCCTCGCCGACCGGGTGGCCGTCACCGCCCCGGCCGACGGGCACTGGATACGGGCCCGCTGGGCCGCCGCCGAGGGCCGCTGGGCCGAGGCGCTGGAGCGGTGCCAGGAGATCCTGGCGCTGGACGACGAGGTGCTCAACACCCGCCGCCTCGCCGCCCACGCCGCCACCGAACTGGGCGACCACGCCACCGCCCAGCGGATGTACCTGGAGCTGCTGGAGCGCGCGGCGCCGGCCGACGGCGCCGCCGAGGAGGAGGACGGCCACCGGACGGTCCAGGAGCCGGACCTCTGGCACCTGATCACCGCCGCCACCGCCAACCGGGACTGGGCCGTGGTCCGCTCCACCGGCGCGCTGCTCGACATCGAGTTCGACGAGCCCGAGGGCCCGGTGGACGAGGAGTGGCAGCTGGTCACCGTCCGCGCCACCCGCACCAACGGCGCGACGTCCGACCTGCCCGCGCTCCGGACGGGCCCGGCCACCGCCCGCATCCTGCCGGTGCTCGGCGACGACCTGACGCTCAACCACGGCGACGTGGTGGTCTTCGCCCCGGCCCTGCTGGAGCGCCCGCCGGCCGAGGACGCCCCCGAGGAGGAGCGGCAGCGCTGGCGCCCGGTGTTCGAGCTGCTCACCCTGCTCGACCCGGCCGGGTACACCACGTACTGGATCGACGGCGGCTGGCCCGGCGACGAGCCGTGGTCGGCGCTGCGCGAGGAGCTGCACGAGGCCGGGTGCGCGGTCTGGGTGTACAGCGGCGACGAGTACCGGATCACCGACCCGGCGGAGGGCGGCGACACCCTGCCCGGCGTCTACGCGGCCCTCGGCGTGCCGCCGACCGCCTCGGCCGCCGAGGCCGACGCCCTGCTGCTGCGGCTGACCGGCGGCTGGGCGCACCCGCTCGCCTGGCCGGAGCTGGCCAAGGCGGCCGGCGCGGACCTCGCCCGGCACGAGGAGACGGTCGAGCGCTACGGGCTCTGACCGCCCCCGACCGTACGGCCCCGGCGGGCCGGCCCTCCCGGGCCCCCGCCGGGGCCGTACGCGTTCCCGGGCTCTCACCGCGCGGCCCGCTCCCTGCCCGCTTCCTGCCCGCGCCGCGTCCGTCCGTCCGACGGGAACCATCCGGTGCCGCCCCGAGTCTTTGTCAATGCTTTACCATTCCATTGCCAAGACCCGACCTTCGGAGTGCCCGCACCGTGACCAGCCTCGCCCTCGGCCCGTCCTGGCTCGATCCGACCACCCTGATCTCCACCTTCGGCCTGATCGGCATCCTGGCCATCGTCTTCGCCGAGTCCGGCCTGCTGATCGGCTTCTTCCTGCCGGGTGACTCGCTGCTGTTCACCACCGGCCTGCTGGTGGCCGGCGGCACCTACCTGCACCAGCCGCTCTGGCTGGTCTGCGCGCTGATCGTGGTCGCCGCGGTGGCCGGGGACCAGGTCGGCTACCTCTTCGGCCGCAAGGTCGGCCCGAGCCTGTTCCGCCGCCCCGACTCCCGGGTCTTCAAGCAGGAGAACGTGGAGAAGGCCGCCGCCTTCTTCGACCGGCACGGGCCCAAGGCGATCGTGCTGGCCCGCTTCGTGCCGATCGTGCGCACCTTCACCCCGATCGTGGCCGGGGTGAGCAGGATGAACTACCGCGGCTTCGTGGTGTTCAACCTGGTCGGCGGCGTGCTGTGGGGCGGCGGGGTCACCGTGCTCGGCTACTTCCTGGGGCAGATCCCGTTCGTCCGGGACAACATCGAGGCCATCCTGGTCGGCATCGTGCTGGTCTCGGTGATCCCGGTGGCGGTCGAGCTGCTGCGGGCACGCCGCTCCGGTGCGGCCGCCGCCGATCGGCACCGCGCCGGGTAGGCGTCCGCCGCTCCGGCCACGGGACGCCGCGTACATGTGCGTCGGGCTGTTCGATCAGGCAAGGTGTAACCCGAGATCGAGCGGTGGCCGGCGGCCGCCAGGGGCGGCAAGGAGTGGAAGTGCCTAAGCGGGGCCGACCGGGTGCGGGCAAGCGGGCGAGGGGAGGCCGGGCGGCCCGACAGCCGCGGCAGGCGTCCCCGAAGCCGGTGCACCCCGCCGACGCCCCGCCCACCGAGGGCCTGCTCGGCCACCCCGCCCCGGTGGTCGAGCCCACCACCGTCGTGCCGCTCGTGCCGCCCGTCCCGGAGACCAGGGGCCTGCTGGCCCCGGAGCCCGAGCGGGTGTCCGAGCCGGTGCCCGCGTCCGTGGCCGGGCGGGTCGAGGCCGGGCGGGTCGAGGACGAGCGCCCGGTCCGCCGCCGCTCGGTCGCCGAGGACACCCTCACCCCCGAGGAGTGGCGGGCGGCCGGCTACACCCCGCCCACCGGCATCCCGGTCCCGGACCTGACCGCCGGCGCCCCCGGCGAGGCGCCCTGGCCGGACCGGATGCGCACCCTGCTGCGCACCCCGATGTCCGAGCGCCCCGCCTTCGAGCGCACCGCCCGCGAGATGCACCCCTCCGCGGCCGTCACCCGCAACGTCCCGCGCATCCTCGACCTGACGCTGCGCATCGGCGAGCTGCTGCTGGCCAGCGGCGAGGCCGCCGAGGACGTCGAGGCGGCGATGCTCGGCATCGCGCACGCCTACCGGCTGGACCGCTGCGAGCCGCAGGTCACCTTCACCCTGATCGGCATCTCGTACCAGCCCTCGCTGGTCGAGCCGCCGGTCACCGCCGACCGCGTGGTGCGCCGCCGCACCTCCGACTACACCCGGCTCGACGCGGTGTACGCGCTGGTCGCGGACATCACCGCGGAGCAGGTGACGGTCAACGACGCCTACCGCCGGCTCGCGGCGATGCGCCGCAACCGGCACCCGTACCCGGCCTGGTTCCTCGCCCTGACCACCGGCCTGCTGGCCGGCGCGGCGACCTTCCTGGTCGGCGGGAAGATCGACGACAAGGCCTGGCTGGTCTTCGCGAGCGCCTTCGTCGCGGCCGTCCTCGGCGACCGGCTGGCCTCCGCCCTGGCCAAGCGCCGGCTGCCGGAGTTCTACCAGTTCGTGGCGGCCGCGATGCCGGCCGCGGCCTCCGGCATCATCCTCTCGCTCAACGACTGGGGCCTGCGCGGCTCGGTCGTGATCACCGGCGGCCTGTTCGCCCTGCTGCCCGGGCGCGCCCTGGTCGCCGCCGTGCAGGACGGCCTGACCGGCTTCTACATCACCGCCGCGGCCCGTCTGCTGGAAGTGGTCTACCTGGTCGCGGGCATCGTGATCGGGGTGATGGTGATCCTCTACCTGGGGGTCGGCTTCGAGGCGAACCTGCGCCCGGACGAGAGCCTGGTGGGCGTCAACTACCCGCCGGTCCAGATGGTCGCCGCGATGCTGTTGACCCTGGCCTTCGCGACGCTGCTCCAGACCGACCGCCGGACGCTGGCCCTGGTCACCGTCAACAGCGGCATCGGCTGGGCCAGCTACGGCGCGCTGGTGTACAACGCGGGCGTCAACCCGATCGCGGCGACCGGTGTGGCGGCCGGCCTGGTCGGCCTGTTCGGCCAGCTGATGGCGCGCTACCGCAACGGTTCGGCGCTGCCGTACGTGACCGCCGCGATCGGCCCGCTGATGCCAGGATCGGCGCTCTACCTCGGGATGCTCGCCTTCGCCCAGGGGCACTCCAGCGCCGGTCTGGTGTCGGTCTTCCGGGCGGCGGCGATCGCGATGGCGCTGGCGGTCGGGGTGAACCTCGGCGGGGAGATCGCCCGGCTGTTCCTGAAGCTGCCGGTCGGCGCCGAGCGCCCGTCGCTCTACCCGGTCATGCCCCGCCGGGCGGCCAAGCGCACCCGGGGCTTCTGACCGGACGGCGACCCGGTGTTGGGGGAGACGTGGGCCCCGGGCCACGTCACGGCAGGCAGGACGCAGGACCAGGAACGAAGGTAAGACCCATGACGACACTGCTGGACGGCTACCGCGAGCACATCGTCGCCGCGCACAAGCAACCGCTGTTCCTGCTGCTGGTCGGATTCATCACCTCCTTCGTCTTCATCCGGTTCAGCGTCCGGATGATCCGCGCCCAGGTGCGCTGGTGGCCGGGCAACGTGACCCCGGGCGGCCTGCACATCCACCACATGGTGTTCGGCCTGGGCTTCCTGCTGCTCGGCGGCATCGGGGTGTTCGCCACCTACGGCGGGCACCCGTGGATCGACTGGTTCGGGCTGGCCTTCGGCATCGGCTGCGGCCTGGTGCTGGACGAGTTCGCGCTGATCCTGCACCTGGACGACGTGTACTGGAGCGAACAGGGCCGCAAGTCGGTGGACGCGGTGATCTTCGGCATCCTGTTCACCTCCCTGCTGCTGGTCGGGTACGTGCCGCTCGGCGTGGTGCCCGGCGAGGAGACCAGGTGGGGGCTGATCACGATCATCTCGGTGAACTCGCTGGCCTCGGTGGTCACCCTGCTCAAGGGCAAGGTGTGGACCGGCCTGCTCGGGATCATGGTCCCCGGCCTGTCCTGGATCGGGGCGATCCGGCTGGCCCGCCCGAGCAGCCCCTGGGCCCGCTGGCGGTACGCCACGCGCCCCCGGCGCCGGGCGCGTGCGCTGCGGCGTGAGCGCCTGCTGCACCGGCGCGCGGACCGGGCCCGCACCTGGCTCTTCGACCTGATCGCCGGGGCCCCCGACAAGGTGCCCGCCAACCACCCGGCCGCGCACCGGGTGGCCGAGCGGATGGCCGCCCGGGCCAGCGCCCACCTCGACGCGCACGCCGCCCGGGCGCTGGCCCGCCGTCAGGCCCGACTGGCCGACCGCCGCTCGGCGGCAGCCGCCGGGACGGCGGGGCGGGCCCCGGGTGCGGCGGACCCGGCGGTCGGGCCCGGTCCGGACCGCTCCCGCCTGGCGCAGCAGCGTCGCCGTACCGTCCGGGCGGGGCGCAGCCGGGCCTTCGCCGTCGGTCCGACCGGGCTGGAGAGCCGGCCCGCGCGGCACCCCAGGCTGCGGACGCACACCCGCCGGATCGGCCGGTAGTCCGTCCGGCCGCCGCCCGCTCTCGTCCGCCCTTCGCGGCCCGCCTCGGGCGCCTGCTCGGAGCCGACATTTGGTCAGATCATCTGATCGTCACCCGACCGGCGGAGCACTTTTCCAGGTGTGAAGCCTGCCGGAATTGAGAACATGAGCGTCATGTGACCGTTCTGTCACGTGATGGGATGATTCATCGGACTCCCCGCCACCACCGGGCCGCCGGGCCGTCGCCCGCCCGCCCCGATGCCGCGCACCGTCCGACGCCGTCCCCTCCGGACCCGTCAGAAGGGATGATGTCGCGTGGCTCGCAGGCTCCTGCCGACCCTCCTGTTGTCCCTCACCGCACTGCTCGGACTGCTTCCCGCCGCCCAGGCCGCCCCCGCGCTCGGCGAACCCGTCACCGGTGTACCGGCGGTCGGCCGGCCCGCGGACGAGGAGCCGTACCCGACCACCGAGGAGATCGACCGGGCCCGGGCCGAGGCCGAGCGCAAGGCCTCCTCGGCCGCCGCCCTGGAGGCCGCCCTCACCGCCGCCCGGGCCGAGCTGGACCGGGCCGGGCGCACCGCCGAACAGGCCGTCGAGGCCTACAACGGCGCCCAGCTCGCCCTCGCCCGGGCCCGCGCCGAGGAGGCCGCCGCCGCACAGCGCGCCGCGGCCGCCGAGACCGAGCGGGTGGCCGCCGCAGAGGACGCGGCCCGGCTCGCGGCCGAGACCTACCGGCAGGGCGCGGGCGCCGAACTGTCCGCCCTCAACGCCCTGCTCGGCGCCCACGGCCCGCGCGAGGCGGGCGAGCGCGCCGCCGCGGTCGGCCAGGTCAGCGAGCGCACCCGGCAGATCCTGGACGCCGCCACCTCCACGGCCGCCGCCGCCCGCCGCGCCTCCGCCGAGGCCCGGGCCGCCACCGGGGCCGCCGGGAAGGCCGCCGCCGAGGTCGGCGCGGCCAAGGCCCGGGCCGAACAGCGGCTGGCCGCCCAGCAGAGCGAGGTGGCCGCCGCCGGGCAGCGCCGCGAGCAGCTGCTCGTCGAACTGGCCGCCGCCCGGAACACCACCGTCGAGCTGGAACGCCGGCGCCGCGAGGCCCTGGAGGCGATCGCCGCCCGCGAGGCCGAGGCCGCCGCCCGCGCCGCCGCCGAACAGGCCGCCCGGGAAGCCGAGGCCGCGGCGGCGGCAGAGGCGGCAGCGGCCGCCGCTGCCAGGGCCCAGGCCCCGCCCCCCGCCCGTCCGTGGTCCGCCGAGGGCGCGGCCGCCGCCATCGCCTTCGCCAAGTCCAAGATCGGCCTGCCCTACGTCTGGGGCGGCGAGGGCCCGGGCGGCTACGACTGCTCCGGGCTGACGATGATGGCCTGGCGCGAGGGCGGCCGACAGCTCAACCACTTCGCCGCCGACCAGTACGCCCAGAGCACCCCGATCGGCTACCGCCAGCTGCGCCCGGGTGACCTGGTCTTCTGGACCGACACCGGCCGCGCCGCCGACATCTACCACGTCGGGCTCTACATCGGCGACGACCAGATGATCGAGGCCCCGCGGGCCGGCATGCCGGTCAAGCAGGCCAGCCTCTGGATCATGGGCACCCCGAACTTCTACGCCCGCCCCTGACCCCCGGGCCGGTGGGCGCCGGTCAGCACCTCGACGGGGGCGGTCGGCACCACCCCCTCGGCGGCGGCCACGAGGCCGGGGTCGAGCGTGACCAGGGCGTCCGCCTGGAGCCGGGTCAGCGCGAGGTACTCGGCGTCCGGGGTGTCCGGCAGGCCGAGCCGCTCGGCGATCCGCCAGGCGGTGGCCTGCAGGACGCGGTCGCCGAGCAGCCGGATCCGCAGCGCCCGCACCGCGTCGAGCGCGCGTTCGGCGTCCCGCTCGGCCAACTCGCCCCGCCGGACGGCCCCGTAGAGGAGCGACAGCAGCTGCGAGCGCAGCAGGGTCGGGGCCGGCAGCTGGTGCCCGGCGGGGGCCGCGGCCCCGTCCCGGACCAGGTGGAGGGCCACCTCCGGAGTGATCACGTACGTGGCCATGGCGGTGGCGGCCTCCTCGGGGCGCGGGGATCGCCGACCAGTCAACTCCGGCGGGCGCCGCCGATGGTGGACGCCACGAGGACCGCCGTGAAGGCCGTCATGAAGGCCGCCGCTCCGGCGGGCTACCGGTCGGCCAGGTCGGCCAGGGCCTGGCGGCTGTCGCGCAGCCGCACGACGGTCCAGCCCCAGGCGGCGGCGAACGGGAGCGACACGAGGAACACGGCGAGCGCGCCGCCGATCCGCCCGATCATCTCGGAGTCGCAGGCCTCCGCCATGTGGAAGCCGGTCGGCTCGTAGAAGGCCGGTGTGCCGCAGATCCCCGCGGCCGGGAGGAAGACCAGCCACAGTGCCCAGAGCCAGCCGGCCACGGTCAGCCCGCCGACCAGCTTCGCCGCCAGCGACCAGCTCTCGTAGTCCTTCAGCCGGCGGACGTACTGGTCCTCCATGGTTCCCCCCGAAATCGGATCGTTTGTGCCTGAACCGGCACGAGGATGCCAGGTCGGGCCGCCGGGACGCCACTGTCGGCGGGTCGCGCTAGCGTGGCCGCCGGACCGGCACTGAGGAGGCGTCATGCGGCTGCGGGATGTTCGGGCGGGGGACGTCGAGGCGTACGTCCGGATGCGGTGCGACCCGGTGATGATGGCCGAGCTGGGCGGGCCGCTGCCCCGGGAGAAGGTGGAGGCGCGGCTGCGCAAGGACCTGGCCGAGGTGGCCGCGGACGGCGCCTGGATCAGGATGATCGTGCCGGACGGCGCCGGGGGCGACGAGGCCGCGGGCGTCGTCACGCTCTGGTCGGACGAGGAGGACGGCGTGCCGGTCTCCGAGATCGGCTGGATGGTGCTGCCCGAGTACCAGGGCCGCGGCCTCGCCAAGGCGGCCGTCCGCCTGGTGCTGGACGCCGCCGCCGAGGACGGCCGCTGGGGCGAGGTGCACGCCAACCCGGGGACGGCCAACGGGCCGTCCAACGGGATCTGCCGGGCGCTCGGCTTCCGGCTGCTCGGCGAGCGGGACCTGGACTTCGCGGACCGCGTCCTGCGGACCAACCACTGGGTGGTGGTGCCGGGCGAGCACACCGGGTCGCGCACGGAATAAATCGGATGCCGCCCCCGAAAGGCCGCCGTACGGTGGCCCCATGGGCAACAGCAACGATCACGCGGCCGTCGACACCGTGAGCGGGCTCCAGGTCCGGGCCGTCTCGGTGGACGAGGTCGCGGAGTGGAACCGGGCGCTCAACTTCGGCTTCCTGCGCCCCGAGGTGGCCGTCGCGGAGGACCTGCGCCGCCGTTACTGGGAGCCCGGCCGGATGCTGGCCGGCTTCGACGGCGAGCGCCAGATCGCCACCTTCCGCAGCTTCGACACCGAACTGACCGTCCCGGGCGGGGCCGTCGTGCCGGCCGACGCCATCACCAACGTCGCGGTCACCGCCACCCACCGCCGTCGCGGCCTGCTCAGCGCGATGATGCGGCGGGACCTCGCGGCCGCCGCCGAGCGCGGCAGCGCGGTCGCGATCCTGGCCGCCGCCGAGTACAACATCTACGGCCGCTTCGGCTTCGGCCCGGCCACCCAGGGCGCCGGCTGGAACATCGAGCTGCGCCGCACCCGCGGTCTGCGCGAGGGCCTGCCGGGCGTCCCCGGCGGCCGGACCGACTTCGTGACCATGGCGGAGCTGCGCGAGCTGGGAGCAGACCTGCACGAGCGCTGGCGGCGCACCCAGCCGGGGGCGATCGAGCGCGACACGCTCTGGTGGGAGCGCACCTCCGGCGAGGTGCGGGCGCCGGGCGACGAGTTCAAGGAGCCCTTCGCCGCCGTCCACCGGGACGCCGCCGGGGAGGTCACCGGCCTGGTGCTCTACCGGATCGCCAACAAGTGGGACGGCGCCTACCCCGACTGCAAGCTCACCGTGAGCGAGTTCATCGCCCTCGACCTGCCCACCGCCGTCGAACTGTGGCGCCTGGTGCTGTCGGTCGACTGGGTGTCCCGGGTCGAGGTGCCCAAGCTCGCCCCGGACGACCCGCTGCCGCTGCTGCTCCAGGACCCTCGCGCGGCCACCCCGCACGAGGGCAACGGGGACCTCGTGTGGCTGAGGGTGCTGGACGTCGAGGCCGCGTTCGGCGCCCGGAGCTACGGCGCCCCCGGCCGGGTGGTGCTGGAGGTCGACGACAGGCTCGGCTACGCCTCCGGCCGTTGGGCGCTGGAGACGGCCGAGGACGGCACCGGCCGCTGCGTCCGGACCACGGACGACGCCGACCTCGCGCTCGGCGCCTCGGAGTTGGGCTCGCTCTACCTGGGCGCGGAGACGGCGTCGAGGCTGGCCGCGGCCGCCCTGCTCACCGAACTGCGCCCGGGCGCGGCCGCCGCCGCCGACCTGCTGCTGCGCACCCCGCTGCGGGCCTGGACGCCGACCGAGTTCTGATCCCGCGCACACGCCGGAGGCCGACCCGTTCGCGGGCCGGCCTCCGGCGTTGTCGCGGGTGCTACTTGACCGCCGCCTTGCCGATGGTGGGCAGGATGAAGTCCTGGATCAGGCCCTTGGCGTCGCGGACGATCGGCCGGAAGACCCGGTAGCGGGACAGGTTGATCATCCGCGCCGCGAGCGGCGTCGAGCGCCGGACGAACTCCCTGGTCCGCTCGGTGTCCGGGGTGCGGTCGAAGACCCAGTACAGCACCACGATCATCAGGTAGAGCCAGAGCACGTCCGGCAGCAGCTCGACCAGTTCGGCGTCCAGCTTGGGCGCCAGCTCCGAGCCCTGGAGGACGTCGCGGAACAGCTCGACCGCCGTCGCCCGGGCCGGGTGGGACTCGTTGGAGAACGGGCTCAGCGAGCTGGTCGGGTCGGCGGCGGTGCGGAAGAACTGCGCGGAGAACTCGTGGTACGGCGCGGCCGTGTCGAGCCAGGAGTCCAGCGCGATCCGCAGCCGCTCGGAGAAGTCCGGGGTGTGGGCCATCCGGCGCCTGGCGTCGGCCGCGTGCTCGTAGGTCATCCGGTCGTAGAACCCCTGGATCAGGAATTCCTTCGCCGAGAAGTAGTAGTAGGCGTTGCCCACCGAGACGCCGGCCTCGGTGGCGATGGCGCGCATGGTGGTCTTCTCGTAGCCCCGTTCCTGGAACAGCCGCATGGCCGTCTCCAGGATCAGGGCACGGGTCGCCTCACTCTTGTCGGTCTTCGGCTGGGCCCGGCCGCCGGGCAGGGGCCCGCCCTCCGGTGCGGGGCCGCCCTCCGGTCCGGGCACGGCCGGAGCCCCGGCCGTGCCGTTCCCGCCGTCCGTTCGGTTCGTCGCTGCCAGGTCGTCCACGAGGACGAGCCTAGCCGGAGACGACGTTCCATCCGGTGTCGGTGTTCGTGGCACCGGATGCCCCCTCCGCACCCGGTACCACGATGACCCCCCGAATTTCGAACGCGTTCAAAAGCTGAGTGGAACTGTAGACGCTTCGGTTGAACATGTTCAACTCCATCTCTGTGGGAGGCTGGTCACATGATCAGTTCAGGACAGATCGTCATTCGGCGCGGCGGAGTGCGGGACGCCGAGGCCGTCGCCGAGCTGCACGCCCACAGCTGGCGCACCACCTACCGGGGGATCGTCCCGGAGGAGGGGCTGGGCGACGGGATGGCGGCCCAGCGGCGCGAGCTGTGGGAACTGCGCCTGGACGCCGACTACGGGGAGCCGGAGAACACGCCCGAGCTCCTGATCGCCGAACGGGCCGGTGCGGTGGTCGGGTTCATCTACCTCGTCCCGCAGCCGGACGGCGGGGTGCTGATCGACAACCTGCACGTGCGCCCCGGCCTGAACGGTGGCGGCATCGGCCGCGAGCTGCTGACCGCGGGCCGCGCCCATGTCGCCGAGCGGCACCCCGGGGCCGCACTCTCCCTGGAGGTGCTGCGGGACAACACCCGCGCGATCGCCTTCTACGAGCGCGAGGGTGCCGAGCGGGTCCGGGCGCAGGAGGGGGAGTTCCCCGGCGGATTCCTGCTGCCCGAGTACGTGTACGCCTGGCCGGCCGAGCGCGTGGCGACCGGGGCCGACCGGCCGGAGCCGGTGGACCAGTAGGAACGGACCGATGGGAACGGATCAGTAGGAACGGACCGGTGGACGTGGAAGCGGCGCCGGAGCGGCCTGGTCAGTCGAAGTCGTAGACCGTCACCGGGACGCCCCGGTCAGTCAGCCGGGCGGTGACCAGCGGCTCGACCCGCTCCCAGCGCCCGCCCGCCAGACCGCAGCCGATCCGCGGCATGTGGACGGAGGCGCCGAGCCGGAGCGCGTGCCCGCCCAGCGCGTCCAGCCCGGTGTCGATCGCCTCGTACCGCACGGGCACCCCGGTGGAGCGCCCCGTCCGGATGCCGCGCTGGCCGACCAGGTTGGCCACCCAGACGTGCGGATCGACCCGCACCAGCTGGACGGCGCCGAGCCCGAAGTCGTTCGTCGCCCGCTCCCGGTGCCAGCGCCGGTACGCCGCCTCCGGCTCGGGCCAGCGTCTGGAGAGCGCGAGCACGAAGCCCTTGCCCCAGCCGCCGAGGTCGTTGCAGACGTGCGCGATCACCTTCACGCCCTTGCCGTGCGGCGTGGTGGCATCGCCTCGGACGTAGGTGATTTCCTCCATGCCTCGACGTTAGAGGGAGGCACTGACAATCCGCTCGGAATTATCCGCGGCCGCCGAACCCGCCGCACCTGATGCACCGTCCGAGGTGCCACCGGTCGTCGCTGCCCCCGGCGTCGCCAGGTGCCGCCGTCCCGCCAGCGCGATCAGCAGCGCGAGCCCGGCGGCCGCGGCGGGCAGGGCGTAGCCGGTGCCCGGAGCGGCCCGCTCGGCGACCGCCCCGGCGAGCGCCGCCCCCGCCGAGATGCCGACCACGATGCCGGACACCGCCATCGCCATCCCCTCGTTGAACTGCCGCCGCGGCAGCAGCTCCTGGACCAGCGTCATTCCCGTCACCATGGTCGGCGCGGTGGCGGTGCCGGCCGCGAACAGCGCCACGCCGAGCAGTCCGAGCCCGGCCCCGCCCAGTCCGGCGGCGAGCGGCAGCAGCAGCACCGCGACCATCGCCGTGGCGCCGAGCAGGAAGCGCGGGCCCGGCGCCCGACGCGGGGCCAGCAGTCCGAACAGCAGCCCCGCCAGGCAGGAGCCGGCCGCGACCAGGGCCAGCAGCAGGCCGGCCGACGCCTTGTGGCCGAGCGCGTCGGCGTACGCCACGGTGGTGATCTCGGTCGCGCCGAAGACCATGCCGGTCGCCAGGAAGGTCAGCACCAGCACCCGCAGCCCGGGCACCCGCAGCGGGGAACCGGCCGAGTCGGCCGAGCCGACAGAGCCGGCCGAGACGGGCGGCGGCAGCGGCGGTTCGGTGCGCCGCTGGGCGGCGAACAGCAGGGCGCCGGTGGTGCCGAGGGCGCCGGCGGTGACCAGTCCGGCCTCCGGGGCGAACGTGGTGCAGAGCACCATCGCGAGCACCGGTCCGGCCATGAAGCAGAGTTCGTCCAGCGCCTGCTCGAAGGAGTTGGCCAGGTGCCGGGCGGCCGGGTCGTCCCGGTGCAGGTGCGCCCAGCGGGAGCGGGCCATGCCGCCGAGGTTGGGTGCCGCCGCCCAGGCCGCGGAGCAGAGGAGGAGCGTCCAGTCGGGTGCGCCGAGCCGGACGCAGAGCAGCAGGCCGGTCAGCGGAACGGCGTTGTACAGCGCGGCCGGTACCGTCACCCGCGCCTGCCCGTACCGGTCCACCAGCCGTCCGATCAGCGGCATCCCGATCGCGCCGGTGACCAGCCCGGTCGCCGAGACCGCCCCGGCCAGCCCGTACGAGCCGCGCCGTTCGGAGAGCAGCACCACCAGTGCGACGCCGTTCATCGACAGCGCCAGCCGGCCGAGCAGTCCGGTCAGGGTGAAGGCGACGGCGCCGGGGGCCGCGAACAGCCGTCGGTAGGAGGTGAGGAGGGCGCGCGAGGGCATCGGGCTCCTGTGAGCAGGTGGGAAGGGGGTGCCCCCAGCCTGGTGCCGGCGGCGGGCGGCCGTCCAACACCTGTTTCGCCGCACTCACAACACCCTGTTGTTAATCTGCCGCCCATGCCCCGTGACCTGCACCCCCGTCTGCTCCGCGGCTTCGTCGCGACCGCCGAGACCCTGCACTTCGGCCGGGCCGCCGAGCGGCTGCACACCGCCCAGCAGGCGCTCAGCCGGGACGTCCGGACCCTGGAGGGGCTGCTCGGCGACGCGCTGTTCACCCGAACCACCCGCAGCGTCGAACTCACCCCGGCCGGGCGGCGGTTGCTGCCCCGGGCGCGCCGGTTCCTCGCCCTGCACGACGAGATCCTCGCCGAGGCGGCGACCGGGGCCGGGGCCGCCGCCCGGCCGCTGCTGCTCGACCTCAACAGCGACGTCAACGGCCCGGACCTCGCCGCCGACCGGGTGCTCGAACGGGCCCGCGCCGCCTGGCCGGAGGGCGAACTGCTGGCCCGCTTCCACGGCGGGCTGGCCGCGGCCGCCGCCGAGCTCCTGGCCCACCGGCTGGACGCCTCCTTCGGGCGCTTCGCCGGACTGCCCGCCCCGGTGCGCGGTCAACTCGTCCAGCTGCCGGTGCGGTTGGAGCGGGTCTCGGTGATGATGGCGGACACCCATCCGCTGGCCGGCCGCGCCGCCCTGCGCCTGTCGGACCTGGTCGGGCACCCCGTCGACGTCTGCGTGGGCAATCCGGCCACCACCGAGTGGGCCGACCTCGGCACCCGGCTGCTGCGCGAGCACGGCCTGACGGCGGCCGCGCCGTACGCGCCGCCGGTCGGCGTGGACGAGACCGCCCGCTACCTGGTCCGGCACGGCGATCCGATGCTGACCACGGTCGGCGGTCCGCGGATGCCGGGGACGGTGAACGTGCCGCTGGTGGAGCCGGTGCCGCTGACCCTGGTCAGCCTGGTGCACCGGCCCGGCGAGCGTCACCCGGGGCTGCGGGCGCTGGCCGCGGCGGCGGACGAGCTCGGCGCGGCCGAGGGCTGGCTGCGCCGCCCGCCGGGCAGCTGGCTCCCCGCGGCGGACGCGGCGCTGCTGCCCCCGGGGTAGGCGAAAACCGCCCCTGCCCCCGGGGGGAGGGGCAGGGACGGTGCTCAGGGGGCGGCCCGCGACGGGGCGAGGCCGGCCGCGACGGGGGCGACCCGCGACGGGGACGGCCGGCTCAGGCCGCCTTGACGGCGGAGATCTCGAAGCTGAGCTTGACCTTCTCGCCGATCAGCACGCCGCCGGTCTCCAGCGCGGCGTTGTAGGTCAGGCCGAACTCGGTGCGGTCGAGGACGGCCTTGCCCTCGAAGCCGACCCGGTCGGCGCCGTACGCGTCGGTGGCGCTGCCGGTGTACTCCAGGTCGAGCACGACCGGGCGGGTGGTGCCCTTGATGGTGAGGTCGCCGGTCATCCGGTACGAGTCGCCGCCGACCAGCTGGGCGGAGGTGCTGCGGAAGCGGATCTCCGGGTGGGCGTCGGCAGCGAAGAAGTCGCCGGTGCGCAGGTGCTCGTCGCGCTGGGCCTGGTTGGTGTCGACGCTCGCGACCTTGATCACCAGCTCGGCCGTGGAGTTGCCCGGGTGGGTCCCGTCCAGGTGCAGCGCGCCGTCGTACTCGGTGAAGCGGCCCTTGACGTTGGTGACCATCGCGTGGCGGACCGAGAAGCCGATCTCGCTGTGCGTGGTGTCGATCGTCCAGTCGCCGGTCAGGTGGGCGAGGTCCGGGCCGGCCGGGGTCCGGACGGCGGCCGCGGCGGGGGCGGTGACGGTCTTGGTGCGGTTGAACAGGCCCATGGCTTCCTCCTTGGTTCGAAGCCAGTTGTTTAGGCTTCAACTTGTTGGCTCCAGCGTAGGACAACTTCGTTCAACTTTCAACCATGGCGTCCGGGCTTCCCCCGAACGGCTCAGCGGACCGGTCCTGTCGGCCCTCCCGGCTAGGCTGCGAAGGACGGTTCCCACCCCGCCCGGAAGGCCCCCGATGTTCGTCCTGCACGCGCTCTGGCGGGCGGACGGGCGGCTGGCGCTCTGGGCCGAGGACGCCCGCGCCCACCCCGGCGCCCCCGAGCCGTACCCCGACCGGCCCGCCCCGCGCGCCCACCCCTACGCCTGCCCGGCCGGCGAGCTGGCCGCCGTGCTCGGCGGCATCGGCCCGGGCCTCGGCTGGCTCGCCGGCCAGGCCCCCGAGCGCTGGGCCACCCTGCTGCTGCCCACCGTCGGCACCGCCCCCGCGCCCTCGCCCGACCTGCCGGTCACCCCGCCGCGCGGCGGCGCCGTGCTCACCCCCTGGCGCGTGCCGGCACTGCTCTTCGACGCCGGGGCCGCCGCCCAGCTGCTCGGCGAGGTCTTCGACCCGGTCTGGGCCGTCACCGGCACCGACCTGCCCGGCGCCGGACGGGTCGAGGTGGTCCACGGCCCCTCGCTGCGCTGGCTCACCGGGGTGCACGACCTCGCCTGGCGGACGGTCGGCCGGGGCCGGGTGCTGCCGCTGCCCGTGACCGCCGCCGACGGCCGGCCGCGGGCCCGGTGGCGGCCCGACCCCACCCCGGCCGGGCGCCGCGAGGCCGCCGCCCTGGCCGCCGGCTGCCCGCCCGTCCTGCTGGGGGAGTGGCCGCACGGCCCCGGCAGCGGCGAGGCGCTGCTGGGCGCCGCCCTGGGCGCGCTGGTGGACGCCGAGGCCCGCGCCGCGCTGGCGGACACCCCCTTCCCCGCGCCGGGGGAGGCGGTCGCCGAGCGCTGGCTGCACGCCCTCACCACCCCCGACGGCGCGATCGACGGCGCCCCGGCCGGGGAGGTCGCCGAACTGCGCCGCCGGCTCGGCGCCTGGTACGCCGCCGCCGAGCCCGTCGACCCGGCGCTGCGGCTCTGCTTCCGCCTGGTCGAGCCGCTCGGCCCCGACGCGGACGACCCCGAGGGCCGCCCCTCCGACGACGCCTGGCGGCTGGAGTTCCTGCTCCAGGCCGTGGACGAGCCCTCCCTGCTGGTCCGCGCCGCCGACCTGCACGAGGGCGGCGCCGCCCACGCCGCGCTCGCCCGCAAGGCCGCCGACCCGGTCGACGTCCTGGTCGCCGAACTCGCCCGCGCCGCCCACCGCTGGCCCGCCCTGGACGGGCTGCGCCACCGCTCCCGCCCGTCCGCCCTGCCGCTCGACCGGGCCGGTGCGCTGGACTTCCTGCGCACCGCCGCGCCCGCCCTCGCCGAGGGCGGCTTCGGGGTGCTGCTGCCCGCCTGGTGGCGCCGCCGCCCCCGGCTCGGGCTCGCCCTGCGCGCCACCACCCCGCCCGCGCCCGGCACCCTCGCGGTCACCAGCCAGGTGGACCGGGACGCCGTGGTCGCCTTCCGGTGGCAGGCCGCGCTCGGCCCGGAGGGGGAGCCGCTCACCGAGCGCGAACTGGCCGAACTCGCCGCCGCCAAGCAGGGGTTGGTCCGGGTGCGCGGCACCTGGCTGGAGGCCGACCCGGCCCAGATCGCCGCCGCCCTCGCCTTCCTCGCCGACCGGCGCGACGGCGTGCTCGCCGCCACCGAACTGCTCCGGCTCGCCCTCGACCCGGACGCGACGGTCGCCGGGCTGCCGGTCACCTCGGTGCGCGCGGACGGCCCGCTCGGCGACCTGCTCGCCGGGCGGGGCGGCGGCGCGGTGGCGCCGGAGCTGCCGCCGGACTTCCGGGCCGAGCTGCGCCCGTACCAGGAGCGCGGGCTGGCCTGGCTGCGGACCATGTCCGGGCTCGGCCTCGGCGCCGTGCTGGCGGACGACATGGGCCTCGGTAAGACCGTCCAGACGCTCGCCCTGCTGGCTGCGGAGAAGGCCTCCGAGAAGGTCCCCGGGCGGGCCTCCGGGAAGGTCCCCGGGAGGGCCTCCGGGAAGGCCTCCGAACGGCCCGGTGACGCCGCCGGCCCGACCCTGCTGGTCTGCCCGATGTCCCTGGTCGGCAACTGGCAGCGCGAGGCCGAGCGCTTCGCCCCCGGCCTGCGGCGGTACGTCCACCACGGGGCCGGCCGCCTCGGCGCGGAGCAACTCGCCGAAGCCGTAGGGGGCGTGGACCTGGTCATCACCACCTACGGGCTGGTCCAGCGCGACCTCGCCGCCCTGCGCGCGATCCGCTGGCGCCGGGTGGTCGCCGACGAGGCCCAGCACATCAAGAACACCGGCACCGCGCAGTCCCGGGCGATCCGGTCGCTGCCCGTCACCCGGCACCGGATCGCCCTCACCGGCACCCCGGTGGAGAACCGGCTCGCCGAACTGCACGCCGTCCTGGACTTCGCCAACCCCGGCCTGCTCGGCCCGGCCGAGCGCTTCAAGGAGCGCTACGCGATCCCGGTCGAGCTGCACCGCAACCCCGAGCGCACCGCCGAACTCCTGCGCCGCACCGCCCCGTTCGTGCTGCGCCGGGTCAAGTCCGACCCGGCGGTGGCGGCCGAGCTGCCCGCCAAGCAGGAGATGACCGTCTGGTGCAACCTCACCGCCGAGCAGGCCGGCCTCTACCAGGCCGTGGTCGCCGACCTGCTGCGGCGGGTCGAGGGCATCCGGGGCGTGGAGCGGCGCGGCACGGTGCTGGCCTCGATCGGCAAGCTCAAGCAGGTCTGCAACCACCCGGCCCAACTGCTGCACGACGGTTCGGCGGTGGCCGGGCGTTCGGGCAAGGTCGCCCGGCTGGCCGAACTGCTGGAGGAGGCGCTGGCGGAGGGCGACCGGACGCTGGTCTTCACCCAGTACGCCGAGTTCGGCGCGATGCTCCGCCCGTACCTGGAGCGCAGGCTCGGCGAGGAGGTGCTCTACCTGCACGGCGGCCTGGCCCGGGCGCGCCGCGAGGAGCTGGTCGACCGCTTCCAGTCCCCGGACGGGCCACGGGTGTTCCTGCTCTCGCTGCGGGCCGGTGGCACCGGCCTCAACCTGACCGCCGCCAACCAGGTGATCCACCTGGACCGCTGGTGGAACCCGGCGGTCGAGGAGCAGGCCACCGACCGCGCCTTCCGGATCGGCCAGCGCCGGGACGTCCAGGTCCGCCGACTGGTCTGCGTCGGCACCGTCGAGGAGCGGATCGACGAACTTCTCACCGCCAAACGCTCGTTGGCCGAGGCGGTGGTGGGGGAGGGGGAGCGCTGGCTCACCGACCTGCCGGTCGACGCGCTGCGCGAACTGGTCGCCCTCACCCGGGAGGACGCCGTGGCCGAGGAGGACGTGTGACCGGCCCTGGCACCGAGGAGGACGCGTGACCAACGAACCGAGACCGCCCGTGGTCAACGTCGCCGCCTACTGGCGCGGCGACTTCACCCTGAGCCCCGCCCCGGCGGAGGAGGAGGACGGCCCGGACGAGCCCTCGCTGCGCCGCCTCGGCCGCTCCGGCATCACCGCGTACGGCCGCGACCTCTCCGCCGTGCTGGCCCCCGCCTACGAGGCCTTCCGGAGCTGAGCGCGACGACTACCGTGCGGTAGCGTCGCGCGGGTGACCGACACCCACGAGACCGGGCCGGCCGTTGAAGCCGGGCAGACCAGCGCGACCGGGCCGACCGACCCCCGGCTGGCCGACTTCGAGCGGCACCGGCGGACGGTCTTCGGCATCGCCTACCGGATGCTCGGCAGCGTCGCCGACGCCGAGGACCTGGTCCAGGACACCTGGCTGCGCTGGAGCGGCGTCACCGGCCCGGTCGCCAGTCCCGGCGGCTTCCTGGCCCGTACGGTCACCAACCTCGCCCTCAACAAGCTGGACTCGGCCGCCGTCCGCCGCGAGTCCTACGTCGGCCCCTGGCTGCCCGAGCCGCTGGTCGCCGAGCCGGACGCGACCGACGGCGTCGAGCGGGCCGAGACCGTCTCGGTCGCCCTGCTGGTGGTCCTGGAGAGCCTGTCCCCGCTGGAGCGGGCGGTGTTCGTGCTCAAGGAGGCCTTCGGCTTCTCCTACCAGGAGATCGCCGAGGCCCTGGACCGCACCGAGGCCGCCTGCCGCCAGGTCGGCAGCCGGGCCCGGGCGCACGTGCGCGCCCGCCGGCCGCGCTACGACGCCCCGCCCGAGCTGCGCCGCCGCGCCACCGACGAGTTCCTGGCGGCCTGCGTCGGCGGCGACCTCAACCGGATGCTGGAACTGCTCGCCCCCGACGTCACCAGCTGGACGGACGGCGGCGGGGTGATCAGCGCCGCGCTGCGGCCGGTCACCGGCGCCGACAACGTCGCCCGCTTCGTCCTCGGGGTGCTCCGCCGGCTGGGCGAGGGGGCCGGTGTCCGTCCGGTGCTGGTCAACGGCGTGCCCGGCGTGCTGGTCACCGTGGACGGCGTGGTCGACTCCGTCACCGTCTTCGAGTTCGCCGAGCAGCCCGACGGCGCCGTGCGGATCTCCGAGATCCGGGCGGTCCGCAACCCGCACAAGCTGGCCCACCTGGCCGGCCCGGCCCCCGCTCCCGGCGCCGACGGCAGCGCCGACCGCTCCGGCCCGGCTTGACCCTCGACCAGGTCGAGCCCGCAGAGTCACCGGCATGGAGAGCGAGCTGCACAGCATCGGCGAACTGGCCCGCGCCAGCGGCCTGGGCGTCGGTACCCTGCGCTACTACGACGGCGCCGAGGTGCTCACCCCCGCCTGGGTGGACCCGCAGACCGGCTACCGCTGGTACCGGCCCGGCCAGCTCGCCGACGCCCGGCTGCTGGCCCGGCTGCGCCGGGTCGGCCTGCCGCTGGCCGGCATCCGCGCCGTGCTCGGCGCCGCGCCCGGCAGCGGCGAGGCCCGGCAGGTGCTCGACGCACACCTGCGCCGACTGGAGGACGGCCTCGCCGACGCCCGCCGCGAGCTCTCCCTGATCCACGCGATGATCGACCAGAGGGAGCAGCCGATGACCACCACCCCCGCCGGACTCCGGCTTACCGTCCCGGCCGAGGAGCTCGCGGCCGCCCTGGACGCGGTCCGCTTCGCGGTCTGCGGGCGCCCGGAGCTGCCCGCGCTCGCCGGCGTGCTCTTCGAACCGGACGGACCGGTGCTGCGCCTGGTCGCCACCGACCGCTACCGGATGGCCTTCGCCGAGGTGCCCGCCACCGGCGACACGCCCGAACGGCCGGTGGCCGGCACCGTCGTCCCGACCGCGCTGGTGGACGCGCTGCGCGCACTGCTCGGCGCGGGCCCGGCCGAGGTGGCGCTCACCCTCGGGGACGGACCGGTCCGGGCCGAGGTCGGGGAGCACCGCATCGAGGGCGTCGCGTTGGACGTCGACTACCCCGACCACCGGGCTGTCACCCGGCTCGAACCGGAGCACCGGATCACCCTGTCCGCCGCCGAACTGCGCGCCGCCGTCGAGACCGGCGCCACCCGCACCCTGCCCTCCGGCCCGGACGGCGCCGACTGCGAGGTCACCGTCCTGACCCTGGCCGGGGACGGAAGCCTGACGGTCGCCGACGACCCGGCCCCCGAGGGCTACCGACTGGCCGTCAACCGGGACTTCCTGCTCGACGCCCTCGACGCCGGGCGGCCCGGACAGCTGCTCCTCGAACTCGGCGGCCCGATCGCCCCGTTGGCCGTCCGCACCCCCGGGCGGGCGGGCACCTTCTCGGTCCTGATGCCCGTCCGGCTGCCCGAGTCCGCCTGACCGCCTGACGGCCGCGGCCTGACCGGCCTGACCGGCCGGGCCTGCGCGGGCTCTGGAAGGATCACCGCATGAGCCCGCACCCCGATCCCCGCGCCTCCGAGGTCCACGTCCCGGCTCCCGGCGGCGGCCGGCTGTGGGCGGAGCGCCGCGGCACCGGCAGCCCGGTGGTCCTGCTGCACGGCTCCGGCATGGACTCCCGGCTGTGGGACGCCGTCGCCCCGGCGCTCTCCCGGCGCCACGACGTGATCCGCTACGACGCCCGCGGCCTCGGCCGGTCCGACGCGCCGGAGCGGGCCTTCGACGACGTCGCGGACCTGCTCGCCGTCCTGGACCGCTTCGGTCTGCGCCGCGCCGCGCTGGTCGGCCTGAGCATGGGCGGGGAGACCGCGCTGGACTTCGCCCTCGCCCACCCCGGCCGGGTCGCCGCGCTCGGCCTGGTCGGTGCCTCGGTCAGCGGCCACGACTGGCCGCCGTCCCCGGAGACCACCGCCTACGCCGAGGCCCGGCGCCGGGGCGACACGGCGGCGCTGGCCGAGCTGGAGCTCTCCGTCTGGGCCGCCATGGGCCGCGACGCGCCGGGCGGCGAGCTGGTCGCGACGATGGTCGAGGAGAACGCGGCCCGCCGGATCGTCAGCGAGCACCACCTCGCGGGCGCGCCGGCCCGGGCGGCCGAACCGCTCCTCGGCACCGTCACCGCGCCCACCCTGGTCGTCCACGGCGACCGCGACCATCCGGAGATCGCGGCGATCGCCCGGCGGCTCGCCGCCGACATCCCCGGCGCCCGCGGCCACCTCGTCCCGGACGCCGACCACTACCTCCCGCTGCGCACCCCCGAACGGCTCATCGAGCTCCTCCTCGCCCACCTGGCCTGACCCCCGGCCCCGGCCCGCCCACCCGGCCGGCCTCCCGGCAGGGCCCGTTTGCTGCCGCTAGCACCCTGCTTGCATTTGCAAGCAGGGTGTTGCAGGCTGTCCGCATGGCCTCACTGAACGTCGGCTCGCTGGGCGAGTACATCCGCGAGCAGCGCCGCAACGCCCAGTACTCGCTGCGGCAGCTGGCGGAGGCCGCCGGCGTGTCCAACCCGTACCTCAGCCAGATCGAGCGCGGGCTGCGCAAGCCGAGCGCGGAGATCCTCCAGCAGATCGCCAAGGCGCTGCGGATCTCGGCGGAGACGCTGTACGTCCAGGCCGGGATCCTGGAGGAGCGGCGGGGCGAGGGCCTGGAGCTGCGGGCCTCGATCCTGGCCGATCCGCTGATCAACGAGCAGCAGAAGCAGGCGCTGCTCGCGGTCTACGACGCCTTCCTCAAGGAGAACGCGTCGTCGGCTCCCAAGCCGACGGCCGACGGCCCAGCCACCCAGAACACCCACCGGGAGGACCGGTAACCATGCCCATCACCGACGAGATCAAGAAGACCCTCGGCGACCCGACCCCGCTGTACGCCCTGGCCGGCGCCGGGGACCTCGCGTACGAGAAGCTGCGCGAGGTGCCGGGCCGGGTCGAGGCGCTGGCGGCGGACCGCAAGGGTGCGCAGGAGAAGGCGACCGCCAGGCTCCAGGAGGCGCAGTCGCTGCTGACCGGGGCGCAGGCCAAGGTCACCGAGACCGTCACCACCCTGCCGACCGACCTCAAGGCCCTGCAGGAGCGGGCCCAGGGCTTCGCCCTGCAGCAGGTGGCCCGCGCGGTCGAGCTGGCGGTGAAGGCCAAGGAGACGTACGACGAGCTGGCCGAGCGCGGCAAGGTCGTGGTGGACAAGGCCCGCCCGGGCACGCCGGACGAGGCCGAGCGGCCCGAGCCGGCCGCGGAGCTGGTCGAGGCCGAGCCGGTGGCGGAGGTCGCGGAGGTCGTGGAGGTCTCGGAGCTCGCGGAGGTCGACGCCGAGCCCGCCCCGAAGAGGTCCGCGCGGGCCCGCAAGGGCGCCGCCGACGCCGCGGAGTGACCCGGGGCGTGTCCGACACGTCCCCGTACCCCGTGGGGCACATCCGGTGACCACGGGACGTTGAGCCCGTCGCGGACGGTCGTCGTGCCAGGATGGGCAGCGGTCGCAGCGCCGGAGTCGAGAGCAGAGGAGATCGAAATGGTCGGAGTGTTGCAGATTCTGGCCTTTTCCTACCTGAACCCGATCTGGTGGGCGACCATCGCCATCCTCGCCTACAAGCTGTTCGCCCTGGCCGACGCGGTCACCCGCCGGGAGGACGCCTACCGGGCGGCCGACAAGAAGACCAAGGGCTTCTGGGTGGCGATCCTGGCGATCTCCTTCGGCTGGGACTTCCTGTTCGGGGTGAACTTCTTCACCGGCATCGGCACCCTGGCCGGCCTGGTCGCCTCGATCGTCTACGTGGTGGACGTCCGCCCGGCTATCCGGGCGCTGACCGGCGGCAGCGGCGGCCGGGGCGGTCGGAGCAACACCGGGCCGTACGGCCCCTGGTAGGAGCGGCAGCCGACAACGCGACGGCCCGGACGGGGAGTTCACCCGCCCGGGCCGTCGCGTTGTCCGCCCTCGTTCTTCGTCGACCGCTTCCGCGCCCGTTCGCGCGTCCCTCGGCCGGGGATCAGCCGAGGATCAGCTGCACCGGGTTGCGCTCCAGCAGCAGCACCGCGACGTCGTCGGTCAGCGCGCCGCCGTTCAGCTCCTCGACCTCGGCGATGGCGCTGTCGATCAGCCGCCCCCGGGTCAGTCCGGCGGCCTGGTGGTCGCCGATCAGGTCCGCGAGCCCGTCCTGGCCCAGCCGGCGCGATCCGGCCCCGACCCGGCCCTCGATCAGTCCGTCGGTGTAGAGCAACAGCCGCCAGCCGGCCCGCAGTTCGACCTCGTGGGCGGGCCAGGCGGACTGCCCGTCGTGGCACGGCAGCAGGCCGAGCGCGGGCCCGGCGAGGTCGGCGGGCAGGGTGATCGGCTCGTGGTCCCGGCCGAGCAGCAGCGGCGCCGGGTGCCCGGCGAGGTAGAGCCGGGCCCGCTCGCCGGTGCCGAGCGAGTCGAGGCCGCTGCCGGGGCCGCCGGGCTCGATGACCAGCATGCAGAGCGTCGCGAAGATCTCGTCGCTGCGCCGTTCGTGCTCCAGCACGTGCTGGAGGGTGGTGAGCAGGGTCTCGCCGGTGAGGCCCGCGAAGACCAGGGTGCGCCACGCTATCCGGAGCGCGACGCCGAGCGCGGCCTCGTCCGGGCCGTGGCCGCAGACGTCGCCGATCACGACGTGGACGGCGCCGTCGTCGGTGCGCACGGCGTCGTAGAAGTCGCCGCCGAGCAGTGCGCGGCGGCGGCCGGGGCGGTAGCGCCGGGTGAAGGAGAGCCCGGCGCCGTCGAGCAGCGGGGTGGGGAGCAGGTGGCGCTGGAGGCGGGCGTTCTCCTGGCCGCGCAACTCGGCCTCGACCAGGCGGCGCTGGGACTCGTCGGCGCGCTTGCGCTCGACGGCGTAGCGCAGGGCGCGGGCGAGCAGCGGGCCGTCCGTCTCGTGCTTGAGCAGGAAGTCCTGGGCGCCGGCGGCGACGGCGGCCGCGCCGAGTTCGGCCCCGGCGGCGTCGGTGAGCACCACGACCGGGGTGTGCGGGGCCCGGCGGAGCAGCTCGTGCAGGCCCTCCAGCCCGTCCGAGGAGTCGGTCGGGTGCGGCAGGTCGGCGGGCGCGGCGAGGTCGAGCAGCACGCAGCCGAACTCGGGGGTGCGGGAGCGCCCGCGCCGGGCCCAGTTCACGGGCGGGGCGAGCAGTTCGGTGGCCTGGTCCAGGCCGCGGGCCCAGTGGATCTCGATCGAGGTGCCGCTGTCGGCCACCGCCGCCTTGATCAGCTGGGCGTCCGAGGCGTCGTCCTCGATGACCAGCAGCCGCAGCGGGGCGCCGTCGGCCGGTCCGTCCGCCGCCGGGCCGCCCGGGTCGGAGATGTGGGACGGGTGGGAGGCGTGCGCGGCCCGCGAGCGGGGGTGGGGTATCGGGGGAGCCGCCGAGGCCGGTCCGGTCGTGACGCGGCTTCGGGCATGACCGACGGGGGCGCCGTCATGGGCGCCCGGCAGGCCCGCGGCACCAGGTGCCCGCCCGTCTCCCGTTGCGGGCATCGGTGGTTCCTCCCTTTCCCCGACTGCGTAACGGTCGACGTCCGTCCGCAGTGCCCGCCTGGCACCGCGCGTCGGGGAACTTCTCGCGACCATAACGTGATCTCCGGGGATTTCTCTGGCCGACCGGCGCCGTTGTGGCTATTGCCACGCCGGTGGTGGTGTGGTGACTGGACTCGGACGAGCACCCGGGCTCCGTCGGGTGGCTGCCGGAAGGGCTGCCGGGCGGCTCCGGGAAAGGGGAGAGGGCGATGGTTGCGCGGATCACTCTGGTGGAGGGTGACATCACGGAACAGCCGGTGGACGTCGTGGTGAACGCCGCCAACTCGTCGTGGTGCACACCGTCGGGCCGGTGTACCGGGCGGAGGAGTACGAGGAGCGGGCGGGGCTGCTGCGGGCCCGGCGGGAGCTGTTCGGCCGGGGGGTCTGAGGGCGGGACCATCGTGGCGTGTCGGGGCGTCAACACGCCAGAGATATTCGATAACTCGTTCGAGTGAACGTATCGAATCGCTCACCGGCTCCCGGCGCGCACCGCCCGCACGGCGGCCACGACGGCCACGGCGGCTACGGCGCGAGCGCCGACCAGGGCACCGTGACCTCGCCCTGCCGCCACCGCCCGCGCGCGTCCACCAGCGGCCAGCTGCCCGCCAGCGCCGTGCAGGCCGCCACCCAGCGCTGCCGCGCCCCGAACGCCCCGTACGGCGCGGCCGCCGCCCAGGCCCGGTCGAAGTCGGCCAGGAAGGCGTGCACGGGCCGCCCCGGCACGTTGTGGTGGATCAGCGCCTTCGGCAGCCGCTCGGCCAGGTCGGAGGGCTGGCCCAGGCCGCCCAGCCGGGCCGCGAAGGTCACCGTCCGGGGCCCCTCCGGGCCGAGCGCGACCCAGACGTGCCGCCGCCCGATCTCGTCGCAGGTGCCCTCGACCAGCAGCCCGTCCGGGGCGAGCCGCGCGCACAGCCGCTCCCACACCCCGGCGACCGCCGCCTCGTCGTACTGCCGCAGCACGTTCGCGGCCCGGATCAGCTGGGCCGGCCCGCCGCCGTCCAGCGGCACCTCGAAGCCCCCGCGCCGGAAGGTGAGCAGCGGCGGCTCGGCGTACGGCAGTGCGGCGGCGACCCGCTCCGGCTCGATCTCGATCCCGACCACCCGGACGTCCGGCCGCACCGTGCGCAGCCGTCCGGCCAGTTCGACGGCGGTCCACGGCGCGGCGCCGTAGCCGAGGTCCACCGCGACCGGCGGCCGTCCGGCGGCGCGCAGCTCGCGGCCGAGGGTGTGGGCGATCCAGCGGTCCATCCGGCGCAGCCGGTTGGTGTTGGTGGTGCCCCGGGTGACCGTCCCGACCGGGCGCCCGGTCCGTCCGCGGGCGGGCGCGGCGGGAGCGGGGTCGAAGGAGGCAGCCATGCCCAGAAGGGTAGTCGGGTTGCCGACGGCACCGTGCTGACCTGGGGCGATGGCGGCCGTTCCGGCCGGTGGGCCGGGGCGGGAATGCCGGGCGCGGTCCGTGTGGTTGGCACCCTGATGGTGATGTGTGCCCGGACGGGGCTGCGCACACCGGACAACGGGCGGCCCGGCGCGGACCGCCTCGACGGGCCGCACAGAGGAGGCTTCAGCCAGGTGATCCAGCACCCCGTCCGTTCGGTACGCCGGGCCCAGCCCGCCGCCCCCGCGCGCGGCCGGCTCCAGTCGCTCGTCCCCGGTCGCCGCCGCCCGCGCCGGATAGCCATGCTGAGCGTCCACACCTCGCCGCTGCACCAGCCCGGCACCGGGGACGCCGGCGGGATGAACGTCTACATCGTGGAGCTGGCCAAGCGCCTGGCCGACCTCAACATCGAGGTCGAGGTGTTCACCCGGTCGATCTGCTCGGACGACGCGCCGACGGTCGAGCTGGCCCCGGGCGTGCTGGTCCGCCACGTCACCGCCGGTCCGTACGAGGGCCTGGTCAAGGAGGACCTGCCGGCCCAGCTGTGCGCCTTCACCCACGGGGTGCTGCGGACGGAGGCGGGCCACCGCCCCGGCCACTACGACCTGGTGCACTCGCACTACTGGCTCTCCGGGCAGGTCGGCTGGCTGGCCGCGCAGCGCTGGGGGGTGCCGCTGGTGCACACCATGCACACCATGGCGAAGGTCAAGAACGCCGCGCTGGCCGAGGGCGACACGCCCGAGCCCGCGGCCCGGGTGATCGGTGAGACCCAGGTGGTGGAGGCGGCCGACCGGCTGATCGCCAACACCACCGAGGAGGCCGCCGAGCTGGCGCTGCACTACGCCGCCCGGCCGGACCAGCTGGCCGTCGTGCACCCCGGGGTCAACCTGGACGTCTTCCGCCCCGGCGGGCCGCGGACGCCCGCCGCCGCGCGGGCCCGGCTGGGCCTGCCGCAGGACGCCGCGGTGCTGCTGTTCGCGGGCCGGATCCAGCCGCTGAAGGCCCCGGACGTGCTGCTGCGGGCGGTCGCCGCGCTGCTGGGCCGCCGCCCGGAGCTGCGCGAGCGCCTGGTGGTGCCGGTGGTCGGCGGGCCGTCCGGCACCGGGCTGGCCCGGCCGGAGAGCCTGCACAAGCTCGCCGCCCAGCTGGGCATCGGCGACGTGGTGCGGTTCCACCCGCCGGTCGGCCAGCCGGACCTCGCCGACTGGTACCGCGCGGCGTCGGCGCTGGTGATGCCCTCGTACAGCGAGTCCTTCGGGCTGGTCGCGCTGGAGGCGCAGGCCTGCGGCACCCCGGTGGTGGCGGCCTCGGTGGGCGGCCTGCCGGTCGCGGTGCGGGACGGCGAGACCGGCACCCTGGTGCAGGGCCACGACCCGCTGGACTGGTCGTACGCGCTGGAGCCGTACGTCACCGACCGGGGCCTCGCGGCCCGGCGCGGCGAGGCGGCGGCCCGGCACGCGTCCCGCTTCGGCTGGGACACGGCCGCGGCGACCACCGCCGAGGTGTACGCCGGGAGCATGGCCCGCCCGGCGGGCCGGCTGGCCGGGGTCCGTCGCCGACCGGCCTGAGCGGAGGCCCGGGCGGAAGCCCCGGGGTCGAGCGGCCTGGGGCTGCGCCCGCCCGGTACCGACGAGTAACGTCACCCCCATGGCAATCCGCACCAAGGACGAGGCCCTGACCCTCCTGCGCGCCGCCCTGGACGACGCCGGGGTGGCCTGGGAGCCGGCCGCCACCGACCCGTACACGCTGGTGGCGGCCCTCCCGGGCACCCGCAAGCTGAGCACCACCTGCGCCCTGCGGGTCGGCGACCACACCCTGTCGGTGAACGCCTTCGTGATCCGCCGTCCGGACGAGAACCACGAGGCCGTCTACCGCTGGCTGCTGGAGCGCAACACCCGGCTGTACGGCGTCGGGTACGCGATCGACGCGCTCGGCGACGTCTACCTGGCCGGCCGGCTGCCGTTGGAGGCGCTCACCGCGCAGGTCGTGGACCGGCTGCTCGGCACGGTGCTGGAGAACGCGGACGAGCCGTTCAACACCCTGCTGGAGCTGGGCTTCGCCACCGCGATCCGGCGCGAGTGGGAGTGGCGGACCAAGCGCGGGGAGTCCACCCGCAACCTGGCCGCCTTCGCCCACCTGGCCGCCCCGCGGGACGCCTCGGCCGAGGCCCCGGTCACTCCGGACGCGCCGGCCGCACCGGACACCCCGGCCGCCGGCTGACCCGCGGGCCGGTCAGGCGCCCGCCGGGGCCTTCCCGGCCGGCTCCACCGCGGGCTCCGCGGCCGAAGGCGCCGTGGCCGTGCGCGCCGGAGCCCCCACCGCGGGCGCCGGGACCTCCGTGGCCACGGGCCGCCGGCGCCCGGCCGCGCCGGTCCGGCGGGCCAGCACCACGTACCCGAGCGCGGTGACCGTCCCGACCGCCCCGCAGGCCGTCCAGAGCACCGCCGGCCCCGCGTGCTGGAGCAGCAGCCCGCCGCCCGCCGGGCCGAGGAACGAGGCGAGCGACCAGGAGAGGCTGTGCACGCCCTGGTAGCGGCCGCGCCCGTGGGTCGGCGCCAGCTCGGCGACCAGGCCCATCATCACCGGCGTGTTGAGGATCTCGCCGACCGTCCAGACGGCCACCGAGAGCGCGAACAGCCAGGCCGAGGACCCGGCCAGCGCGGCCAGCCCGAAGCCCCAGCCGGTGAGCAGGCAGCTGGTGATCAGCAGTCCGGTGCGCGAGCGGCCCTCCATCCAGCGGGTCAGCGGGATCTGCAGGACCACGATCAGCAGCCCGTTCAGGCCGATGACCAGGCCGTACTCGGTGGAGGTGATGCCGGAGGCGCCCATGTCCACGGCCAGCGTGGTGCTGCCCTGCTGGAAGACCAGCGCGAGCAGCAGGGTGAGCCCGACCAGCGCCATGAACGGGGCGTCCCGGAACACCGAGAGCAGGCTGACCGGCGGTTCGGCGGAGCCGTCCGCCCGGCCGGGCGCGGCCTGCGGCCTGGTCTCCGGGATCCGGATGAAGATCACCACCGCGCAGACCAGGGTGGAGAACGCGTCCAGCAGGAAGAGCGTGAGGTAGCCGTGGGTGGCGATCAGGCCCGCCACGGCCGCCGAGAGGCCGAAGCCGATGTTGATCGCCCAGTAGTTCAGCGAGTACGCGCGGACCCGGTCCTCGGCCGGCACCAGGTCGGCGATGATCGCCGAGGTGGGCGGCCGGGTGGCGTTGTTGCACAGGCCCACCAGGAAGGCCACCACGGCGATCGCCACCTGGCCGTCCGCGAAGCCGAGCACGGCGGTGAACAGCGCGGTGCCGAGCTGGGCGGCGAGCAGGGTGGGCCGGCGCCCGATCCGGTCGGCCAGCACGCCCGCGAGGATCGCCGCGACGGCCGAGCCGAGGCCGAACAGCGAGGCCACCAGGCCCGCGTAGGAGGCCGAGTACCCCCGGTCGACGGTCAGATACAGCGCCAGGAAGGTGACGACGAAAGCGCCGAGCTTGTTCACCAGCGTGCTCACCCAGAGCCACCAGAACTGTCGCGGCAGCCCGCCCACGGTCTCCTGTACGAGTCTTCGGATCCGGGGGTTGGCGACCAGGGCGACGAGCATGTGGGGGCTCCCGTGGGCAGGCGTCCGCCGAACGGTGCGGCAGGCCCGGTCAGCCGACGCATGTAAGTGTCAGATGCGCGGAGCACACATTACACATCGGCCGAAGGTCCCCACCAGGGGTTTTCCGACCCCCCACTAAGCTGGGGGCCATGGCTGACACGACGTACCGACTCATCCTGCTCCGCCACGGCGAGAGCCAGTGGAACCAGAAGAACCTGTTCACCGGTTGGGTCGATGTCGACCTCAACGAGAAGGGCGAGAAGGAGGCCGCCCGCGGTGGCGAGCTCCTGGCCGCCGAGGGTCTGCTCCCCGACGTGCTGCACACCTCGCTGCTGCGCCGCGCCATCCGCACCTCCCAGATCGCCCTGGACAAGGCCGACCGGCACTGGATCCCGGTCAGCCGCAGCTGGCGGCTGAACGAGCGCCACTACGGCGCGCTCCAGGGCAAGGACAAGGCCCAGACCCTGGCCGAGTTCGGGGAGGAGCAGTTCCAGCTGTGGCGCCGCTCGTACGACACCCCGCCGCCGGTGCTGGCCGACGACGCCGAGTACTCGCAGGCCGGTGACGCGCGCTACGCCGACATCCCGAGCGAGCTGCGTCCGCGCACCGAGTGCCTGAAGGACGTCGTCGACCGGATGCTGCCGTACTGGTACGACGCCATCGTCCCGGACCTCGCCGCCGGCCGGACCGTCCTGGTCACCGCCCACGGCAACAGCCTGCGCGCGCTGGTCAAGCACCTCGACGGCATCTCCGACGAGGCCATCGCCGGCCTGAACATCCCGACCGGCATCCCGCTGGTCTACGAGCTGGACGCCGACTTCAAGCCCGTCACCCCGGGCGGCCGCTACCTCGACCCGGACGCCGCCGCGGCCGCCATCGAGGCGGTCAAGAACCAGGGCAAGAAGTAGGCCGCTTGCCGCTACGGCCCCGTCACCCGGTCCGACCGGGCGGCGGGGCCTTCGTTCGTTTTCGGTCGGTTCGGGGTCAACCCGCTTGCCTGGTGGGGGAGTTGGGTAGGTGGGAAAATGGTTCAGACCATTGACGGCCGCAGTCGGCGGCTCCTACCGTGAGGGCACCGGACTGGCGCAGGCATGCCAGGATCTCCCCGTCCGGGCCGCCGCACCCCCACGCGCGCGCGTCTGTGCCCCCGGCGCACACTCCATCCACCCCCACGGAGGAGCACCATGCGCACACGCCACATCGTCGGGGCGGCCGTCGCCGCGCTGGCGATCCCGCTGACCCTCGCCTTCCCGGCCGCGTCCCACGGCTGGATCACGACCCCGCCCAGCCGGGCCGCGCTCTGCGACACCCACGTGGACGGCGTCCCGTGGGACTGCGGGGACATCCAGTGGGAGCCGCAGAGCGTCGAGGGCCCCAAGGGCTTCCCGGCCCTCGGCCTCTCGGACGGCACCATCTGCGCCGGCGGCAACGCGCGCTTCGCCGAGCTGGACGACCCGCACGCGGGCGCCTGGCCGACCACGCCGGTGACGGCGGGCGGGCAGCTCACCTTCACCTGGAAGTTCACCGCCCGGCACGCGACCACCGACTTCCGGTACTACATGACCAAGCCGGGCTACGACGCGAGCCAGCCGGTCACCCGGGCCAACCTGGACCTGACGCCCTTCCTGACCGTCCCGTACGGCGGGCAGCAGGTGCCGAGCACGCTCAGCCACACCGCGACCATCCCGGGCGGGCGCACCGGCCACCAGGTGGTCGTCGCGGTCTGGACGATCTCCGACACCGGGAACGCCTTCTACTCCTGCACCGACGTCGCGTTCTGACGTCCGGTCCTGACGCGGACGCGGACGCGGACGCGAACACGGACGAGGACGCGGACCCGGACGCGAACGAGGTGCACGGCCGCCGGAAGACCGTGCACCTCGGGGAGTCCTCGGACGGCGGCGCGCTCAGTGGCCGCCGCAGCAGCCGCCGTCGGCACCGCCGCACTGGCAGGGCGCGCCGGACTGGCAGCCGCAGCCGCAGCCCGGGCCGCAGCCGCAGCCGGCGGCGAGGACGGGGAGCAGCTTCGGGGCGGGTGGCTCGACGGTGGTGTGGGCGGATGCCGGTCGGGTCGGGTGGGCCTTCATCGAGCTTCCCTCCTTGTGACGGGCACAGTCCTGTGCCCCCAACGTCGAGTGAAGCCGCCGAATGGACGGAGCGTCAACGGGCGCGCGGTGGTGGGGCGCACGGAGTGCCGTGCGCCCGCACCACCCTCGTCGCAGGTTTACTCGCCCCGGGGGGTGAGCCGGGAGCGGCCACGAAGCACCGCCCGGACCGGAGGTCAGTCGACCGGCGCGGCCTCGGCGGCCTCGGTGGCGGCCACGAACTCGGCCACGTGCTCGCCCGTCACCAGGTACACCACGCGCTTGGCGACCGACACCGCGTGGTCCGCGAAGCGCTCGTAGTAGCGGCCGACCAGGGTGATGTCGACGGCGGTCTCGATCCCGTGGTGCCAGCGCTCGTCGATTAGGTGCGACAGCAGCTCGCGGTGCAGGGTGTCGATCGCGTCGTCGTCCTGCTCCATCTCCAGCGCCTTGTCGACGTCCTTGGTGGCGATGACCAGGCCGGCCTTGGCCACCAGGCGCTGGGCGAGCTGGCCCATCTCCAGGACGGTGGAGTGCAGGTCGCTCGGCACGGCGGTGTCGGGGTAGCGCATCCGCGCGACCTTGGCGACGTGCCGGGCGAGGTCGCCGCAGCGCTCCAGGTCGGCGCTCATCCGCAGCGAGGTGACGACGATGCGCAGGTCGGTGGCGACCGGCTGCTGGCGGGCGAGGAGGTCGATGGCCCGGTTCTCCAGGTCGTGGTGGAGCTCGTTGACCTTCTCGTCGGCGGCGATCACGCCCTCCGCCAGGGCGAGGTCCGCGTCGAGGAGGGCGGTGGTGGCGCGGCCCATGGCAGAGCCGACCAGCCGGGCCATCTCGACCAGGCTGTCGCCGATCGCATCGAGTTCCTCGTGGTACGCGTCGCGCATGTTCTCTCCTCAGTAGCTGTGTCGGTGGCGGTGCCGACCGGTCAGCCCGTCCGACCGTCGTTCCGGTGTCCGGGTGACCGCTGCTGGTGGCGCGCATCGTACGCGCACACCCGAGCCGGTGGCCGCTGTTCGGCACACCGATCTCTCCCACACGGGCTGCCTGGCCAACTTTCGGCCGCCTGGGCGACGGTGCACGGCCGCTCTGGTGAATCGGCGGCTACCTGAAGGTGAATTCTCGGCAACGCGTGGTCGATGCCTTGATCGGGTGCTTGGGGACTGGCCTGGCCGTGCGCTTACGCTGGCCACATGGACGTGAACGTGGCCGCCGCCGCTGCCTGTGCCATAGCCGGGCTCGGTGTCGGCCTCACCGCCTCCATCGCCTTCCGCTGGAGCGAGCGCGAGCAGGCCAAGGGCAGGTACAGCGCAACCGGCGGCAGGAACCCCGGCCGGTACCAGTCACTGGGTACCGGCAACCCCGAGCCGCCGCTGCCGCCCGGGGTCGACACCGTGCTCTCCGTACTCCGCTCCTGCGCGATCGTGCTGGGCGAGGGCGACGAGGTGGTCAAGGCCAGTTCGGCGGCGTACGCGATGGGCCTGGTGCGCGGCGGTGCCGTCGCGGTGGACCAGATGCTCGCGCTGGCCCGCTCCACCCGCCGGGACGGCGAGATCCGCCAGGTCGAGCTGGAGGTGCCCCGGCCGGGCGCGGCCCGCGCGGCCGAGCCGCTCGCGGTCTCCGTCCGGGTCGCCCCGCTCGGCTCCCGGCTGGTGCTGGTGCTGGTCGAGGACCAGACCGAGCGCCGCCGGGTGGAGGCCGTCCGTCGGGACTTCGTGGCCAACGTCAGCCACGAGCTCAAGACCCCGGTCGGCGCCCTGTCGCTGCTCTCCGAGGCGGTCGTGGACGCGTCCGACGACCCGGAGGCGGTGCAGCGCTTCGCCGGCCGGATGCAGGTCGAGGCGGCCCGGCTGGCCAGCCTGGTCCAGGAGATCATCGACCTCTCCCGGGTCCAGGACGACCGGCTGATGATCGACCCGGAGCCGGTCGCGGTGGACGAGCTGATCGCCGAGGCGATCGACCGCTGCCGCCAGCAGGCCGCCGCCAAGCAGATCCTGATCGCGGCGGGCGGCATCGCCGGCCTCTACCTGCACGGCAACCGCGGCCAGCTCGCCGCCGCGCTCGGCAACCTGGTCGAGAACGCCGTCAACTACAGCCCGCCCCGCACCCGGGTGGCCATCGCCACCCGGCGGATCTCCAGCGCCGCGGCGCTCGGGGAGGCGGACGGCGAGCTCATCGAGATCTCGGTCACCGACCAGGGCATCGGCATCTCCGAGAAGGACCGCGAGCGGGTCTTCGAGCGGTTCTACCGCGTCGACCCCGCCCGCTCCCGGGCGACCGGCGGCACCGGCCTGGGCCTGTCCATCGTCAAGCACGTCGCGGCCTCGCACGGCGGCACCGTCTCGGTGTGGAGCGTCGAGGGCCAGGGGTCGACCTTCACCGTCCGCCTGCCCGCCGGGCAGGCACCCACGGAGGACGAGCCCGACGACGCGTTCGACGACGAGTTCGGCGACGAGCCGGACCACACGCCGGACGGCGGCCCCGCCGGCCCCGCCGCCGCACCCCGAACCCTCACCACGGACCGGACGGACCGCGCTCCCCGCGCGCCCCGCACGGACCGTTCGCTCCCCACCGGGGAGCGGGCACCACACCTGTCAGACACAACCCCGCAGCTTGCCCCGGAGGCCTGATCGTGACCCGAGTACTGGTGGTCGAGGACGAGGAGTCGTTCAGCGACGCCCTCTCGTACATGCTCCGCAAGGAGGGCTTCGAGGTGGCCGTGGCCGCCACCGGCCCCGACGCCCTGGAGCAGTTCGAACGGAACGGCGCCGACCTCGTCCTGCTCGACCTGATGCTGCCGGGCCTGCCCGGCACCGAGGTCTGCCGCCAGCTCCGGGTGCGTTCCAACGTCCCGGTGATCATGGTGACCGCGAAGGACAGCGAGATCGACAAGGTCGTCGGTCTGGAGATAGGCGCTGACGACTACGTCACCAAGCCGTACTCCACCCGCGAGCTGGTCGCGCGGATCCGCGCGGTGCTGCGCCGCCGCGGCGAGGACGGCGGCGCGGGCGACAACGGCGGCGGCCCGGGCGCCCTGGAGGCGGGCCCGGTCCGGATGGACGTGGACCGCCACGTGGTGACCGTGGACGGCGCCAAGGTCGACCTGCCGCTCAAGGAGTTCGACCTGCTGGAGATGCTGCTGCGCAACGCGGGCCGGGTGCTCACCCGGATGCAGCTGATCGACCGGGTCTGGGGCGCGGACTACGTCGGCGACACCAAGACCCTGGACGTCCACGTGAAGCGCCTGCGGGCCAAGATCGAGCCGGACCCGGGCGCGCCGCGCTACCTGGTCACGGTCCGCGGCCTGGGCTACAAGTTCGAGCCGTAAACCGTCCCCACCACGCGGAAGGCCCCCGCCGGCAGCAGCCGGAGGGGGCCTTCGCGTCGCTCCGGCGGGCCCTGGAGGGCCCGCCGGGGGCGGGGTGCGGCGTCAGTGCGCGGCCGGGACGGCCGGGGCGGTGGTGCCGGCCGGGACGGCGGCACCGGTGGCCGGCGCGCCCGGGGTGGTGGCGCCAGGGGCCGGAGCGGTGGCACCGGGGGTGGCGGCACCGGGGGTGGTGGTCTTGGCCGGGGTCGCGGTCGGCGACGGGGTCGGACCGAAGCCCTTGTACAGGCCGCGGCCGTCTGCGCCCGAGTCCGGGCTCACGGCGGCCTGGGCCTCGACCTTCTGGCCGTCCTTGAAGGTGAACACGGTCGGGGCGAAGCCGCCGACGTGGACGGTCGCGGAGGCGGCGGTGGCGGACGGGTTGCCCTGGCCGCCGATCACCACCGCGCCGCGGGCCGGGATGATGATGCCGGACAGCGGAGCGCCGGCGGCGTCCGCGAAGGTGGTGGCGGCACCGCCGACGGTGACGGACTGGAGCTCGGCCGGGGCGTCCGCGGTGTTCGCGATGTTCACGACCACGTTGGCGGGACCGGTGTGGTCGCCCGAGGCGCCCTCCCCGGTGACGACCACGATGTTGTTCAGCCGGAGGTTCGTTCCGAGGGTCGCCGCCGCGTTGTCCGGCTTGATCTGCAGGGTGTCCGGCGTGTTGCCGGCGGCGCAGGAGGACAGCGAGGCGATGGCGATGGCGGCGAGGGCGGCGATGCTGCCGCGTCGAAGGCTGCGGCTCACGGCGGCGGCTTCTCCCTAGGTCACGTGTCGGGTGGTCAGGTCTCAGATTATCGACCTCGCTTATGCGCTCCTCACGGGGTGGTCCCCGTGTCGCACTCCCGGGGGCCGCCGGGGGCCGTCCGGCCGTACGCCGGGGGTGCGTCCGGCGGTACGTCGACATGTCCGGGTCACGCGGAGGACAAGGTTCGACCAAGATCGAATAACGATTCGGCCGCGACTCGAAAAGGGGTGAAAGCTCAAGATCCAATCATGGTTGCGGGGGTGTTGCGCAAGGGTTTCGTCGAACCCCGGAACCGCCTCCGACCTGCGGGAAGCCCCTCTCGAACACCGGTCGCAGCACGTCATGGGGGTCCTTGTCAAGCCCCGAGACCGGCCCTGACCTGCGAAAACGCCCTTCGGGTGGGCCGAGAAGCGTGTTATTCTGGAAAGCCACGGAAGGGGTCCTGTCACATGACGTTCAAGGTTGGCGACACGGTGGTCTACCCCCATCACGGGGCCGCGCTGATCGAGGCCATCGAAACTCGCCAGATCAAAGGTGTGGACAAGACCTACCTGGTGCTCAAGGTGCAGCAGGGAGACCTGACGCTCCGCGTGCCCGCCGAGAACGCGGAGTTCGTCGGTGTGCGCGATGTAGTCGGCCAGGAGGGTCTGGACCGGGTCTTCGAGGTGCTGCGGGCACCGTACACGGAAGAGCCGACCAACTGGTCCCGTCGCTACAAGGCGAACCTGGAGAAGCTCGCCTCGGGTGATGTCATCAAGGTCGCCGAGGTCGTCCGCGACCTGTGGCGCCGCGAGCGCGAGCGCGGCCTCTCGGCCGGCGAGAAGCGGATGCTCGCGAAGGCGCGCCAGATCCTCGTCAGCGAGCTCGCGCTGGCGGAGAACACCAACGAGGACAAGGCGGAGACGCTGCTCGACGAGGTCCTCGCCTCGTAGCGCGCCACCGCAGTGCGGTCGGGCTGCCGCCCAACGCTCACAGCGCCCGGTGCCGGCGCGCCACTCCTCGGACGAACCGTCCGGGAGTGGTGCAGTGGCACTCCGGGCGCTGAGGCATGTCCGGACCACGCCACCCGCCCGAGCTGGCCCAGGCCTGCAAGACCGTTTCCGCACCCGTTCTTGCGCGGAACTTGCGGAGCTGTGCGGCGGACGGTGGACCGTGGTTCTTCGGAAGGGGCCCGGTGCGCCCGCCGGGCACGCCATGGCCATACCCACTTCGCCGAAGGAGTGAAACCTGAACGCGTCAGGAGCAGTCGCAGCAGCAGTGGTGCCCGCCGCCGGACGGGGTGAGCGGCTGGGGCCCGGGGCCCCGAAGGCCCTGCGGGAACTGGGGGGCGTGCCGCTCCTGGTGCACGCCGTCCGGGCCCTGGCCCGCAGCCGGGCGGTCGGCCTGGTCGTGGTCGCCGCGCCCGCCGACGGGGTGGCCGAGGTGGTCGCCCTGCTGGACAGCCACGGGCTGGACGACAAGGACATCCGGGTGGTGGCCGGCGGGGCGACCCGCCAGGAGTCGGTCCGGCTGGGCCTGGCCGCGATCCCGGACGAGGTCGGGATCGTGCTGGTGCACGACGCGGCCCGCCCGCTGGTCCCGGTCGAGGTGGTGGACGCCGTCGCGGCCGCCGTCCGGGCCGGGGCGCGGGCGGTGGTGCCCGCGGTGCCGCTGGCCGACACGGTGAAGCGGGTCGAGCCGAACCCGGGCGGCCCCGAGCCGGTGCTCGACACGCCCGAGCGCGCCACCCTGCGCGCGGTGCAGACCCCGCAGGGCTTCGACCGCGCCACCCTGGTCGAGGTGCACGCCAAGGCGCTGGCCGAGGAGAGCGCGGGCACCGCCGACGCGCCCCCGGTCACCGACGACGCGGGCCTGGTGGAGCGCTACGGCGGCCGGGTCGTCGTGGTGCCCGGCCACGAGGAGGCGTTCAAGGTCACCCGTCCACTGGACCTCGTGCTCGCCGAGGCCGTACTCGCCCGCAGGAGGGCCGCCGATGCCTACTGACCCGCAGACCCCCGTGATCCCCCGCGTGGGGATCGGCACCGACGTGCACGCCTTCGAGACCGGCCGCCCGCTCCGGGTGGCCGGGCTGGACTGGCCGGACGCCGAGGTCGGCCTCTCCGGGCACTCGGACGCCGACGTCGCCGCGCACGCCGCCTGCGACGCGCTGTTCTCGGCCGCCGGGATCGGCGACCTGGGCGCCCACTTCGGCACCGACCGCCCGGAGTGGGCCGGCGCGTCCGGGGCGAAGCTGCTCGGCGAGGCGGCCCGGCTGGTCCGCGAGGCGGGCTTCGAGATCGGCAACGTGGCGGTCCAGGTGATCGGCGTGCGGCCGAAGATCGGCAAGCGGCGGGCCGAGGCGCAGGCCGCGCTGTCCGAGGCGGTCGGCGCCCCGGTGTCCGTCTCCGGCACCACCACCGACGGGCTGGGGCTGACCGGCCGGGCCGAGGGCCTGGCCGCGATCGCCACCGCCCTGGTGTACGAACGGCGTTGAGCCGGTCGCGGTGAGCGGTCGGGAACAACCCGGACCTGACGGGTGTTCACCGGGTGTTCCCGGGGCCCGAGTCGCTAGTGTTCGGCTCGGGCCCGGACGGGGCTTCCGCTCGGGCCGAACGCCGACGTGAAGGGGTTTCCGATGGGTGTCGAACTTGCGGACAAGGTCAAGGAACTGCTCGACAGCACGAGCTTCGCCGTGGTCTCCACCATCCAGCCCGACGGGGGCCCGCAGGCCTCCGTGGTCTGGGTCAAGCGGGACGGCGACGACATCCTGTTCTCCACCGTCGAGGGCCGCCGGAAGCACCTCAACCTGGTCAGGGACCCGAGGGTGTCCCTCGTCATCAACGACAAGGACAACCCGTACGAGTACTTCGAGGCGCGCGGCGAGGCGACGCTGACCACCGAGGGCGGCCGGGAGCTGATCGACGAGCTGTCCCGCAAGTACCTGGGCAAGGACTACACCTTCGACGGCCCGGAGGCGGTCCGGGTGGTCGTCCGGATCTCCCCGGACAAGGTGCTCGGCAACATCTGAGTCCCGTCCGCGTCCCGCCGTTTCCCCGGGATCACGCCCCCGTTGTCCCGGGGAATGTGGCGGGGCACCCCCCGGTGCCCACTACGCTTGACGCTGTGAGCATTCGTCTGTACGACACCAGCACCCGCCAGGTACGCGACTTCGTCCCGCTTGTACCGGGTTGTGTCTCGATCTACCTGTGCGGCGCTACCGTTCAGTCGGCGCCACACATCGGGCACATCCGGTCGTACCTCAACTTCGACCTCATGCAGCGGTGGTTCGCCTACCGCGGCTACCAGGTGACCTTCGCCCGGAACGTCACCGACATCGACGACAAGATCATCGCCAAGGAGCGCGAGCTCGGCACGCCGTGGTGGCAGATCGCCTACGAGAACGAGCGCGCCTTCAACGACGGCTACGACGCGCTCGGCTGCCTGCGGCCGACGGTCGAGCCGCGGGCCACGGGGCACATCCCCGAGATGATCGCGATGATGCAGGGGCTCATCGAGAAGGGCCACGCCTACGCGGCCGACGGCAACGTCTACTTCGACGTGCGGTCGTACCCCGACTACCTGGCGCTCTCCAACCAGAAGCTGGACGACCTGCGCCAGCCCGAGGGCGAGGGCGAGACCGGCAAGCGGGACCAGCGCGACTTCGCGATGTGGAAGGCCGCCAAGCCGGGCGAGCCGAGCTGGGAGACCCCGTGGGGCCGCGGCCGTCCGGGCTGGCACCTGGAGTGCTCGGCGATGGCCCACAAGTACCTGGGCGCGGCCTTCGACATCCACGGCGGCGGGCTGGACCTGATCTTCCCGCACCACGAGAACGAGATCGCCCAGTCCAAGGCCTACGGCGACGACTTCGCCGGCTTCTGGGTGCACAACGCCTGGGTCACCATGGCCGGCGAGAAGATGAGCAAGTCGCTGGGCAACTCGGTGCTGGTCTCCGAGATGGTCCGGGCGTGGCGGCCGATCGTGCTCCGCTACTACCTGGCGGCCCCGCACTACCGCTCGATGATCGAGTACAGCGAGGAGTCGCTGCGCGAGGCCGAGGCCGGCTTCGGCCGGATCGAGGGCTTCATCCAGCGCGCCGTCGAGCGCTGCGGCACGGTCGACGCGGCGCCCGAGGTGCCGCCGGCCTTCGCCGAGGCGATGGACGACGACTTCGGCGTGCCGCAGGCGCTGGCCGTCGTGCACACCGCCGTCCGCCAGGGCAACAGCGCCCTGAACGCGGACGACAAGGAGAGCGTGGTGGCGCGACTGGCCGAGGTCCGTGCGATGCTCGGTGTACTGGGCCTCGACCCGCTCGACCCGCACTGGGCCGGGACGGAGCGCGGCGAGGACCTCCACGGAGTGGTCGACTCGTTGGTCCGTCTGGTCCTGGACCAGCGGCAGGCCGCGCGCGAGCGCAAGGACTTCGCCACCGCGGACGCCATCCGCGACCAGCTCGGCCTCGCCGGGCTGGCCATCGAGGACACCCCGTCCGGCCCGCGCTGGACGATCAACAGCCAGTAACCCCATCCGACGATCGGGGTGATGGGTGGGCCGTACCGGACCGGTGCGGCCCTCCCGCATGACGTAGCGCATGCCGTCGGCCGCCACCGGGCAGACCGGGACGGCCGGGGCATGCCGGACAGACAGGAAGTACAGCCATGGCCGGCAACAGTGCACGCAGGAACCGTCGCAACCCCGGATCGAAGAAGGGCGCGTCTGTCGGTACCGGCGGCCACAGCCGGAAGGCGCTCCAGGGCAAGGGCCCGACGCCGCCCGGTGCGGAGCGCAAGGGCCACCCGAAGCAGCGCGCCGCCAACGCCGCGATCAAGCGCGAGCGGGACGCCAAGGCCCGGGCCGGCATGCGCCGGGCCGGCGGCGGCGGCCGCGGTGGCCGCGGCGGTGCGGGCAGCGCCGAGCTGGTCTTCGGCCGCAACTCGGTGGTCGAGGCCCTGCAGGGCGACGTCCCGGCCAACGCGCTGTACGTCCAGCAGTTCATCGACACCGACGACCGGGTCCGCGACGCCTTCCAGGCCGCCAACGACCGCGGCATCCCGCTGATGGAGGCCCCGCGGCCCCAGCTGGACCAGATGACCGGCGGGATGAACCACCAGGGCCTGGTGCTCCAGGTGCCGCCGTACGAGTACGCGCACCCCGACGACCTGCTGGTCGACGCCGCCGACGCCGGCCAGGACGCGCTGATCATCGCGCTGGACGGCGTGACCGACTCGCGCAACCTGGGCGCCGTGGTCCGCTCGGCCGCCGCCTTCGGCGCGCACGGCGTGGTCATCCCCGAGCGCCGCGCGGCCGGCATGACCGCCGGTGCCTGGAAGACCTCCTCCGGCGCCGCGGCCCGGCTGCCCGTCGCCCGGGCCACCAACATGACCCGCACCCTGGAGGCCTACCAGAAGGCCGGTCTGATGGTGGTCGGCCTGGCCGCCGACGGCGAGGCCGAGATCGGCGACCTGGAGCTGCTGACCGGTCCGGTCGTGATCGTCGCGGGCAGCGAGGGCAAGGGCCTGTCCCGGCTGGTCTCGGAGACCTGCGACATGCGGGTCCGGATCCCGATGTCCGGCCTGACCGAGTCGCTGAACGCCGGTGTCGCGGCGGGCATCGTGCTGTACGAGGCCGCGCGACTGCGCGCCAAGCGCTGAGCACGGCCGGGTCGCGGCGCGCAGGAGATCTTCCGAATTCCCCGCAATCCGAGTGAAGGCGATCGGGCCCCGACCGGGCCCGATCGCTTTTTTCATGATCACTTCAAGTGTGCGCCGGACATCCACCCGGGAGAGTGTCCTAAGCGGGCGTCACCCGGTTAGACGGGCGTGGACACCAGAACACCTCGGCGCCCCCTGTTCGGCGACGGCAGCACCGGGATAGACGCGGGCCCCGGCCTCAACACCGTCAAGGTGGAGTCGGACCCTTCGCGGCTCAGCAGCACCCAGGCGAGCTTCCGGCTCCGGCTCGGCGGCCCGGTGGCGCCGCTGATCGATGCCCCGGCCGGACTGCTGTCCACCGGTGCCGCATTCGGCGACCCGTACGCCAACCAGGGCCTGATCCGCCGTCCGCTGGTCACCCCGCAGGTCGTCGTGCCCTCCTCCGCCGTCCCGGCGCTGGCCGGGGCCGGGGCCGGCGGCGCACCGCGCCGCAAGGGCCGGGTCACCGCCGTCACCTGGACCGGTCAGGCGCCCCCCGGGGACCTCGCGGCCACCCGGCTGCTGGAGGCGGTGCGCCCCGGCGGCACCCAGGCCGGCGGCGTCCGCCTGATCGAGGCGGACACCCAGGCGCTCCCCTCCCTCGCGGGCGCCCGCACCCTCCCGCGCCAGCCCCGCGAGGGCGCCGGCACCGCCACCGACGCGGGCGTCGGCCCGGTCGGCGAGCCGCACGGCTGGACCCCGAGCGGCGAACTGCCCGAGGTCTCCGCCGTCGACGCCGCGGGCAGGCAGCCTTGGTACCCGGGCCGCCGGGTCGACCTCGGCCTGGTGCTGCTGCCGCTGCGCGCCGTCCTCGGCTCGCTCTCCGTCTACGCCGGGTTCAGCAAGCTCTGCGACCCGGTGTACTTCGACGGCGGCGAGCGCGGCTCGATGATGCGCTGGCTCTCCTCGCTGCACCCCTGGAAGGTCGCCGAACCGCTGCTGGCCTTCGCCATGGCGCACCCGGTGGGCGCCGGCCTGGTGGTGTCGTTCACCCAGATCGTGGTCGGCGTGCTGACCGTCCTCGGCCTCTGGCAGCGGCTCGCCGCCGGCGCCGCGATGGCGCTCTCCGCCGCGCTGCTGTTCACCGTCAGCTGGCGGGCCGTCCCGGTCTACGACACCCCGGACCTGATCTTCCTCGCGGCGTGGAGCCCGCTGCTGATCGCCGGGGCGCCGTTCGCCTCGCTGGACGGGCGGCTCAGCCTGGAGGCCTGGCGCCGGTACGGCGCGGACGCGCCCGGGGCGCTGCGCCGCCGGGTGCTGCGCCGCGGCACCGTGGTCACCACGGTCGTCGTCGGCCTGACCCTGCTGCTCGGCTCGATGCTCGGCGCCGCCGTCCGTACCGGCGCCCGGGCGCACCAGGCGCCGGACCGTCCGGCCACCGACTACGGCACCCCGGTCTGGCCGTCCGGCAGCCCGTCCGGCGCCCCCGGCGGCAAGGGCACGTCCACCACGCCCCAACCCGCCGCCCCGCACCCGGCCACCCCGACGCCGAGCGCGACCACCCCGGCCGCCACGCCGTCCACCAAGCCGGCCACCCCGACGCCGAGCGGCAAGGCGCACTCGGGCAAGCCGGAGGCCGGGTCGGGCTCCTCCCCGGCCGCGCCCGCCCCGTCCGGCGGCTCCGGCGGCACCGCCCCCGCCTCGCGCGGCACCCCGGGCACCGGCGGCTCGGGGCCGGCGGCCAAGTCCAGCCCGAGCTCCGGCGGGCTGCTCGGCGGGGTGCTGGGCAGCGCGCCGCTGGCCGACCTCTCCGGCGGCCGGACCTCCCACCCGGGGGTGCCGACCGCGACCTGAGGCCCTCGTGACGGCGGTCGGCCGGGTGCTCCGCGGGGAGCACCCGGCCGACGCGTGTCCGCGGGCGGCCGTACGGCTCGCGGCCCGCTGGTTACCTGGGGGACCGGCCGGCGCCGGAGGCGAGCTCCTTGGCCGCCTCGGTGAGGTCCTTGGCGGTGTCGATGGCCCGCCAGTACACGCCCTGCGGCAGCTGGTAGCCCGCCAGCCGCTTGCCGCGGGCGAGCTGGGGGAAGGTGGTGCGCTCGTGGTCGCCCACGTCCGGCAGCAGCTCGGCGAACTCGGGGCTGAACACGTACAGGCCAGCGTTGATCAGGAAGGGCGAGGGCGGCGCCTCGATGAAGTCCAGCACGTTGCCGAACTGGTCGGTCTCCACCGCGCCCCAGGGGATCCGCGGCCGGGCCAGCGCGAGCGTCGCGACGGCGTCCCGCTCGTGGTGGAACGCGGCCATCTCGCGCAGGCTGAACCGGGTCCAGATGTCGCCGTTGGTGGCGTACCAGGGCTCGTCCGGGCGGGGCAGCGCCTTGGCCGCGTACTTGAGCCCGCCGCCGCGCCCGAGCGGCTCCGCCTCGACCACCGTGCGCACCCGCAGCGGCAGGTCCGCCTTGTCCAGCCACTCCTCCAGCACGTCGGCGAGGTGCCCGCAGGAGACCACGACGTCGGTGACGCCCTCCTCGGCCAGCCAGGCCAGCTGGTGGCCGAGGATCGGCGTGCCCGTCCCGGGGATCTCGACCAGCGGCTTCGGGCGGTCGTCCGTGTAGGGGCGCAGCCGGGAGCCCTGGCCGCCGGCCAGGATGACGGCCTGGGTGACGGGCGTCGTGGTCGGCCGCGGCGGGTGGGGCTGCGGGGGCCGGGCGGACGGGAGGTCGGCGGTGGGGCCGGAGTCAGCGGTCATGCCTGAACAATAAGGCGGCGGACGGGGGCGTCCGCCGCCTCGGGGGCCTGCCTCGGCCCCCTTGCCTTCCCTTGCGTTCCCGGCCGCCTCAGCCGACGACGCCGGCCGCGAACGCGCCGTCGCAGACCGGGCGGGCGAAGGTGCGGGCCCGCTGGACGTCGCCCTGGTACTTGCGCACCGCGGCCTTGCCCAACTCGGTGGCCAGCGAGGTGCAGTACGGCGTCAGCGAGGGCTGCTCGCGCATCGAGCGCTCCAGCAGGTCCAGCGCGGCGGAGGGGTTCTTCGCCCGCAGCTCGTCCAGCAGCACCACCCGCAGCGACTCCTGCGGGGCGAGCCCGTCCGAGGCCTTGGCCACGGCGCCGGCCGCGTTGTTGGAGCGTCCGATCCCGGCGCCGTCGCCGCTGGACGCCGCCACGACCTGCTGGTCGAGCCCGGTCGGCGGGGCCCACGGGACCCTGGTCACGGCGAGGGTGCCGGTGGTCACCAGGACGACCGGCAGGGTCAGGGCGACGGTCTGGCCGATACGGCGCAACAGCTGCTTCACCCTCAGGAGAGTAGCGGTGGGTACGGGCCGGATCGCCCTCCGTTACCCCATCGAGTGACACGGTGTCCGGGTTTGTCCCCTTGCCGTGTTGACGCGGGGGCGTCCGGACGGGGTCGAAGGGGCGGGGGTACGGACGGAGCCCGCCGGACCACGAGGGTCCGACGGGCTCCGGGTGCCGCGCTGGTCGCGGCCGTCGCGCGGGGTCGCGTCAGTTGCTCAGGCGCAGGCCGGAGCTGGTGGAGAAGACGTGGGTCTCGTTGGCGATCGGCACGACGTGGACGGTCTCGCCGCGGGCCGGGATCTGGCGGCCGGGCACGCGGACGACCAGGTCGTGGTTCTCGCCGCCGATCTGGGTGGTGCCGTAGACGAAGCCGTCCGAGCCGAGCTCCTCGACCACGTTCACGGTCACCGCGACGCCCTCGATGCCGCCCGCCGGGACGATCTCGAAGTGCTCCGGGCGGACACCGACGGTCACCGTCTTGTCGGTGCCGGCGCCGGCCAGGTCCTCGCGGGAGATGTTGACGACCGAGCCGCCGAACTTCACGCCGCCGTCCACCAGCGGCACCTCGACCAGGTTCATGGCCGGCGAGCCGATGAAGCCGGCCACGAAGAGGTTCGCGGGCTTGTCGTACATGTTGCGCGGGGTGTCGACCTGCTGGAGCAGACCGTCCTTGAGCACCGCGACCCGGTCGCCCATGGTGAGCGCCTCGGTCTGGTCGTGGGTGACGTACACCGTGGTGATGCCCAGGCGGCGCTGGAGGCCGGCGATCTGGGTACGGGTCGAGACGCGGAGCTTGGCGTCCAGGTTCGACAGCGGCTCGTCCATCAGGAAGACCTGCGGCTGGCGGACGATCGCGCGGCCCATCGCGACGCGCTGGCGCTGACCGCCGGAGAGCGCCTTCGGCTTGCGGTCCAGCAGCGTGGTGAGGTCGAGGATCTTCGCGGCCTCCTCGACCTTGGTGCGGATCTCCGCCTTGTTCACGCCGGCGATCTTGAGCGCGAAGCCCATGTTGTCGGCGACGGTCATGTGCGGGTACAGCGCGTAGTTCTGGAACACCATGGCGATGTCCCGGTCCTTCGGCGGCAGGTGGGTGACGTCGCGGTCGCCGATCCGGATCGCACCGGCGTTGACGTCCTCCAGACCGGCCAGCATGCGCAGGCTGGTCGACTTGCCGCAGCCCGAGGGGCCGACCAGCACGAGGAACTCGCCGTCCGCGATCTCCAGGTCCAGCGCGTCCACCGAGGGCTTGTCCGCCCCGGGGTACACGCGGGTCGCCTTGTCGTACGTGACAGAAGCCATGGTTGTTTGTCTCCTTCACCGGCAGGAACGTGCCGGACGATCCGAGTAAAGGGGGTCTGTTCTGCTCCGCCGGCCCACCAGTGGTCTGAACCACTGCCACGAACCGGCTCCCGGCGACGCTACCTGCGCGTCCGCCGCTTGTCAGCCCCCACCCGACCCGATTTCGGCATCGGTTCCATCACGCCCACCCATCCCACCAACCCCCGGATATACCCCCATCCCGTCACCCGGGCCCGGTAGACTGCCCCCCGGTGCCGCCGTGATCCATCGCGGACGGCCACCGTGCCTCCTTAGCTCAGCTGGCCAGAGCACCGCTCTTGTAAAGCGGGGGTCGTCGGTTCGAACCCGACAGGGGGCTCGTCGTACGGAGGGCCAGTTCGCCGGGGTGATCCGGGAGAGCTGGCCCTTCGTCGTTGTTGTGGTCCTGCTCGGGCTGTGCCACGGGCGTGCCAGAAGCGTCCGGTGTGCCGGACGTCGTGGAAGTGGATGTCCGGGGAGACACCGGCCTTGGCCTTGGCGGCTCCTGGAGAACCCGGGTGCGGCGAAGCTGCCCGATCGAGGAGGGAACCACCCGCTCAGCCCGAAGTGTGCCGGCGGCGCTCGGCACTGTCGACCTTGGTCCGGACGGGACATCCGCCGAAACAGCGCCGCCGCCCGGTGTACAGCCGTAGGCTTCGCACAAACTTCGTGATCATCCTCAGGGGGGCCTGCATGAGTGACTACGTTGACCACGCCAACGCTGCCCGCGCGTACCTGGACCGGCTGCCAAAGCATGTGTCGCCCGATGCTCTCGTCGGAGCCGCGAAGATCGAGGCGTACCTCGCGTTCGCCGCCATCCTCGCGCGCCATCTTGAAGCCCCGGCCGACAGGTCCCGTCCGGCCCAGTAGCGGGGGTCGTCGGTTCGAACCCGACAGGGGGCTCCGGGCAGAACGGGAAGGGCCGGTCCGACGGGTTGTCGGGCCGGCCCTTCCGTCGTGTCCGGGGTCAGTTCGGGGGGAGGGTGAGGGTGGCGAGGGCGCCGCCGGCGGGGTGGTTGGCGAAGGTCAGGGTGGCGCCGATGACGCGGGCGTGGCCGGTGGCGATGGTGAGGCCGAGGCCGTGGCCGCGGCCGCGTTCGGGGGCGTTGGTGCGGAAGCGCTGCGGGCCGTGGCGGAGGAGGTCCTCGGGGTAGCCGGGGCCGTGGTCGCGGACGGTGATCCGCGGGCCGTCGACGTGCAGGTGGACCGGGCCGGTGCCGTGGCGGTGGGCGTTGAGGATGAGGTTGCCGAGGATGCGGTCCAGTCGGCGCAGGTCGGTGCGGACCTGCCGGTCGGCGGTGATCTCGACGGTGACGTCCAGGCCGGTGAGGGTGACGGTGCGGCGGGCCGCGCGTTCGAGGGGGACGGCGGAGAGGTCGGGGGACTCGGCGTCGGCGTCCAGGCGGGAGACCTCCAGCAGGTCCTCGACCAGGCCGCGCAGTGCCTGGACCCGGTTCTGCACGAGCTGGGTGGGGCGGCCGGGCGGCAGGAGTTCGGCGGCGGTGACGAGGCCGGTGAGCGGGGTGCGCAGTTCGTGGGCGACGTCCGCGGTGAAGCGCTGCTCGTCCTCCAGCCGGCGGTGCAGGGTGCGGGACATCAGGTCGACGGCGGCGGCGAGGTCGGCGACCTCGTCCTTGCCGTCGACGAGTTCGCCGATCCGGGTGTCCGTCCCGCCGGCCGCGATGCCGCGGGCGGCGGTGGCCGCGGTGCGCAGCCGGCGGCTGATCCGGTCGGCGACGAGCACGCCGGCCAGCACGGTGGTGAAGACCGCGGCGACGACGGTGAGCAGGATGATCCGGTCCAGGTCGGCGATGGCCTGGCGGTCCTGGGTGAAGTCCACCCGGACGGACACCACCCCGTCCGGCACCGGGCCGGCCGCCCACATCGACTCGCCGGTGCCGTCGGCGACGAGCAGCGAGCCGTGCCGGTCGCCGGCGGTGAGGGCGCGCAGCCGCTCGGGCAGCGCCGGGTCGTTCAGGACGGCGCCCCGGCCGACCGCCTTCCCGCCGCCGCGCTCGTAGTCGTTCAAGGCGGAGTCGAGGGTGGCGAGCGAGGAGGAGCGGGCCTGGTCGACGTGCTGGCGGATCATCGCCTGGTGGACCAGCAGGCCGACGGCCACCGCGACCAGGACGGCGATGGCGGCGACGGCGGCGGCGATCTGGCGGCGCAGGGTCATGCCGGGCGCCGCAGCTTGTAGCCGAAGCCGCGGACGGTCTCGATCCGGCCGGAGCCGATCTTGGCGCGCAGCCGCTGCACGTGGACGTCCACGACCCGGGTGTCGGCGCCCCACTCGTAGTCCCAGACGCGTTCGAGCAGGGTGGAGCGCTCCAGCACGATCCCGGGCGCGGCGCTGAACTCCAGCAGCAGCCGCAGTTCGGTGGGAGTGAGCGGGACGAGGCGGTCGTCCACCCGGACCTCCATGCTGTCGGTGTCCACCCGGAGGCCGTCGAAGCTGCGGACGGACGGAAGGGTGGGCGGGGACGGCGGAGCGGGCGACAGGGCGGGCGGGGACGGCGAGGACTGCGGGGGCGGAGCGAACGGGGACGGCGGGGCGTCGGCCGCCGGGGCGACCGGGACGCGGCGCAGCACCGTACGGATCCGGGCGACCAGGACGGCGCTCTCGAAGGGCTTGACCACGTAGTCGTCTGCCCCGGCCTCCAGCCCGGAGACCACGTCCACCGGGTCGGTCCGGGCGGACATCATCAGGATCGGCAGCTGGCTCTCCTCCCGGATCCGGCGGCAGAGGCCGACCCCGTCGAGCAGCGGCAGCATGACGTCCAGCAGGAGCAGGTCGGGCCGGACGGCGTGGAAGGCCTCCAGGCCCTCCAGGCCGTCGGCGGCGGTGGTGACCGGGAAGCCGTAGCGCTCCAGGGCCATCCGGGTGGCCTCGCGGATCACCTCGTCGTCCTCGACCAGGAGGATGTGCGGGTGGGCGGGGGTGGCGGCGGGGGTCATCGCTTCGCTTCCGGGAGCACGGCGGGGACGGAGGGCGCGACGGGCGCGACGGACGCGCCGGGCACGGAGGGGGCGGAGGGCACGGAGGACGGCCGGGCGCCGCGCGGGGACGGGACGGCGGCCTCGGGGGCCGCCTGCTTCGGCGCGTACGGGGCGGGGCGGGGCGCCGGTCCGGGGTCGGGTACGGCGGTGACCGGCCGGCCGGCGTCCGGGCCGGTGGACGGGAGCGGTATGACGCCCTCGTCCCTGCGTTCGTTCAGGGTGAGCCTCTTGCCGTCCCACGCGTAGTGGCTGGTGGTCCGGGCGTCGACGCTGGTCGGCTCGATCAGCCACAGGTCGGTGCCGATGGTCGAGGCGTTGAACGCCGGCTGGACCCGCACCCGGAGGACGGGCAGCAGTCGGTCCTCGGCGAGGGCGTAGACGTGCAGCACGGCCCGCCCGGGGGTGGTGACGACGGTGATCAGCTCGGGCTGCCCGTCGCCGGTGAGGTCGCGGAACTCCGGGGCGCGGACCTCGCAGCCGGCGCAGGAGCCGAGTGCCTGGCGCTCCTCCTGGTCGACGTCCGGGTCCTTGGCGAGGACGGTGCGGACGTCGACCGCGGTGATGTCGCGCCCGGGGACGGTCACGTCCGGTACGGGCTGCGGCGGTTCCTGGGTGGTGTCGGTCGCGGACGCGGCCGGCGGCGGGGAGGTGGGCAGGTCCGGCCAGAGCGGCTGGGACACCGCCGGCGGCCTGACGGCCCGGGCCGGGCCCTGGTCGCGCAGCTCGCCGGGGGTGGCCCGGCCGAAGGCCAGGGCGGCGAGGGCGAGGACGACGACCAGGCCGGCCAGGGCGGCCACCGGGACGGCGCCGGGACGGCGGCGGGGTGGTGGGGGTGCTGTTGCTGCCACGGTCGGTGCTCGTCCTCCTGCCGGGCCTGCGCTGTCCGCGCTGCCTGCTCTGCCTGCGTCCACGGCGACGGTCCGGCTCGTCGCCTCCCGTCGCCGCCCCGGTGGTAGGTCGTGCGGGCGGTGGCCGGCGGTTCCCCGACGGCGGTTCGTGCACCGTCAGGCCAGGTCCGCCAGCACGATGATGTTGTCCGTCCAGTGGCCGTCCGAGCCGATCCGGCCACCGCAGGTGATCAGCCGGAGCGCGGGCGCGGGCGTGTCGCCGTACACCTGCTCGGTCGGGAAGCGGTCCTTGGCGGCCTGGAGCAGCTCGCGGACCTTGAAGTCCACGGTGCCGCCGTCCGCGCGCCGGATCCGGATGAGGTCGCCGGGGCGCAGTTTCGGCAGCTGCTTGAAGACCGCCGGGCCGTGCACGGTGTCGTAGTGCCCGATGAGCACGGCGGGGCCGGCTTCGCCGGGGGTGGGGCCGTTGCGGTACCAGCCGACCTCCTCGCCCCGGTCGGCCGGCGGCACCTCGACCGTGCCGTCGGGGTTGAGGCCGAGGTCGGTCACCGGTGCGTCCACTCCGACGGAGGGCACCAGCAGGCGGGTCGGCGGCGAGGAGGCGTACGGCTTCGGGGCGGCGGGTGCGGTGCCGGTCGTGGCCGGGGCGCCCGGGGTGCCCGGGGCCGCCGGGGTGTCGGCGCCGGTGCCGTGCCCGGAGGTCTCGACCCGTACCACCGGGGTCTCCCGGCCGGACAGCGCGAGCGAGGTGCCGAGCACCAGGCAGAGCAGGCCCGCGGTGCCGAAGGCGGTACGGCGCAGCGGGCCGGGGCCGGGCCGGGCGGCGCGTCGGCGCCCCCGCCGGTGGCCCGGGGCGCGTCGGTGGCTGTCGGTCCCCGCCACCGGGGCGGCCCCGGCGCCGCTTCCCCGACTGGCCGGGTACGGGGAAGCGGCGCCGGGGTGCCCGGCGGACTCGGGACCGGTGTCAGCCGCGCGCACCGGAGCGGCGGCGCAGGAGGGCGAAGCCCAGGCCCGCGGCGCCGACGGCCGCGACGGTGCCGCCACCGGCGAGCATCAGGCCGGAACCGTCGGAGGCGGTGGAGCCGTCACCGGCCTGCGCGGCGCCCTTGGGCACCTCGCGGACCTGCGGCTGGGCGCCGCCGGGGGCGGCCGGGGCCGGGGCGGCGCCCTTCGGGGCGGCCACGGCCGGCGAGGCCTCGGGCTTCGGGGCGGCGGAGGGCGCGGCGGGCGCGGGCGGGGCGGTCCGCACCGCGGCGTCGCCGGCCGGGGCGGCGGAGGGCGCGGCCGGCTTCGGCGCGCCGTCGGCCCAGGCCTGCCCGCCGGTGACGGTGGCCAGCAGCGCGGCGCCGGTCAGGGCGCAGGCGGCCAGGACGCGGCGGGCGGGGGAGTGGTGGGTACGGCTCCTGCTCATACGGGGTGTCTCCATCGTGCGTCGGTCGGTGGGTGGTGGCCGCCGGTCCGCGGTGCGGTCCGCGGTGCGGTTCGCGGGCCCCGGCGAGCCGGTGTCGCGGGACGTCCGTCGTCGGCGCCGGACGCGTACGTCCTCGTCGCGGACGCCCTCCGGCCGCTTCACCCGGTTCGACGGGTTCGGCCGGTGGCGTCGGGGATGACGCTAGGAGGGCCGTGTCGCGGTCCTCGGCCGGTCGTGTCACGGCCGCCCATCGGCTGCGTAACGGCGCGGACGGGGCCGCCGGAAAGCCCGACGCTGCCGCCACCCCCGCCCTGCCCTACGGCCCTGCCCTACCGCCCCGATCGCAGGCGGCGGAGCGTCCAGCCCGGGCCGAGCGGCCGGGTGTGGGCGGTGAAGAGTTCGGCGGCGCGGCGGTAGGAGAGGCGGGCGTGGCCGGTGTACGGGCAGCGGTCGCGGTCGGGGGTGCCGGCGGGGGCGCGGCGGTCGGTGAGGAAGAGCGGGCCGGTGGCGCGGCCGGCGACCAGGAGGGGGAGCAGCCGGGCGGTGCCGGACTGCCAGTGCACCGGGGTGCCGGGCGGGCGGGTGCGGCGGTGGGGCGGGTCGAGGTGGTCGGTGTCCAGGGCGAGGACGGTCTCGATCGCGGCGCCGGACTCGTGCAGCAGGTGCCAGAGCGCCTGCTCGCGCAGCGGCGCGCGGAGGGCGAACAGGGCGCGCAGTTCCTCGGGGCTCAACGGGCCGGTGGCCGTGGCGGGTTCGGGCAGTGGGCGGGGGAGCAGGCCGGTGGTCGGGTCGCCGTCGAGCCAGCCGCGGGCCCGCCACCAGGCCACGGCCGCGCGCAGGGTGGAGAGCTCCCGGTTGAGGGTGCGCGGGTCGGTGTCGGCGCCGCGCCGGGCGGCCGCGGCGCGGAGCCGCTCGGCGGCGTCGGGGTGGTCGAGCAGGGCGAGCGGCAGGACGGGCGGCCGGGCCCGTCGCCGTTCGGGGCCGGTGGGGGCGGGCCGGTCGGAGAGTGCCCAGGCCCAGGTGTCCAGTGCGATCCGGTAGATCCGCCGGGAGCCGTCGGCGAGCCCGGAGGCGGCCAGGTAGCGCTCGACGGCGACGGCGTATTCGACCGGTGGGAGTGCTGTCGCGGTTCCTGTCACGATCGCCTTCTTCCGAAGTGTCCAAGTGCCGCAGTAAATAACTGTTCCGGGACGCCTGAACCATAGTCGCTGGGCGCAGTAAATGGCAGGTGAAGAGCCATAGAGGTGTGAATTTACTGCGGTAGAGCGAATCCTCGTCGAATTGATTCCCAAAGGCTCAACTTTTTTCCCGCAATCCCTTGAATCCGCCCTCCGTCGACGCGCAGACTTTCTGCACATGGCAGTGCAGACCGAACGGATCCCGGCCCGTCGAAGGCGCCTGGGAGACCGGCTCGCCGTGTTCGGCGAGCGCGAGTTCACGTGGTTCTTCCTGGGGTACACGACCTCCCTGATCGGCTCCTCGATGGCGCCGGTCGCGGTCGCCTTCGCGGTGCTCGACGGCGGTGGTGGTGGAAGCGGCAACGGCGGGGGCGGCACCGCCCTGGGGTGGGTGATGGCGGCCCGGATCCTCCCCGTGGTGCTGGTGCTGCTGGCCGGCGGGGCGATCGCGGACCGGATCGGCAGCCGCCGGGTGATGCTGGGCTCGGACCTGTTGCGCGGCGTGGTCCAGGCGCTGTTCGCCGGGCTGCTGGCGGCCGGGCACGCCCCGGTCTGGGCGATGGTCGCGCTGGTGGCGGTCTGGGGGGTCGGCGAGGGGCTGTTCATGCCGGCCTTCGGCGCGATCGTGCCCGACCTGGTGCGCCGTACGGGACTGGTGGCGGACGCCAACGCCCTGCTGGGGCTGGCCCGTTCGGTGTCCACCGTGGTCGGCCCCGCCACCGCCGGCCTGGTCACCGCCGCCTGGGGCCCGGCGACGGTGCTGCTGGCCGACGCGGTGACGTACGGCGTCGGCGCCTTCGCGCTGGCCGGGCTGCGACTGCCGGTACGGGCGGCGGCCGGCGAGGGCTCGATGGTCCGGGACCTGCGGGCCGGCTGGTCGGAGTTCGCCTCCCGCCCGTGGCTGTGGATCACCACCGTGCAGATGGGCCTGTTCAACCTGCTGGTCTGGGCCCCCTTCCTGGTGCTCGGCCCGCTGCTCGCGCAGCGGGACCTCGGCGGCGCCCGCGCCTGGGGCCTGGTGATGGGCGTCTACGGCGTCGGCGCGGTGCTGGGCGGCCTGCTGGTGCTCGGCCGGTCGCCGGCCCGCCCGCTCGCGGTGGCGTCCCTGGCGGCGCTGGCCTGGGCGCTGCCCTCCGCGGCGCTCGCGGCCGGGACGGGGCTGCCCTGGGTGGCCGCCGGCGCGCTGGTGGCCGGGGTCGGCTCGGCGGTCTGCGGGACGCTCTACGGCACCACCACCCAGAAGTGGGTGCCGGTGGAACTGCTCGGCCGGGTGACGGCCTTCGGCGTGCTGGGCTCCTTCGCCCTCGGCCCGCTCGGGCTGGCGGCGGCCGGTCCGCTGGCGGGCCGGTTCGGCGCGGACACCGTGCTGCTGATCGGAGCGGTCTGGCAACTGGCGGCCGGGGCCGTAGTGTTGGCCGTACCGGCGGTACGTGACCGTCGCTGGGAGGAGGGCCCGGACAGCTGACCAACCCCTCGGACGGCTCCGGGGCGCACCCCCGGCCCACCGCGCACCGCGCCCGGCCGGCCCCGGAGCGCAACCGGCTGCCCCACCCGCGCACGTACGCCTCCGCGGCGGGCGGGGCGGCCGACCCGGTCGTACGGTGGAGGACGGGGGTGACGGAGGAGGTCGATCATGCCCGGCTCGCTCACCATCAGCCATCACGGGTCCGCGGTCACCCTGGACCACGCGGACGCGGAGCGGCTCGCCACCGTACTGGCGGACCTGGCGTACCTGCTGGAGATCCCGGGGCCGAACCGGATCAACGACGAACAGCTCGCCGTGCTGTGCGAGGGCCGCGCCCCGGACCGCGCCGAGCTGGTGCACTGGTGCGCGTCGAACGCGCGCGGACTGAAGGGGCAGTTCTGACCGGAGCCGCCCGGGCCCGGGCCGCGGACCGTCCGCACCCGGGCCGCCCGCCGGAGCCCTCGGCCCGTTCGCCGGAGCCCGTTGTCCGCCCGCCTGAGCCCGCTGCCGGCCCGCCCGAGCCCGTGGATCGCGCGCCGTGGCCTGTCGGCCGCCCGCCGTACGATGGCGCGCGGGGCGGGGACGCCCCCCGGACGCCGGGGTGGCCGGCGGCCGGTCCGGCGGAGGGTGGGGGCCCGAACGTGCCGCAGTCCTGGTCGATGTCCTGGCTGACCGTGCCCACGCCGCTGCCCAGCGGGCCGATGCACATCGCGGTGACCCCGCTCGGTGTGGTGTCGGCCGGCTACCGGGGGCCGCGCGAGGGCGAGGCGCCGCCGTGCACCGACGAGTCGAAGATCGCCGCCGTGACCGACCGGATCGGCGCCTACCTGGCGGGCCGCACCCGCGACCTGGGCCTGCCGATCGACTGGAGCCTGAGCTCGGGCCCGCACCGCGCGGTGCTGCAGGCGCTCTGGCGCGAGGTGCCGTACGGCCGGACCATCACCTACGGCGAACTGGCCGCCCGCAGCGGGGTGTTCGAGGACGTGACGGAGCCCGGCCTGGCCGCCCGCACGGTCGGGCAGATGATGGCCGCCAACCCCGTCCCCCTGCTGGTGCCCTGCCACCGGGTGGTGGCGGCGGACGGGATCGGCGGCTTCGGCGGCGGCCGGGTCGGGATCGAGGTGAAGCGCTGGCTGCTCACGCTGGAGGGCGTGCTGGAGCCGACCCTCGACTGGAACGGCCCGCTCTAGGGCCGCGGCCGTTCACCGGTGCAGCGCCCGGACCAGTGACACCCGTCCCGGCGCCCGGCGCTGCAGCACCGGCCGGATGCCGGACACCAGCGTGTACTCGATGCCGCGCACGTCCGGTTCCGCCCCCGGGTACTCCGGCCGCTCCCCGAGTGCCAGCCGCACCGCGTCCCACGGCAGGTTGAGGCCGCACAGCCGCAGCTGGTGGAGCCCGGCGGCGGGGCGGGTGTTGACGTCGATGACCACCGGCCGGCCGTCGAAGCGGCGGAACTGCACGTTGGACAGGTACGCCATGCCGGTCGCCCGGACCAGCCGCCGGACCGGGTCCAGGTAGCACTCCTCGGTGGTGAAGCCGCGGCGGCGGCCCTCCTTGGTGCGCCCGACCGCGGTGAGCGGGCCGCCGTCCCGGTCGGCGAGGCAGTCCACCGAGACCTCCGGTCCGTCCAGGTACGGCATCACCAGCAGGTCCACCGGCTCGCCGTCCGGACCGCCCTCGGCCAGTGCCGCGGCCACCTGATCGACCTGCACCCGGTGGTCCCAGCCGGTCAGCCGCCGCGCTCCGTACGGTTCCCGGGTGAGCACCCGGAAGCCGGCGCCGCCCGCACCGGCGGTGGGTTTGAGGCAGGCGGTGTGCCCGGCGTCCTCGATCCGCTCGACGGCGTCCCACAGCTCGCCGGGGGTGCGCACCCGCCACCAGGGCGGGGTGGGCAGGCCGGCCCCGGCGATCACCGCGTAGCCGTCGGCCTTGCTGGTGAAGGCCGCTATCGCGGTGGCCGGCGGGCAGAGCAGCGCGGTGCCGATCGCCTCGAACTCCGGCCGGGCGAGGGCGATGGCGAGCTGGTGCAGCTGCGGGACGAAGACGTCGACGGCGTGCCGGGCGCAGTAGTCCAGCGCGTAGCCGACGTAGCCGTCCGCCGGCAGGTCGGCCGGCTCGGCGCTGCCGTGGTCGGCGGCGGCGAGCACGGGGGAGTCCGGGTCGCCGTGGGTCGCGTGGACCACCACCGGGCGCGGGGCGGCGCGCAGTTGTTCGATGAAGAAGACGTTCTCGGCGTAGGTGCGGTTCAGCCAGACACGTACGGGTGCACTCATGTGACCCTCTCGGGAAGAGAGTTGACGAAGGGTCAGGGCACCCTAGCGGCCTGTTCGAACGGTCCGGACGGCGGGGGCGCCGCCTGTGGATCGTGGCGCGGGGTGGCGCGGTTCGGGGCGCGGATGGGGGAGGATGGGGCGCCGCGCTCCGAGTTGTTCGAATTGACGGTCGAACAGATATCGATCGGGTGATCTATTCGTACTATTTGTTTAGGCATTCCGAACCACTCGAACGAGTGATTGCGGGGCACCCTCGACAGGGCCCACCATGAAGCTGCAACACGCATGTGCAAGGCGACACTTCATCGGGATATGCGAAGGGCTCCCCCATGTCGACCGAAACCAATGCCGGAATTCCCGCGCCCAGTGCGCAGTCGGAGATCCGGCAGCAGCAGAGTCTGAGCACGGCCGGCGCGCGGAACCTCGCGACGACCACCAAGTCCGCGCCCCAGATGCAGGGCATCAGCCCGCGCTGGCTGCTCAGGAAGCTGCCCTGGGTGCAGGTGTCCGGCGGCACCTACCGGGTGAACCGCCGCCTGCGCCACTCGGTCGGCCGCGGCCGGGTGGGTTTCGTCAAGACCGGTGCCGAGGTGCGGATCGTCGCGCCCACGCTGGCCGAGGTGCCGGTGCTGCGCGGGTTCCAGGACGAGGCCGTGCTGGAGGAGCTGGCCTCGCGCTTCGTGCAGCGGGAGTTCGCCCCGGGCGACGTGCTGGTCCAGGCCGGCGCCCCGATCACCGAGGTGTTCCTGATCGCGCACGGCAAGCTCGACCGGCTGGGAACCGGCAAGTACGGCGAGGAGACGGTCGTCGGCACCCTCGCCGACGGCGACCACCTCGGCGACGAGGCGGTCCGGCAGGACGGCGGCGCCTGGCCGTACACCGTCCGCGCCGCGACGGCCGGCACCGTGATGACGCTGTCCTGGCCCGCCTTCCAGGAGCTGCACGACCGCTCCGAGGCGCTCCAGCTCCAGATCATCGAATACCTGAACGGCTTCCAGCAGGCGCAGAACAAGCACGGCGAGGCCGCGATCGACCTCTCCGCCGGCCACCAGGGCGAGTACGAGCTGCCCGGCGCCTTCGTGGACTACGAGCTCAAGCCGCGCGAGTACGAGCTCAGCGTCGCGCAGACCATCCTCAAGGTGCACAGCCGGGTCGCCGACCTCTACAACCAGCCGATGAACCAGACCGAGCACCAGCTGCGGCTGACCATCGAGGCCCTGCGCGAGCGCCAGGAGCACGAGCTCGTCAACAACCCCGACTTCGGGCTGCTCGGCAACGCCGCGTACGACCAGCGCTTCCAGACCCACTCCGGCCCGCCCACCCCGGACGACATGGACGAGCTGCTCAGCCGCCGCCGCGGCACCAAGCTGTTCCTGGCCCACCCCCGGGCCATCGCCGCCTTCGGCCGGGAGCTCAACAAGCGCGGCCTCTACCCGGACACGGTCGAGGTCGACGGCAAGCAGATCCAGTCCTGGCGCGGCGTCCCGGTCTTCCCGTGCAACAAGATCCCGATCGTCGGGAGCACCAGCTCGATCCTCGCGATGCGCATCGGCGAGGACAACCAGGGCGTCATCGGCCTCCACCAGACCGGAATTCCGGACGAATACCAGCCGAGCCTTTCGGTGCGGTTCATGGGAATCGACGACAAGGCCATCATTTCCTACCTGGTGAGCGCCTACTACTCCGCCGCGATCCTGGTGCCGGACGCGGTCGGCGTCCTGGAGAACGTGGACATCGCGCAGTACTGACGGTTCGCACGGCCGGTCGCGGCGCCGCGCCGTCGTGCCGTCCGTCGGGGCCGCCCATCCGGCCCCGGCGGACGGCGGCCCCGGCGCGTACGGACCCGGCCGGTACGACCCCGGCGCGTACCGACCCTGCCGGTACGACCCTGGTGCGTACCGACCCCGCCGGCACGGGCCCGGCCGGGGCGAGGCGCGACCGCGCCCGGCACCGCAGCGCAACTCCGGTCCGCCGTCGGCGGGCCGTCCCACGACAGGCGCCCGACAGGGGGAGAGACCCATGACGAGTCCCACGCTGGAGCGGGACCACAAAGAGGGGCACGAGGCGGCGGACATCCTCGCCCGGACCCGCGCCCTGGTCGACCCGGTCCTGCGGGCCGCCGTCGACTCGCTGCCCGGCACCATGCGCAAGGTGTCCGGCTACCACTTCGGCTGGTGGGAGGCGGACGGCACCCCCGCCGAGGCCCCCGCCGGCAAGGCGATCCGGCCGGCCATGGTCCTCGCCGCCACCCAGGCCCTGGGCGGCAGGCCCAACGAGGCCGTCGCCGCGGCCGCCGCGGTGGAGCTGGTGCACAACTTCACCCTGCTCCACGACGACGTCATCGACCGGGACGACACCCGGCGCCACCGGCCCACCGCCTGGCGGGTGTTCGGCACCACCGAGGCCATCCTGGCCGGCGACGCCATGCACTCCCTCGCGCTGCGCCTGCTCGCCGAGGACACCCACCCGGCCGCCCAGGGCTCGATCCGCCGGCTCGCCGACTGCGTGGTCGAGCTCTGCGAGGGCCAGCAGATCGACTGCGCCTTCGAGCGGCGCGACGACGTCTCGCTGCCCGAGTGCCTGGCGATGGCGGAGGCCAAGACCGGCGCGCTGCTCGGCGCGGCCTGCTCGATGGGCGCCCTGTACGGGGGTGCCTCCGAGGAGGCGGCGCAGGCGCTGGACGGCTTCGGCCGGGAGATCGGCCTGGCCTTCCAGCTGATCGACGACCTGATCGGCATCTGGGGGGATCCGGCGGTCACCGGCAAGCCGGTCGGCGCGGACCTGGTCGCCCGGAAGAAGTCGCTGCCGGTGGTCGCGGCGCTGGGGTCCGGCACCGTGGACGGCAAGCGGCTGGCCGAGCTGTACGCGATCGAACGCCCGCTGAGCCCCGAGGAGTTGGCGCGGTGCGCGGCGGCCGTCGAGGCGGCCGGCGGGCGTGGCTGGGCGCAGGGCGAGTCCTGCGAGCGGATGGCCACGGCGATGGCGCAGCTGGCCGCCGCGGTCCCGGAGCCGGCCGCGGCCGACGAGCTGCTGGCGCTCGCCGAGCTGGTCACCCGCCGTACGCACTGAGCGGGCCGCCCGGGCCGGATGCGTCCCCGGGCCTTTCCCCGGTGTCTCCCCGGGAGTGGGAAGTCGGCCCGGCCGGCTTCCCACTCCCGGCCGCTTCCACGGCCCGGCCGACCTCGCCGTCAGCCGAAGGCGGCCAACAGCCGCCGCTCCTTGGCGGGTTCGATGCCGTGCCGCACCGCCGCCCCCGGCCGCCCCTTGCGCCCCTCGGCGTCGGTGTCCTCGACCGGCTCGCGCGTCCGCAGCCACTCCCAGGTGTCCCGCGCCGTCTCGGCGAACGGTCGGCAGCGCAGCCCGGCCGCCTCCGCCCGGCCGGTGTCGGCCAGCCAGACGCCCGCCAGCTCGGGCAGGTCCGGTGCCCAGAGCGGGAGTTCGGTCCACCAGTCGACCCGGTCCGGCCCCTCGGCGAGCAGCGGCCCGTCCGGGACCCGGACCAGCTCGGTGTCCGCGGCGCCCGCCACCTCCCGGCAGGTCTCCAGCCACTCGCCGAAGCGGAGCCGCCCCGGCGGCGCCGTCGTGACGAACCGCCCCGCCGTCCCGGCCGTCAGCAGGTCCAGCCCGAAGCCGGCGAAGTCCCGGACGTCGATCACCTGCATGGTCCGCCGCGGATCCCCCGGGGCGAGCACCCGCCCGCCGCGCGCCATCCGCTCCAGCCACCAGGGCAGCCGGCCGCCGAACTCGTACGGCCCGACGAGCAGCCCGCTGTTCAGCACCAGCGTGCGCCCGGCGCCGAACCCCGCCAGCACGGCGCGCTCGCAGCCGGCCTTCAGGGCGTTGCCGGGCGGCTGGTCGGGCGGGGTGTCGGCGGGGCAGGGGTGCGGCGCGGAACCCTCATCGACCACGTGGGCGGGCCAGTCGGCGAAGGCGTGCACGGAGGAGACGAAGGTGTAGTGCCCGGCCCGCTCGCGCAGCAGTCGGGCGCTGAGCGCGGCCTGGGCGGGGCTGCTGGGCGGAGGTGTCGACGACGGCGTCCCAGCCGCGGCCGTCGACCAGCCGGGCGAGCTCCCCGGCGCTGTCGCGGTCGCCCCGGACGGCCTCGACACCGGGCAGGTCGGCGGCGCTGCGGCCGCGGTTGAAGGTGGTCACCCGGTGGCCCCTGGCGAGGGCCTCGGCAGCGTAGGCCCGTCCGAGGAAGGACGAGCCCCCAAGCAGGATGATCTTCATGCCGACGACCCTCTCCCGGCCGCCCCGCCGGTACGCCCGGATCAGCGCTCAGCAGATCCCGGCGGGCGGAAGCCGCGCGGCTTCCGGTCCGACATGCCGCCCCACCCGGCCCCGCTTAGCATCCGAGGTGTACCGCGGTCGGCGACCGCACCCCGGCCCGGTGCGCGCCCCGCACGGCGGACCCGCCCGCCGCGCCGGCACCGACGGCCCGCCGGCGTCGAGCGTCCCACCGGTGCCGTGCCGGCGGCGCCGCCCCCGCCGACCGGCTGCCCGCCCCGGACGAAGGACCCGTGATGAACCAGCCCGAGCTGGAGGCCCTGGCCGCCGACGCGTACGTCTACGGCTACCCGCTGGTCGCCGGCCTCACCATGGTCGAGCGCTTCGACCGCGGTGGCCTGGGCACCCTGCCGGCGGCGCCGTTCAACCACCTCAGCCACGCCACCCGGCTGGCCGGTCCGGCCGACCGCTTCGTCTCGGTCAACAACGACACGGTCTACTCGATCGCCCAGCTCGACCTCTCCGAGGGCCCGCAGGTGCTGCGCGTCCCGGACACCGCCGGCGCCTACTACGTGCTGCAGATCATCGACGCCTGGACGGACAACGTCGCCTACCTCGGCCGCCGGGCCACCGGCACCGGCGCGCAGACCTGGCTGATCGTCCCGCCCGGCTGGCACGGCACCCCCTCGGACCCCGACCGGGTGATCGAACTGCCGACCACCGTCGGCACCCTCGTCGGCCGCTTCGCCTGCGCCGGCCCGGACGACTTCCCCCGGGTCCGGGCCCTCCAGGCCGCCCTCGAACTGGAACCGCTGGAACCCGGAGGCCTGGTCGCCGGACTCCCCGAACCGGACGCGGACGTCCCCGAGCGGCTGGCCTTCTTCGAGCGGCTGCGGGTCTGGATGCAGGCCTTCCCGCCCGCCACCGCCGACATCGAGTACCAGCGCCGCTTCGCCCCGCTCGGCCTGCTCGACGACGGTGCCTCGCCGTACCGCGCGGCCGCCGCCGAATGGACACTGGCGCTGGCCAAGGGCCTGGCCGCCGGCCGCGAACGGGTCGAGGACGCCACCCGCCCGCCCGAGGACCACCCGCCCGGCGAGTGGCGCAGCGCGCTCCACCTCTTCGACTACAACACCGACCACCTGGGCCCCGGCACCCTCGACGACCCCGAGTGGCGCATCCCCGACCGCCGCGCCGCCTACCTCAGCCGGGCCGCCGCCGCCCGGGCCGGCCTCTGGGGCAACCACGCCTACGAGGCCTCGTACGCGATGACCTACGACGACTCCGACGGCCGCCCCCTCACCGGCCTCCACGACTACACCCTGCGCTTCGACCAGCCGCCCCCGGCCGGGGCGTTCTGGTCCGTCACGATGTACTCCGTCCCGGACTACTACCTGGTGGAGAACCCGATCGACCGCTACTCGATCGGCGACCGCACCCCAGGACTGGTCCACGGCGAGGACGGCTCCCTCACCCTGACCCTCCGGCACGACCAGCCCGAGGACCCGACCGCCGCCGCCAACTGGCTCCCCACCCCACCCGGCGAGTTCCGCCCCATCCTCCGCATCTACCAACCCGAACCCGCCGTCCTTGACGGCACCTACCAAGTCCCCCCGATCCACCGCCTCTGACTCCCCCCGGGCCCACCCCGCCCCGCCGCCCCGGACAACCCGCTGGCACCCCGGCCCCTACCGCGCCCGCTGCGCCGCCGCCCCAGCTCCCACCCCGCAAGCCGCGCTGCCCCGTGACCCCGCCGCGCACACCCCGCCACCCGAGCTCCCACCCCCGCACGCCCCGCCACCCCCAGACCCCAACCCGCCAGCACCCCGGCCCCTACCGCGCACGCCCCACCGTCACCCCGGACCTACCACGCACGCTCCGCCGCGATCCCGGCTCCCACCCCGGGTCCCTGCTGCGCCCGCCCCGCCGCCACCCACCTCGGGCCCCACTCCGCACGCCCCGCCAGCACCTCGGATCCCGCCGCGCACGAGAAGTCGGGTGGGCCGACTTCTCGTGCGTTCCCGGTTTTGCGGGCGGAATTATGGCGGTCGGTCTACGTATTCGGCCCCTGGCCCGCCCTCGCCGCGCGCGAGAAGTCGGCCTGGTCGACTTCTCGCGCGCTCCCGGCTTCGGGCTGGCCGGTGAAATATGCAGGTCGGTCTACAAAACCAGCCAGGCTGGGCCCTGTTGCGCATGAGAAGTCGGCCGGGTCGACTTTTCGTGCATCCTCGGCCTGGGGCTCTGGAGAAGCACGCAGGTCGGTGTATTTGCCCGCTGGTGTTGCGCGGGAAGTCGGGTGGGCCGACTTCCTGTGCGGCCTTGCCGGCTACTGCGGGCGGGATTATGGCGGTCGGTCTACATATTCGGCCCCTGGCCCGCCCTCGCCGCGCGCGAGAAGTCGGCCAGGTCGACTTCTCGCGCGCCCGTGCCCTCCGGGTGCTGACCGGGAGGGAGGGCTGCCGCGTTGCGCGGGCCGTTAGTGCGGCGACGGGGAGGCCGTTGCCGTGCCTGTCGGATGTGGCGAGGAGCTCGTCGCTGTGCCCGAGGGGGACGGGGTGCTCGTCGGTGGGCCGGAGGGCGACGGGGACGCGGTGGGTGCCGCCGTGGGCGAGGTGGTGGTGGAACCGCTGGGCACCGGTGTCGCCGGCGTCGAGGACGGCGTCGACGACGGTGACGGATCGGCCGGGGAGGAGGCGGAGCCGCCTCGGTTGTGCGGCCCGCCCTCCAGGGTGACCACCGCCTGGGAGGGCGGCAGAGCGATCCGGGCGGTCCAGTGGGTCGTCGGCGCCTGGTCCTCGTCCACGGTGACGATCACGGTGATCCGCTGGCCGGGCGCCAGGGTGCCGGCGTCGCGGCTGAGCCGGAGCCAGCCGGCGTCCGTCACCGCGTGCCAACGGATCTCCGTGGCGCCGGAGTTGGTGAGGGTGAGGATGGTCCGGCTGCCGTACTCGCCGGCCTCGACGGTGAGCAGCCCGGCCGGGGCCGGCTCGCCGGTGCCCGTCGTGGAGGCCTGGTCGGCAGCCGGGGCCGGTGCGGCGACCAGGGTCGGGCTGCTGAGCGGGGTGGCGCCGTGGGCCGGGACCGGGATGGCCGCGCCCTGGAAGGTGAGCCGCGGAAATCCGGGAGGCAACGTTTCTGCATCGCTTCCGCGGGCACCGCCCGCGACCATCCCGGGCCCGGCCCCCGCCAGCTCCATCCCGGGCATGCCGGGCGCACCCGCCCCAGCCGGGCCGTCCACCGCGGGCCGGGGCCGCTGCCCGGTCGGCTGCCCGGCCGCGTCCACCCGTACCGCCGACACCGAGGCCGCCGACCCCGACCCGACACCGCCCCGGTGCCCGGCCCAGAGAGCGATCACCGGCGCCGCCAGTACGGCCGCCAGCACGCCGGTGGTCACCACCCGCCGACGCACCGCCAACCCGCGCCCCGCGTCCGGCGCCCGGTGCCGGGGGAAGCCGCTCTGGTCGAACCGCAGCCCCGGCTCCGCGCCCCGAGCACCCGCTACCCGAGGACCCACAGCCCGAGCAGCCGCCGCCGGAGCAGCCGCCCCGCCGGTGACCGCGGCAGCCCCGCCGGTGACCGCGACGTCCCCGAGGAGGTCCGCCGGAGCCCGCAGCAGCGCCAACCCGGACAGCCCCGCCGCCCCCGCCGTACCCTCCGCCGCCTCGCCCGCGGCCACCCGTTCCGCCGTCCCCCGGCAGGTCGGGCAGTCCACCACGTGCTGCACCAGCTCCCGGCGCAGCGCCGGGCCGAGCACCCAGTCCCGCCAGGACTCCGCCCCGGCCCCGCCGAGCCGGTCCAGTTCCGGGCAGCTGCCCACGCCGAGCACCAGCAGCGCCGCCCTGGTCCGGGCGACCTCGGCCTCGGCCGCGGCCAGCAGCGCGCGGGTCCGTTCGAACGGCTGGCCCAGTACGGCCGCCACTTCGAGCGGGGTCAGCCGGTGCCGGACGGACAGCTCCAGCGCCTCGCGCTGTTCCGGGTCGGTGCCGGCCGCCTCGGGCCAGGCGAGCGAGGAGAGCTCGCGCCGCCGCCGGGCCGCCTCGGCCTCGCCGGGCTCGGCCCGGGTGGTCAGCCTGGCCTCGGCACCGGTCGGACCCGGGGCGTCGCCGGCGAGCCGGCGCAGACAGCAGTACCGGGCGAGGGAGAACAGCCAGGCGCGCAGCAGCCCGGGCTCGGCCAGCCGGGCGCCGTGCCGTCGTGCCAGCTCGCGGACCTCGCGCAGGGCGTCGGCGGCCGCGTCGTGCTCGCAGAGCACCGAGAGGCAGTAGGTGAACAGGCCGTCCAGCTGCCGGTCGTACGCCGCGAGCACGGCGGCGGCCCGCACCCCGGCTGACCCGCCGGACCCGCCCGACCCGGCAGGTCTACCCGACCTGCCCGGCCTGACCGATCGGGTCGACCGGGCAGGCCCGTCCGGCCCCACAGTTCTCGTCGTCACCCGTCCGACGGTAGAGAACGCGGACGGCTGACCCCGGCCATTCGCCGCGTATGTACTTCTTTCGGGTAACAACATCGCCCATCTGTGTGGACGCGCGGCCGGCCCGCCCGCGGACCCTGGTCGTCGGCCCCGACCCGGACCCGGACGCTGCCGCCGTTGTCGGACCCGGACGCTACGGTGGGCGGCATGCCTCCGCGTTCCAAGACCACCGCCAAGCCCCGCCCGGCGTACCGCTGCACCGAGTGCGGCAACCAGCTGCCCAAGTGGGTCGGCCGCTGCCCGGAGTGCAACGCCTGGGGCACGGTCGAGGAGTACGGCGCGGTGCCGATCCGCACCACGGCCGCCGGCCCGGTCAGCGCGCCCGCCCGCCCGATCGCCCAGGTGGACGGCCAGGTCGCGACGGCCCGTTCGACGGGCGTGCCGGAGCTGGACCGGGTGCTCGGCGGCGGCCTGGTGCCCGGCGCGGTGGTGCTGCTGGCCGGCGAGCCCGGCGTCGGCAAGTCCACCCTGCTGCTGGACGTCGCCGCCAAGGCGGCCACCGCGCAGCACCGCACGCTCTACGTCACCGGCGAGGAGTCGGCCGGCCAGGTCCGGCTGCGCGCGGACCGGATCAACGCCCTCTCCGAGCACCTCTACCTCGCCGCCGAGCAGGATCTCGGCGCGGTGCTCGGGCACATCGAGGCGGTCAACCCCGGCCTGCTGATCCTGGACTCGGTGCAGACCATCGCCTCCGCCGAGCTGGACGGCGCCCCCGGCGGCCCGGCCCAGGTCCGCGAGGTGGCGGGCGCGCTGATCCGGGCGTCGAAGGAGCGCGGCATGGCCACCCTGCTGGTCGGCCACGTCACCAAGGACGGCCAGATCGCCGGTCCGCGCCTGTTGGAGCACCTGGTGGACGTGGTGCTGAGCTTCGAGGGCGACCGGCACGCCCGGCTGCGGCTGATCCGCGGGGTCAAGAACCGTTACGGCGCCACCGACGAGGTCGGCTGCTTCGAGCTGCACGACGAGGGCATCGTCGGCCTGGCCGACCCGTCCGGCCTCTTCCTGACCAGGCGTGACAAGCCCGTCCCGGGCACCTGCCTCACCGTCACCCTGGAGGGCAAGCGCCCGCTGGTGGCCGAGGTGCAGGCGCTGATGGTGGATTCGCAGATCCCCTCCCCGCGGCGCACCACCTCGGGCCTGGAGTCCCCCCGGATCGCGATGATCCTGGCCGTGGTCGAGCGGCACGGCGGGGTGAAGCTCGGCAAGCAGGACATCTACACCGCGACGGTCGGCGGGGTGAAGCTGACCGAGCCCTCCGCGGACCTCGCGGTGGCGCTCGCGGTGGCCAGCTCCTCCACCGACACCCCGCTGCCCAGCAACCTGGTGGCGATCGGCGAGGTCGGCCTGGCGGGCGAGGTACGGCGGGTGACGGGTGTGCAGCGGCGGCTCGCCGAGGCGCACCGGCTGGGCTTCACCCACGCCCTGGTCCCGCCGGACCCGGGCAAGGTGCCGCCGGGCATGAAGGTGGTCGAGGTGGCCGACATCGGCGAGGCGCTGCGGGCCATCCCGGGCCGCCGCCGTTCGGCCGCCAAGCCGCGCACCGAGCCGCGCGGTGAGGCACCGTCGGCGCCGCCGTCCCCGCGTTCCGCCCGGGCCGCGGACCGCCCGGCGGCGTACCCCGAGGAGCTGATGGACGGCTGGGAGCCGCTCGACTCCGACGAACTGCGCTGACCCAAGCCCTGCCGAGGCCACACACAGTTAGACTTTCCCCAGTCTCATTGGCCAGAAGGCAGTACCGAGCGGTACTGAGCGACAGAGCAACAGACCGCGGACCGGCGCACGGCGTGAGGCGCGCGGCACGGGTCGACCGGAGGAGTCACGTGGCAGCCAGCGACCGGGGGGCGGACAAGGCCTCCCGCGAGGAGGCCCTGCTGCGGGCCTCCCTCACCGCCATCGCGCCCGGTACCGCGCTTCGTGACGGTCTGGAGCGGGTCCTGCGGGCCAACACCGGCGGTCTGATCGTGCTGGGCTTCGACCGGACCGTCGAGTCCCTGTGCACCGGCGGCTTCGTCCTGGACGTCGAGTTCAGCGCCACCCGGCTGCGCGAGCTGTGCAAGCTGGACGGCGCGGTGGTGCTCGACAAGGACATCACCAAGATCGTCCGGGCCGGCGTGCACCTGATGCCGGACTCGACCATCCCGACCGACGAGACCGGCACCCGCCACCGCACCGCCGAGCGGGTCAACCGGCAGACGGGCTACCCGGTGGTCGCGGTCTCGCACTCGATGCGGCTGATCGCGATGTACGTCAACGGCACCCGCCGGGTCCTGGAGGACTCCACCACCGTCCTGTCCCGCGCCAACCAGGCGCTGGCCACCCTGGAGCGCTACAAGCTGCGCCTGGACGAGGTGGCCGGAACGCTCTCCGCGCTGGAGATCGAGGACCTGGTGACGGTCCGGGACGTCACCGCCGTGGCCCAGCGCCTGGAGATGGTCCGGCTGATCGCCACCGAGATCGCCGGCTACGTGCTGGAGCTCGGCATCGACGGCCGACTGCTCTCGCTCCAGCTGGACGAGCTGATCGCGGGCGTGGAGCCGGAGCGCGAGCTGGTCGCCCGGGACTACTTCCCGGAGCGGGCCGCCAAGAAGGGCCGGACGGTCACCGAGGTGCTGGCCGACCTGGAGGCGCTCACCCACGCCGAGCTGCTGGACCTCCAGACCGTCGCCAAGGCGCTCGGCTACTCGGGCTCGCCGGAGTCGCTGGACTCGGCCGTCTCGCCGCGCGGCTACCGCCTGCTGGCGAAGATCCCGCGCCTGCCCAACACGGTCATAGAGCGCCTGGTCGAGCACTTCGGCGGCCTCCAGAAGCTGCTCGCCGCGAGCATCGACGACCTGCAGACCGTCGAGGGCGTCGGCGAGACCCGCGCCCGCTCGGTCCGCGAGGGCCTGTCCCGCCTTGCCGAATCGTCCATCCTGGAGCGCTACGTCTGACCGGACGCGCCACCGTACGGACACCCGAACACCGCGACGGCCCCCGGGGGGAACCTCCCCGGGGGCCGTCGCACGTCCGCACCGCACCCCGGCCCGCCCCGCGCACCCCGCCCGCGTCCGCCCCCGCCCGCGTCCGCCGTCCGCCCCCGCCCGGCACCCCGGACACGGCGGAGCCCCCGGCCGAGCGACGGCCGGGGGCTCCGAAGGAAGGTGACCGGTTCTCAGCCGTCCAGCCGGATCGAGGCCCGCGCCGAGACCTTGTCCCCGGAGAGCCCGGTGAGCTCCGCGAGCACCACGTAGGTGCCGCTCGGCGGCGGCGTCTGGTCGGCGGTCGCGCACTGCGGCTTGCTGCGGCTGCGGTCCCAGGTGAAGGTCTCGGTCTGGTTGCCGTTCGCGCCGAGCTGCACCCAGATGCTGCCCTTGTCGGTCGGGCAGTCGCCGGAGGACCAGACCCGGTCGTTGTTGCTGCCGCTCACCGTGATCACGGAGGCGGTGCGGCCCAGGTCCACCCGGCAGTTGGTGCCGGAGGAGTTCTTGACCGTCAGCGCCAGCCGGGGCTTGTCCTTGGGCTGGTACGAGTTCTGGGTGCCGGCCAGCTCCAGCGCCACCTGCGAGGAGGCGCAGACCGGCAGCGCCATGACCTCGGGGGTGTTGACCGGCGGAGCGCCGCCGCCCGTACCGCCGGAGCCGCCCGTGCCGCCTCCGGTGCCGCCGCCGGTCGCCGGCGCGGCGCCGCCCCCGGGGGCCGGGTTGGCGCCGCCGGCGCCGGTGCCGCCGCTGAGGTTGACCTCGGTGCCGCCACCGCCCGCCACCGGTCCGCCCCCGGAGCCGCCGCCCGGGCGCGCCGCGGGGCCGCTCGGTGAGGCGCCGGGCGTGATCGCCTGAGCCGGTGTCTGGTTCTGGGACTGGGAGGGAACGGCCTGTGCGGCGTTGCCCGGTGAGCCGCCGTCACCGCCCCCGCCCTGATCGATCATCAGCCAGGCGATCAGGGCGACGACCGCCGCGACGGCGACGAGCACGATGACGCGCCGACGCCAGTAGATCGAGGCCGGCAGTGGTCCGACGGGTTGACGCAGAGAAGGCACGACCAAACTCTACGAGACTGTGTGTGGCGATTGACTCACCAACACCGCACAGTCGCCCCTTCCTTCACATGATCCGCCATTTGATCCGTTCGAGCGAGCCCCAATCGGACGATTTCCGGTCGGTCCGCCGGTCGGTCCGGAGCAGACTGATCCACTTCGGCCCGGTCGGCGGGCATGGGAGGATCGAAGGGCCATGACTGCCATCACCACCCCTGCCACCGCCGCCGACGCCGCCCGGCCGCCGATGCCCCTGCCGCTGTTCCACTCGACCGTCCTGGACTGGTACGAGGCGAGCAAGCGGGACCTGCCCTGGCGGACCCCCGACGCGACGCCCTGGGCGGTCATGGTGAGCGAGTTCATGCTCCAGCAGACCCCGGTCAAGCGCGTGCTGCCCGCCTGGGAGGCCTGGCTCACCCGCTGGCCGACCCCGGCCGACCTCGCCGCCGACGCGCCCGGCGAGGCGGTCCGGATGTGGGGCCGGCTGGGCTACCCGCGCCGGGCGCTGCGCTTGCACGCGGCCGCGGTGGCGATCACCGAGCAGCACGACGGCGAGGTCCCGGACGACCACGCCACCCTGCTCTCGCTGCCCGGCGTGGGGGAGTACACCGCCGCCGCCGTCGCCTCCTTCGCCTTCCGCCAGCGGCACGTGGTGCTGGACACCAACGTCCGCCGGGTCTTCGCCCGCGCGGTGACCGGCGTCGAGTACCCGGCCCAGGCCACCACCGCCGCCGAGCGCCGCACCGCCACCGCGCTGCTGCCGGACGACGCCGAGACGGCCGCCACCTGGGCGGTCGGCGTGATGGAGCTGGGCGCGCTGGTCTGCACCGCCCGCGGCCCGGAGTGCGGGGACTGCCCGCTGTTCACCACCTGCGCCTGGCAGCGGGCCGGCCGCCCGCCGTACGAGGGCCCGGCCCGGCGCGGCCAGTCCTACGAGGGGACGGACCGCCAGGTGCGCGGCAAGCTGCTCGCGGTGCTGCGCGAGGCGCACGGAACGGTGCCGCAGGCCCGGCTGGACGCGGTCTGGCCGGACTCGGTGCAGCGGGCCCGGGCGCTGGACGGCCTGGTGGCGGACGGCCTGGTCGAGCCGGTCGAGCAGGGCGTCTACCGGCTGCCCCAGTAGGCGGCGGAACACGAAGGCGCCCCCGGGAGAGGACCTCCCGGGGGCGCCTTCGTGCGCGGGGACCGTCAGACGGCCGCCGCCTCCAGCGAGGCCTCGGCGGACTTGTCCGCCTTGCCCGTGCCGGTACCGCGCAGCGGCACCTCGCGCATGAACACCGCGGCGGCGATCGCGACCACGGCCAACCCGGCGCCCCACAGGAAGACGGTGTGAGTGCCGTTGGACACCGCGTGGTGGAAGGCGTCCTGGACGTGCTCCGGCAGCTTGCGCAGTTCGGCCGGGCTCATCTCGCCCGGGTCCTTGGCCCCGCCGCCGGCCGAGGCCTGCTCGCCCAGCCGCGCGGTCATGGTGTCCTTCACCCGGTTGTTGAACAGCGCGCCGAACAGCGCGACACCGAAGGAGCCGCCGATGGTGCGGAACAGGGTGGCGGTGGAGCTGGCCACGCCCATGTCCTTGAGCTCGACGCTGTTCTGCGCGACCAGCATGGTGATCTGCATCAGGAAGCCCATGCCGGCGCCGAGTACGACCATCCAGCAGGCCGAGGTGAAGCTGCTGGTCCCGACGCCCATGGTGGAGAGCAGGATCATGCCACCGGTCATCACGATGGTGCCGATGATCGGGTAGATCCGGTACTTCCCGGTCTTGGTGACGGCCTGGCCGACGACCAGCGAGACCACCAGCATGCCGAACATCAACGGCATCAGCAGCAGGCCGGAGTTGGTCGCCGAGGCACCCTGGACGATCTGCTGGTAGAACGGCAGGAAGAACGTCGAGCCGAACATCACGAAGCCGACGATGAAGCCGATGATCGAGACCAGGGTGAAGTTCAGGTTCTTGAACAGGGCCAGCGGCAGCATCGGCTCCTCGACGCGCTGCTCCACGTAGCAGAAGCCGATCAGCGAGGCGACGGAGAGCGCGACCAGGCCGAGGATCTCCTTGGAGCCCCAGGCGTACTGCTGGCCGCCCCAGGTGGTCATCAGCACCAGCGAGGTGATGCCGACGGTGAGCAGGATGGCGCCCAGGTAGTCGATCTTGGCGGTGCTGCGGACCTTCGGCAGCTTCAGAGTGACGATGACCACGGCGAGCGCGACCACGCCGAGCGGCAGGTTGATGTAGAAGGTCCAGTGCCAGTTCAGGTGGTCGGTGATGAAGCCGCCGACCAGCGGGCCGCCGACGGTGGCGAGGGCCATCACCGCGGCGAACATGCCCTGGTACTTGCCGCGGTCGCGCGGCGGGACGAGCGCGCCCATGATCGACATGACGCCGACCATCAGACCGCCGGCGCCCAGGCCCTGCACGGCGCGGAAGCCGATCAGCTCGGTCATGTTCTGCGACAGGCCGGACAGCGCCGAACCCACCAGGAAGATCACGATCGAGGTGAGGAAGCTGCCCTTGCGGCCGTACATGTCGCCGAGCTTGCCCCAGATCGGGGTGGAGGCGGCGGTGGTCAGGGTGTAGGCGGTGACCACCCAGGACCGGTGCTCGGCACCGCCGAGGTCGCCGACGATGGTCGGCATCGCGGTGCCGACGATCAGGTTGTCGAGCATGGCCAGCAGCATGGTGACGACCAGGCCGACCATCACGAGGCGGATCTCGCGGGGCGACCGCGGCTGCTCCTCCTCGGTCGTCTTGTCCTCCGGCACCGGGCCGGCGGTCTTGGACTGTGACATGAGGTGGGGTCTCCCGGAGGGTGGTTCGGACGGAGCGTCGTGCCGTGCGGCGGCTCACTTACTTGTCGCCCGGCTAGTTTATCGACCGTCGGCACGGTAGGTTGTTTCCTAGCCGGTCGTCAAGCCAGTTTCCCGACCGGCCTTCTGGGCAGGGAGAATGGGCCCGGGGCGGACACCGCTCCGGGGTCCGCAGTAGTCACCGACGCAGTCATGAGGCAGGCCATGGGCACTCCGCACAGCCCCCGCAGCGACACCCGGGCTCGCATCATCGAGGTGTCACTGGAGCTCTTCGCCGAGCAGGGCTACGAGCAGACCTCACTGCGCGAGATCGCCGACCGCCTGGGCGTCACCAAGGCCGCGCTCTACTACCACTTCAAGACCAAGGACGACATCGTCCTGGGCATCGTCGAGCGGATGGCCGCGCCGATCGACGAGTCCATCGCGTGGGGCCGCAAGCAGGCCTGGAGCCCGGAGATGCGCGACGAGCTGATCCGCCGCTTCGCGGACGGGATGGCCGAGCGGGCCCCGCTGCTGCGCTTCTTCCACGAGAACCAGCCCGCGCTGCGCGAGTCCCCGGCCGGGCTGGCCTTCCGGGACCGCATGATCACCATGATGCAGCTGGTGCACGGGCCGGGGGCGGACTTCCACGACCGGCTGCGGGCCGCGATGGCGCTGTTCACCGTCCACTCGTCGCTGTTCCTGCTCAAGCAGGACAAGGCGGACTGCGGCCACACCCCGAACGTGTGGGGCGAGCAGCCGCCCCCCGCCGGCCTGGACGAGGCGATCGGGGCGGCCCGGGACATCGCGCTGGAGATCGGCGCCGGGATCAGCCACCCCGCCCGCACCACCGGCTGAGGGCGCCGGTCCCGCAGGGCCCGGCGCCCGGGGCGGCTCAGAAGTCCGTGACGCCGTGCCCCGCGAGGTACGCGATCGGGTTGACCACCGCGCCGTAGCGGTTGCTGGTGCGGATCTCGAAGTGCAGGTGCGGGCCGGTCGAGTTGCCGGTGCTCCCGGACAGCCCGATCCGCTCGCCCGCGGACACCCGCTGGCCCGCCGAGACGGTGACCGAGGACATGTGGGCGTACTGCGCGAAGTGCCCGTCCGCCAGCCGCAGCACGACCTCCTTGCCGTACGCGCCGTCCCAGCCGGCCGACACCACGCTCGCGTCGCCGACCGCCAGCAGCGGCGTGCCCGGGGAGACCGCGAAGTCCACCCCGGTGTGGTAACCGGCGGCGTAGCTGCGGTTGGCCTTCCCGTACGGGTTGCTGGTCGGTGCGTTCGGCACCGGGGCCGACCACCCGGGAGTCGGCGCGGGCCCGGGCTCCGGCGCGGGTCCGGCCTCCGGGGCCGGCTCGTCGGCGGGATCCGGCTCCGGCTCCGGTGCCGGCGGTTCGAACGGCAGCAGGTTGGGCGCCACCGTCACGAACTCCTGCGCCGAGTCGCCGTCGTCGGGCAGCTTGTACGGGCTGGGGCCGGCCACCTGGACCAGCCCCGCGCTCGGCACCTCCGCCCGCGGCACGGTGAAGGCCGAGCTGCCCGGCGTGGTGGGCCGTACGGTCTGCGCCGAGGCCGTGCCCGGGGTGGCCACCAGCAGCACGCCGGCGAGCAGGGTGGCGACCGCTCCGGCCGAGGCCAGCGCGTGGTCGTGCTCGGCTCGCTGACGGCTGCCGGGCAGGGTGGTGTGCCGGGGCGCCCCGAGGGCGCGCAGCGGCGCGGCCTGGGTGCGGACGGCGTGGCCGATCCGGGGCTGCCAGACGGCGGCCCGGGCCGCCGCCTGGGCGGCGAGCCGGCGCAGGGCCGGCCCCACGGGTGGGACGGTGGACATCTGCCGTACCTCACGGATCGTACGAGGGCAGCACGAAGCGCCCGTTCGGGCGCGTGCTGAGCGGGGGACCACTCAGGTGTAACGGTCACCGGGCGGAGTCCCAAACGCGGTGATGTACTACGGCGTGTAGTCATCGTGGCGCCGGAGATTCAAACCGACGGAGCAATGATCATGAGATCGGATCGCCCATGACCGCTCCGGGCCGTCCGCCGCTTCCCCGGCCCCGCTACTACCGCCGGTCGTACCGTGCCGGAGGCCTGTGACCAGCACCACGCGCGGCCGGGGTTTCGCGGGCTCGAACCGCTTTCCGTCCGCACCGCTGACCGGTCCGGCCCGCTGCGGGACCATCGAGCCATGTATGGCAACAGGAGCGAAGACACCGACGCCGGTGACCGCCCGAGCCTGCCGGACCGCCGCTTCGCCGCCCTGCGCGGCTGCGAGCGACTGCTGTCCGGGGCCCGGCCGCAGAGCATCCGCGAACGCCTCGCCGACCTGGCCGGCCCGCCGCCGGGCGCCGCCCCCGACCCGGACGGAGCACCCGACCCGGACGCCGCCCCCGAGCCGCACGGCGCCCCCGACCTGGACGGCCGCCCGGACCAGTACGGCGACGGCGTGGTCCGCACCCTGGAGCACCGGGTCGCCGAGCTGCTCGGCACCGAGGACGCGGCCTTCTTCCCGACCGGCACGATGGCCCAGCAGATCGCCCTGCGGATCCACGCCGAGGCCGCCGGGTGCCGCACCGTGGTCACCCACCCGCTGGCCCACACCGACCGGCACGAGCGGCACGCGCTCGGCGTGCTGACCGGGCTGCGCAGCCTCTGGCCGACCGCCGAGCCGCGCCAGCCCACCGCCGAGGAGCTGCGCGCCCTGGACGAGCCGTACGCCGCGCTGAGCCTGGAGCTGCCGCTGCGCGACGCCGGGTTCGTGCTGCCCGGCTGGCCGGAGCTGGTGGAGCTGGCCGCGGTGGTGCGGGAGGAGCACGGCGCGGCGCTGCACCTGGACGGCGCCCGGATCTGGGAGTCCGCGGTCGCCCTCGGCCGGCCGCTGCCGGAGCTCGCCGGCCTGGCCGACTCGGTCTACGTCTCCTTCTACAAGACGCTCGGCGGGATCAGTGGCGCCGCGCTGGCCGGCCCGGGCGGCTTCGTCCGCACCGCCCGGGCCTGGCGGCACCGCTACGGCGGCCAGCTCTACCAGCAGTGGCCGTTCGCGCTCGCCGCGCTGGCCGGGCTGGAGCGCGAACTGCCGCGGCTGGCCGGGTACGTGGCGCACGCCCGGACGGTCGCCGGGGCGCTGGCCCGGGCGTTCGCCGCTGTCCCCGGCGCCCGGGTGCATCCGGCCCCGCCGCACACCCACCAGTTCCAGCTGTGGCTGCCGTACCCGGTCGGGGAGTTGGAGGAGGCCGGGCTGGGGCTGGCCGAGGACACCGGGATCGGGCTGTTCGGCGCCTGGCGCGCGGGCGGGCCGCCGGGGCTGTCGGTGACCGAGGTCACGGTCGCCGCGTCCGCCCTCGGCTGGACCGCCGTCGACGTCGCGGTGGCTTCCGCCGCCTTCCTGGACCGGCTGCCGGCCGTCCGGGCCTGACAAAGCGTCCGGCCCGCCCCCGCGTGCTGCGGGGACGGGCCGGACGTGGAGTTGTCAGAGCTGCCTGGTCACAGGCCGATCGCTACCCGGGGGGCGACGATCAGAAGTTGTCGACCGGGCGGACCCGGATCCAGGTCTCCAGGTAGTTCGAGGACTCGTTCTCGACCTCGATGCTGGTCCCGGTCTTCGGGACGTTGACACCGCTGTACGGGTTGTCCTTGTTCCACCACGACTTCAGGTCGTTGAACTCGTCGACGCCCTTGGCCTTCGGGATGACGGTCTCGACGCCGGCCTTGTGCAGGGTCAGACCGGAGGTGCGGCGCGAGCCGAAGGTGGAGTCGTAGCCCTGCATGCGCGGACGCATCAGGGTGCCGTCGGTCCACTTCAGCGGAGCCGGGTGCGAGTCGACCGGCAGGATCAGGCCCTGGCCCGGGTGGGCGCTGACGTTGTTGTCGGTCTGCGACTCGTCCCAGTACCAGATCAGCAGGCCGGGCTGGTACGAGTAGTGCTCGACCCAGTTCGGCTTGTCGGCGAAGCCGAAGTTGTACGGGCCGGTCTTCAGGGTCTGGTCGAAGGACACGTACTGCCGGTTCTCCGCGATGTAGTACTGCGCGTAGTCCTTGGTGTACGAGCCGCCGAAGCGGGAGAACCCGTCGGCCACCCAGCCGTTGTCACCGTTCTCGACGTCGTCGCTGAACACGGTGGCGCCGTCGGCGACGACCGCGATGTTGTCCAGCGTCAGGCCGCGGAAGTGCAGGCCGCCGTCGGTGGTGTTGTGGTAGCGGAACTTGACCTTCTGGCCCGCGTAGGCGTCCAGGTTGAAGGACAGGTCGCCCCAGGCGGCCACCTGGCCGCTGATGGCCGGACGGCCGTTCTCGCGCGGCAGCGCGGTCCCGTTCCAGGTGCCGTCGACGACGGTCCAGGTCTTGCCGCCGTCGGTGGAGACCTCGCCGAACGCGTAGTCGAAGTCCTGCTCCAGCTCGTACCAGGCCTTGGCGTTGATGCTGGCCTTGGTCTTGCCGGTCAGGTCGATGTCACGGGTGAGCGTGACGTTCAGGTTGTCGGCGCTGCCGCTCCACCACTCACCGGTGCCGCCGAACGGCTTGTTGATCTCGGTGGTGATGCTCTTCTTCGGCAGGTCGACGATCAGACCCTGCGGCAGGTTGCTGTTGTACTCCGCCGGGCCGATGTGGTGGGTCGACTCGGTGCCCGCCTTGGCGTGGTCGGCCTTCAGCCAGCCCAGCTTGTACTTGCTCCAGGCGTCGAGGTCGTTCGGCATGTCGCCGATGCTGTCCTTGCCCTCGCCGAGCCAGGAACCGGAGGACATCAGCGACCAGAAGCCGACCGAGTTGTCGATGCCCTTGCCGGCGGTGTCGTAGAGGTCCGGCAGACCGAGGTCGTGGCCGTACTCGTGGGCGAAGACGCCGAGGCCGCCGTTCTCCGGCTGCATCGTGTAGTCGCCGATCCACAGGCCGCTGTTGCCGACCTGGACGCCGCCGAGCTTGTTGCCCTCGGGACCGGCCGTGCCCTGCAGGTTGCCGTAGACGTACGAGCGGTGCGCCCACAGGGCCTTGCTGCCCTGCTTGCCGCCACCGGCCGACTTGTCCTCGCCGGCGTGCACGATCTGGAAGTGGTCGATGTACCCGTCGGGCTGGTTGAAGTTCCCGTCGTGGTGCGAACCGTAGCGGTCCCACTGGTCGTACTGGGCCAGCGTGGCCTTGATCTGGGCCTCGGTCTGGCCCTTGGCCTGCTGGTCCTTGTACCAGATGTCCACGGCGTCGCGGATCAGGTCCTGGGCGCTGGCGCAGACGTTGGAGCCGCAGTAGTCGGAGCCGTACCGGGCCTCGTTCCACGGCACCCGGACCCAGTCCGAGACCACGCCGTCGACCGAGTAGCGGCCCGAGGACTGCTTCTCGTAGTAGGTCTTCAGCGAGGGCTTGTCCTTGGCGAAGTACAGGTCCTGGTAGTGCTGCTGGTTGTAGTCGGCCTGCCACTCGGTCGAGTTGTTGGTGGCCGGGTCCGGCTTCTCGATCTCGTTGTGCTTGGGGCCGGCCTCGCCGCCGTACTTGACCTTGCCGTCCGGCGTCTTGGTGGTGTTGTCCACCTGGTCACCGAAGTCGACCAGGATGGTGAAGATCTTGTCCGTGCGCTCGCGAGCGAGCTCGACGTACTTGTCCTTGCCGAGCTTCACGCTGGTGCTGCCGTTGTGCTGCTCGACCTCGGCGGTGCCGTTGAGGAGCTTCTCGGTGGCGGCCTTCTGCTCCGCCTCCACCTTCGCGGTCAGCGGACCCGGAAGGTTGTGCTCGGTGTTCTGGACGGCGTCGGCCGGGTCCCGCGGGACCGGGGCCGAGCCGGCGGCGACGGCGGAGGCCGGGAACAGGCCCGTGCCGAGCGCGACTATGACCGCTGCGGCCGTGGCAGCCGCAGCGGTTCTCCTGGTGTTCTTCAACGTTGTGACGTCCTCCCCGACCAGGGCCCAGCTCTTGGCCAAAGCCCGGCAAACCAAAATGAAAGACAGGTGGACGTCATTTGATCCAAGCGTGCACGGAAAAGATAGACCTTGACCATGACATGGTCACGGCGCTATCCTCCGCGACTTCCCATCATCTGACCGCCTGTCAACCGTATGTTCGTGAAAGGTCGGTGAGAAACCGAGCGCACCCGCACCAGCCAGCGCGGGGGCCAGCCGACCCGGCCCGCACCGGTTCGGCTGGCGGCGGGAGTGAACGCACCGAGCCCCCGGCGTCAACGCCGGGGGCTCGGTGGCTGTGAAGTTGTCTGTTAAAAGTTGGGTTACTTCGTCAGGTCCGGACCGGACGAGGCGACCGCGGCCGGGGTGTCCGCGACGGCCGACTTCTCCTCGCCGCGGAAGGTGAACTTGGCTTCCTTGCCCTCGCCCTCGACGTCGACGACGACGATGTGGCCGGCCCGCAGCTCGCCGAAGAGGATCTTCTCGGAGAGGTGGTCCTCGATCTCGCGCTGGATGGTGCGGCGCAGCGGACGGGCACCCAGGATCGGGTCGTAGCCGCGCTTGGCCAGCAGCTTCTTGGCCTCGACGCTGAGCTCCAGGCCCATGTCCTTGTCCTTGAGCCGCTCGTCCACCTTGTCGATCATGAGGTCGACGATCTGGATGATGTCTTCCTCGGACAGCTGGTGGAACACCACGATGTCGTCGACACGGTTCAGGAACTCGGGGCGGAAGTGCTGCTTGAGCTCCTCGCCGACCTTCGCCTTCATCCGCTCGTACCCGGTCTGGGTGTCACCCGCGGCCGCGAAGCCGAGGTTGAAGCCCTTCGAGATGTCCCGGGTGCCGAGGTTGGTCGTCATGATGATGACGGTGTTCTTGAAGTCGACCACGCGGCCCTGGGAGTCGGTCAGGCGACCGTCCTCCAGGATCTGCAGCAGCGAGTTGAAGATGTCCGGGTGGGCCTTCTCGACCTCGTCGAAGAGGACGACCGAGAACGGCTTGCGGCGGACCTTCTCGGTCAGCTGGCCGCCCTCCTCGTAGCCCACGTAGCCGGGCGGGGAGCCGAACAGCCGGGAGACGGTGTGCTTCTCGGAGAACTCGGACATGTCGAGCGCGATCAGCGCGTCCTCGTCGCCGAACAGGAACTCCGCCAGCGTCTTGGACAGCTCGGTCTTACCGACACCGGACGGGCCGGCGAAGATGAACGAACCGCCGGGGCGCTTCGGGTCCTTGAGGCCCGCACGGGTGCGCCGGATGGCCTGGGAGAGCGCCTTGATGGCGTCCTTCTGGCCGATGACGCGCTTGTGCAGCTCGTCCTCCATGCGCAGCAGGCGGGACGTCTCCTCCTCGGTCAGCTTGAAGACCGGGATGCCGGTGGCGGTGGCCAGGACCTCGGCGATGAGCTCCTCGTTGACCTCCGCGACGACGTCCATGTCGCCGGCCTTCCACTCCTTCTCGCGCTTGGCCTTGGCCTGCAGGAGCTGCTTCTCGTCGTCGCGCAGGGACGCGGCCTTCTCGAAGTCCTGCGCGTCGATCGCGCTCTCCTTCTCGCGGCGCACGTCGGCGATCTTCTCGTCGAACTCGCGCAGGTCCGGCGGCGCGGTCATCCGGCGGATGCGCATTCGGGAGCCGGCCTCGTCGATCAGGTCGATCGCCTTGTCCGGCAGGAAGCGGTCCGAGATGTACCGGTCGGCCAGGGTGGCGGCGGCGACCAGGGCGGAGTCCGTGATGGAGACCCGGTGGTGGGCCTCGTAGCGGTCGCGCAGACCCTTGAGGATCTCGATCGTGTGGGGCAGCGAGGGCTCGGCGACCTGGATCGGCTGGAAGCGGCGCTCCAGCGCGGCGTCCTTCTCCAGGTGCTTGCGGTACTCGTCCAGGGTGGTGGCACCGATGGTCTGCAGCTCGCCACGGGCCAGCATCGGCTTGAGGATGCTGGCGGCGTCGATGGCGCCCTCGGCGGCGCCCGCGCCGACCAGGGTGTGCAGCTCGTCGATGAACAGGATGATGTCGCCGCGGGTGCGGATCTCCTTGAGCACCTTCTTCAGGCGCTCCTCGAAGTCACCGCGGTAGCGCGAGCCGGCCACCAGGGCGCCCAGGTCCAGCGTGTAGAGCTGCTTGTCCTTGAGCGTCTCCGGGACCTCGCCCTTGACGATCGCCTGGGCCAGGCCCTCGACCACGGCGGTCTTGCCGACGCCGGGCTCACCGATCAGCACCGGGTTGTTCTTGGTGCGGCGGGACAGCACCTGCATGACCCGCTCGATCTCCTTCTCGCGCCCGATGACCGGGTCGAGCTTGGCCTCGCGGGCGGCCTGGGTGAGGTTGCGGCCGAACTGGTCCAGGACCAGGGAGGTCGACGGGGTGCCCTCGGCGGGCCCGCCGGCCGTGGCCGACTCCTTGCCGCCGCCGGTCTGGTAGCCGGAGAGCAGCTGGATGACCTGCTGGCGCACCCGGTTGAGGTCGGCGCCCAGCTTCACCAGGACCTGGGCGGCGACGCCCTCGCCCTCGCGGATCAGGCCGAGCAGGATGTGCTCGGTGCCGATGTAGTTGTGGCCGAGCTGAAGGGCCTCGCGGAGCGAGAGCTCCAGGACCTTCTTCGCCCGGGGGGTGAAGGGAATGTGACCGGACGGGGCCTGCTGACCCTGGCCGATGATCTCCTCGACCTGCTGGCGAACGGCCTCAAGAGAAATCCCGAGGCTCTCCAGGGCCTTGGCGGCGACGCCCTCGCCCTCGTGGATCAGACCCAGGAGGATGTGCTCGGTGCCGATGTAGTTGTGGTTGAGCATCCGGGCTTCTTCCTGAGCCAGGACGACAACCCGCCGCGCGCGGTCGGTGAACCTCTCGAACATCGTTTATCGCTCCTCAGAGCGGTCGGGCAGTTCGGGGTCCGTCCCCGCCCTGTCCTTCCGCATGCTAGTCCCGCTCAGCGGCGCGGCCCACGGATTCACTCCCCGGTAGAGGAGCGAGATGCTGCGCGACCAGCCGACACCAATCCCAACCTGGTGTTGGGAAACGGTGTTCCCACAGGTGGGCCGGATGCACCGGATTCCGCTACGCCATCGGCGAACACGTGCCGCCGACGCCGCCGCCGGAACCCCTCCGGCCGGTCGCACATACTGCCCCTGGACGGGCCGAAGAACCCGTCCACCTGCATTCATACCCGGTATCGGGGCGGTTCTCGCGCAGTTTCCGCGGTGGCGGTGTTCGCCTGGCGAGAAGTCGGGCCGCGGTGACGGCGGTTCGACGGCGGACGGGGTGCCGGGCACGTCGCCCCGGTGCCGTCCGCGTTGCCGCTTCGCCCCTACAGCGTCGCACGGCCCGTGATTGTTCCGCCGCCCGAGCCGCTACCCGAGCCGCTACCCGGGCCGCTGCCCGGGACGGCCCCCGGGGCCGGCCGCGGCGGGCTCCTCCGGGTACGCGCCGCGGGGCGCGGAGGAGACCCCTCCGCGCCCCGTGCGTGTGATGGTGGCGGCCGTGCCCGGCCGCCGGGCCCCGCACCCGCTCCGGCGGGCCCGCGGCGCCGGGATCAGGACGCGTTGGCCTTCTCGTAGGCCTCGCGGACGTTGCTCGGAACGCGGCCGCGGTCGTTGACCTCCAGGCCCTGCTCCTTGGCCCACGCGCGGATCTTGGCGGTGTCCGGGGCGCCGCCGCCGGCCGGACGCGCCGCGGTGCCGCGGCCCGGACGACGGGCACCGGCGAGCCGGCCGCTCTGCTTGCGGCCCTTCTCCACGTACGGCGCCAGCAGGCCGCGGAGCTTGTCCGCGTTGGCGCTCTTCAGGTCGATCTCGTAGGCAACGCCGTCGAGGGCGAACGTCACCGTCTCGTCCGCCGAACCGCCGTCGAGATCGTCTTCAAGAATGACCTGCACCCTCTGTGCCACGGGCTTCCCTTTCCGCTAAACGACCCATTGCCTAAGGAAAGGAAAGCGCCTTTCTCCGGAAAACACAAACCCTTGACCCGGTTGGAGCGGCTCAGAGGTGCAGCAGCATGCGCGAGTTGCCCAGTGTGTTGGGCTTCACCCGCTCCAGGTCGAGGAACTCGGCGACGCCTTCATCGTACGAGCGGAGGAGTTCTTCATAGACATCCGTAGCGATCGCCGCCGGGTCTGTCGTACCATCATCGGTTTCCTGGACCTCGCCGATCTCGACGAAACCGTGTTTCGCGAAGAACGCGACCTCGAACGTCAAGCAGAAAATCCGACGGACGCCCAGCCAGCGCGCGGTCTGCACCAGCTTCTCCAGCAGCAGGTGCCCGATCCCGGTGCCCCGGGCGACCGGATCCACCGCGAGCGTGCGGACCTCGGCGAGGTCCTCCCACATCACGTGCAGTGCGCCGCAGGCCACCACCACGCCGTTGTCGTCCCGTTCCGCGACCCAGAACTCCTGGACGGATTCGAACAGTGTGACTGTGGGCTTGTCCAGCAGAATGCCGTCGCGTGAGTAGGTGTCGATGAGCCTGCGCACTGCCCGCACGTCCGTGGTCCGCGCCCGGCGGATGGTGACCTCCATGGTCGGGACGTTATCGCGCCGCTCCCGGTTCCGTCCCACCGGTATCCGGTCCGCCGTCCGCGGAATCCGCGCCGGCCGGATCGGGCGGGAACAGAGCGGCCACCCGCAAGGCGTCCCGGAGCGCTTCGCGTTGCTCGGGCGACATCAGGCCGAAGAAGTGCACCAGGGCCGCCGCCGGATTGTCACCGGTGGCCCAGGCGTCGTTCATCAGGGCCGCCGTGTACGCCTCACGCGAGGAGACCGGTTCATAACGATAGGCCCGGCCGACCCGCTCGCGGCGCAGCCAGCCCTTTCTGTGGAGCTTGTCCAGGACGGTCATCACCGTGGTGTACGCGATTTCGCGTTCCGACCGCAGATCCAGGAGAACCTCGCGAACCGTGACCGGTCGGTTCCACTGCCACACCCGGGTCATGATGGCGTTCTCAAGTTCGCCGAGTTGCCGGACCATAGTGCGGCCAGGATAGGGAGTGAATGGGGCAAATCTTGTGAAGTGCGCCAAACCGGCGCGCCGCCACCCCCGGGAATCGGGAATGGCGGCGCGCCGGTCGTTCGGGGCGGCTGACGGGGTCAGTCGAGGTCTTCCTTGGCCCGCTGGGCCCCGCCCTGGCTGCGGACGATGGCCCGCACCAGGAATCCGAAGCCGATCGCCATGACCAGCGGCGGCACGATCGCGCTGACGTAGTCCATCAGGTCACTCCTCCTCGGTCTTCTCCGCCGTCGCGGCGGAAGCCTTCGGCTCCGGCTTCACCAGCGGGAAGAGCACCGTCTCCCGGATGTTCTTGCCGGTCAGCAGCATGATCAGGCGGTCCACGCCGAGGCCGAGGCCACCGGTCGGGGGCATCGCGTACTCCAGGGCGCGCAGGAAGTCCTCGTCCACCTGCATCGCCTCGACGTCGCCGCCGGCCGCCAGCAGCGACTGGGCGGTGAGGCGGGCGCGCTGCTCGACCGGGTCGACCAGCTCGGAGTAGGCGGTGCCGATCTCGGTCCCGAAGATCACCAGGTCCCACTTCTCGGCCACGCCGGGCCGCGAGCGGTGCTGGCGGGTCAGCGGGGAGACCTCGGTCGGGTAGTCCTTGATGAAGGTCGGCCGGACGGCGTTCTCCTCCAGCAGGCGCTCGACCATCTCCAGCACGATCTGACCGTGGCCCCAGTCCTTCTCGAACGGGATGCCGTGCTCGGCGGCCAGCTTGCGCAGCTCCTCGACGCCGGTCTCCGGGGTGACCTCGACGCCCAGGCGGGCCGAGATGCCCGGGTAGACGCCGATCTCCTCCCACGGCTCGGCCAGGTCGATCTCGTGCTCGACGCCGTGCGCGTCCACGCCCCTGATCACCGTGGTGCCCAGCGCGTCCCGGGCCGCGTTGACGATCGTCTCGCGGATCAGCTCGGCCTGGGTGTCGTAGTCGCCGTACGCCTCGTACGACTCCAGCGAGGTGAACTCCGGGTTGTGGGTGGAGTCCGCGCCCTCGTTGCGGAAGTTGCGGTTGATCTCGAAGACCTTCTCGGCGCCGCCGACCACCAGCCGCTTGAGGTACAGCTCGGGGGCGATGCGCATGTAGAGGTCGATGTCGTACGCGTTGATGTGCGTCTTGAACGGACGCGCGTTGGCGCCGCCGTGCACCGGCTGGAGCATCGGGGTCTCGACCTCGATGTAGCCGCGGTCCTCGTAGGTGCGGCGGATCGAGCGGACGACCTTGCTGCGCAGGTGCAGGATCTCGCGGGCCTCGGGGTTGACGATGAGGTCCACGTAGCGCTGGCGGACCCGGGCCTCCGGGTCGGTCAGGCCCTTGTGCTTGTCCGGCAGCGGACGCAGGCACTTGGCGGTGAGCTCCCAGCGGTCCACCATCACGGACAGCTCGCCGCGCTTGGAGGTGATCACCTCGCCCTCGACGCCGACCTGGTCGCCGAGGTCGATGTCGGCCTTCCAGGCCGCCAGCCGCTCCGGGCCCAGCTTGTCGAGGGAGAACATCACCTGGAGGTCGCCGGTGCCGTCGCGCAGGGTGGCGAAGCAGAGCCTGCCGCCGGTGCGGGAGAGGATCACGCGGCCGGTGACGCCGGCCCGCTCGCCGGTCGCGGTGTCCGGCTCCAGGTCGGGGTGCTTGGCACGCAGGTCCGCGATGGTGGTGGTGCGGGGGAAACCGACCGGGTACGGGTCGACACCGGCCGCCCGGAGCCGGTCGAGCTTCTCGCGCCGGACGCGCATCTGCTCGGGAAGGTCGTCGGTCGCGGGAACAAGGCTCTGATCGCTCACCCCACAAGGGTAGCCAGCCACACACGGTGCTCCGCGCCGGGATTGCCGCGGGGGAGGCCGCGACGGCGGCCTCCCCCGGATCGGACGCGGACGGCTCAGCCGGTGCCGGTGGCGAGTTCGACGTCCTCGGGGGCGTCGTCGGCGGGCGGGGCGGGGTGGGCGGGGGGCTTGGGGCGGCGGCCGAACAGCTCGGCGGGGGTGGGCATCCGGTGCGGACGGGGCGGGGTCTTCGCGGCGGCGGGCTGCTCCGGGCGGGAGTCGGTGCTGCTCATGGGGGTCCGTCCTCCTACAGGGGTGGGGTGACTGTGCGGCGGTGCGGCGGGACTCGGTACGGCCACCAGGTGGCGGGGCGGTCCGCTGTGGAGGGCGAGCCGCTCGCGGACGGCGGCCTCGGCCAGCGCGTGGCAGCGCCCGGCCAGCCGGGAGCGGCGGGCCCGCTCGCCCTGGCCGCAGGGCTGGCGGCTCAGTCCGCGCAGTGCGGTGAGGTCCTCCGGCCCGGGCAGGTACCCGTCGGACACCGCCTCCTCCAGCCGTTCCAGGTAGCCGGGGGCGCTGCCGGGCAGGGCGGAGCGGTAGCGTCCGAGGTCGGCGAGCAGGAAGGCGCGCAGCCGGCCGCCCTCCTGGACGGCCTCGTCGATCGCCTCGGTGAGGCGCAGGGCGTCCTGGACGTCCTCCGCCCAGAGTTCGGCGCCCGGCCCGGCGAGGGCGGGCCGGACGGGCCCCTGGAGGTGGACGGGCACGGCGGGGTGGAGGGCTTGGGCGAGGGCGCGGCGCAGCACGCGGACTTCGTCGGCGCTGAAGGCCATGCCGCCGCGCGATCCGTGTGGCGTAGGCATGGGCTGACACTACGTGACGAATATCCGATTTGTCGGTAACGTCGCGCCGAACCACCCACGGTCGGCCCGGCGAAGAAGCCTTTCGCCGCCACCTGTAACGCCGCCCGGGGCGCACCTGGTCATCCAGGTGTCAGGGGAGAACGAGCGAGGGGGCCGGGCAGGATGCGACCGGACGGTCAGGGGAAGGCGGCCCGGGGCGGGCGGCGGGACGAGGACTTCCAGGCCTTCGCGGCCGCCCGCGCCAGACCGCTCTACCGGTCGGCCTGCCTGCTCACCGGCGGGGACACCCACCTCGCCGAGGACCTGGTGCAGGAGGCCCTCGGGCGGATCTACGCCCAGTGGCACCGCACCTCCTGGTTCGGGGCCAAGCGCCGGATCGACAACCCGGCCGGGTACGCGCACACCGTGCTGGTGCGGGCCTTCCTCTCGCACCGCGTCCGCCGCTCCAGCGGCGAGCGGCCGGTCGAGGCGGTGCCGGACGGTGCGGCCCCGCAGGGCGACCCGGAACTGCGGCTCGCCCTGGTGGACGCGCTCGGCCGGCTCGCCCCGCGCGACCGGGCGGTGCTGGTGCTCCGCTACTGGGAGGACCGCAGCGTCGAGGAGACCGCCGCGGTCCTGCACAGCACCCCGGGCGCCGTCCGGACCCAGGCCTTCCGCGCGCTCGGCCGGATCCGCACGGTGCTCGGCAGCAGCCTCGACGACCTCGCCGAGCGCTGAGCCGGCGCGTCACGTCACGTCAACCCACTTGGTAGAGAGGTTGGTTCAGCATGTCCGCAGAGCACGACGGGCCCGAGGAGCGGTTCGAGCGGGCCTTCACCGAGGCCCTCGGCCGGGCCGGCGAGGCCTACGACGCCGAACCCGGCCCGCTGGTCGACACCGGCTGGTCGCACGGCCGCCGGCTGCGCCGCAGGCGGCGGATCGGCACCGTGGCGGGCGCCGCCGCGCTGGCCCTGGTCGGGGTGGGCGGGGTCGCGCTCGGCGGCCTGCTGCCCGGGCGGGGTACGGCGGTGGCCGGGCCGGCGGCGGCCCCGTCCGCCGGTCCGGTCTCCGGCGCGGAGTTCCAGCGGATGCTCACCGAACTCCTGCCGTCGCCGACGGTGCAGGTCGGCGAGGCCCGGGGTACCGAGAGCGACACCCCGCAGCTGCGGCTGGTGGTGGACGACGGCCACGGCCCGGCGCAGTACCTGTTCTGGATCACCCGCTTCCCGGGTGGCGAGGACGCCGACTGCCCGGCCGTGCCGACCGGTGACGACACCTGCACCGAGACCACCCTCCCGGGCGGCGGCCACCTGCGCCTCTACCAGGCCGGCACCCGGGACGGAGAGCCGGCCGGATCGAAGACCTGGTCGGCCAAGCTGACCGTGGACGGGTACCAGCTGATGCTCCAGGAATGGAACCGCAAGCCGCTGGAGCAGGGCACGCCGATCACCAGGACCGACCCGCCGCTGACCATGGACAAGCTCGCCGAGGTGGTCACGGACCCGCGCTGGAAGCAGGTCATGGCGGCCATTCCGCAGGCCTCGGTGGTGGGTTCGCTCCCGAGCCCCCGGTTCGGGGTCTCGGTGCCGCTGCCGACCCCGCTGACGGGGCCGACGCAGTTCACCGTCGACGTGCCCCCGTGGTCCGGCCTGACCCCGCCGCCGGGGGGCGGCCCGATCACCCTGCCGGCCACCCCGACGCCCGCCAGCTGAGCGCCGCTCAGCTGGCGGGGCGGTTGCGCTCGTACACCAGGCGCAGACCGATCAGGGTCAGCCAGGGCTCGTGCACGTCGATGGTGCCGGCCTCGCCGAGGACGAGCGGGGCCAGGCCGCCGGTGGCGATCACCTGGACGTCGTCCGGGTCCTTGGCGAGTTCCCGGGCCATCCGCTCGACCAGGCCGTCGACCTGGCCGGCGAAGCCGTAGAGGATGCCGGACTGCATGCCCTCGACGGTGTTCTTGCCGATCACGTTGCGGGGGCGGGCCAGCTCGATCTTGCGCAGCTGGGCGCCGCGGACGCCGAGCGCCTCGACCGAGATCTCGATGCCGGGGGCGATCGCGCCGCCGACGTAGTCGCCGCGCGCGTTGACGGCGTCGAAGGTGGTCGCGGTGCCGAAGTCGACCACGATGCACGGGCCGCCGTACAGGTGGTTGGCGGCCAGCGCGTTGACGATCCGGTCGGCGCCGACCTCCTTGGGGTTGTCCATCAGGACGTGCACCCCGGTCTTCACGCCGGGCTCCACGATCACCGCGGGGACGTCGCCGTAGTAGCGGCGGGTCACCTCGCGGAGCTCGTGGAGCACGGCGGGGACGGACGAGCAGATCGCCAGGCCCTCCACCGCGGCCTCCTTCACCGCGGTGTGGCTGCCCATCAGCCCTTGCAGCAGCACCGCCAGTTCATCGGCCGTGCGGCGCGGATCGGTGGAGATCCGCCAGTGTTCCACCACGTCCTCGCCGTCGAACAGGCCGAGCGTGGTCTGGGTGTTGCCGACGTCGATGGTGAGGAGCACGGGGACGCTTTCTGCGAGTCGGGACGGGACTGCGGCCGACCTGACGGTCAGGCGCGCAGGTCCAGGCCGATGTCCAGGATCGGCGAGGAGTGGGTGAGCGCGCCCACGGCCAGGTAGTCGACACCAGTCTGGGCGACCTCGCGCGCGCTGGCCAGGGTCAGACCGCCGGAGGCCTCCAGCTTCGCCCGGCCTGCCACCAGCGCGACGGCCTCCTTCAGCTGGCCGACGGTGAAGTTGTCCAGCAGGATCAGGTCCGCCCCGGCCTCCAGCACCGGCGTGATCTGCTCCAGGGTGTCCACCTCGACCTCGACCGGCAGCTCCGGGTACGCGGCCCGGACGGCCCGGAAGGCCTCGGCCACGCCGCCGGCCGCGACCACGTGGTTGTCCTTCACCAGCGCGGCGTCCGAGAGCGCCATCCGGTGGTTGGCGCCGCCGCCGCAGCGCACCGCGAACTTCTCCAGCGCGCGCAGGCCCGGGGTGGTCTTGCGGGTGTCCCGGACGACGGCGCCGGTGCCCTCCAGGGCGTCCGCCCAGGCGCGGGCGGCGGTGGCGATGCCGGACAGGTGGCAGAGCAGGTTGAGCGCGCTGCGCTCGGCGGTCAGCAGGTCGCGGGTGCGGGAGCGGACCGAGAGCAGCACCTGGCCGGCCTCGACCCGGTCGCCGTCCTCGACGTGCCGCTCGACCTCGAACTCCTCCTCGCAGACCAGCGAGACGACGGCCTCGGCGACCCGCAGGCCGGCCACCACGCCGGCCTGGCGGGCGGTGAAGTCGGCGGTCGCGACGGCCTCGGCGGGCACGGTCGCCACCGAGGTGACGTCCTCGCCGCCGGCCAGGTCCTCGGCGAGCGCCAGGGTGGCGATGTCCTCGACCTCGACCGGGTCCAGCCCGGCCTGCTCCAGCAGCTCGGCCAGCTGCGGGTCCAGACCGGTCTCGTAGCCCTCGCCGTCCCCGCAGGCGCAGCCGTCGCCGCAGCCGCCCTGGTCGGCCAGGGGGAGTTCCTCGTGGGAGTGGGTCATGGTTCTACTGCTCCTCAGGGGTGCTGACGGGACCGCCGGTGGCGGCGAGGGTGGTGATCAGGTGGCGCCGCCAGTGGGCGTCGTCGCGCTCGGGGAAGTCCTCGCGCCAGTGGCAGCCGCGGGTCTCCTCGCGCTGCGCGGCGGCCGCGACCAGGGCGGTCGCGACCAGCAGCAGGTTGGCGGCCTCCCAGGTCTCCACCCGGGGGTCGGCCGGCTTCTCCTCGGCCACGTGGGAGCGGGCCTGCTCGGCGAGCAGGGCCAGTCCGGCCGCGGTGTCGGCCATCGACGCGGCGGAGCGCAGGATGCCCGCGCCGCGCGACATCAGCCGCTGGATCTCGGCGCGCGCCTCCGACGGGGGCAGCGGGACGGGCTGCGCGGCGCGCGCGGCGGCGACGTCCACCGCGCGCTCGGGCAGGTCACCGGCCGCGTCCAGCCCCGCCAGGTCGGCGGCGATCCGCTCGGCGAAGACCAGGCCCTCCAGCAGCGAGTTGGACGCCAGCCGGTTGGCGCCGTGCACCCCGGTGCAGGCGACCTCGCCGCAGGCGTACAGGCCGGGGACGCTGGTGCGGCCGTGCCGGTCGGTGCGGACGCCGCCGGAGGCGAAGTGCGCGGCCGGGGCGATCGGGATCGGCTCGGTGACCGGGTCGATGCCGTTGGCGCGGCAGAAGGCGAGGATGGTCGGGAAGCGGTGCTCCCACATCCCGGCGCCGAAGTGCCGCCCGTCCAGGAACATGTGCTCGGCGCCCTGCTCCTGCATGCGCCGGGTGATCGCCTTGGCGACGATGTCGCGCGGGGCCAGCTCGGCCAGCTCGTGCTGGCCGACCATGAAGCGGACGCCGTCCGCGTCCACCAGGTGGGCGCCCTCGCCGCGGACCGCCTCGGAGACCAGCGGCTGCTGGCCCTCGGCCTCCGGACCGAGCCAGAGCACGGTGGGGTGGAACTGGACGAACTCCAGGTCGGTGACGGCGGCGCCGGCCCGCAGGGCCAGGGCCACGCCGTCGCCGGTGGAGACCGCCGGGTTGGTGGTGGCGGAGAAGACCTGGCCCATGCCGCCGGTGGCGAGCACCACCGCGCGGGCCCGGACGGCGCCGACGCCGTCGCGCTGGCCCTCGCCCATCACGTGCAGGGTGAGCCCGGCGGCGTGGCCCGCCGCGTCGGTCAGCAGGTCGAGCACGAGCGCGTGCTCGATCAGCTCGATGCCCGGGTCGGTGCGGACGGCGGCGACCAGGGCGCGCGATATCTCGGCGCCGGTCGCGTCCCCGCCCGCGTGGACGATCCGGCGGCGGTGGTGGCCGCCCTCGCGGGTCAGCAGGACCTCGCCGTCCTCGCCCCGGTCGAACAGGGCGCCGGTGGCGATCAGCCGGCGGACGGCGTCCGGGCCCTCGGTGACCAGGGTGCGGACGGCCTCCTCGTCACAGACGCCGGCGCCGGCCACCAGGGTGTCGTCCAGGTGCTGTTCGGGGGTGTCCCCCTCGCCCAGGGCGGCGGCGACGCCGCCCTGGGCCCAGCGGGTGGAGCCTTCGTCCAGCACGGCCTTGGTGACCACCATGGCCCGCAGGCCGGCCTTGCGGACGTTGAGCGCGACGGTGAGGCCGGCGACCCCGGAGCCGACCACGACCACGTCGGTGGCGGCGGTCCAGCCGGGGGCCGGTGCGGTGAGGCGGTGCGTGGACATGGGTGGCTGGCTCCTTCAGCGCGAGACGGCGTCGGCCGCGCCGTTGCCGTCACCGTACGCCCTGTCACCCCGGAGCAGTCCGCTGCCCTCCGGGGCCTCCGCCGGGTCCCCGCCCAGGCCGGTGATCCGGTTCTGCCCGTCCACGAAGACGATCTTCGGCTCGTAGCCCTTGGCCTCGGCCGTGTCCATCTGCCCGTAGGCGATGAGTATGACGAGGTCGCCCGGGTGGACGAGGCGGGCGGCGGCGCCGTTGATGCCGATCACGCCGGAGCCGCGCGGGCCGGCGATGGTGTACGTCTCCAGCCGGGCGCCGTTGTCGATGTCGACGATGTGGACCAGCTCGCCGGGGAGCAGGTCGGCGGCGTCGAGCAGGTCCTCGTCCACCGTGACGGATCCCACGTAGTGCAGGTCGGCCTGGGTCACGGTGGCCCGGTGGATCTTGGACTTGAGCATGGTGCGGAGCATTGCGGGTCACGCCTCCTGTGAGTGCATGCCTGAAGGGGGTTCTTACTGCGGTACTACCGAACGATGATGCGGACGTTGTCGATCAGGCGGGTCGGGCCCACCTTCGCGGCGACGGCCAGCACCGCCTCGCCCTGGAAGTCGTCCGCCGCCTCGGAGAAGTCGTGCGGGTCGATCAGGGCGAGGTAGTCCAGGGTGACGCCCTCGGCGCCGTCCAGGGCGGCCGAGGCGGCCTCGCGGACGGCCTTCGGGCCCTGCGCGGCGGCGTCCCGGCCGGCGAACAGGGCCTTGGACAGGGCGAGCGCGTGCTCGCGGTCCTCCGCCGAGAGGTAGCGGTTGCGCGAGGACAGCGCCAGGCCGTCCTCCTCGCGGACGGTCGGCACGCCGACGATCTCGACGTCGAAGTCCAGGTCGGCGACCATCCGCTGGATGATCGCCAGCTGCTGGGCGTCCTTCTCGCCGAAGAAGGCGAAGTCCGGGTCGGTGATGTGCAGCAGCTTGGCGACCACGGTTAGCACGCCGTCGAAGTGGCCGGGCCGGGTGGCGCCCTCGAAGCGCTCGCCCATCGGGCCGGCCGCCATCCGCACCTGCGGCTCGCCGTTCGGGTAGACCTCCTCGGCGGACGGCGCGAAGACCACGTCGGCGCCGTGCTCCTCGGCCAGCCGCACGTCGTCGTCGAGGGTGCGCGGGTAGCGCTCCAGGTCCTCGCCCGGGCCGAACTGGAGCGGGTTGACGAAGACCGTCACCGCGACCCGGCCCTCGCGGCCGACCTGCTTGCGGGCGGCCCGGATCAGCGCGGCGTGACCCTCGTGCAGCGCGCCCATGGTCATCACGACGGCGTTGTCGACCGGCTGCTCGTCCGGCCAGAACGCGGCCTCGAAGTCGTCCACGGTGCGGGTGACGACGGCCCGGTGGACCTTCGGCGTCCGCTGGGGCTTGTTCGGCTGCTTACCGCGTGCCATCAGTGCTCTCCTCGTTCAGTACGTCCAGCAGTGCCGCCGCCGACGTTTCGTCGATGGTTCCGTTGGCGAGCGCCCGCTGCGCGGTGGCGCGGGCCATCGCCCGGTAGGCCGCCGGGATGTCCGGGGACACCGTACTGAGCTGCGCCAGGTGGCGCCGCACGGTGCCCGCGTCGCCCCGGGCGACCGGGCCGGTGAGGGCCGCGTCACCGGAGCGCAGGCTGTTGTCCAGGGCGGCGCCCAGCAGCGGGCCGAGCAGCCGGCCGGGCTCGGCGACGCCGGCCGAGCGCAGCAGCTCCATCGCCTGCGCGACCAGGGTGACCAGGTGGTTCGAGCCGTGCGCGAGGGCGGTGTGGTAGAGCGGGCGGACCTCCTCGGGCACCCACTCCGGCTCGCCGCCCATCTCCACCACCAGCGCCTCGGCGACCGGCCGCAGCTCCTCGGGGGCGGTCACGCCGAACGGGCAGCCGGCCAGCCGGGCCAGGTCCACCGAGGTGCCGGTGAAGGTCATCGCCGGGTGCAGGGCCAGCGGCAGCGCCCCGGCCCGGGTGGCGGGCTCCAGGACGGCGACGCCGTGGGCGCCGGAGGTGTGCACGACCAGCTGGCCGGGGCGGACCGCGCCGGTGGCGGCCAGCCCGGCCACCAGGTCGGCCAGCGCGTCGTCCGGGACGGTCAGCAGCACCAGGTCGGCGGCGGCCAGCACCTGCGGCGGGGTGACGATCCGCACGCCGGGCAGCAGCGCCTCGGCGCGGCGGCGGGAGACGGCGGAGACCCCGGAGGCGGCGACCACGGTGTGCCCGGCGAGCTGGAGCGCCGCGCCCAGCGCGGGGCCGACCCGGCCGGTGCCGACCACGCCGACGGCCAGCCGGGCGGGGCGGTTGCCGGGGTCGCCTGGGTCGCCGAAAGCCTGGTCGGCGAAGTCGGACGGATTCACGTCCACCCTTGTCCTGCCTTGTCCTGAATGACCGTTCCAGTCCGCTCCACGGGTACCGGACGTACCGCCCCAGTCTACGGGGGCGCCCGGACGCCGAAGCGGCTCAGTCGCCGGCCCCGGCCCGGATCAGCCCGGCCTCGTACGCCAGCACCACGGCCTGGACCCGGTCGCGCAGCCCCAGCTTGGCCAGGATCCGGCCGACGTGGGTCTTCACGGTGGCCTCGGAGAGCACCAGCCGGGCCGCGATCTCGCCGTTCGACAGGCCCTGGGCGACCAGCAGGAACACCTCCCGCTCGCGCTCGGTCAGCGGGCCGAGGACGTCCGAGCCGGGCGCGCTCTGCGGGGTGGGCAGCACCTCGGCGAAGCGGTCGATCATCCGGCGGGTGGTGGTCGGGGCGACCACCGCGTCCCCGCCGTGCACCGCGCGGATCGCGGCCACCAGCTCGGTCGGCGGGACGTCCTTGAGCAGGAAGCCGCTGGCGCCGGCCTTGAGCGCGGCGAAGGCGTACTCGTCCAGGTCGAAGGTGGTGAGGATGAGCACGTGGGGGGCGTTCGGCAGCGGGCTGCCGTCCTCGGCGAGGCAGATCCGGCGGGTCGCCTGCACGCCGTCCAGCCGCGGCATCCGGACGTCCATCAGGATCACGTCCACCTCGGTGCGCCGCAGCTGCTCCAGGGCCTGCGCGCCGTCGCCCGCCTCGGCGGTGATCTCGATGTCGCCCTGCGACTGGAGGATCATCCGGAACCCGGTGCGCAGCAGTTCCTGGTCGTCGACGAGCATCACGCGGATGGTCAAGGTGGGACTCCTTGGAGGGGGGTGGACGGCGGACGGGGCTAGTGGGCCGCCTTGAGCGGCAGGACGGCGCGGATCCGGAAGCCGCCGCCGGGGCGGGGGCCCACGTCGAGGCTGCCGCTGACCATGCCGACCCGCTCGCGCATGCCGATCAGGCCGTGGCCGAGGCCGTCCGCGCCGCCGGCGGCCAGGTGCTCGTCGGTGCTGCCGCGCCCGTCGTCCTCCACCAGGACGGCCAGCTCGCGCTCACCGAAGTCGACCGCGACCCGGGCGTGCGCGTCGGGGCCGCCGTGCTTGCGGACGTTGGTGAGCGCCTCCTGGACGATCCGGTAGACGGTCAGCTCGACGCCGCGCGGCAGCTCGCGCGGGTGCCCGGAGGTGGCGTAGTCCACGTCGAGCCCGGCGGTGCGGACCTGCTCCAGCAGCTCCGGCAGCTCCTCGACGCCCGGCTGCGGCACGTACTCCTCGGCCTTGGTGTCGGCGGTGCGCAGCACGCCCAGCAGGCGGCGCATCTCGACCAGCGCCTGGCGGCCGGTGGAGGCGATCGTGCCGAGCGCCTCCTTGGCCTGCTGCGGGGAGTTGTCCAGCACGTACGCGGCGCCGTCGGCCTGGACGATCATCACCGAGACGTTGTGCGCGACCACGTCGTGCAGCTCGCGGGCGATCCGGGCGCGCTCGGCGGCGACCGCCACCTTGGACTGGGCGTCCCGCTCGCGCTCCAGCCGGGCGGCGCGGTCCTCCAGCTCGGTCAGGTAGGCGCGGCGCACCCTGGTCAGCCGGCCCCAGGCCCAGCAGAGGATGAACGGCGTGCTCATCAGCAGCGTGATCAGCGCCGCCTCGCCGAAGGTGTACGGGCGGGTGTGGGCGTCGCCGGCCCGGTCGAAGACCGTCTTCACCGGCATCATCTGCCAGAACACCAGCGGCCCGGAGGCCAGGCCGGCCGTCAGGGCCAGCCGGGAGATCCACTTCTGGCCGAAGGCGGCGCCGGTGTAGGCGAAGACCAGGTAGGCGATCGAGGAGCCGGCCGGCGAGATGTCCACGAGTACCTGGCCGACGCCGATGGCGGCGGCGGCGGACACCGTGAGGTCGGGGAAGCGCCGCCGGACGACCATCAGCAGCGGCAGCACCACCGCGATCGCGAGCGAGACGTCGAAGCGCCAGCCGTCGTCGATCGGGCCGTCGTTCGGCACCAGGCCGGCGAAGAGCACCATCGCCGCCCAGGCGGCGTCGACCACCATGGGGTGACGGCGGAGCCAGGCGTTGAGTCGATGCACGTGTCCAGCGTAGGCAGTCGCTCCGTGTGCCCAGGTCCGCCGGTAGGGCGATCCGCCCTACTCCGTAGGTCGGAGAAGCACCCGATCCGATGGGGAGGGTCGACCGGGCGCCGGGTAGCGTCCAGCCCCATGACTTGGATGCGGTGGGCGCCCGCCATGGAACGGGCCCTGTACGACCCCGGGCAGGGCTTCTACCGCAGGCCGGAGGGCCCCGCCGGCCACTTCCGCACCTCCGTGCACGCCTCGCCGAGGTTCGCCCGTGCGGTGGCCCGGCTGCTGCTGGAGGTTGACGAGGCCCTCGGTCGTCCGGAGGAGCTGGCCCTGGTCGACATGGGGGCCGGGCGGGGCGAACTGCTCACCGGCGTCCTGGCCGAACTGCCCGCGGAGGTGCTGGCGCGGCTGCGCCCGTACGGCGTGGAGGTCGCCGACCGCCCGGCCGGCCTGCCGTCCACAGCCCTGTGGACGGACCGGCCGCCGCGCGGGGTGACCGGGCTGCTGTTCGCCAACGAGTGGCTGGACAACGTCCCGCTGGACGCCGGGGAGGTCGACGAGGACGGGGTGCTGCGCTACGTCGAGGTGGACACCGCGACCGGCGGGACCCGCCTCGGCGAGCCGGTCTCGGCGGCCGACGCGGCCTGGGCCGGCCGCTGGTGGCCGGTCGCGGGGCCCGGCGACGCCGTGGAGTTCGGCGGCCCCCGGGACGCCGCCTGGGCGCGGGCGGTGGCCAGGCTGGAGCGCGGCCTGGCCGTCGCCGTCGACTACGGGCACACCGCCGGGCGGCGGCCGCCGTTCGGCACGTACGCCGGATTCCGGGACGGCCGGGAGGTGGCGCCGGTGCCGGACGGCTCCTGCGACGTCACCGCGCACGTCGCGCTGGACTCCGTCGCCGTGCCCGGTCTCCACAGCCTGTGGACAACGCAGCGGGAGGCGCTGCGGGCGCTCGGCGTGAGCGGCGGGCGCCCGGCGCTCGCGCTGGCCACCAGCGACCCCGTCGGCTACCTGCGGGCGCTCAGCGGGGCGGGGGAGGGGGCCGAGCTGACCGACCCGGGCGGGCTGGGCGCCTTCGGGTGGCTGGTGCAGGCTGTCCGCATGACGGAACCAGTGAGCTTGGCGGGCCTGCCGGGATGGCAGACTCTGGGGGCATGAGGGAGACCACGGTCGGCATCGGGGCGGGAGCCGAGAACTTCACCGGCGCGGCGGGCACCACCGACATGGTGCTCAACATCGGCCCGCAGCACCCGGCCACCCACGGCGTGCTGCGCCTGAAGCTGGTGCTGGACGGCGAGCGGATCGTCAGCGCCGAGCCGGTGATCGGCTACATGCACCGGGGCGCGGAGAAGCTGTTCGAGGCCCGTGACTACCGGCAGATCATCATGCTGGCCAACCGGCACGACTGGCTCTCCGCCTTCTCCAACGAACTCGGCGTCGTCATGGCCGTCGAGCGGATGCTCGGCATGGAGGTCCCGGAGCGGGCGGTCTGGATCCGCACCCTGCTCGCCGAACTCAACCGGGTGCTCAACCACCTGATGTTCCTCGGCTCGTACCCCCTGGAGCTCGGCGGGATCACCCCGGTCTTCCACGCCTTCAACGGTCGCGAGGACCTCCAGCACGTGCTGGAGGAGGCCTCCGGCGGCCGGATGCACTACATGTTCAACCGGGTCGGCGGCCTCAAGGAGGACCTGCCGGCCGGCTGGCTCGGCCGGGCCCGCACCGCCGTCGCCACCGTGCGCTCGCAGCTGCCCGTCTTCGAGGACCTCGTCCTCGGCAACGAGATCTTCCGCGCCCGCACCGCCGGGGTCGGCGTCCTCACCCGGGCGCAGGCCGAGGCGTACGGCGTCAGCGGCCCCATCGCCCGGGCCAGCGGCCTCGACCTCGACCTGCGCCGCGACGAGCCGTACCTGGCGTACGGCTCCGAGGAACTGCGGCAGGTGCTCACCGTGGTCACCCGCGAGGAGGGCGACTGCCTGGCCCGCTTCGAGTGCCTGCTGGAACAGACCCTCAACGCGCTCGACCTCGCCGACGCCTGCCTCGACAAGCTCGCCACGCTGCCGCCCGGCCCGGTCAACCAGCGGCTGCCCAAGGTGCTCAAGGCGCCCGAGGGCAGCACCTACGCGTGGACCGAGAACCCGCTCGGGATCAACGGCTACTACCTGGTCTCGCGCGGCGACAAGACGCCGTGGCGGCTCAAGCTGCGGTCGGCGTCCTTCAACAACATCCAGGCGCTCACCGAGCTGCTGCCGGGGACGCTGGTCGCGGACATGGTGGCGATCCTGGGGTCGATGTTCTTCGTGGTCGGGGACATCGACAAGTAGGCCGGTGCCGCCGCGTGGGGCGGGCACCGGGGGCGGGCACCAGGGGGGCGGGTCAGTCCTTCTTGGCCTTTCTGACCGGGTCCGCCGGGTGCGGGGCCACCTTGCGGTCGCCCTTGGTGGCGATCCGCTCCTCGCACAGCCGGGCCAGCACCTCGTACCCCTTCCGGCCCATCAGCTCGGTGAGCTCGGGGCGGTAGCTGACGTACACCGCGTCCGCGCCCTGGTGGGCCGCCGGGGCGCCGGTGCACCACCAGTGCAGGTCGTGGCCGCCCGGGCCCCAGCCGCGGCGGTCGTACTCGCCGATCGTGACCTGGAGGTAGCGGGTGTCGTCGGGGCGGTCGATCCAGTCGTAGGTGCGGCGGATCGGCAGCTGCCAGCAGACGTCCGGCTTGGTCTCCAGCGGCTCGCGGCCCTCCTTGAGGGCGAGCGCGTGCAGGGCGCAGCCGGCGCCGCCCGCGAAGTCCGGGCTGTTCACGAAGATGCACGCGCCGCCGACCCGGCGGGTCTGGCGGTCGCCGTCCTCGTCCAGCATGGTGATGCCGCCGTCGGAGACGATCCGGCCCTTGGCGTCGGTGCCCTCGGCGAAGTTCTCCCACAGCTCGGGGGTCAGCCGGGTCGCGTGCCCCAGGACGCGCTTCTCGTCGTCCTCGTCCGAGTAGTGCGCGCCCAGCGTGCAGCAGCCGTCCGACTCGCCGCGGCCCTCGCGGATGCCGTGGCAGCCCTGGCCGAAGACGCAGGACCAGCGGGAGGTCAGCCAGGTGAGGTCGCAGCGGAAGACCTGCTCCTCGTCGGCGGGGTCGGCGAACTCGACCCAGGCGCGGGCGAAGTCCAGCGGGACCTCGTCGCGCGGGATCTCGCGGCGCAGGCTCGGCATCGCGAGGTCGACGGGGGCGGGGGAGGCCTTGGGCTTCGCCTTGGACTTCTTCTTGGACGTTTCTGCTGGTGCCACCCGGCAAGGGTAGAGCTTTCGGGGGCGGGAGCGCGGTGGCGGGACCGGTGGCGGGGTCGGGGGTGGGGTCGGGGCGGGTTTGCGGCGGGGCCCGGCGGAGCACGGGGCGGGGTCGGTGGTGGCGGGGTCGGCCGGGGTGAAGGCGGGGTGAAGAGGTCCGTCGGGCGCTGCGGGCGGGCCCGGGGGCGCGCCTAGGATGGCGGCCGGTCCGCGGCGGGGTCCGCGACGGGACCGCTACGGGGAGGTACGGGGATGGCAGGCGGCAGCACCGGGGCGTCCGGCGGCGCGGGCGGGGAGTTCGTCCTCAAGCCGTGGGAACTGCACGGCGAGGGCCGGGAGTTCGAGAAGCTCGGCGGCGAACTGACGAAGGCCGTCGCCGCCCTGGAGCAGGGCCTCGCCGCGCTCGGCGCCCCCTGGGGCGCGGACCAGCCGGGCAGCGGGTTCGCCACCGTGTACGGGCAGGCGCGCGGTGAACTCGTCGGCGGGCTGCGGGGGTTGGCCGGGCGGGTGGCCGGGGTCGGGGCCGGGCTGCACACGATGGCCGCGCGGACGGCGGACGCGGACAGCGCGGCGGCGGGTGGGTTCGGGGCGACGGCGGTGCCGGGGGTCGCGGGAGTTCCCGGGGTGCCGGGGGCAACCCCCGGGGTGGTGCCCGCCGTCCCCAAGGACATGTCGGTCTGACGGACCCGGCCCGAAGCCCGGCTCGAAGGGGGAAGCGCGTGTCCCGGAAACTGCCCGAGGAACTGGTCCCGGTGCTGGCCCGGACCGGCCGGCTGTGGCCGCAGGCCGACGAGGAGGGCCTGCGCAAGGCCGCCGGAGTCTGGCGCGAGTTCGGCAAGGAGGCCGACCGGCTCACCCGCCGCTGCGGCGAGTCCGTCCGGCGGGTCACCGCCGACAACTCCGGCCACGCGGTCGAGGCCTTCGGCGCGTACTGGCAGGCCTTCAGCGGCGGCGGCAAGGGCCACCTGGACGACGCGCACAGCGCGGTCGGGCTGGTCGCCGGGGCCTTCGACACGTCCGCGCGGGCCGTGGACACCTGCAAGGCCGAGATCATCGCGACCCTGCGGCAGCTCGCCGCCGAACTCCGGCAGGCGGAGGAGCAGGCGGCCAAGGCCAAGGAGGCGGCCGGCAAGGTCGCCGCGGCGGTGACCGGCGGCGACCCGGCCGGGAACGGGGTGGCCGGGAGCGAGGTGGCCGGGAACGGGGTGGTCGGCGGATTGCGGAAGGCCGTCGGCGGCCTCGCGGCCACGGTGGAGAACGCCGCCACCGAGCAGGTCGCGGCGGGGGTGGCGGCCGTCGCCGTCGAGACTGCCGCGCTGAAGATCGGCGGACTGCTCGCCGAACTCGGCCGCGCCATGAAGGACGCCCTGTCCGGCGTGCTCAAGGAGCCGGCCGCGGTCGCCCTGCTGAAGCTCGGCAGCACGCCGGGGACGGAGGTCACCGCCGCCTCGTACCGCAACGGCGCGTTCGACCCGCTCGCCGCCGGGCTGCCCGCCGCCCTCGGCGAACCGGGCGTGCTCGGCGCCGACGGCTCCGGGCTGGTGCTGCTCGCGGGGAAGGACGGCAAGCCGCTGGTCGGCGTGCCCGGGCTGACGGTCAAGGTGGACGAGCAGGGCAAGCCCGTCCTCGGCCCGGACGGGCAGCCGGTCATCCTCCGCGCCGACGGCACGCCGGTGGCCGACGCCACCGGGCTGCTGGTCGTCCCGGGGCCGGACGGCAAGCCGGTGGTCGGGGTGGCGGACCTGGCGGTCCGGCTGGACAAACACGGGCAGCCGGTGCTCACCGACGAGGACGGCAAGGCGCTCCGCGGGGTGCCGCTCGCCGGGCTGACACCGGGGGCGGACGGGCCGGGGGTGGTCGGGCCGTCGGCGGTCGGGCCGGGTGGCGACAAGCCGCTTGCGGGTGCGGCGCCCGACGGGCCGACGGTGCCGACGGCGCCGGGCGCGGTGACGGTGGCCGCGGTCGCGGTGGCGGACCCGGGGGCGGTCGTCGGCGCGTCGGACGTGGCGAGCGCGGCGAGCGCTCCCGTGGGCGCGTCGGCGGGCGGTTCCGTGGCGGCCGGGGGCTCGCCGGGGCAGCACCGGGCGACGGGCGGTGGGGGTGGGGGCGGCGGTGACTGGGCACCGCCGGTACCGGCCGTTGCCGCGCCGGTCCGGCAGGGCGGCGGGTCGGCGGGCTGGTCGGACGGAGACTACCCGCTCCAGGCGCCCGCGGCCGCCTCGCACAGCGGCGGGAGTACGGGCGGGCCGGTGGCCGTACGGACGGACTCGGTGAGCGCTTCGCCCGCGCCCGCCATCGCGCCCGTCACCGCACCGTCCGCCGGAGGACCCGCGTACGGCCCGGCGCCGGAGACCCCCTCGGCGGTCCGGCCGGTCGGGGTGCCCGGGCAGTTCGGGACCCCGGCGTACGGCGGCGGGTACGGCACGTACCAGGCGGCCGGTCCGGTCGCCACCGTCGGGCCGGGGCCGCTGGCGGGCACCGGCGGCGGACCCGCGAACGTGGCGGCCCCGTTCGGCAGCGGCGTCGGGGCGGGGGCGACCGGCAGTCCAGGCGGCCCCGGCGGCGTGGTGGGCGGTGGGCAGGCCGTCGGCGGTCCGGCCGCTGGAGGGCCGCAGACCGGCGCGCCGGTGGCCCGGACCCCGGTCGGCGCGGCGCCGCACCCGGTCGTCGGACCGCCGACGGTCCACACCGCGCCGCCTTCCCCGGCCGCACCCCCGGTCGTCGGGACCACCCCGGTGATCGGCCGCCCCGAGGCGCACCCGGTGGAGGCCCGACGGCGGGAGAACGCGGCGGTCCCCGCCGACCCGACCCTCGCCTGGGGCGCGGTCCCGGTCGCGACCGCCCACGCGATGGCCCTCCAACTCGCCCTGCGCGCCCGGCGCGGAGCCCAGCCGGAGGATCCGGCGTTCCGGCCGCGCAGCATCGCCGACAGCCGTCCGTACGGCCTGCCGGGCGGGCTCGCACCGGTCGACCCGGAGCACCAGGCCGAACTCGAACGCCGCGCCCCCCGGGACGCGGACGGCCTGCCCGTCCGCCACCCCGACCCGGCCGCCGGCGGCTGGGCGGAGGCCGTCAACGACGGCGGCCACCGCGAACCGGGCCGGGCCAACAACAGCCTGGAGATCGCCCTCTCGGCGGTCGAGTGCTACACCGGCCGCCCCACCTGCGCGGCCCCGCGAATCCCCACCGAGGGCGACGCCGGCGAACGCGGGGGCCGCGACCGCGCCGAACGCGAACTCGGCGCCCCCTTCCGGGACCTGGGCGACGGCGCCCCGGCCTTCGACCGCCTCGCCGACGACCTCCGCCGCGCCGGCCACGGCTCGCAGGCGGTGCTCCTCACGCTCGACGCCTACGGCCGCCCGCACGCCTGGAACGCCGTCAACCACCAGGACGCCGTCACCTACCTCGACCACCAGCTCGCCCGCCAGGCCCCCACCCCCCTCCACCCCGCCACCCACGGCCTCTGGGCCATCGCCCTCACCCCCGAAGGCCGCCCCCTCCCCCTCACCCCCGCCGCCTGACCTGCGCCACTGACCCGGACCCCGCACCCCGCGCAGGAAGTCGGCCCGCCCGACTTCCTGCGCAGCCGGACGCAGTGCCCCCTGCCACCTCGCCTCCTGAGCCGCACCCCCTTGCCCCCTTGCCGCCTGACCCGCGTCACTGACCCGGACCCCGCACCCCGCGCAGGAAGTCGGCCCGCCCGACTTCCTGCGCAGCCGCACACGACACCCCTTCTGCGGAGAAATCTGTAGACCGGTCGCCATATTTGCCACACGGGAACCGGGGGTAGCCCGCGTGAGAAGTCGGCCCGGCCGACTTCCTGTGCGCGATCGGGCCGGCCAGGTCGAGGTTCACCAGGTGCTGCATAGGAAGTCGGCGGAGTCGACTTCTCGCGCGCAGAGGGGCGAGGCCGGCGGCGATCTATGTAGTCCGGACCGTCATATCCCTCGCGCGTGCATTGGACGGGCTCGCATGAGAAGTCGGCTGGGCCGACTTCCTATGCGCTTTCGGGCTGGCCGGGCCAGGGTGTACCTGGGGCCAGGTAGGCCGGCCGTCGTATTTGTCCGGGTTCTGCACAGGAAGTCGGCGGGGTCGACTTTTCGTGCGCGGGGGAGGTGTGGGGCGTCCCCCAGGGGTGCATGGAAGGTCGGGCTGATCGACTTCTCGTGCGCAGAGGGGTGGGGTCGGCGGCAGAGGGAGCTACGCCAGAAGTCGGTGGGGTCGACTTTTCGTGCAGGGGGTGTGGGCCAGTAAGGGCGTGCAGGCCGGTCGTCGCATACCTCGTGGGGGATGCGTGAGAAGTCGGCCGGGCCGACTTCCTGCGCGGGGCGGGGAGTCGGTGGGGGCGTAGGGTCGCGGGTCGGGCAGGGTCGGGGTCGGGGAGGGCCGGATGATTTCGCGGGCGCAGGCGGTGGAGGCGGGGCAGCGGTGGATCAACGGGGATCTGCCGCAGGGGGCCGGAGTGGTGCGGCGGGTGTGCACCCATGAGTTCGAGCTCGGCTGGGTGGTGTGGGCGGAGCCCGCCCGGGTGGTGGTCGACCCGCGGACGGGGGAGCGGCGGGTGCCCGAGGAGGTGGGGGCGGCCTGCGCCGTGGTGGACCGGGAGAGCGGGCGGTTCACGGTGTGGCCCTCGGTGCCGGTGGACGAAGTGGTGGGGCTGTACCGGGACTTCGTCGGCGCGGGCGGCTACGACCCGACCCTCCCGCCGGCGACTGGCCGGGGTGCCCGGGCCGAGCTGACCTACCGGGACGGCACCGGCGAGGAGCGGTCGCTGGCCCTGCGGTCCGCGGCGGGCCTGCCGCACCCGGCGCTGCGCGGCTGGTGGTGGCTGCGCGAGCAGGGCGTCGCCGCCGAGGACGTGCTGGCCGTCCGGACCGACCTGCGGCCGAGCGCCCTGCCCGGCGGCTACTGGTCGTACGCGCTGGCCGTCGAACTGCCGGACGTCCGGGTCGACTTCGAGCTTCCGTACGGCCCGCGCTTCGACCACCGGGCCGCCGCCGTACGGGCGCTGCCCGCGCCGCCGGACGGTCCGGCTCGCAACCGGGTGCCCTTCCCCCGTGCGGTGCGCGACGCATCCGGCGCTCCCGGCACATCCGGGGAGCCCGACGCCGCGCTCGCCGCCCGGCTCGCGGAGCGGTTCGGCCCGGCGGGCGTCCAGCGCTTCGAGCCGGCCGACGTCGCCCGGGCCGAACTGCCCGGGGACGCGGCCGCGCTGCTGCTGGCGGTGGGCGTCCCGGTGGCCGTGCCGGGGTTCTTCGCGCTGCACCACCCGGGCGCGGAGGCGATCGCCGACGGCACCCGCCAGGGCACCGTCCTGCCCCCGCTCGCCGCGCACCTGGCCGGACTCGGCCGCGGCACCCGGGTGGCCGAGCGGGAGCGCCTGGCGCTCGCCGGGCAGCTGGTGCTGGGGACGGACGGCTGGGCACTGCTGGCCCTCGACCCGGTGGACGGCGCCGTCCGTGCGGTGGACCCGGACTACGCGACCGCCCGCCACTGCAACGCGGACCTGCGCGCCTTCGTCCGCTGCCTGGAGGTGTTCGCCGGCTGGTGGCCGGCCCTGCGCGGGCTCGACCCGGTGGCCGCGGGCGGGGCGGTGGACGCCCTGCAGCACGCGCTGGCGGCCGTGGACGGCACGGTCTTCGCCGACCCAGAGAACTGGTGGGCCGTCATCGTCGAGCAGCTGTGGGACGGCCTCCTCTGACGGACGGCGGGCCGCCGGAGGACCGGCCCGCCCACCGGCCCGCGGACCGGTTCCGGACCGGCGCGAATACCGTCGCACCCCCTCTCACCAGGGCCCGGATCGCGTAGCGTGGAGAGTTATGCGACTCGGTGTGCTCGACGTAGGTTCCAACACGGTCCACTTCCTCGTGGTGGACGCCCATCCGGGCGCTGCTCCGCTGCCCGCGTACTCGCACAAGGCCGAGCTGCGTCTGGCGGAGCTGCTGGACGAGGGCGGCGCGATAAGCGAGGCCGGGGTCGAGCGGCTGGTCGGCCACGTCGCGTCCTCGCTGCGGGTCGCCGAGGACAAGGGCGTCGTCGACATCCTCCCGTTCGCGACCTCCGCCGTGCGCGAGGCCGCCAATGGCGAGGAGGTGCTGCGCCGGGTGGCCGCCGAGACCGGCGTCGAGCTGCGCGTGCTCTCCGGGCAGGACGAGGCCCGGCTCACCTTCCTGGCCGTCCGCCGCTGGTTCGGCTGGTCCTCGGGCCGGCTGCTCAACCTGGACATCGGCGGCGGTTCGCTGGAGATCGCCTGCGGCCTGGACGAGCAGCCGGACGTCGCCTGCTCGCTGCCGCTGGGCGCCGGCCGGCTGACCGCCCGCTGGCTGCCGGGGGACGTCGCCGACCCGGAGGGGCTGCGCGAGCTGAGACGCCACATCCGGGCCGAGCTCGCCACCGTGGTCGGCGAGATCACCCGGCTCGGCCCCGCCCGGCACGCGGTCGCCACCTCCAAGACCTTCAAGCAGCTGGCCCGGATGACCGGCGCCGCCCCCGCCGACGCCGGTCCGTACACCGACCGCCGGCTCACCCGCAGCGGGCTGGCCGCCTGGCTGCCCCGGCTGTCCGCGATGACCGTCGCCGAGCGCGCCCGGATCCCCGGAGTCTCCGAGGGCCGGGCCAAGCAGCTGCTGGCCGGCGCGCTGGTCGCCGACGCCGCGATGGACCTGTTCGGGCTGGAGGAGCTGGACGTCTGCCCGTGGGCGCTGCGCGAGGGCATCATCCTGCGCCGCCTGGACACCATGGACAGCCCGGCCGACCGCCGCCGCCCGGCGCTCACCCCGTAAGCCGGGCGCGCACCCCGGGGCGCGCACCCGGGCGGTCGCCCGGACAGTCGTCCGGACCCGTCCCGACCGACCGCCGACCGACCGCCCCGGGGCAACGTGCCGATGGTCACTGCGCCGGTCGTCCCGCCCCGTTCGCCGCGTGCTCCGCTTACGCTGTCTCCCGTGGTGCAACCAGCGGGCGAGGACGGAACGCAGGAGGACCGCACTCCCGGGAGCGGGCAGTCGCGGCCGGACGGCCCGCGCCGCAGGCTCGGCAAGGCGGTCACGGGCGCCACCGCCGCCCAGGCCGCCAAGCAGGCCTCGAAGGCGGTCAAGGCCGCCCAGCGCACCGCGAAGACCGCCGCGGCGAAGACGGCGAGAACGGCGAAGACGCCCACCACGAAGCAGTCCACCGCGAAGCAGCCCGCCCCGAAGACGAAGCAGCCCGCCGCCAAGGCCGCCCCGAAGGAGACCCGCACCGCCCGGGCCGCCGGCGCCGCCAAGGCCGCCGTCCAGTCCGTCCGCTCGGTCAAGGCCGCCAAGCGGGACGCCGCCCGCCCGCCGCTGCTGCGCACCACCGACCGGCTGGTGCTGCCCCGGCATCCGGCCCTGCACATCCCGGACACCAAGGTGGCGCTGTCCACCGCCTCGGTGTACCCGGCGAGCACCGCCGTCGCCTTCGAGCTGGCCGCCAAGCTCGGCTACGACGGGGTCGAGGTGATGGTCTGGAACGACCCGGTCAGCCAGGACATCGACGCCCTGCGCCGGCTCTCCGACGCCCACCGGCTGCCCATCCTGGCCGTGCACGCGCCCTGCCTGCTGATCACCCAGCGGGTGTGGAGCACCGACCCGTGGACCAAGCTGGTCCGGGCCCGGGCGGCGGCCGAGAAGCTCGGCGCGAGCGCCGTGGTCGTCCACCCGCCGTTCCGCTGGCAGCGCCAGTACGCCCGGGAGTTCGTGGAGGGGATCCACCGGATGGCGGGCGAGACCGACGTCCGCTTCGCCGTCGAGAACATGTACCCGTGGCGCTACCGCGACCGCGAGATGCTCGCGTACGCCCCCGGCTGGGACGTCACCGACGAGGAGTACCGGCACTTCACCATCGACCTCTCGCACGCGGCCACCTCCCGGATCGACACCTTCGCCATGGTCGAGCGGATGGGCGACCGGCTCGCCCACGTCCACCTGGCCGACGGCAGCGGCTCCGGCAAGGACGAGCACCTGATCCCCGGCCGCGGCAAGCAGCCCTGCGCCGAGCTGCTGGAGCACCTCGCCCGGACCGGATTCGACGGCCACGTGGTGCTGGAGGTCAACACCCGCCGCTCGGCCTCCCCCGCCGAACGCGAGGCCGACCTGGCCGAGGCCCTCGCTTTTACCCGCTTGCACCTGGCCACCCCCTCGCGCGTACGCTGAGCCGTCCGGTCCGCCCGGGCGTCAACTGCCGTACGAAGGGGGACGCATGACGGAGAGTCGGAACTACCGCGAGGCCGCCGCGAGCTTCGGCGGGGTCGCCGCCGAGTACGAGCAGGGCCGTCCCGGCTATCCCGACGAGCTGTTCGACGCGCTGGAGCGGCTCTGGGGTCGCGGCCTCGCCGGTGCCCGGGTCCTGGACGTCGGCGCCGGGACGGGCATCGCCACCCGGCTGCTGGCCGCGCGTGGCGCGGAGGTCGTCGCCGTCGAGCCCAGCCCCGGCATGGCCGCCCGGTTCCTGGCCTCCTCGCCGGGCCTGCCGCTGGTCCGGGGCACCGGCGACGACCTGCCCTTCCACGACGGGTCCGTCGACCTGGTCGCCTACGCCCAGGCCTTCCACTGGACGTACCCCGAGAAGTCCGTCCCCGAGGCGGTCCGGGTGCTGCGGCCCGGGGGCGCCGTCGCCGCCTGGTGGAACGTGTACGACGAGACCGTGCCGTGGATCCGGGCCAGGAGCGAGCGGATGGCCGCCGCCCTCCCCGGCCGCTTCCACGGCTACGGCGGGATCAGCGGCCACGTCGGGCACTTCGCCCCGGCCGGCCTCGCGGTCGAACGGACGGCACTGCGCTGGGAGCGGCGGGTCACCGTCGAGCACGTGCTCACCGACCTCACCTCCCGCTCCTACCTGGCCTCGCTCAGCCCCGAGGAGCGCGCGCCGGTGCTGGCGGCCGAACGGGAGGCCATGGTCGCCGCGTTCCCGGACGGCGTCGTGGTCGAGCCGTTCAGCCTGGATCTCACCGTGGCCGTCAAGCCCGGCTGACGCCCGGAGCCCGCACCGCCGTCCGTCCGCATCGCTGCCCGCCCGCCCGCGTCCCCGCCTGCCCGCATCGCGGACGGACCGTCCGCCGGCCGGACGGCGGGCGTAGGCTCGGTACCCACAGCGGCCCCCGAACCCTCCCAGCAGCGGGGTGCCCGCGAGAGCCCCGAAGGAGTGGAGCACAGTGCCCGAGCTGAGGTCCCGTACGGTCACCCACGGTCGCAACATGGCAGGCGCCCGGGCGCTTCTCCGGGCGGCCGGCGTAGCCCGCGAGGACTTCGGCAAGCCGATCATCGCGGTGGCCAACTCCTTCACCGAGTTCGTCCCCGGGCACACCCACCTCCAGCCGGTCGGCCGGATCGTCTCCGAGGCGATCAAGCAGGCGGGCGGCATCCCGCGCGAGTTCAACACCATCGCCGTGGACGACGGCATCGCGATGGGCCACGGCGGCATGCTCTACTCGCTGCCCTCGCGCGACCTGATCGCCGACTCGGTCGAGTACATGGTCAACGCGCACTGCGCCGACGCCCTGATCTGCATCTCCAACTGCGACAAGATCACCCCGGGCATGCTGATGGCCGCGCTGCGCCTGAACATCCCGACCGTCTTCGTCTCCGGCGGCCCGATGGAGGCCGGCAAGGCCACCCTGGTCGACGGCACCGTGCGCAAGCTCGACCTGGTCGACGCGATCTCCCAGGCGGTCAACGAGAACGTCTCCGACGAGGACATCGCGATCATCGAGGAGAACGCCTGTCCCACCTGCGGCTCGTGCTCCGGCATGTTCACCGCCAACTCGATGAACTGCCTGACCGAGGCGATCGGCCTCTCGCTGCCGGGCAACGGCTCGGTGCTCGCCACCCACACCGCCCGCCGGGCCCTGTACGAGCGGGCCGGGCAGAACGTCGTCGAGATCGCGAACCGCTACTACGGCGGTGACGACGCCTCGGTGCTGCCCCGGGCGATCGCCACCCGCGCCGCCTTCGAGAACGCCATGGCCCTGGACATCGCCATGGGCGGCTCGACCAACACCATCCTGCACCTGCTCGCCGCCGCCCAGGAGGCCGAGCTGGACTTCGACATGCGGGCCATCGACGCGATCTCCCGCAAGGTGCCCTGCCTGTCCAAGGTCGCGCCGAACGGCTCGTACTACATGGAGGACGTGCACCGGGCCGGCGGCATCCCGGCCATCCTCGGCGAGCTGTACCGGGCCGGGCTGCTCAACGAGGACGTCCACACCGTGCACGCCGACTCGCTCGCCGAGTGGCTCAAGACCTGGGACGTGCGCGGCGGTTCGCCGTCCGCCGAGGCCGTGGAGCTGTGGCACGCCGCCCCCGGCTGCGTCCGCTCCGCCGAGGCCTTCTCGCAGTCCGAGCGCTGGGAGTCGCTGGACACCGACTCGGCCAAGGGCTGCATCCGCGGCGCCGAGCACGCCTACTCGGTCGAGGGCGGCCTGGCCGTGCTGTACGGCAACCTCGCCGAGGACGGCTGCATCGTGAAGACCGCCGGCGTGGACGAGTCGATCTGGACCTTCAGCGGCCCGGCCGTCGTGGTCGAGTCCCAGGAGGACGCGGTCGAGGCGATCCTCGCCAAGCGGGTCAAGGAGGGCGACGTCGTCGTCATCCGCTACGAGGGCCCCAGGGGCGGCCCGGGCATGCAGGAGATGCTCTACCCGACCTCCTTCCTGAAGGGCCGGGGCCTGGGCAAGGCCTGCGCGCTGGTCACCGACGGCCGCTTCTCCGGCGGCACCTCGGGCCTGTCCATCGGCCACGCCTCCCCGGAGGCGGCCTCCGGCGGCACCATCGCGCTGGTCGAGGACGGCGACACCATCGCCATCGACATCCCCGGCCGCCGGATCTCCCTGGAGGTCCCGGACGAGGTGCTGGCCGAGCGCCGCCGCGTCCTGGAGGCCACGGGCGGCTACCGGCCGAAGAACCGCGAGCGCCAGGTCAGCCAGGCCCTGCGGGCCTACGCCGCGATGGCCACCTCCGCCGACAAGGGCGCCGTCCGCGACGTGTCCAAGCTCGGCTGAGCCCGAGGCGAACACCGGGCCCGTACGGAACCGGAACGCCGGGCCGTACGGAAACGGAACACCGGGCCCGCACGGAAGCGGAACACCGGGCCCGTACGGAACCGGAACACCGGGCCCGCACCGAACGAGGAGGAGCCGTCCCACCGGCCGGGACGGCTCCTCCGCCGTGTGCGGCGCTCGGGTGATAATCGACGGCGTGAGCGAGCAGCCCCCCACCCCCGCCCCCACTCCCGCTGGCGCCCCCGAGCCGGAGCCGATCCGCTTCTTCGGCACGTCCTGGCTCAACCGGGACAACGGCTACTGGCCGCGCCGGGTCGGTGTCTCGGTCGGTGCCCTGGCCGCGACCGCCGCCGCCGTGCTGGTGCTGCGCTTCGGCATCGAGGGCATCGCGCTCTCCGAGGACGGCACCTTCCTCAACGGGCTGCTGACCGCCGCCATCGCGGTCTGCTCGATGATGGCCGTACGGCGCACCTGGAAGGTGCTCACCGAGGGCCGGGACCAGCTGACCGGCTGGATGGCCGAGGACAAGTCGCTCGGCGCGGTCTGGCTGATCGGCGGGGCCGGCAGCCTGGCCGCCTACTTCGTCCGCAGCCTGGTCGAGGCTCCCGGCGAGGCGGTCCGGCGGGCCGCCCACGAGCGGGCCGTCGCCCAGTACGAGAAGCGCCAGGCGGGCCGCGGCCGCCGGCCCGACACCAAGGCGCCGGGCCGGGCCAAGCGCAAGCGCTGACGTCGGTCAGGTCCGGCTGGCGGAGCCGCAGTTCCCGGTGCCCGGCGGCACCCGGTCCCGGTCGTACGGGTCCGCGGTCGGCCCGGTCGGTACCGGGCCGGGCCGGGTGGACCGGTCGAACTCCGGGTGCAGGAAGCCGTCGTAGCGGCCGCAGGTGCTGTTGCCGAAGCTCTCCACGGTCTCGTCGATCGCGAGCTTCCCCGGATCGACCTGGTACTTGGCCGGGTCGTAGAAGTGGAAGGTGTCCACCTGCCGGACGATGGTCCGGACCGTCTCCGCGAGGTCCGCGGAGCCGTTCGCCGAGGCCGCCTGGTCGGCCGTCTTCGGGCCGGGGCGCAGCGCGTACACGTAGCTGACGTCGGCCCGCATCAGGACGCCGTTCTCCCCGTCGGCCGTGACGTCGATCCGGCCCCGCACCTTGACCACGTCGGTGACCGGGACGGCCTCCCGCGGGTCGAAGCGGGTGAACCAGGCGGTGGGGTCACTGGTCGCCGAGGGGTGGTCCAGCGACGCGGCCGCGGCCTCCCGGGTGCGGCCGTCGAGCATCGCCAGCGCGGCGTCCGGGCGGCCGCCGGACACCACCTTCGGGTCCAGATGGGCCGCCGCCAGGTAGGCCCGCACCGACTGCAGCCGGGCGGCCACCTCGTCGGCACCGAACGCGCCGGTGGCCCGGGGGGTCTTCGGCAGCTCGATCCCGTCCGTGCCGGCGGCCCAGTCCTCGGCGGGGGAGCCGGCCCACGGGTGGTCGGGGGTCGGCTGCCGTCCGTCGCGCTCCGCCGCCGGGCTCGCGGAGACCGGGTGGTCGGAGGCGTAGCCGAAGTGGGTGGAGTACCAGAGCTTCAGCCCGTCGATGTTCAGTGCCACGAGCAGCACGGCGACGGTCAGCAGGACGTAGAGCGGCGTGCGCCACTCCAGGCGGCGGCGCGGACGCGGGTCGCCCCACGCGTCGACCGCCCGCGCCGGGCGGACGGGCTTGCGGCGGAAGCGGCGCCCGCGCGCCGCGGGGCCGTCGTTGACCGAGCGGCGGCCGCCCGGATCGACCGGCGGGGTGTGCTTCCACCGGGCGGACAGCATGCGGGTGCGCCCGCTCTGCTCCTTGACGGTGGCGTTGCGGACGAACTCCTCGTCCAGGACGAGGTCGGCGAACGGGTCCTTCCGGCCCGCCCCGGACGGGTCGGACCCGTTCGGCTCGTCGCCCCCGGCGGGGCGCGGTTCCGGTTCTTCGGCGATCGGCATCGCGCCAGTATGCCGACGGGGTCTGACGATCCCTCGATCGGGGGCACACCGTGTGGTGAACACCTGTGCGTCGTCCGCGGGACCGGTGCCGTTCGTCCGGAAGCGCGCCGGTGCGGGCGCCCGCTCAGTCCTTGCCGCGGGCCTGCTTGACCGAGCCGACCACCCCGGCGATCGCCAGCAGCAGGCCGGCCGGCAGCAGCGAGATGAAGAAGGCGCCGAACAGGCCCTCGTCGCCGAGGAACAGTTGGGCCAGCGTGTTCAGGACCAGCAGCCCGCCGGCGGCCGGGAGCGCCGACTGCCACGGGTGCTCGTTCGCCCAGCGGCGCAGCCTCCGGTCGGTGGTGTCGCGCCGCAGCCGGCCGCCGACGGTGCCGACCAGGAAGAAGAAGAACAGGCCCCAGCCGGCCGGTGAGGCCAGCATGCTCAGCGACCAGTCCCCGGTGATCGCATCGATCCCCAGGGCCGTCGCCCCCACCACCGCACCGACCCCCGCGGCGGTCCGCCACGGGCCCACGGTCGCCGAGGCGACGGCGAGTTGCCGGTTCTCACGTCGGGACATTTCGTCGTGTGCCATGGCTCCACGGTGCGCCCGTGGGAGCCGGGAGGCCATAGGGGAAACCCCCGAGATTTCTCCCTAGGGGCCTGTCCTCCGCCAGGCGGCCGGGTGGGCGGCGACCACGGAGCGGACGGTCCCCGCACGGGCGGCGACCACGGAGCCGATGGTCCCCGCGCGGGCCGCGACCACGGAGCGGACGGTCCCCGCGCGGGCCGCCGGGCGGTGCGAGGATGGCGGCAGTACCGAGGCAAGGAGCGGGAGCGGACCATGGGCAGCAGCGGAGCACACGGACAGAAGATCGCCTTCCTGGGCACCGGCAAGATCGGCGAGGCCCTGCTCTCCGGTCTGCTGCGGGCCGGCAAGGACCCGGCCGACGTCCTGGTGACCGCCCGCCGTCCCGAGCGGGCGGCCGAACTCGCCGACCGCTACGGCGTGGTGGCCGTCTCCAACGCCGAGGCCGCCAAGCTCGCCGACACCCTGATCCTCGCGGTCAAGCCGCAGGACATGGGCGCCCTGCTGGAGGAGCTGGCCCCGCACGTCGGCGCGGACCGGCTGGTGATCTCGGCCGCGGCCGGCGTTCCCACCGCCTGGTTCGAGGAGCGGCTCGCGGCGGGCACCCCGGTGGTCCGGGTGATGCCCAACACCCCGGTCCTGGTGGACGAGGGGATGAGCGTCATCTCGGCGGGCTCGCACGCGGGCGAGGAGCACCTGGCGCGGGCCGAGGAGATCTTCAGCTCGGTCGGCAAGGCGCTGCGGCTGCCCGAGTCCCAGCAGGACGCGGCCACCGCGCTGTCCGGCTCCGGGCCGGCCTACTTCTACTTCCTGGTGGAGGCGATGACCGACGCCGGCATCCTGCTCGGGCTGCCCCGGCAGGTGGCGCACGACCTGATCGTGCAGTCCGCGATCGGCGCCTCGGTGATGCTGCGGGACTCCGGCGAGCACCCGGTGAAGCTGCGCGAGGCGGTCACCTCCCCGGCCGGCACGACCATCGCGGCGATCCGCGAGCTGGAGAACCACGGGGTGCGGGCCGCCCTGCTCGGCGCCCTGGAGGCGGCCCGGGACCGCTCCCGGGAACTGGCCTCGGGCGGGAAATGACCGCTGCGCGACCCCTCCCGTAATCGCGGCGCACCCCCTACGCTCTCGCCAACATCGTCCTACCGGCCGGTAGCGCGGTTCGTGTGGAGTCCGCCTGGAGGTCCGCTTGAGTGCCGCCCCGCCCGTGGTCCCGCCCGTTCCGCCCGCCGCGTCGCCGCCCCCGGCGGCGCCCGGTCTGCGCACCGGGCGGGCCGCGCTCGCCGCCGCCTTCCTGCTCCAGGGCGTCACCTTCGCCCTGCTGGTCACCTGCATCCCGGAGATCCAGCACCGGTACGGGCTGAGCGACGGGCTGCTGCCGGTCTTCCTGGCCGCGGTGCCGGTGCTGGCCGGGGTCGGGTCGATCGCCTCCGAGCGGCTGGTGAAGCGCACCGGCGCGCGGGCCGTGCTGCGGGTGGTCCAGCCCGCCGTCTGCCTGAGTCTGGCGGCCGCCGGACTGGGCGGGGCGCTGTGGCAACTCGCCCTGGCACTGGGCGCGTTCGGGCTGCTGGTGGGCGCGCTGGACGCCAGTATGAACATGCTCGGGGTGGGGCTCCAGCACCGCTACGGCCGCTCGATCATGATCGGTTTCCACGCCGCGTTCAGCCTCGGCGGCATCCTCGGCGCGGCCCTCGCGGGCCTCGGCTCGCACTACGACCTCGGGCTGCCGCTGCTGTTCGGCACGGCCGCGGCGGTGATCGCCCCGCTCGCCCTGCTGGCCGGCGCCTTCTTCGCCGGTCCGGCCGAACTCGGCGACGCCGTCCGGGAGGCGGCCGAGGCCGCCGCCCGGTCCGTCCCCTGGCGTCCGCTGCTGCCGCTCTGCCTGGCGATGGCCTTCGCGTACATCGCGGACTCCTCGGTCTCCAACTACAGCGTCAAGTACCTCACCGACGGGCTGGGCAGCCGGGAGGACCTCGCCAAGCTCTCCTACCTGGGCTACATGGTCGCGATGCTGCTCGGCCGGGCCCTGGGCGACCGCGCGGTGCAGCGCTTCGGCGCCGTCCCGGTGGTCCGCGTCGGTGCCGCGCTGGCCGCGCTCGGCTTCGGCCTCGCCGCGGTCGCGCCCGCCGCCTGGGCGGGCATCGCCGGCTTCACCGTGCTGGGCTTCGGCATCTGCGCGATCATCCCGCAGGTGTTCGCGGCCGGCGGCCGGCTCTTCCCGGCCGACTCGGACGCCGCGGTGGCCCGGCTCAACCTCTTCAACTACGTGGGCTTCCTGGTCGGTTCGCCGCTGGTCGGGGCGATCGCGGACGCGAGCTCGTACCGCTGGGCGCTGCTCGCCCCGATGCTGCTGGTGCTCGCCGTCCTGCCGCTGGCCGACCGCTTCGCCCCGGCGCCGGCGCCGGCGCAGGCGGTGGCCCCGGCCGCCGGGTGACGCTCCCGGCCCCCGCCGCCGGGTGACGGCGGGGGCGGTCGGCGGGGCGGGGGTCAGCTGATCACGGTCTGCAGGCCGGGCATGCCGTCGAGGAAGGGGCCGCTCCTGGTCTTGACGACCGGGTAGCCGTACTCGGCGTAGACGTACGGGGCCCAGTTCAGTGTGTACGACCCGGTCCAGGGCGGCGTGGAGGTGATTCTGACGGTGGCCGTGACGGTGCGGGTGGCGCCCGGCGCGATCGGCACCGTGGGATGGAAGTTGACGGAGTTGCCGCCGAACACGCAGTCCACCTGGTCCCCGCCGCAGCCGGTGAAGGTGAACGCGCCGGTCAGCTGGTTGGAGGGGAAGCTCGGCCCGATCCACTCGTACGCGAAGGTGATGGGGGCGGATTCGGTGTTGGTGAGGGAGAGGGTCAGGGTCAGTTCATCGCCCGGTGCCGCCGTCTTCTTGTCGACGGAGGCCGAGACGCCGGTGATCACGCCGTCGTCGCGGGTGGTGGCGGAGGCCGGCTGGGCGGCGAAGATCAGGCCAAGTCCCAGTACCGTGGCGAGAATTACCCCGACGCGTTGCACGCTGAATGGCTTCATGGCGGATGAGAATAGGGAGTTGTGAAGGCCGCGTCTGCGGCTCCTTCACGCCATCTTCAACCGTTGCCGGAAAGCCCTTGCCCCCGCCGTCGGGTGACGGCGGGGGCGTTCGACGGGACGGGGGTCAGCTGATCACGGTCTGGAGTGAGGGCACCCCGAAGGTCCAGGTCTGGTCCTTGGCGGTGCCGGTGGTGCCCACCTGGCCGAACTCGTAGTAGACGTACGGCGCCCAGTTCAGCGTGTACGGGGCGGTGCCCCACGCCGGGGTGTCGGTGATCTTGACGGTGAGCGTGACGCTCTTCGTCGCGCCGGGTGCGATCGGCGCGTTGAAGTGGAAGTTGGCGCTGTTCCCGGTGAACGCGCAGTCGGAGGTGTCACCGGTGCAGCCGGTGATGGTGAACGCTCCGGCCTGCGTGTTGGCCGGCCAGGTCGGCTGGACGGCCTCGTAGGCGAAGTAGATGGGACTGTTCTCACTGTTGGTGAGCGACAGCGTCAGGGTCAGCTGGTCTCCCGCCTTCGCCGTCGACTTGTCGACCGCGAAGGTGGTGCCGCTGACCGCGGCGGAGGCCGGCTGGGCGGCAAAGAACACGCCAAAACCCAGTATTGCAGCGAGAATTACCCCAAGGCGTTGCACGCTGAATGGCTTCATGGCGGAGAGGATATGGAGTCGCAAAGCTTTTGTCTGCACCGCCTCAACACCCGCCTCCACAGTCGCCCCACAACTTCCGTAGTTTCATCGCGCACCTGCCGCCCGGCCGTCCCCACGAGCGCCGCCCCGGCGCGCCCTGACGGCGGCCCGGCCACCGCCACCCGCTACGGTGGAGGCCATGCCCGAAGCCGAGCGTGACACCCCCTGCGGCCTGCACCTCTTCTGGGACGAGGCCGTCACCGCCTACGACTTCGGCCCCGGCCACCCGATGGACCCGACCCGGCTGGCCCTCACCATGCGCCTGGTCGAGGCCCTCGGACTGGACACCGGCCCCGGGGTGACCGTCCGCTCCGCACCGCCCGCCGGCGACTCCACCCTCCGGCTGGTGCACACCCGGGAGTACGTCGAGGCGGTCCGGAACGCCGCCGCCCACCCCGACCGCTCCGACCCGCTGCACGGACTCGGCACCGACGACAACTGGTCCTTCCCGGCGATCCACTCGGCCTCCGCGCTGATCGCCGGCCAGTCGGTGGCCGCCGCCGAGGCGGTCTGGCGCGGCGAGACCCCGCACGCCGTCAACTTCGCCGGCGGACTGCACCACGCGATGCCCGGCAAGGCCTCCGGCTTCTGCGTCTACAACGACCCGGCGCTGGCCATCGCCCGGCTGCTCGAACTCGGCGCCGAGCGGGTCGCCTACGTCGACGTGGACGTCCACCACGGCGACGGCGTCCAGGCGGCCTTCTGGAACGACCCCCGGGTGCTCACCGTCTCGCTGCACGAGCACCCCGCCACGCTGTTCCCACAGAGCGGCTGGTCGATCGAGACCGGCGGCGAGGACGCCCCCGGCTCCGCCGCCAACCTGCCGCTGCCCGCGGGCACCGGCGACGCGGGCTGGCTGCGCGCCTTCCACGCCCTGGTGCCCGAACTGCTCGACGCCTTCCGGCCGCAGGTCCTGGTCACCCAGCACGGCGCCGACACCCACCTGGAGGACCCGCTCGCCCACCTCGCCGTCACCGTGGACGCCCAGCGGCTGATCGCCGAGGCGCTGCACGACCTCGCCCACCAGCACGCCGGCGGCCGCTGGGTGGCCACCGGCGGGGGCGGCTACGCGGTGGTGGACGTCGTCCCGCGCACCTGGACCCACCTGGTCGCCACCGCCGCCGCCCGGCCCGTCGACCCGGCCACCGAGACCCCCGAGTCCTGGCGCGCCGAGGTCTACCGCCGCACCCGCCGCCCGGCCCCGCTGCGGATGACCGACGGCGCCCGCCCGGCCTGGCGCGACTTCGACTCGGGTTACGATCCGGCCGACCGACTCGATCAGGCCATCCTCGCCACCCGCCGCGCGGTGTTCCCCCACCACGGACTGCTGGCCTGAACCCGCCGTCCCGGAAGTGCCCAGCCCGGGAGGTGCGTACGAGGGGCGGTGCCATCCGCAGAGCGGCGACGTACTGCAACCGTCCTATCTCCCACCGTACGAGGACTGCACTTCCCCTCTTCCCACTGGTACCACCCATAACTACTCTGGGGATACACGTGTGCCGGTGGAGTCACCGGAGGGGAAGCCGGTGCCTTGCACACGGGTAAGGGTCGGGTGATGGTCATGAGTTCCGTCGAGCGCCCCCTTCAGGAAGTCGTCTTCCTGACCGTGGCGGAGGTCGCCGCGGTCATGCGGGTGTCCAAGATGACGGTGTACCGGCTGGTGCACAGCGGAGAGCTGCCGGCCATCCGGGTCGGACGGTCCTTCCGGGTGCCCCAGCAGGCGGTGCACGAGTACCTCAAGGAGTCCTACGTGCGGCTCGAGAGCGCGTAGCGGCGGCGCGCGGGTGCGGGTCCACGACCGTTGGACCCGCCCCCGTTCGCCGTGGATTTCCCGCGAGTTTCCCGGTCCCGGGGAACACGATTACGGCCTTCGCACCATCGACGGTAGGCTAGGCCCTCACGTCAGTCGTATGGACTCCGTCTCTCACGGGCGAGAGTCTCAGTGAGCGAGGGTTGTTCCGTGGGCTCTGTCATCAAGAAGCGTCGCAAGCGTATGGCCAAGAAGAAGCACCGCAAGCTTCTCAAGCGCACTCGCGTTCAGCGTCGTAACAAGAAGTAAGCGGCCCCGGCCGCGCCTAGCGCGCCCAGCGCTTCCACCGCCCGTCCAGGCCCGTCGTGGCCTGGGCGGGCGGTGTCGTTTCACGGCCCCGTGGGGCGGCGCGGTACGGTGCACGCAGGCCGCTCGGGCCGAGGGAACGGGGGTGCAGCACCGTGGGCGTGGTCGTGCTCGTCACCGGCGTGGCGCGCCGGCTCGGTGCCCGCTTCGCCGCCGAGGTCCGCCGCCGGCCGGGCGTCGACCTGGTGGTCGGCGTGGACGTGCAGCCGCCCCGGCTGCCGCCCGAGGAGCCGTCCGGCCCGGCCGCCCCGTACCGCTTCCACCAGCTCGACCTGCGCCGTCCGGCGCTCTCCCGGGTGCTCGCCGAGCACCGGGTGGACACCGTGGTGCACCTCAGCGTCAGCGCCACCGGCCTGGGCTCCACCAACCGCTCCGCGGTGAAGGAGTCCAACGTGATCGGCACCATGCAGCTGCTCGGCGCCTGCCAGAAGGCCCCCGGGGTGCGCCGGCTGGTGGTGAAGTCCACCACCGGTGTCTACGGCTCCGCGCCCCGCGACCCGGCGGTGTTCAGCGAGCGGATGCAGCCCAAGGACCCGCCCGGCGGCGGCTTCGCCAAGGACGCGGCGGAGGTCGAGGGCTACGTCCGCGGCTTCGCCCGGCGCCGCCCGGACGTCGCGGTGACGGTGCTGCGCTTCGCCAACATCGTCGGCCCGAACGCGGACACCCCGCTCAGCGAGTACTTCGCGCTGCCCGTGCTGCCGACCGTGCTCGGCTACGACCCGCGGCTGCAGTTCGTGCACGAGGACGACGCCGTCGCGGTGCTCTGCCGGGCCGCCGACGAGCCCGAGCCGGGCACCGTCAACACCGGGACCTTCAACGTGGCGGGGGAGGGCGTCCTGCTGCTCTCCCAGTGCGCCCGCCGGCTCGGCCGGCCCACCCTGCCGCTGCTGCTGCCCGCGGTCAGCTGGATGGCCGTGCTGGCCCGGCAGACCCGGCTGGTGGACGTCTCGCCCGAGCAGCTGCGGCTGCTCACCCACGGCCGGGTGGTGGACACCGCGCGGCTGCGCGACACCTTCGGCTACCGTCCGGCGTTCAGTACTCCGGAGGCCTTCGCCGACTTCGCCGCCGCCGGAGGGCCGGGCCTGCTGCCGCCCGAGCGGCTGGCCGCCGTCACCGACCGGCTGACCGCCCTGCTCGGCCCGGAAGCGGCCGGGCCCGCCGGGCCGGGCGCCGGTCCGGACGCCGTACCGAACCGCCCCCGCCGACCGAGGAGCTGAATCCGCGATGAGTGCCGCAGCCGAGAACGCGCCGGGCGAGGCCAAGGTCATCCCGATCGAGACGGCCCCCAGCTGGACGTCGCCCGAGGGGCCGAATCCGGCCGACCGGCTCGCCGAGGCCGTCGGCGGGGCGCTGGCCGGCCCGCTCGGCCCGGCCGCCACCCGGCTGTTCGGCAAGGGCTGGGAGGGCCGCGCCGCCGAGCGGCTGGCCTTCCTGCGCCGCCGGGTGACCGGCGACTACGAGGTGGACGAGTTCGGCTTCGACCGGGAGCTCACCGAGGAGGTGCTGCTCTCGCTGCTGCGCCCGCTGGCCGAGAAGTACTTCCGGATCGACGTCCAGGGCGCGGAGCACATCCCGGCCGAGGGCGGTGCGCTGATCGTCGCCAACCACTCCGGGACGATCCCGCTCGACGCCCTGATGACCCAGGTGGCCGTCCACGACCACCACCCCGCCCGGCGGCACCTGCGGATGCTCGCCGCGGACCTGGTCTTCGTGCTGCCCGGCATCAACGAGCTGGCCCGCAAGGCCGGCCACACCCTGGCCTGCAACGAGGACGCCCAGGCCCTGCTGGAGCGCGGCGAACTGGTCGGGGTCTGGCCGGAGGGCTTCAAGGGCATCGGCAAGCCGTTCTCCGAGCGCTACAAGCTCCAGCGGTTCGGCCGCGGCGGCTTCGTCTCCTCGGCACTGCGGGCGCGGGTGCCGATCGTGCCCTGCTCGATCGTCGGGGCGGAGGAGACCTACCCGATGATCGGCAACGTGAAGACGCTGGCCCGGCTGCTGGGCCTGCCGTACGTGCCGATCACCCCGACCTTCCCGTGGCTGGGCCCGCTCGGGGCGCTGCCGCTGCCGACCAAGTGGACGATCCGCTTCGGCGAGCCGATCGCCACCGACACCTACCCGGCGGAGGCGGCGGACGACCCGATGCTGGTCTTCGACCTGGCCGACGAGGTGCGCGAGACCATCCAGCACACCCTCTACGAGCTGCTGGTGCAGCGGCGTTCGGTGTTCTTCTAGGAGAACCCGGGGGTTCCCGGGGTTCCCTGGGGACGGCGAGGGCCCGGCGGATATCGCACTCCGCCGGGCCCCCACCGCCCTGCTGTCAGCCGCCCAGGATGCGCAGCCCGGGCAGCAGGTCCGGAAGCAGCGGGGGAACCTCGACGCCCTGCGGCTGGGCCGCGTTCGGGGCGCTGGGCGAGGCCTGCTGCGGTCCCTGCGCCGGGGCCGCGTCGGCGCTCGGCGAGGGCTTGGTGCCGGTGAGCCCGCTGGTGAGACCGCCGACCAGGCCGTTGACGGCGTCGGGGGCGCTGCTGGGCAGGGTGTCCGGCAGGACACCGCCCTTGCCGCCGTTGCCGGAGGCACCGGCGCCGGGGTAGGCCGGGGCGTGCTCGGTGGCGCCGGGGCGGTTGCCGGCGGCGCCGGAGCCCGGGGCCTGGTCGGTGCCGGCCGAGGTGCCGGAGCCGGCCGCCGGGGAGCCGGCCGGGGAACCACCGGTCGAGTGGGACGAACCGTCGCCCGCTCCGTCGCCGGCCGCGCCACCGCTCTGAGCGGGGGGCAGGACCAGGCGCAGGGGCGCGACGTCCTCGCTTATGTCGTCGAAGAGCCGGTTCACCAGGTCGGCCTGCTGGGTGAGCTGGACGGGCAGTCGGCCCTGCAGCTCGCTCCACCGGCCGTCCTCGTCGTGGGCGAAGCCCGCCAGGGCCCGCATCGGGTCGAGCGAGCCGTTGCTGCGGTAGACCGAGCGCAGCAGCTCGCGGCCCTTGAGGGCGTCGGCGTGCATGTCGTCCAGGGCGCGGCGGACCTGTTCGACGGTGGCCGGGCTGAGCGCGCCGGCCTGGTCGGTGCGGCCGACCAGGGTCTTGGCCTCGCCGAGCCGGGTGGCCGCGTTGTCGAGCAGCATCTCGCCGCGTTCGGAGTCGGAGCCCGCGAAGTCGAGCCGGAGACCTTCCAAGCCGCGTTTGAGGCCGTACAGGCTGTCCCCGGGGAGGGCGTTGGAGCTGGCCGCGGCGACGCCGGCCAGGCTGCCTACGGCGAGCCCGGCGACCAGCCCGCCGATCGCGAACCGGCGGCTCCAGCGGCCGCGCGGCGCCGTCCGGATCGCCCGGTGGCGGCGCTGGCGGGGCACCGGGGTGCCCGTCCCGCCGGCGAAGGCCTGCTCGAACGCGGCCATCAGCTGGGCGCGTTGGACCGTATGGACCTCCCGGTCCAGCACCGGCCCGGGCAGTGCCCCCAGTGCGTCGGCCAGTCCGACCAGCCCGGCCATCGCGGCCGAACCCGCGCCGGTGGCAGCGGTGTTGTCCGATTCGGCGTTGGCCGCAGCGCGTTGCTCCGCCTGGTGGGCCTCCAGCGCCTCGGCGAAGGCCTTCGCCCGCCGGTGCTCAAGCACGTTTGCCGTCACGGGCCACACCTCCCTTCGTCGTTGTCGACAGCCCGGCCCGCCGGACGGTTGCCCCGGCTGGCCAAAGCCACTCCATCGGGTGATAGGCCGCAATTCGACTTGACCGTACGCCTGGTGGGGGCTTGCACGTTGGCCAACGAGCGGTGCGGGCGGTCGGTTACGCACGGCAGATCATCGGACCTACCGTTCACCCTGACGTGTCGGCCGGGCGCGAACGATGACGGCCGGCCGGACCGTACGGTGCCGGACCGCACGGAGCCGGTGCCGTCCTCGGCGCGGCTCATCGCGCGTCGGGCGGGAGCAGCCGGGCCAGGGTGCGGACGGCGCGGTACTGGAGGGTCTTGATGGCGCCCTCGTTCTTGCCCATGATCCGGGCCGTCTCGGCCACCGACAGCCCCTGCAGGAAGCGCAGGGTGACGCACTCCTGCTGCTGCGGGTTGAGCCGGCGCACCGCGTCCAGCAGGGCGGCGTTGGAGAGCGACTCCAGCACCGACTCCTCGGGGCTGCGCTCGCACTCGTTGGAGTCGAGCATCTCGCCGGTGGTGACCTCCAGCCGGAAGCGGCTGGACTTGAAGTGGTCGGCGACCAGGTTGCGGGCGATGGTGACCAGCCAGGCGCCGAAGTCCCGGCCCTGCCAGGTGAAGGTGCCGATCCGGCGCAGGGCGCGCAGGAAGGTCTCGCTGGTGAGGTCCTCGGCGGTGGCCCGGCTGCCGACCCGGTAGTAGATGTAGCGGTAGACGGTGTCCGCGTAGTGGTCGTAGAGCCGGCCGAAGGCCTCGCTCTCGCCGGCCTGGGCCCGTTCGACCAGCTCCATGACCGGGTTGTGCTCGGTCTCGTAGCCGGGGCTGGGCGCGGTCCGGGCGCGGCCCCGGCCGGCGCTGCCGGTGCGGCCGCGCGAGCCGGTGCCGGTCGAGCCGGCGGCGGTGGTGCGCAGTGCCAGGCCGGGCGGCTGCGGCTGCGGCTGGACGAACGGTCCGCCGGCGAGCGCGAGTTGGGGCGTGGCGGCGAACTGGCTGCGGAGCAGGGTGCGCAACAGGGTCAGGCCCGTGGAGATCTGCCGCTCGGCGGTCGGCCGGTCGCGGAGGCCGGTGCGGGGACGCAGGGGCGCGGACGACGGGCGGGAGGGTGCAGGCGCGTCGTTCCGGACGGGTGGGTACACGGGACTCCCAGAGGCAGAACTGTGGACGGATCACCTCCGCCTGCGCGGAGAGCACTCCCCGAAGCGTCCGTTCGAGCGGGACGCGTGGTGACGTGCATCCAGGAGAGAATAACGCTTTGTGCAATGACAGCTACACCGTGTGGTCGAAGTGGTCGTTTGGGATCCATTTGTTGCGCATGTTCGGCTGACATTGACCGGAGCTGTCATCGTTCATCCGGCTTAACGTGATCGAACGGGCGCTCAGGGTGACCAATTTGGCGGCCTGGGGGGCGGTTTCCCAGCCTTGGGGCTCGGCAACCCCTGACTTTCCCGGCCTGGCGAACGATCAGAACCGGTCACCGGGCGACAGGTTCGAGCAGGTGACGCGGACTGCCGTGTGACGGCGGGGAGTTCGCCCGTAAGAGGGGCCAGGTCAGAGGCCTTGTTGACGACCGCTCACCCGCCGGGGCGAGCCCGACCGGGCGGCCTCCGAACGGCCCCGGAGAGCCCCGGAGCGCCTCGGAGAGTCTCCGGAAAGCTTCCGGAAAGCCTCCGGCGGCCCGGACGGCCGTCCGGCACGAGGCTCGGGGCCGGGGTTCCGGGCCGGGGTTCGGGCGGGTGGTTCAGGCCCGGTGGCGGCGCCGGTTCAGCGCCACCCCGGCCGCCGCCGCGCCGGCCAGCACCCCGAGCGCGGCCGCCGCCGGCAGCCCCACCCGGGCCGCCTTGCGCCCGGTCCGGAAGTCCCGCACCCGCCAGCCCTGGGCCCGGGCGTGGCGCCGCAGCGCGCCGTCCGGGTTCACCACGTACGGGTGGCCGACCAGCGAGAGCATCGGGATGTCGTTGGCCGAGTCGCTGTAGGCGGCGCAGCGGTCGAGGTCGAGGCGCTCGCGCCGGGCCAGGGCCCGGACGGCGGCGGCCTTGGCCGGGCCGTGCAGCAGGTCGCCGACCAGTCGGCCGGTGTAGCGGCCGTCCCTGGCCTCGGCGACGGTGCCCAGCGCGCCGGTCATGCCGAGCCGCCGGGCGATGATCCGGGCCACCTCCAGCGGGGCGGCGGTGACCAGCCAGACCCGTTGGCCGGCGTCCAGGTGCATCTGGACCAGGGCGCGGGTGCCCGGCCAGATCTTGTCCGCCACGACCTCCTCGAAGATCTCCTCGCAGATCGCCTCCAGGTCGGCGGTGGGCTTGCCGGCCACGATGCCGAGGGCGGACTGCTTGGCGTCCGAGATGTGGTCCGGGTCCTCGGTGCCGTGCAGCCGGAACCAGGCCTGCTGCCAGGCGAAGCGGGCGATGTCGCGGCGGGTGAGGAAGCCGCGGCGGTAGAGGCCGACGCCGAGGTAGAAGATCGCGGCGCCGCGCAGGATGGTGTTGTCGCAGTCGAAGAAGGCGGCGGCGCGGGGGTCGTCCGGGTCCGGGGTGTGGTTCTCGGCGGGGGCCTTGGGGGTCCGTCCGGGCTTGGCCGCGGCCGGTGCGTCCGGCCCGGCGGCGTCCCCGGGGCCGGTGCTGCCCCCTGGTCCGGCGGTGTCCCGGGGCCCGGCGTCGGGTGCCGGCTCGGCCCGCAGCGCGGCCTCGGCCGCCTCGGCCGCGGCTTCGCCGGCCAGGGCGCTCCGCTCGCTGCTGGAACGCCTTGCCTGGGTGAGCCTTCTGAGCACGGCCATGTCATCGAGGATAGCCAGCCGGGCGCCCGGTGGCCGTGACGCAGCCGTGCCCGCGGGGTGAACAGCTCCACCGGGCGCGGGCCCCGGGGGCGGGTGGGCGCCATGGCGGAGAATGGGGTGGTGAGCCCACTGCTGCGACGTAAGAGCCCCGAGCCCGCGGGCCGGACCGTGACCCTGGTCGGCAAGCCCGGCTGCCACCTGTGCGACGAGGCCCGCGAGGTGATCCTCCGGGTGACGGGGGAGTTGGGCGCGTCCTTCGAGGAGCGGGACATCACCCGGGACGAGGAGCTGTACCGCCGTTACTGGGAGCAGATTCCGGTCACCCTGATCGACGGTCGCCAGCACGACTTCTGGCGGGTCGACGAGCGCCGGCTGCGCACCGCCCTCGGCGGCTGAGTGTGCGGCCGGGCGCGGCCGGGCGGCGGCTGAGCGGGGTCTGACCGCGCGTTCGTCCGCGCACCGGCCCCCGCCGATCGGCGGGGGCGGTTCGCCGAATCGTTGCCAAAGACACTCCGTTCCGGCTTGGGACGGGGCGGGTTGGTCGGCTTACGATCGAACGCGTTTGCGCCCGTGGGGGGCTGAGCACACGAGGAGTGCGCCATGCTTCCCGGTCCTGTCCCTGGGGCCCCCGGAGCCCCGGAGTTCCGGACGGCCCCCCGGGGCTTCGCCGTGGTGGACGTGGAGGCGACCGGCCGCAGCCCGTGGCGGCACCGGGTGGTCGAGGTCGCGGTGGTGCTGCTCGACGAGCGGCTCCGCCCCGAGGGGGAGTTCGCCACCCTGCTGGACCCGCTGGGCCCGGTCGGCCCGACCCATGTGCACCGGATACGCCAGTGCGACGTCGAGGGCGCCCCGCGCTTCCGCGAGATCGCCCCGTGGCTGCTGGAGCTGCTGGCCGGCCGGGTGCTGGTCGGTCACCACGTCAGCTGCGACCACGCGTTCCTGGATCGCGAGTTCGCCCGGATCGGGGTGCCGCTGCCGCCCGTCCCGCTGCTGTGCACGATGCGGCTGGCCCGCGCCCACCTGCCGGAGGCCCGGAGCCACGGCCTGGCGGCCTGCGTGGAGGCGGCGGACCTCGGCTGGTACCCGGCGCACACCGCGCTGGGCGACGCCCGGGTGACCGCCGAGCTGCTGCGGTACTGCCTGGACGCCCCGTCCTGTCCGTCGGACGACTGGACCGGCCCGCTGCGGGAGGCCGCCCGGCTGCCCTGGCCCCGGCTCGGCCGGGCCCGCTCCCGCCCGTCCGGCGCCGCCGTCCCGCTGCTGCGCCGGGAGGCGTCGTACGGCCCGTGGCTGCCCGATTCCCAGGCCCCGGAGGTCGTGCTGACCCAGGCCGGTGCTATGCGTTCGATGGCGTGATGCGCATCACTGTGCGGGGACAAAACGGACACCATCTTTGTGCACACGTTCACAAACACATAGCCTGGCTGCCTAAGCCCAGCTTCACCCACAGGAGCACCGTGGCAATCGGCCGATCACCACAGAGCAGTTCGCAGACGCCCGACCAGGGCGCCGCGCGCCGACCCTCGCGTGCCCGGGGCATCCCGGAGGCGACGGTCGCCCGCCTGCCCCTCTATCTGCGGGCCCTCACCGCGCTCTCCGAGCGCTCGGTGCCGACCGTCTCCTCCGAAGAGCTGGCCGCCGCCGCCGGCGTGAACTCGGCCAAGCTGCGCAAGGACTTCTCCTACCTCGGCTCCTACGGCACCCGCGGCGTCGGCTACGACGTCGAGTACCTCGTCTACCAGATCTCCCGCGAGCTCGGCCTGACCCAGGACTGGCCGGTCGTCATCGTCGGCATCGGGAACCTCGGCCACGCGCTCGCCAACTACGGCGGGTTCGCCTCCCGAGGCTTCCGGGTGGCCGCCCTGTTGGACGCCGATCCCCACGTGGTCGGTTCCACCGCGGCCGGGCTGCCGGTGCGGCACATGGACGAGCTGGAGTCGATCGTCGAGAGCCAGCACGTCTCCATCGGCGTGATCACCACCCCGCCCGGCGCCGCCCAGCAGGTGTGCGACCGGCTGGTGGAGGCCGGCGTCACCAGCATCCTGAACTTCGCCCCGACCGTGCTGTCCGTCCCGGACGGCGTGGACGTGCGCAAGGTGGACCTCTCCATCGAGCTCCAGATCCTGGCCTTCCACGAGCAGCGCAAGGCCGGCGAGGAGCCGGACGACCGCGCCGAGTCGGTGCTGGACCGCGCCCCCGGTCCGGTCCGGGCGGCCGCCGCCAAGCTGCGCCGCGCGGCCGGCGGCAGCGGCAAGGGCCGGGGCGCCGCCGAGCCGGCGGCCAAGGACCAGGCCGAGCAGGCCAAGGGAAAGTCCGCCAAGGGCGGCGACGGGGATCTCTCCGCGGTGATGCCCGCATGAACACCGAGAGCTGTGGGGGGCGGGCATGAGCCTTCTCGTCGTAGGGCTGAGCCATCGCACGGCCCCGGTCGGGGTACTGGAGCGCGCCGCGCTGACCGGTGACGTGCCGACCCGGCTGCTGCACGACGCGGCCGCCACCGCGACGGTCGGCGAGGCCGCGCTGCTGAACACCTGCAACCGGATCGAGCTGTACGCGGACGTGGACAAGTTCCACGCCGGCGTCGCCGAGCTGTCGCTGCTGCTGGCCCACCACAGCGGGGTGGACCTGGAGGAGCTGACCTCCCACCTGTACGTCCACTACGAGGACCGCGCCGTCCACCACCTCTTCTCGGTGGCCTGCGGCCTGGACTCGATGGTCGTCGGCGAGGGCCAGATCCTCGGCCAGCTGCGCGACGCGCTGGCCAAGGCCCAGGAGGAGCACACCGCCGGGCGCGGCCTGAACGAGCTGTTCCAGCAGGCGCTGCGGGTCGGCAAGCGGGCGCACAGCGAGACCGGCATCGACAAGGCCGGCCAGTCGCTGGTCACCTTCGGCCTGGAGCAGGTCGCGGCGGGCGCGGGCGAGATCGCCGGCAAGCGCGCGCTGGTGGTCGGCGCCGGCTCGATGAGCTCGCTGGCCGCCGCCACCCTGGTCCGCTCCGGCGTGACCGACCTGCTGATCGCCAACCGGACCCCGGCCCGGGCCGAGCGGCTGGTCGAGATCCTCGGCCCGGACGTGGCCCGGGTGCTGGACCTCGCCAAGGTGCCGGAGGCGCTCGCCGACGTGGACCTGGTGATCTCCTGCACCGGCGCGGCCGGTGTGGTGGTCCGGGCCGAGGACGTGGCCGCCGCCGTCGCCTCCCGCAGGTCCCCCGAGCCGCTCGCCCTGCTGGACCTGGCCATGCCGCGCGACGTCGACCACGCCGTGCACGAGCTGCCCGGCGCCCTGCTGGTGGACCTGGAGAGCCTCTCCCACGCGCACGCCGCCAGCCCCGGCGCCGGCGACGTCGACCAGGTGACCCGGATCGTCTCCGACGAGGTGTCGGCCTTCGGCGCCGCCCAGCGGGCCGCCCGGATCGCGCCGACCGTGGTCGCGCTGCGCTCGATGGCCTCCGACGTGGTCGCCGCCGAGCTCGGCCGGCTGGACTCCCGGCTGCCCGACCTGGACGAGCGTTCGCGCGCCGAGATCACCCAGACCGTCCGCCGCGTCGTCGACAAGCTGCTGCACGCCCCGACCGTCCGGGTGAAGCAGCTGGCCGCCGAGCCCGGCGGCGCCTCCTACGCGGAGGCGCTGCGGGAACTGTTCGACCTCGACCCGGCGGCCGTGCACGCCGTGTCGGGCACGCCCGTCGGCGGCGCGCCCCAGCCCTCGGCCGGGGGCACCAGATGAACCGTCAGCCATCCCACGAGTACCACCGGGACGATCACCTCATGAATGGTCAACCGATCACGGAGCAGCCCTCGGCCACCGCGGCCCTGCGGCTCGGCACCCGGCGCAGCGCCCTCGCCATGGCGCAGTCGGGCATGGTGGCCCGCGAGGTGACCAGGGTCACCGGGCGCCCCGTCGAGCTGGTCGAGATCACCACGTACGGCGACACCTCCCGGGAGTCGCTGGCCCAGATCGGCGGCACCGGCGTGTTCGTCTCCGCGCTGCGCGACGCGCTGCTGGAGGGCCGGATCGACTTCGCCGTGCACTCGCTCAAGGACCTGCCCACCGCCGCCCCCGAGGGCCTGGCGCTGGCCGCCGTCCCCGAGCGCGAGGACGTCCGGGACGCCCTGGTCGCCGCCGAGGGCCTGGCCCTGGAGGAGCTGGTCGAGAAGCTCGCCGGCGCCGGCCGCCCGGCCCGGATCGGCACCGGTTCGCCGCGCCGGATGGCGCAGCTGAACGCCTGGGCCAGGGCCCGCGGCGCCCAGCTGGAGACCGTCGCGATCCGCGGCAACGTGGACACCCGGATCGGCTTCGTGACCAGCGGCGAGCTGGACGCGGTGGTGCTGGCCACGGCCGGCCTGAACCGGCTCGGCCGCAGCGCCGAGATATCCCAGCACCTCGACACCGAGGTGATGATCCCGGCCCCCGGCCAGGGTGCGCTCGCGATCGAGTGCACCACCGCCGACGAGGAGCTGACCGCCGCGCTCGCCGCGCTGGACCACGCCCCCACCCGGGTCGCCGTGGCCGCCGAGCGCGCCCTGCTGGCCACCCTGGAGGCCGGCTGCTCGGCACCGGTGGCCGCGCTGGCCACCTGGGGCCGGGAGAACGAGCTGCGGCTGGACGGCGTGGTCGGCGACCCCGACGGAACCGCCCTGCTGAAGATGTCCGCCAACGGTCCGATCGTCCTCGACGAGACCGCCGAGCAGCGGGCGGCGGCCCTCGGCCGCACGCTGGCTGACCGGCTGCTCGCCGCGGGCGCGGCCGCCCTGATGGGGGAGCGAGCCCGATGAGCCCCACCACCGCCGCCACCGACGCCCTGTTCCCGGCGGGACAGCCCGCCACCGGACGGTGCACCTTCCTGGGCGCGGGCCCCGGGGACCCGGGGCTGCTGACCCTGCGCGCGGTCGAGGTGCTGTCCACCGCCGACGTGCTGGTCGCCGACCCGCTGACCGCCGCCGCCGTGCGCAGCCACTGTCCGGCCGGCGTGCAGGTGCACGCCCCCGCCGCCGAGGGCGCCGACTTCGACCTGGCCAAGGTGGTCGCCGAGGCCGTCCGCTCCGGCAAGCACGTGGTGCGCACCGTCGACGGCGACCCCGGCCTGGACGGCTGCGCCGCCGAGGAGATGCTCAGCTGCGCGGGCGACGGGATCCCGTTCGAGGTGATCCCGGGCGTCGCCCAGTCGGTCGGCGTCCCGGCGTACGCGGGTGTCCCGCTGCGCGCCGGTTCCGGCACCGACGTGCGCTTCGTGGACGGCGCCGCGCTGCTGGCCGGCAGCCCGGTCGACCTGGGCGCGCCGGAGACCACCCTGGTGGTCCGCACCACCCTGGGCCAGCTGCCGGCCACCGCCGCCGCGCTGGTCGCGGGCGGCCGCAAACCGGAGTCGGCGCTGAGCGCCACGCTCTCCGGCACCACCACCCGCCAGCGGACCTTCACCTCCTCGCTGTCCGGGATCGCGGCTGACCTGAAGGCCGCCCGGGTGCTGCCCTCGCCGGTCTCCGCCCCGGTCGACCCGGCCACCTCGGTGATAGCCGTGGTGGGCGAGCAGGTGGCCCACCGGGCCTCGCACTCGTGGTTCGAGACCAAGCCGCTGTTCGGCTGGAACGTCCTCGTGCCGCGCACCAAGGAGCAGGCCACCGGCCTGTCCGAGCAGCTGCGCTCGTACGGCGCGGTGCCGCAGGAGGTGCCGACCATCGCGGTCGAGCCGCCGCGCACCCCGCAGCAGATGGAGCGGGCCATCAAGGGCCTGGTCACCGGCCGCTACGAGTGGATCGCCTTCACCTCGGTGAACGCGGTGCGCGCCGTCCGGGAGAAGTTCGAGGAGTACGGCCTGGACGCCCGCGCGTTCGCCGGGATCAAGGTCGCGGCGGTCGGCGAGACCACCGCGCAGGCCCTGGTGGACTTCGGCGTGAAGCCGGACCTGGTGCCCTCCGGCGAGCAGTCCGCGGCCGGGCTGCTGGAGGACTGGCCGCCGTACGACCCGGTCTTCGACCCGATCGACCGGGTGCTGCTGCCGCGCGCCGACATCGCCACCGAGACCCTGGTGGCCGGCCTGGTCGAGCTGGGCTGGGAGGTCGACGACGTGACGGCGTACCGGACGGTGCGCGCCTCGCCGCCGCCGGCCGAGACCCGCGAGGCGATCAAGGGCGGCGGCTTCGACGCGGTGCTGTTCACCTCGTCCTCGACCGTCCGGAACCTGGTCGGCATCGCGGGCAAGCCGCACAACGTCACGGTCATCGCCTGCATCGGCCCGGCGACCGCCAAGACCGCCGAGGAGCACGGCCTGCGGGTCGACGTGATGGCCCCGGCGCCGTCGGCGGCCGCGCTGGCCCAGGCGCTGGCGGACTTCGGTGCCAAGCGCCGGGACACCGCGACGGCCGCCGGTGAGCCGGTCTACCGGCCCAGCGAGCGCCGCCCCGGCTCGCGTCGCAAGGCCCGCTGAGAATTCTTAACTATGCTGCCGGGGGCGGCCGTTCGTCGCCCCCGGCACTGCACAACCGTTCGGAGAGAGAAGCCGTGTCCGCTGAATTCCCGTACGTTCGCCCCCGCCGGCTGCGCCAGAGCCCGGCGATGCGCCGGCTGGTGGCCGAGACCCGGCTGCACCCGGCGGAGCTGATCCTGCCGCTGTTCGTCCGCGAGGGCGTCAGCGAGCCCGTCCCGGTGACGTCGATGCCGGGCGTGGTCCAGCACACCCGGGACACCCTGCGCAAGGCCGCGGTGGAGGCGGCCGAGGCGGGCCTGGGCGGCCTCATGCTGTTCGGCGTCCCGGAGGTGCAGGACGCCGTCGGCAGCGAGGGCACCAACCCGGACGGCATCCTCCAGCAGGCGATCCGGGACGTGGTCTCCGAGGTCGGCGACTCCCTGGTGGTCATGTCGGACCTCTGCCTGGACGAGTACACCGACCACGGCCACTGCGGCGTGCTGGCCGCCGACGGCAGCGTCGACAACGACGCCACCCTGGAGCGCTACGCCGAGATGGCCCGGGTGCAGGCCGACGCCGGCGTCCACCTGGTCGGCCCGTCCGGCATGATGGACGGCCAGATCGCCGTGGTCCGGCGGGCGCTGGACGAGGCCGGGCACCAGGACGTGGGCATCCTCGCCTACACCGCCAAGTACGCCTCGGCCTTCTACGGCCCGTTCCGCGAGGCCGTCGGCTCCTCGCTCAAGGGCGACCGCAAGTCGTACCAGCAGGACCCGGCCAACGCCCGCGAGGCGCTGCGCGAGCTGGAGCAGGACCTCGCCGAGGGCGCCGACATGGTGATGGTCAAGCCGGCCATGGCCTACCTGGACATCCTGCGCCAGGTCGCCGACGCCTCCCCGGTGCCGGTCTCCGCCTACCAGGTGTCCGGCGAGTACGCGATGGTCGAGGCGGCCGCCGCGAACGGCTGGATCGACCGGGAGCGGATGATCATGGAGACGCTCACCTCGATCCGCCGCGCGGGCGCCGAGCAGATCCTCACCTACTGGGCCCTCGAAGCCGCCGCGCTGCTCAAGTAGCGGACCCTGTACGGCGGAAGGCCGGGCCGCTCCCGTGGGGGAGCGGCCCGGCCTTCCCGGTTCCCGCTAGGCCGTGTCCGGCAGGCCTCAGAAGCCCACGTCGCCGGCGTGCCCGAAGCCCGCGCCGCCGCCGACCAGGTCGGTCGAGGTGGCGGCGCCGCCGCCGAAGCCGCCGGCGGCGGTGTCCCCGGCGTGGGCGAGGCCGAAGCCCCCGCCGGCCAGGAACGGCTGGTCGGCGGAGGCGACGAGCTCGCCGCCGCCGACGACGCCCACGTGGGCGAAGGCCGGGGTGGCGGCACCGGCGAGCGCCAGTGCGGCGGCGGCGGTCAGGGCGGCCTTGGCCAGCTTGCTCTTCATGGAACTGCCCTCTCTCTGGGAGCGCCCCCGCGGGCGCTCTGACACGTGTTCACATCCGGCGGTCCGGACCGGCCCGCCGCTCACCCGGCCGGACCGCGCTGCGGCGGTCGGCCGGACACTTCGTCCGCACAGCCCGGAGGGCCCGGGGAGGTGTTCCTCCCCGGGCCCTCCGACCGTGCCGTGCCCCGTGATCAGCCGATCAGGTGCGAGACACCCGCGTCGCCCGTGGACTGGGTGTTCTGGCCGACGTTGCAGATCTGCTTCGGCTGGTTGTTCAGGACCGGGACCTCGACCGGAACCGCGATGCCGATGACGGCGACCGCGATGTTGTGGACCTCCGGCAGGCAGATGTTCGGGTTGTCCAGAACGTGGCTGTTCGGGCTGCCGTTGCCGGCGGTGCCGGTGTGGTTGGTGCCGCCGTTGCCCTGGACGGAGGTGGCGGCGCCGTCCGAGTCGACGATGGCGGAGGCCGAGCCGGCGGACATCGCGAGGGCGGCGGCGGCCAGGCCGGCGGCGGCGAGGGACTTCTTGATCATTTCTGGTTTTCCTCTCGGGGTGAATCGGGGGGCGATTCGAAGGTGGAACAGCGGGTGGTGCAGGGAGATCAGGGCGGCGACCGATCAGCCGATCAGGTGGGACACGCCGCCGTCGCCCTGGCTCTGGGTGCCCTGGCCGACGGTGCAGTACTGCCGACCGCCGTTGTTGGCGATCGGGACCTCGACCGGGACTGCCACACCGAGCACGCCGACGGCGATGTTGTGGATCTCCGGCAGGCAGATGTTCGGGTTGTCCAGGAAGTGGAAGTTCGGGCTGTTGTTCCCGACCGTGCCCGTGAAGTTGGTGCCGCCGTTGCCCTCGATCGAGGCGGCGGCGCCGTCCGCGTCACCGATGGCCGAGGCCGGGCCGGCGGCACCGGCCAGCGCGGCGACGGCCAGGCCGGCGGCGGCGAAGGACTTCTGGATCATGGGAGATCCCTCTCTGAAATGCTCTTTGGATTCCTTGCGTACGGCGCTGAGAACGCTCAGACCCGGTCGGCAGTCACTGACGTTCAGATCAAAGAATGACGGCACGGAAGGTTACGGGGATTCTGGAAAAGAGTCCCGGAGGCGCGACGGTCAACGGAATCCGGTCGGATTATTAAGCCGAACCGGTTAACGGCCGCAATCCGAGCTCCCGGTCACTCGTTGAGCAGAACGCTTTCCGGCTGCGCCCCCGCAGCCGCTCCCAGTGATCCCCAGTACGGACAGCAGAACGGTGAAAAGCATGAAGTTCTCCAAGCGGGCCGGCGTGATGCTGCTGGCGGTCGGTGCCGGTGTGCTCGCCTCCCAGGGGGCGGCCTCTGCCGCCGCCCCGATCGGCCCCGACCAGGTGGGCGCCCTGGAGGACTCGCTGGCCACCCAGCAGGTCCCCGCGGACATCCCGCTCGCCCCACTGGGCAGCCGCCTCACGGCCGGCATCCCGACCTCGCTGCTCATGCCGCCGGCGCCCGGCCGGACCACCAGCTCCGACGGGGCGCTGCTCCCGGAGCAGATCGTCCCCCAGCTGACCACCGGCAAGGTGGGCCCGAGCGCCAAGGCCGAGCTGCCGCTCCCGCTGGTCGACCAGGGCGCCGACCTCGGCAAGGTGCTGCTGGACGCCCCGGCCGCCCCGCTCCACGCCAAGACCCCCGGGCTCACCCTCGGGCAGCCGCTCTCGCTCGCCCGGGACGGCGCCGGCCAGCTCGCCGACGGCCGGCTGAAGGTGGACGAGATCGACCCGCGGCTGGTCTCCGGCGCGGTGCAGGTGATCCCCGGGGCCAAGGCCAGCCTCGGCGGCGACGACAGCCGGCTCTCCCTCACCGACACGGCGGGCGCCCTGGCCGGGACCACCACCACGACCGCCACCACCGTGGTGGGGCAGACCGGCCTGACCGACCTGACCCAGCTCTGACCCGGCTCTGACCCCGGGATCCCATCCGGTACGAGAGCCCGGCACCCCGGCCGCGCGGCGGGATGCCGGGCTCTCGCGCGCCCGGTGGGGCGCTCAGCCCGGCAGGACGCCGGTCAGCCCGCCGACCAGCGGGAGGTCCTTGACGCCGCCGCCGGCGCTCAGCGGGCCGGTGAGCGTCCCGGTGCCGATCGCGGGCAGGCCCTGGTCCGGCTGGAGGGCCGCGCCGTTGTTGAGGAAGTCGGCCGACGAGTTCGCCCACGGGTCCAGCCGCAGGCTCTTGATCGGCGCGACGCCGTAGCCGAGGCCGGTGGTCGTCCCGCCCAGCGCCTGGCCCAGGTCGGTCTTGGTCAGCTTGGCCGGGCCGGCCGGGGCCTCGCCCGGGGCGGTGGCGGCCTGCGCCGAACCGGCGCCGAGCAGCACCGCGGCACCCACGGCGGCGGCCAGGCCGGCCGCGCTCTTCTTCGAAACCATCGTGATCACCCTTCGGTGGATCGGAGGTACCGGACGGTTGTCCGGAGACGCCGAACTGCCCCCCGGCCGACTGGTCGGGGGGCAGGACGGCCGGTACGCGTGCCGATCGGGATCAGCAGTCGTCCGCGGGCTGCGGGACGGCCTCGACGTTGGCGCAGGCGTTGCCGAAGGCCGGGTTCAGCAGGCCGATGACGTTGATGCTGTTGCCGCACAGGTTGATCGGCACGTGCACCGGGATCTGGATCTGGTTGCCCGAGACGACACCGGGGGAGTTGGCGGCCACGCCCTCGGCGCCGGCGCTGGCGGCGGCGGAGCCCGCCGCGCCCAGCACCAGGCCGGCTGCGGCGGCGGAGAGGACGGCGGCCTTCTTCATGTTCTGCATGGGGGGTTGATCTCCTCGATCACACACGGGTGGAGCGTGCCGCGCCCCGGCGCTGCGGGGCGCGGCACGGGCTCGGTGAATCAGCTATCGCCGACGTGGCGACCGCGGGTTCAGCCGACGTTGGCGCACTGGTTGCCGAAGGCCGGGTTCAGCAGGCCGATGATGTCGATGCTGTTGCCGCACAGGTTGATCGGGATGTGGATCGGGATCTGGATCTGGTTGCCGGAGAGCACACCGGGGGAACCGGCGGCGACGCCCTCGGCACCGGAGCTGGCGACCGCACCGCCGGCGGCGCCGAGCACCAGGCCGCTCGCGGCCAGCGACAGGACGGCGGCCTTCTTGAAGTTGCGCATGTCATTCCTCCGATTTCTGCCCGACGGAAGGGAAATGTCGGGAGTCGGGCGAGCACGAATACTCACCCGAAGGCTGTAGGGATTTCCGTGATTGTCACTCGGGCGGCGCACACCGGCGTGTTCCGCCCATGGCTCGGGCGTGGCCGCGGCCGCCGTGTCGCGGTGCCCCGCGAAGCGATTCCCGCACGGCCGGGAAAGGCTTCGGACAAAGGCGCGACGGTTGGAATTCCGGTCAGGCGTTCCGGCACGGATTGCCGGACGCCGGGTAGGGGAGGCCCGCCGCGCCGACCGAGCCGCCGGTGGCCGCGATGCCGAGGACGGCGTGGGCGTGCTTGCGCATGGGCGGTACTCGATTCGTGCGTAGGGGCCGGTGGAGACCGGGTTCCGTCAGGGAGAACGAGGCGCCGCGGGCGGGGAAACGGTCGGACCCTCCGATCACCCGAATGCCCGGTCCGCGGCGCCGTTGGGCCGGATGGGTGACAGTGCGGGGAGCGTCGCAACCGGTCCGGTGGGGTCTCGTTCTAGATGTCGCACTCCCCGTGCATATCTGTCGAACAGTCAGGAGGCTCGTATGAGCATCAAGAAGACCGCCGCTGTCGGCGCGGCCGTGGTGGGCATCGTTGCCACCGGCGCCGGTACCGCGATGGCCAGCTCCGGCGCCCAGGGCGTTGCCGCCGGTTCCCCCGGTGTCATCTCGGGCAACCAGATCCAGGTCCCGGTGCACGTTCCGGTCAACGTCTGCGGCAACACCATCGACATCATCGGCCTGCTGAACCCGGCCTTCGGCAACAAGTGCGCCAACGTGGGCTGAGCCCGCACCCGGTTCGGCCGGTGCGAGCCGCCGTTCCGCGCTTCCCTCCTGGGGCGTGGGGCGGCGGCTCTTCGTCGTGCCGGGGCGGCGACGCACCGTCAGTTACCGGTGGTGTCACAAGCCTTGTTGCGTTACTTGTCAGTACCTAGAATGCGAGACCTGCTCACCTTTCCTGCTCCTCTCTTGCTCCGCGCCGCTCGGCGCCCCGCCCGGGCGGCCCCCCACCCCCGCAAGGAGTCGCGTGTGACCAGGTCCCCACGGTCGGCGGCGCGGCGGACGCGCACCGGGTCCTCCCGGTGCGCCGCACTGCTCGCCACCGGAACCCTCCTCGCCACCCTCGGCCTGGCCGGCGCCCCCGCCGCCCTGGCCGACCCCGCCCCGGCCGCGCCCGCGGCCACCCGACCGGCCGCGGTCGTCGCCCTCGGCGACAGCGCCATCTCCGGGGAGGGCGCCGGCACCGACACCAACGACGGCTACTTCCCGGAGACGGACAGTCCCACCAACTACTGCCACCGCCACCCCAAGTCGGAGATCTTCGTCACCGACATCCCCGGGGTCACCCCGATCGACCTCGCCTGTTCCGGAGCCCAGACCGGCGACCTGGTCAGCGACCCGGAGCTGGCGAAGGTCACCGGCCCCGGCAGCGGCGACTTCGGCGAGCCCAAGCAGGACGTCAAGCTGGCCGACACGGCGGCGAAGTACGACGTCAAGATGGTCGTCGTCACGATCGGCGCCAACGACGACTTCGACTTCAGCGGCATCATGATGCACTGCCTCGCGCAGTACTTCCCGATCCCCAAGGACCAGGGCTGCCGGGACACCATCGGCAGCGACGAGATCCGCCGGCGCGCCAAGGGCGTCCAGCCCAAGGTGGTCGCGGCGCTCCAGAACATCCGTCAGACCATGCGCCGGGCCGGCTACGCCGACTCCTCGTACCAGCTGGTCTACCAGTCGTACTTCAACCCGATCACCCCGGACATCCGGCGCAACGACTACCTCGGCAAGGTCGCCGACGGCTGCCCGGCCTTCCCCGAGGACCTCGCCTGGGGCCACAACTGGGTGGTGCCGACGCTCAGCGACGCGCTGCGCGGCGCGGCCGAGCAGGTGCCCGGCGTCCGGTACCTCGACCAGCGGCGGGTCGCCTTCGGCCACGAGGTCTGCGCGGAGTGGACGAGCTCCCCGTACGAGTACACCAACGGGGACGTCATCAACCTCTCCGAGTGGGTGCGCAACGGCTGCGACTCGCAGATCGGCATCCCCGGGCTGTGCATGAACATGGTCCGCCAGTCGTACCACCTGCGGGTGGCCGGCTACCGCGGCGAGGGCGTCTGCCTCGGCCAGTTCTACGCCCGGCCGGAGCTGGCGCAGGCGTACTGCACCCTCAACCAGCAGAACACCACCTCGATCCAGCCGCTCACACCCGGACAGCCGTTCGGCGACGTCCCCGAGGACGGCGCCTGGTACCAGCTGACCAACGCGGCCAGCGGCAACGCGCTCGACCTCACCGGCGGCGGCAGCTACGGCGACTCGACCAACGGCCGGGCCGCGATCACCTATCCGGCCACCGGCGGGCTCAACCAGTCCTTCGTCCTGGAGGCGAAGGCCGGCGGCAGCTACGAGCTCGACTTCAGCGGCAACCGGAACATGTGCCTGGACGCCAACGCCGCCTCCACCGCCCCCGGCACCCGGATCCAGCAGTGGGGCTGCACCGGCGGCGGCAACCAGCACTGGGTGTTCAAGCCGGCCGGCAACGGCCGCTACAAGATCGCCGACTCCCAGGACCAGGGCAAGGTCCTGGCCGCCGGCGCCACCCTCGACGCCAAGGGCAACCCGTACGTCGAACTCGCCGCCGACACCGGCGCCGCCGACCAGCTCTGGCAGCTCACCAAGCTCGGCATCGTCTACGTCCACGGCTGATCCGCCCCGCACGTCCTGAGGCCCCCGGCCGCCGCCGCCCCCCCCCGGGCGGCGGCGGCCGCGTGCACGACCGGGCCGGTGTGGTGCTCGGCACGGGTGGCGTGGTGCTGCGCGCCGGTCCGGAGGGCGCCAGGGGCCGTCGGTTCGGGGTCGTGCCGTAGGCTCACGGGAAAATCGTTGCGCCGGAGCCGCGCGGACCACGAGCGGGGCGGGGAGTACCCAGACCAGATGAGCACGGCATCGAGCACCGAGTCGTCCAGCACCCAGCCCGGAGCGCCCGGGGCGGCGCCCGCGGAGGCCCCCGAGGAACGGACGGGCCCGGCGTCCGGACGGTTCGGGGCACTGGTGGACCGCTTCGCGCCCGCGCTGGGCGCGTACGCGGTGGTCAAGGCCATCGGCCTGAGCGTCTTCCTGCTGCTGCTCTCGCACACCGGCGACTACCTGAAGAAGCAGCCGGGCCGCGGCGGCGGCGCCCACGCCTGGGACGTGCTGGGCACCTGGGACGGCATCTGGTACCAGCGGATCGCCGAGAACGGGTACGACCCGCAGCTGATCCCGCTGCACGGCTTCCCGCTGGCCACCTACTACGAGAACTCGGCCGCCTTCTTCCCGCTCTACCCCTGGCTGATGCGGCTGGTCGGCGCCGTCACCGGGCTCGGCCCGTACGGCTCCGGGATCGTCGTCTCGGTGATCGCCTCGCTGGTCGCCGCGGCCGGGATCTTCGCGGTCGCCGAGCGGCTGGGCGGCTTCCGGGCGGGCGTGATCGCCGCGGTGCTCTGGGGCCTGTTCCCGGGCTCCGGCGTGGAGTGGGCGGTCTACTCGGACTCGCTGTTCGTCGCGCTGTCCGCCTGGGCCTGCTACTGCGTGATGACCCGCCGCTGGGTGGCGGCCGGCCTGCTGGCGCTGGTGGCGGGCCTCAACCGGCCGACCGCCGCCGCGCTGATCGCCGCCGTCTCGATCGCCGCGCTGGTCGCGCTGGTCCGCCGCACCGACGGGGTGGCCCGCCCGCTGACCGCGATGCTGATCACCCCGTGGGGCCTGATCGGCTACGTCGCCTGGGTCGGCTGGAAGATGGGCGACTGGGGCGGCTACTTCAAGCTCCAGCAGGGCGCCTGGAACCGCTACTTCGACGGCGGCGCCTCCACCCTGCGCACGATCATGGACGTGATCACCGGCCACTGGGACTTCTGGCAGTCCAACCCCGTCCCGGACCTGATCGCGATCGCCCTGCTGATCGCCCTGCCCGGCTTGCTGGTGCTGCTCTGGCGCACCCGGCCGCCGCTGGTGCTGTGGGTCTACACCGCGCTCACCATCATCACCGCGCTGAGCAGCAACCAGATCTTCGGCAACATCTCGCGCTACCTGCTGCCCGCCTTCCCGCTCTGCATCGGCCTGGCGGTGGCGCTGCGCAAGCTGCGGACCTCCTCGCTGGCCGGGCTGCTGGCCATGCCGGTCCTCGCGGCGGGCTGGTACGCGGGCTATGCGCTGTTCGAGTTGGGCATCCCGTAGACCCGGCGTTGGTTGGCAACGGGATCATCCGGCAGCAGACGGGCCGTTGCTAACCTCGGACGTATGACGACGACCCCGCCGCCCGTGCGCCAGATCCGCGACATCTCCGGGCTGATGGACCACGCGAGCCACGTGCTGGCCACCCGGATGGCGGCCGCCTTCACCGAGCTCGGGATCACCCCGCGCGCCTACTGCGTGCTGTTCCACGCGCGGGCGGGCGAGCGCACCCAGATCCAGCTGGCCGAGCTGGCGGACCTGGACAAGACGACCATGGTGGTCACCGTCGACGAGCTGGAGAAGGCGGGCCTGGCCGAGCGCCGCCCGTCCGCGACCGACCGGCGGGCCCGGATCGTCTCGGTCACCGAGGCGGGCGAGCGGGCCGTGGTGCGGGGCAGCGCGATCGCCGACCGGGTGCACCGCGAGCTGCTGGAGTCGCTGCCGCAGCCCGAGCGCGAGGTGTTCCTCTCGGCCCTGACCCACCTGGTGGACGGCCACCTCGCGGAGCCCGTCGAGGTCGAACGCACCGTCCGCCGCGCCCGCCGCTCCCGGGGATAGTCGCCGGCCGCCCGCCCCGGACCGCTTCCGCGGGCTCGCCGCCACCGTCCCGTGGTCGACCGGGTGCGAGAACTGACCGTCCGTCAACTCGCTTGAATGCGACCAATGTTCGAAGGGTCAGCCTGGATCCGGCCCGCGTTCGAACGGCGGACCGGACCCCGGGGTGCTACGGCCAGACCAGGCAGTACAGCTGGTGCCCGGCCTCGTGCAGCCGGTTGGCGAAGTCCTGCCACTCGTGCAGCATGCTGTAGATCACGAACGCGTCCCGCGGCCCGCGCCGGTCCGGCACGGTGGACCAGATGAAGGCGGCGGCGCCGAGCTCGGTCTCGTCGGCCTTGCGCAGCGGCTCGACGACGTTGTGGGGGAGCTGGACGACGGCGTAGTCGGGGTGCAGCACCACCAGTTCCAGCGGCGGCACCTGGTGCAGCGGGACGCCCTGGATGCCGGTGAGCACCATGGCGCTCATCGTCTCCGGTTTGATCTTGGTGGAGAGGTGGCCGGTGGGGGAGCCGCTGGTCTCCATCAGGTCGCCGAGGCGGCCCAGTGCGCCGAGCTCGCCGGCCTCCAGGCCGAGCCCGCCCGGCCCGAGGGCGGTGGGGACTCTGGCGGCCGTCGCGCGGTCCGGGGCTCCGAAGTACTTGTAGGTCACCCCCACGCGTCCCTCACCCCGCCTCTCACCGCCGCGACGACCACGACCCGTACCTGCTCCCGTACCCCCGCGTGCGGTCTCGGCGGGCCTGCGGGAGCCCCCCGCGGCCTCGTCGTAACCGTCCTGCGCCTCGGACACTCGGACCATCCTCACCGGAATTCGCCGGAATCGACAGACCCCCGCACGTCCGGCGCCCACCGGACGTGCTCCTTACCCGTCATGCGCCGCCGTACCCATTCGCGGTACGCGGCAGTCCTCTCCACACCCCTGCACACAGACCGGAGGTCCTGTGCACTCTGTGTACACAGTCTGACTGGTCCCCGGTCCGGTGAAGTCAGCGGCCCCTGCTGTACGGACAACCGTACAGACAACGGTGCCCGGATCATCGTTCCAGATGATCGGGTCGGACATGCAGAGCGTGAGGACACGATTTGAGACCATGTCTTTTGTGAGCTACCCCTACGAAGCCCCCCAGTCCCAGTCGCTGTTCGACCGCGCCTCCGTGGTGACGCCCGGCGGCGTCAACTCCCCGGTGCGCGCCTTCCGCGCGGTCGGCGGCACGCCGCGCTTCATGGTGTCCGGCACCGGTCCCTACCTCACCGACGCCGACGGCCGCGAGTACGTCGACCTGGTGTGCTCGTGGGGTCCGATGATCCTCGGCCACGCGCACCCCGCGGTGATCGACGCCGTCCAGCGGGCCGTCTCCCGCGGCACCTCCTTCGGCACCCCCGGCGAGGGCGAGGTCGAGCTGGCCGAGGAGATCGTCGCCCGGGTCGCCCCGGTCGAGCAGGTCCGCCTGGTCTCCTCCGGCACCGAGGCCACCATGTCCGCGATCCGGCTGGCCCGCGGCTTCACCGGCCGCGCGAAGGTGGTGAAGTTCGCCGGCTGCTACCACGGTCACGTGGACGCGCTGCTGGCCGCCGCCGGTTCCGGCGTGGCCACCTTCGGCCTGCCGGACACCCCGGGCGTCACCGGCGCCCAGGCCGGCGACACCATCGTGCTGCCGTACAACGACCTGGCCGCCGTCGAGCAGGCGTTCGCCGCCCACCCGGGCGAGATCGCCTGCGTGATCACCGAGGCCTCGCCCGGCAACATGGGCGTCGTCCCGCCGCTGCCCGGCTTCAACGGCGGCCTGGCCCGGCTCTGCCGGGAGAACGGCGCGCTGTTCATCTCCGACGAGGTGATGACCGGCTTCCGCGTCTCCAAGGCCGGCTGGTACGGCCTGGAGGCGGCGCACGAGGGCTGGGCGCCGGACCTGCTGACCTTCGGCAAGGTCATGGGCGGCGGCTTCCCGGCCGCGGCCTTCGGCGGCCGCGCCGACGTGATGGCGCACCTGGCCCCGGCCGGCCCGGTCTACCAAGCGGGCACCCTGTCCGGGAACCCGGTCGCCACCGCGGCGGGCCTGGCCCAGCTGCGCGGCTGCACCGACGAGGCGTACGCGACGGTGGACAAGGTCGCCGCCGAGGTCTCCGGCCTGGTCGCCGACGCGCTCGCCAAGGAGGGCGTGGCACACCGGCTGCAGACCGCCGGGAACATGTTCTCGGTGTTCTTCACCGAGGCCCCGGTCACCGACTACGACGAGGCCAGGACCCAGGAGGCGTACCGTTTCACCGCCTTCTTCCACGCGATGCTGGCCGAGGGCGTCTACCTGCCGCCGTCCGCCTTCGAGTCCTGGTTCGTCTCGGCGGCCCACGACGAGCGGGCGATCGAGCGGATCGCCGCCGCCCTGCCGGCCGCCGCGCGCGCCGCTGCCGCCGCCACGGCCTGACCGCCGCGGCCCGTACCCCGATTCCCAGGAGTAGTCGAGAAGTGAGCGCCAAAGAGATCACCGTCGTCCACGTGATGCGGCACGGCGAGGTGCACAACCCGGAGGGCGTCCTGTACGGGCGCCTGCCGGACTACCACCTGTCCGAGCTGGGCCGGAAGATGGCCGAGCGGGTCGCCGAGGACCTGGCCGACCGGGACGTCACCCACGTGGTGGCCTCCCCGCTGGAGCGGGCCCAGGAGACCGCCGCGCCGATCGCCGAGGCGCACGGCCTGGACATCGCGGTGGACGCGCGGCTGATCGAGGCGGAGAACGTCTTCGAGGGCAAGACCTTCGGGGTCGGCGACGGTTCGCTGCGGAACCCGGGCTACTGGAAGTACCTCACCAACCCGTTCAAGCCGTCCTGGGGTGAGCCGTACCTCGACCAGGCGGTGCGGATGATGGGCGCGATCGGCGCGGCCCGGGACGCCGCGCGCGGGCACGAGGCGGTCTGCGTCAGCCACCAGCTGCCGATCTGGATCCTCCGCTCCTTCGCCGAGCGCCGCCGGCTCTGGCACGACCCGCGCAACCGGCAGTGCTCGCTGGCCTCGCTGACCAGCTTCACCTTCGAGGGCGACCGGATCGTCTCGGTCGGCTACCGCGAGCCGGCCCGCGACCTGCTGCCCGCGCACCTGGTGGGCAAGGGCCGCAAGGGCGACAAGCCGGTGGGCAAGAGCTTCGGCGCCTAGCCTCCCGTAAGCGGCGTGTAAGTATGACTTCGGGTCACCCGGCGACTGCCGGGTGACCCGATTTCGTCGCAGGTCAGAAGGGGTGCGACGCGCAAGGGAGGACCCCGGCGAACCGGCCCGGAACTCCATGCGAAACTTTTCACATGTCTGCCATGACGCGCCCCCGTCCCCGTGTCGCCGCAGCAGCCGCCGCCACCGTCGCCGCCGCTGCGCTCGCCCTCACCGGCTGTTCCTCCTCGGGCTCGTCGGGCGGCGGCGAGGGCCAGGTCGGCTTCGTCACGGTCAAGGGCACCAACCTGTCGAAGGCGGACGCCGGGAAGCGCGGGGACGCGCCGGACATCTCCGGGGACACCCTGGAGGGCACCCCGGCCAAGCTCTCCGACTACCGGGGCAAGGTCGTCGTGCTGAACGTCTGGGGCTCCTGGTGCGGCCCGTGCCGGGCCGAGGCCAAGAGCCTCCAGAACGTCTCGGAGAAGTACAAGGACCAGGGCGTCCAGTTCCTCGGCATCAACACCCGGGACACCGAGAAGCAGAACGCCGTCCGCTTCGAGCAGGAGCAGGGCGTCACCTACCCGAGCCTCTTCGACCCGGCCGGCACCCAGCTGCTCAAGTTCCCCAAGGGCAGCCTCAACCCGCAGTCCATCCCGACCACCCTGATCGTCGACCGGGACGGCAAGCTGGCCGCCCGCGCCGTCGGCGGCACCACCGAGGACGCGCTGGAGTCGATCCTCCAGCCGGTGGTCGCGGAGCAGAAGCAGTGAGCCTGCCGCAACAACTCGCCGACAACACCGGGACCCTCCAGAGCGGAGCGCTGCTGGTCGCCGCGCCGATCGCGCTGGCGGCCGGACTGGTGTCGTTCTTCTCGCCCTGCGTGCTGCCGCTCGTCCCCGGCTACCTGTCGTACGTGACCGGCTTCTCCGCCGCCGACCTCGCGGACGCGCGCGGCGCGCGGCGCGGCCGGATGCTGCTCGGGGCGACGCTGTTCATCCTCGGCTTCACCGCCGTGTTCGTCTCGGGCGGGGCGCTGTTCGGGCAGTTCGGCGACACCCTCCAGGAGCACAAGCGGGTCATCTCGATCGTGCTCGGGGCGGTGACGATCGTGATGGGCCTCGCCTTCATGGGCCTCGTCCCCGGCCTGAGCATGCGCGAGGTGCGCTCCCACCGCCGGCCGTCGGTCGGCCTGCTCGGCGCGCCGCTGCTGGGCGTGGTCTTCGGCGTCGGCTGGACGCCCTGCATCGGCCCGACCCTGGCGACCGTCCAGAACCTCGCCCTGAACCAGGCCGACGCCGCGCGCGGCGCCCTGCTGATGACCTTCTACTGCCTGGGCCTCGGCGTACCGTTCATCGTGGCCGCGCTGGCCTTCCGCCGGGCGCTGGGCGCCTTCGGCTGGGTCAAGCGGCACTACCCGCTCGTCATGAGGATCGGCGGCGGCATGCTCGTCGCGGTCGGTCTGCTGCTCGTCACCGGGATCTGGGACTCGATGCTGAGCCAGCTGCAGTCCTGGACCGCCGACTTCCAGATCGGAATCTGACCGTGAGCAACACCACGACCGAGACCGAGCAGCCCCCGGCGCCGGACGACGTCGCCGCCGAGCGGCTCAGCACCGCGCCGGTCGAGTCCGACGGACCGACCGGCATAGGGGCGTTCGGCTGGGCGCGCTGGATGTGGCGCCAGCTGACCTCGATGCGGGTCGCCCTGATCCTGCTCTTCCTGCTGTCGCTGGCCGCCATCCCCGGCTCGCTGATCCCGCAGTACCAGAACGGCCAGGGCCAGCTGAAGGTCGAGGCCTGGAAGGCGCAGCACGCCACGGTCGCGCCGATCTACGAGAAGCTCCAGCTGTTCGACGTCTACAGCTCGGTCTGGTTCTCCGCGATCTACATCCTGCTGTTCGTGTCGCTGGCCGGCTGCATCGTCCCGCGCACCTGGCAGTTCGTCGGCGTGCTGCGCTCCCAGCCCCCGGCCGCGCCGCGCAACCTGACCCGGATGCCGGTCCACGCGGCCTGGCGCACCGAGGCGGACGCCGACGCGGTGAACGCCGCCGCGCACCGGCTGCTGCGCAAGCGCGGCTTCCGCGCCCACCTGTCCGGCGGCGCGGTGGCGGCCGAGAAGGGCTACCTGCGCGAGGTCGGCAACCTGCTGTTCCACCTTTCGCTGTTCGCGCTGCTCGGCGGCTTCGCCTGGGCCAGCCTGGCCTCGGGCACCGGCGGCAAGCTGATGGTCCAGGGCGAGGGCTACTCCAACACCATCACCCAGCTCGACGACTTCAACGGCACCCGGTTCTACGGCAACCAGGACCTCGACCCCTTCTACCTGAAGCTGGACAGCTTCACCTCGAAGTTCCAGACCAAGGGCGACCAGATCGGCGCCGCCCGGCAGTTCACCGCGAACGTCGAGTACTACGAGGGCAGCGACCAGTCGAAGCTGAGGAAGTCGACGATCGAGGTCAACCACCCGCTGGAGATCGGCGGCAGCAAGGTCTACCTGATCGGCCACGGCTACGCCCCGTTCGTCAGCGTCAAGAACGGCAAGGGCGAGGTCGTTTACCGCGGCGCCGTCCCGTTCCTGCCGCAGGACGGCAACCTGACCTCCACCGGTGTCGTGAAGGTCTCCGACTACGGCGTGGGCCCCGACGGCAACAAGACCCAGATGGGCTTCTCCGGCTTCTTCCTGCCGACCGCCCCGCTGAGCTTCGAGGGCACCGGCCCGGTCTCGCTGTTCCCCGGTGACGCCGAGCCCGAACTCGTGCTGAACGCCTTCGCGGGCGACCTCGGCACAGACTCCGGCCTGCCGCAGAACGTCTACCAGCTCAACACCCGCAAGCTCACCCAGCTCACCCAGGACGGCCAGCCGGCCAAGGCCCGGCTCAAGCCCGGCCAGGCCTGGGACCTGCCCGACGGCTACGGCTCGGTGACCTTCGAGGGCTACAAGCAGTGGGCCAGCTTCAACATCTCGCACCGTCCGGGCAACGCGATCGCCCTGAGCGGCGGCGTGCTCGCGATCCTCGGCCTGATCGGCTCGCTGTTCATCCAGCGCCGCCGGATCTGGGTGCGGGCGGTCGCCCTGCCGGGCGGCGGCACCCAGGTGGAGCTGGCCGGCCTGGCCCGCAGCGAGTCGGCGAAGATCGCCGAGGAGCTGGCGGAGCTCGCGGTCGACCTCCAGGACGACGCTCCCGCCTCCGAGGACGAGGAGGACGACGCCCCGGCCCCCGAAGGTGAGGACGGCACCCCGGCCTCCGCGGACGAGGACGGCACTCCGGCCTCCGCGGACGAGGACGCCGACACCGAAACGGACGTACCCGAGGAGACCGGGACCCCCACAGTCCCGGCGGCCTCCCCGGAACCCGCAGTCCCTGCCGACCAGAACTCCAAGGAGTAGACGGTGCATCTCGCCTCGGCGGTCGACCCACAGCTGGCCGACCTCTCCAACAAGCTGATCTATTCGGCGATGGTGGTCTACACCCTCGCCATGTTCGCCCACATGATCGAGTGGACCTTCGGCAGCAAGGGCGCCGTCGCCGTCCGCTCGACCGAACAGGCGGGCAGCCTGGGCGAGACCGTCGCCGCGGCGGACAAGAAGGCCGCGAAGAAGGTCACCGTCACGGTGGCCGGGGCCGGCGGCGGCACCACGACGCTCACCCGCACCGCGATCGCGGGCGAGGGCGCGACGGTGGTCACCACCGGGCGCGGCGCCGAGGAGGAGGACGGCCCGGGCGCGGCCGGCACCAGCGTGCGGGCCGACCTGGCCGGCCGGATCGCCGTCTCGCTCACCGTGCTGGCGCTGGCGCTGCACGGCGGCGGCATCATCACCCGCGGCCTGTCGGTCTCCCGCTGGCCGTGGGGCAACATGTACGAGTTCTCCTGCGCCTTCGCCTTCGCGATGACGGCCGCGTACCTGGTGCTGCTGGCCGCGAAGAAGAAGGTCCGCTGGCTCGGCCTGCCGGTCGTGCTCGCGGTGCTGCTCACCCTCGGCATCGCCACCACGGTGCTGTACACCGACTCCGAGCAGCTCGTCCCGGCGCTGCACTCGCCGTGGCTGGCGATCCACGTCTCCACCGCGATCTTCTGCGGCGGCGCCTTCTACGCGGCGTTCATCGCCACGCTGCTGTACCTCGGCAAGGAGTCCTTCGAGAAGCGGACGGCGGCCGGCCTCACCACCGGCCCGCTGGGCACCTCGGCCTCGATCTGGCGCCGGCTGCCCGCCGCGTCCACCTTCGACAAGCTGTCCTACCGGATCAACGCCCTGGTCTTCCCGCTGTGGACGTTCACCATCATCGCGGGCGCGATCTGGGCCGAGGCGGCCTGGGGCAAGTACTGGGAGTGGGACCCGAAGGAGACCTGGTCGTTCATCACCTGGGTCGCCTACGCCTGCTACCTGCACGCCCGTGCGACGGCCGGCTGGAAGGGCCGCAAGGCCGCCTACCTGGCGCTGGCGGCGTTCGCCTGCTGGCTCTTCAACTACTACGGGGTGAACATCTTCGTCACCGGAAAGCACTCCTACGCGGGGATCTGACCGGGGCACACGATCACCCACCGGCCCGGCTCTCTCCCACAGGTAGCCGGGCCGATGTGTGAAACGGGGTAGTGCGCGCCGGCCGCCGGCCGGTGCGAGAGGGAACTGAGGAGGAAATCGCGCAATGGAGTGCGACGAGGTCATGCTGACCGTCCGAATCACCGCCGCCGAGCGCACGCTGCTCCGCAGGCTCGCCCAGGGACACCGGAGCGACGTGTCGGAGGTGGTGTCCGACGCGCTGCTGGACATCATCCCGACGCTCAGCGCGCCGGGGGACGCCTACCGGTTGCTGGGGGCGCTGGCCGTGCCCGCGCCGTGCGCCCTGACGGTGTGGCTGCCGACCCCGCTGGCCGATCTGCTGGTGCCGGGCGCGGCCCGGATCGCGCAGATCACCGACGTCCGGGTCGAGTCGGCCAGCGCGGCCCTGGGCGCGGCGCTGCGGCTCTGGCTGTCCCAGGACCCGGTCCGGCTGGCGACCAACCTCAGCGTGATGCACGCGGGCCGGCCGGCCGCCCTGGTGGCCGCCTGACGGGCCCGGGGCGTCCCTAACTCGCCAGCGGCAGCCGGGCGCCCCCGAGGCCCGGCAGGGGAGGGCCGGGTACGGCGGGGCGGCCGTCGTAGGCGTCCCGCCGGACCGGCACCCCCGGGCCCTCGGCCGGTCCGTCCACCGGCACGGTGAGCAGCAGGCACTCGGCCGCCGTCCGGCCGTCCTGGAGCAGCTCGACCCGTACCGCGAGCCGCCCGTCCGCCGCGGCCGGCCCCTCGGCCGGCCCGGGGGCCGGTTCGGGGGCGGCCCGGACGAAGCATGGCCGGTCCAGCTCGATGTAGTGGTCGAAGGAGGTCACCAGCTCGACCGGGACCACCGGCTCGGGGTGGCGCAGCCGCTGGGCGGCCTGCCGGGCGGCCTCCAGCACCAGCATCCCGGGCACGTGGTCCAGCTCGTGGTCGAACAGCACCGGGTGGGTGGCGTCGGCGCGCAGCAGCCAGGTGTCCGGCGCCAGGGTCGGGCTGAGCACCACGTCCGCCGGCTGTGCGCGGCCGACCAGCTCGGGCGCGGCGGGCGCCGGCGGGCGCGGCGGGAGGGTGCGCCGCGCGGGGCCGCGCAGCCGGGCGTACGAGGCGGGGGAGACCACCCGCAGCCGTCCGCTGCCGCGGCCGATCGGCCGGCCGTCCCGGGTGACGTCGACGCAGACCCGGAGCGAGGCGAGCTCGCCGTGCCGCATCCGGACGTCCTCGCAGCCGACGGCCAGCATCAGCGAGGCGGGGCCGGCGGTGACGGCGAGGCCCGGCAGGCCGGTCCCGTCGAGCGCGTAGGAGAGGTCCTCCATCATGAAGTGGTGGCCGCGCGGCACCCCGAACCCGGCGTGGCCGATCAGCAGCCCGGTCTGCCGGATCGTTTCGGCCAGCAGCACCGGGTCGTGGTAGCGGTCCCCGGGCAGCCGGTAGAAGCCGTGCAGCCGGGGCCACTGGGCGCCGAGCAGGAAGTCGTACGGGCCGGTGGCCTGCCAGCCGGTGAGGAACACCTCGGACACCGAGGCGCGGTGCACCAGGTGCCGGGAGACGGTCCGGTCGTGGAAGTCGTAGCCGGTGGCGGGGCCGTCGTCGAACCCGAAGCCGCCGGCGCTGCCCGGGCCGGGGTGGGCGTACGGATCGTGCGGGTCCGGCTCTACGATCGATGGCATGACGGGCCCCCGCTTCAGGGTGTCGGTCGGAGCGGCCGCCACGGCCGTCCGAGCAAAACATACATACCACCCGGTTTGTGTTCGGCGGCTGGGGTGCCCAGGCCGAACGCTCCGGCCCGGCCACGCTACCTGCCCCCTGGGCTGCGGGAATGCCCGTTCGGGAGGCCTCGGACCATCGGTGGGGGGCCGTCCCCGCTGGACGGCGGGGGCGAAGCAAGCGCTAGATTAGATACCAACCATGCGGTTTCGGAGGGTGCCGTCCGCATGCGAGCGCCGCCCCCGCAGGGGCCGCGCCGACAGCAGCCGGGTGGGGCGGGGATCGCGCCCGGCCGAGTCCGGAGGGGGCCAGTGGTCAAGCAGGAGCGGGCTGGGCGGACCCGGCGGGCCGTACTGCTCGCCGCCGCGGAGACCTTCGCGCGGGTGGGCTTCGAGGCCGCCAGCCTGGTCGACATCAGCCGCCGGGCCGGGGTGAGCAAGGGGGCCCTCTACTTCCACTTCGTGTCCAAGCAGGCCCTCGCCGACGGGGTGCGCCGCGCCTCCGGGCGGGAGGTCGGCTCGGCCGCGCTGCGCGCGCTGCGGGCCGACGGCCCGGCCCTCCAGGGGCTGATCGACTTCTCGCACGAGCTGGCCCGGATGCTGCGCGAGGACGTGGTGGTGCGGGCCGGCGTCCGGCTCGGCCGCCAGGGCCCGCGCCGGGACGGTGCCCAGGAGGGGCCGGACGGCCCGCCCGTGGCCTCCGACGTCGCCTGGCGCAGCCTCACCGCCGTCGTCCACCGGCTGCTGGACCGCGCCGCCGAGGCCGGCGAGCTGCGCCCCGGAGTGGACCGGCGGGCCGCCGCCGAACTGCTCACCGCGGTGGCGGCCGGCCAGGTGCTGCTCGCGGGCGAGGAGACCGGCCGGCCCGGTCCTGAGGCGGTGAGCCGGCTCTGGACGGCCGCGCTGCCGGCCCTGGTGACGGCGGAGCGCCGGGCGGGCTACCGGGTCTGACCGGCCCCGGCCCCGGGGCTCCCGGAGTCGGGGCTCAGGCGCGCTCGGCGACGCTCAGCCGGGCGAGCGCGTGCGGCTGGACCAGGCCGGGCAGCAGCAGCGTCCAGAGGTCGGACAGCCGCTGGATCAGGTCCTGCCGGTCGGCCAGCACCTGGGAGCTCAGCTGGATGCCGGTGACGGCCCCGGTGATCACCCCGGCGGCCGCGGTCAGGTCGACCCCCGGGTGGAGGTCGCCGGCCTCCCGGGCGTGCTCCAGCAGGACGCGGACGGTGTCCATCCAGCCCTGGTAGGCCGCGAGCTGCGGCTGGGTGAAGCTGCCGTGCTCGATCGTCAGCCGGATGCTGCCGCGCACCAGCGGGTCGGTCTGGAGCGCGCGGGCGAAGGCGTACCCGAGGTCGATCAGGTTCTGCACCGGGCTGTCCGAGGCCGGTGTCCAGCCGGAGATGAAGACGCCCTGTCCCTCGATGACGGCGAGCGCCAGCTCCTCCTTGGAGCGGAAGTGGAAGTACAGCGCGCCCTTGGTGACGCCGGCGCGGTCCAGGATCTCGGACATCGTGGCGGCGGCGTAGCCCCGCTCGTCGAACACCTCGGCCGCCGCGACGAGTACCGTCTGGCGGGTCGCCAGCGCGCGGGCCTGCCTGGCCATCGCAGCCTCCCTGGAAAGTTCTGGTCTCGGCAGCGGCCGATCCTATGGGGGCGGACGGGGCGGCGGACGCATACCGTCCAGTAGGCATCCTACCGAGCCCGCCGCGGGCTCCTCCGGCCCCGGCCGACCGGGCGGGAGCACCGCCGGCGCGGCCCCGGACCGGCGCCGACGCGGCCCCGGGCAGAGCCCGAGGCGGCCCGGGCAACGCCGGACGGCCGGTCACCCGAGCGGGGTGACCGGCCGTCGGCACGGGCCGTGGGCCGTCAGGCCGCCTGCTGCCAGCTGAACGGCGAGTAGTACGCCGGGCGGCGCTCCAGGCGCTGCCAGTTGGCGATCGGCTCGATCGGCGCGGCGGCGGCGGCCTGCTGCGCGACGGCGGCGCGCGCGGCGAGGACGGCGGTCAGGGCGGCGAGTTCCTCGTCGGTGAGGCTGCCGCGGACGATGCGGACGAGGGGTTCGGCGGAAGCGGTCATGTCCTGGTTTCTCCCCCGGGTGGCTGCGGTCTGAGGTGGTGGCGCGTCGGTGCGGGCTGCTGCTGCGGTGCGGGCTGTCGCGGCGGTGCGCGCCACTACATCGGCGGGTTGCCGTGCTTGCGGCTGGGCAGGTCGGCGTGCTTGGTGCGGAGCATGGCCAGGGCGGAAGCGATCACCTGGCGGGTCTCGGCCGGGTCGATGACGTCGTCCACGAGGCCGCGCTCGGCCGCGTAGTACGGGTGCATCAGCTCGTTCTTGTATTCCTTGATCTTCTGGGCGCGCATGGCGTCCGGGTCCTCGGCGGCGTTGATCTCGCGCCGGAAGATGACGTTGGCCGCGCCCTCGGCGCCCATCACGGCGATCTCGTTGGTCGGCCAGGCGTACGACAGGTCGGCGCCGATCGAGCGGGAGTCCATCACGATGTACGCGCCGCCGTAGGCCTTGCGCAGGATCAGCGAGATGCGCGGCACGGTGGCGTTGCAGTACGCGTACAGCAGCTTGGCGCCGTGGCGGATGATGCCGCCGTGCTCCTGGTCGACGCCGGGCAGGAAGCCGGGGACGTCGAGCAGGGTGACCAGCGGGATGTTGAAGGCGTCGCACATCTGGACGAAACGGGCGGCCTTCTCGCTCGCGTTGATGTCCAGCACGCCGGCCAGCGACTGCGGCTGGTTGGCGATGATGCCGACGACGTGGCCGTCGATCCGGGCGAGCACGCAGAGCACGTTGGTGGCCCAGCGCTCGTGGACCTCCAGGTACTCGCCGTGGTCGACGATCTCCTCGATCACCTTGCGCATGTCGTACGGGCGGTTGCCGTCGGCGGGCACCAGGTCCAGCAGGCTGTCGTTGCGGCGCTGGACCGGGTCCTCGGTCACCACGGACGGCGGCATCTCGCGGTTGTTCTGCGGCAGCAGCGACAGGAGGTAGCGGACCTCCTCGATGCAGGACTGCTCGTCGTCGTAGACGAAGTGCGAGACGCCGGAGACGCCGGCGTGCACGTCGGCGCCGCCGAGGCCGTTCTGGCTGATCTTCTCGCCGGTGACCGCCTGGACCACGTCCGGGCCGGTGATGAACATCTGCGAGGTCTCGCGGACCATGAAGACGAAGTCGGTCAGCGCGGGGGAGTACGCGGCGCCGCCGGCGCACGGGCCGAGCATCACCGAGATCTGCGGGATGACGCCGGACGCCTTGGTGTTGCGCTGGAAGATGCCGCCGTAGCCGGCCAGGGCGGTGACGCCCTCCTGGATGCGGGCGCCGGCGCCGTCGTTCAGCGAGACCAGCGGGGCACCGGCCGCGATGGCCATGTCCATGATCTTGTGGATCTTCTGGGCGTGGGCCTCGCCCAGCGCGCCGCCGAAGATCCGGAAGTCGTGCGCGTACGTGAAGACGGTGCGCCCGTGGACGGTGCCCCAGCCGACGATCACGCCGTCGGTGTGCGGCTTCTTGGCCTCCAGGCCGAAGCCCTGGGCGCGGTGCCGGCGAAACGGCTCGACCTCCTGGAAGGAGCCCTCGTCCAGCAGCAGCTCGATGCGCTCGCGCGCGGTCAGCTTGCCCTTGGCGTGCTGGGCCTCGGTGGCCTTGTCGCTGGGGCCGCGGCGGACCTTCTCGCGCAGCTCGTGCAGCTCGGCGACCCGCCCGCGGGCGTCGGCCGGGACCTCGGGGACCTCGCCGTCGACCGGCGCCTCATGCACAACCGTCATCTCGAACCACTCCAAGGGTGAGGGAACTGTCCGACAGCCAACGTCTGCTGTGCCCCCGGCTGCGAATCACTTTCTTCACTTATGACTGTACGAGGGGCCGTGCGCTGGTTTCGGCGTCGATTCCGTACAAGGTCGAGTTCGTTTAGCTGTCAGGCCTGGACAGAAGCGGTCGGATCGTTGACTGAGCGCTCGGTGTTCATTCGGATACCGGGGGTTGTCGGACAGATGATGGTCCGATGATCTGAGCATGAAGGAAAGCGCAGGTCAGGGCCGTCTCCCAGTACTGTAGGCCGGTCCTCTTGGGCCCCGCTCAAGGTCCGCTCAAGCCCGGCGGGCAGGGGGTCGCCGTCCGGGTTAGGGGTTGCGCAGTCGTAGGGAAGCACCAAAAATGCCGCAGCCCACCCCGCACGGTGGGGGTGGGCTGTCCGGGCGAGCGGGCGGACCCGCTCCGATCAGCTCTTCCTGCCGTCCTCGGGCTCGTCGCGGTCGCGCAGCTCCCGCTCGCGACGGCGCAGATCGGCCTCCCACTGCTTGAGCATGGACTCGTGGTCTTTGTCGTCCTTCTTCAACGAGGCGAGGAACTCGGGGTCGTCGTCCGGCGCCAGCGGGCGCCCGCCGCGCGCGGTGGGACGGCCCGCCCGGTCGTCGGCCGGGTACCCCGGGTGGGCCCCGGCGGGCGCGGCCCGCAGGAAGCCGCGCTGCTTGCCGGCGATCAGCCAGGCGATCGGGCCCAGCGGCGGGAAGAGCAGCACGATCAGCACCCAGACCACCTTGGGCAGGTGCTTCACCTCGTCCTCGGGAGTGGTCAGGCAGTCCACGAACGCCCAGACCCAGAGCGCGAGCGGAAGGATGATGGTCAGAAGAATCCTCGGCACGGCTGGGATCTCCCCCCGGGCGGCGATGGTGGCGGGCGCCTTCCAGGGGCCCTTGACCCGGCCAGGCTATCGGGTGGCGGATACTGACAGGCATGGCATACGACGATCTCCGCTCGTTTCTCCGGGCCCTCGACCGTGAGGGCGACCTCAAGCGCATCAAGGCGGAGGTGGACCCGCACCTGGAGATCGGCGAGATCGTCGACCGGGTGCAGAAGGCCAAGGGCCCGGCGTTGCTCTTCGAGAACGTCAAGGGCTCGTCGATGCCCCTGGCGATGAACGTCTTCGGCACCGAGCGGCGGCTGGCCAAGGCGCTCGGCCTCAAGGGCCCGGACGACATCTCCGAGAAGATCGCCGGCCTGCTCAAGCCCGAGCTGCCGCAGGGCTTCACCGGCTTCCGGGACGCCTTCGGCAAGCTCGCCTCGATGGCGCACGTCCCGCCCCGGCACGTGAAGCCGGGTGACGCCCCGGTGCAGGAGGTCGTGCTCACCGGCGACGACGTCGACCTGGACGACCTGCCCGCGCTCTTCACCTGGCCGCAGGACGGCGGCTCCTTCTTCAACCTGGGTCTGACCCACACCAAGGACCCGGACAGCGGCATCCGCAACCTGGGCCTCTACCGGCTCCAGCGGCACGACCGCCGCACCATCGGCATGCACTGGCAGATCCACAAGGACAGCCGCAACCACGCCGCGGTGGCGGCCAAGCGCGGTGAGCGCCTCCCGGTCGCGATCGCCTTCGGCTGCCCCCCGGCCGTCACCTACGCGGCCACCGCGCCGCTGCCCGGGGACATCGACGAGTACCTCTTCGCCGGCTTCGTCGCCGGGGAGCGGGTCCGGATGGTCGACTGCAAGACGGTGCCGCTCCAGGTCCCGGCCGACGCCGAGGTGGTCCTGGAGGGCTGGCTGGAGCCCGGCGAGATGCTGCCCGAGGGCCCGTTCGGCGACCACACCGGCTTCTACACCCCGCAGGAGCCGTTCCCGGCGCTGAAGATCGACTGCGTGACGATGCGCCGCCGCCCGATCCTCCAGTCCATCGTGGTCGGCCGCCCGCCGACGGAGGACGGCCCGCTGGGCAAGTTCACCGAGCGGTTCTTCCTGCCGCTGCTGAAGATCATCATCCCGGACATCGTCGACTACGACCTGCCCGAGGCCGGCGGCTTCCACAACTGCGTGATCGTCTCGATCGACAAGAAGTACCCCAAGCACGCCCAGAAGACGATGCACGCGATCTGGGGCGCGCACATGATGTCGCTGACCAAGCTGATCATCGTGGTGGACGCCGACTGCGACGTGCACGACTACCAGGAGGTCGCCTGGCGGGCCTTCGGCAACGTCGACTACAGCCGGGACCTGACCGTGGTCGAAGGCCCGGTGGACCACCTGGACCACGCCTCGTACCAGCAGTTCTGGGGCGGCAAGGCGGGCATCGACGCGACCCGCAAGCTGCCGGAGGAGGGGTACACCCGGGACGGCGGCTGGCCGGAGATGGTGTCCTCCGACCCGGCCACCGCCGAACTGGTGTCGCGTCGCTGGAAGGAATACGGACTGTGAGCACGGCCGCTGTCGAGACGCCGGGGCGCACCAGGGCGTTCCTCCGCCTGGTGATGATCGAGCACTCGGTCTTCGCGCTCCCGTTCGCGTACATCGCCGCGCTGACGGCCATGTTCCTCGCGGACAAGCGGGTGCACTGGGGCGAGCTGTTCGTCGTCACCGTGTGCATGGTGGGGCTGCGCACCTTCGCCATGGCGGCGAACCGGATCATCGACCGGGAGATCGACGCCCGCAACCCGCGCACGGCCACGCGTGAACTGGTCACCGGAGCGGTGTCGTTGAAGACCGCGTACGTCGGCTCGGCCGTCGCGCTGGTGGTCTTCCTCGGCGCGGCCGCGATGCTCAACCCGCTCTGCCTGGCGCTCGCGCCGGTCGCCGTGGTGCCGATGGTGGTCTACCCGTACGGCAAGCGGTTCACGAACTTCCCGCAGGCGATCCTGGGCATCGCCCAGGCGATGGGGCCGGTCGGCGCCTGGCTCGCGGTCACGGGCAGCTGGTCGTGGGAGGCGGTCGTGCTGGGCGTGGCCGTCGGCATCTGGATCGGCGGCTTCGACCTCGTCTACGCCTGCCAGGACGTCGAGTCCGACCGCGAGCACGGGGTCCGTTCGGTGCCCGCGCGGTACGGCGTGCCGGCGGCCATCCGGGGCGCGCGGGTGTGCCACGTCCTGACGACGCTCCTGCTGGGCTGGTTCGCGCTCCTGACGGACGCCGGAGCGGCGTTCTGGATCGGCCTCGTGGTCGTCGCGGGGGCCTTCGTGTACGAGCACACCATCGTGCGGCCGAACGACCTGTCGAAGCTCAACCGGGCGTTCTTCCAGACCAACAGCTTCGTGGGGATCTCGCTGTTCTTCTTCGCGCTGGTGGACCTGGTCGTCCGGGGGCTCGGGATCTGATCCGCGCGTCCGCCGGCGGGCTCACGGGGCGCTCCTCCCGCCTCGTCCGGGCCCGCCCGCCGCTCGTGGACCGGCTCAGCGGAACAGGGCCGCGTGGTCCCTCGCCCAGGCGTGGAAGCTGCGGGCCGGGTGGCCGGTGACGTCCTGGACGGTGCTGGTGGCCGGCTCGGGGGCGGTGAGGCGGGCGTGGACGAGGTCCAGGGCGCCGTCGACGGCGGCCGACGGGCGGCCGGCGGCGGACAACCGGTGGCGGGCGGTCTCGCGGGGGACCTCCTGCCAGCTGGCCGGGCGGCCCGCGGCCGCGCCGATGATCTCCACCTGCTCCGCCTGGGTCGGCGACTCCGGGCCGGTGAGGACGTACCGGGCGCCGTCGTGGCCGTCCTCCACCAGGGCCCGGACGGCCACCGCCGCGACGTCCCGCTCGTCCACCGGGTTCAGCCCGGCCGCGCCGCCGTAGCCCCGCACCGTGCCCCCGGCCCTGATCTCCTCCGCCCACTGCAGCGCGGCGGCGAAGCCGTGCGCCCGCAGCACCGTGTGCCGCACCCCGCTGCCGGCGAGCAGCGCCTCGATCCCGCCCTCCGGCCGGCCGGGGACGGCCGAGGACAGGAACACCACCCGCCCGACCTCCCGGGCCAGCACGCCGACGGCCTCCGTGGCCCCGTCCGCCGTCGGGAACGGCCACCCCAGCAGCACCGCGCCGGCGCCCTGCACCGCGGCCTCCAGCGATGCCGGGTCGCGCAGCTCCCGCCGGGGCAGCGTCCGCACCCGCACGCCGGCCGCCGCGAGCTGCAGCCCGACGTGCCGCCCGACCGCTCCGGAGACGCCGATCACCAGCACCGGCGACGTGTCGTCAACTCGCTCATCTGTCATGCATCGAACGTAAGCGAGAAGGATGAGACGCCCAATGCGCACGGGTCTCGGGTCCATGCGCCAGCGTCTACCCCGCGGCGCGCGCCAACTCCCGCACGCCCCCTGATGCTTCGCGCTCTGGCCGGCCGCCGACCTCCTCGGCCCCGCGGTGCGGGGTACGGGTCCGGAGGCGCCGCGGGGTCAGTCGCCCAGGTGGGGGGCGTCCGGGTGGTAGGTCCGCTGGCGTTCGACCGGGGCGGCGGCGAAGTCGCCGTTGCCGTTGACGACCTCGCCGACGCCGACCCGGGTGCCCCGGGCCCGGCCGTGGCCCTTGAGGACGCCGCCGCGACCGTCCGGGTCGGGGTGGGTGTACGGGCGGCCGGCGGCGAGCTCGACCGCGCGGGCGGAGATCGGGCCGAGGACCTGGGCGCCGGTGCCGAGGCGGCAACGGCCCGTCAGCTCGGCGCCGTTGGCGATCCTGACCTCGTCCCCGAGCTCGACGGCCTCGCCCGCCCCGGCCCTGACCACGGCGCCGCCCTCGCCGATCCGCGCGCGGCGTCCGACGGTGATCCGCCCGCCGCCGGTCGCGACGATCCGGGCGCCGCCGTACAGGACGGTGCCCGGGCCGATCGCGCAGTCGCTGTCCGCGTCGCACTCGACGGTCGCGCCCGGGTACAGGACGGTCTCCGCCGACAGCGTCACCCGCCGCGCGACCAGTACGGAGAACGGGTCGAGGACGGCCACGCCCCGGTCGGCGAGCAGCACCAGCTCGCCGGGGGTGAGGAGCCCGCGTTCGTGGCGGATGCGGTCCAGACGGTGCCAGAGCTCGTGATCAGTCATGATCGTCGGATCATACGGAGGCCCCGGCCGGGCCGGCCTCAGTTGTGCAGGAAGCCCTCCAGCGCCGTCGCCAGGGCCACCGGGGCCTCGTACATCGGGTAGTGCCCGCTGCCGGCGAGCTCCTCCAGCTCGGCGTTGGGGTAGTGGGCGAGGAAGGTGCCGCGCATCACCTCGGCGGTGAGGGCGAGGTCGTGCTCGCCGACGATCACCTTGACCGGCACCGGGTTGCCGTCGATCCGGCGCCGCAGGTCGGCCGTCGTCCAGTCGTGGACGTAGCGGCCGAAGGCCTCGGGGGTGGACTGCCGCAGGGACTGGTCGACCATGCGGTCGAGCCAGACCCGGCCGGCCCGCTGCCCGGTGACCAGGTCGAGGATCGCGAAGCGCTTCTCCCGGTCCTCGGCCGCGCCGTAGAACAGGGCCTCGCCCGCCGCGTCCATCGGGTACTCCCCGGCCGGCACCGGGGCCAGGCCGACCAGCTTGCGCACCCGCAGCGGCGCCTCGGCGAGCACCTGCTGGGCCGCCTTGCCGCCCATGGAGTGGCCGACCAGCGAGAAGCGGTCCCAGCCGAGCTGGTCGGCCAGGGCGAGCGCGTCGGAGGCGATCTCGGCGAGCGTGTACGCGCCGGTGACGCCCTTGCGCAGCCCGTAGCCGCGGTAGTCGAGGAAGGCGTAGCCGAAGGCCTTGCCGTCGAGGTAGTCGAGGAACGGGCCCCAGCCCGCGCTGGTGCCGAACCAGTCGTGCAGGACCAGGACGTGGTGGTCGCCGGTGCCGATCAGGCGGTGAGGGATCGTCATGCCAACGGTCGTTCCCCGCGATCCGCCCGTCCGAACGGACGGTTCGCGGGGATCCGGGGCGGATGCCGCCCGCCGGGGCTCAGGCGTCGCGCCGGGCGAAGGCCGGTGCGTGCTCGGGGAGCGGGCCGAAGGCGATCAGGCGGGAGAGCAGTACCGGGAAGCCGGGGACGTGCCGGGCGAGGGCCACCAGCCGGGCGGGCGGGCCGGCCCGCTCGCCGGTGAGGACCGGCTCGAACAGCACGCTGTGCAGGACCCGCTGCATCCGCTGCATGATCACCGTCGGCCGCAGCCGGCGGTGCTGGACCCGGGCCAGGGCCGCCACGGTCGGACGGCCGCGGCGCAGCGGTTCGGCGAGCAGGGTGGCGGCCGCGACGGCGTCCTGGATGGCGAGGTTGATGCCCACCCCGCCGGCCGGGGACATCGCGTGGGCGGCGTCGCCGATCAGCAGCAGCCCGTCGGTGTACCAGCGGTCCAGCCGGTTGAGCCGGACGTCGAGCAGGTGCAGGTCGTCGAGGCTCGCCAACTGGTCGACCCGGTCCGCGTACTGGGGCAGCAGCCGGGCGATCCGCTCGCGGAACCGCTCGATCCCCTCGGCGCGCAGCTGCGGGTCGGCGCCCTTGGCGCGGAAGTAGGCGATCTGGAAGTAGTCGGTCCGGGCGAAGCTCAGCACCATGTCGCCGGACCCGAACCCGGGGACGAGGCTGGGCGGCTGGGCCTGCTCGTGGGGGTGCCGGGGCAGCCGGAACCACCAGGTGTCGAAGGGCACCGGGAACTCCTGGGCGGCCAGGCCGGCCGCCCGGCGCAGGGTGGAGTGCCGGCCGTCGGCGGCGACGGTGAGGTCGGCGCGCAGCTCGCCCTCCTCGCCGTCCCGGGTGCGGTACCGGACTCCGGTGACCCGGCCGCCGTCCCGGAGCAGTCCGGTCGCCTCGGTGTTCATCCGCAGGGTGAAGGTCGGCTCCTGCCGGGCCTCCGCGACCAGGAAGTTCAGGAGGTCCCACTGCGGGATCATGGCGATGTAGTTGTACGGGGGCCGCAGCCGTTCGTAGGCGCTCAGCGCGACGGGGGCGGAGCCGGGCGGCTGCACCACCAGGTTGCCGAGGCGGCTCTGCGGCAGCGCGGCGAACTTCCGGCCGAGGCCGAGTTCGTCCATCAGCCGCACGGTGGAGGCGTGGACGGTGTCGCCGCGGAAGTCGCGCAGGAAGTCCCCGTGCTTCTCCAGCACGGTCACCTCGACACCGGCGCGCGCCAGCATCAGGCCCAGCATCATTCCGGCCGGCCCGCCCCCGGAGATCACGACGCTCATGGCTCTCCCCTTTCAGTGCTCGATCGATCACTGTCCGTGTGGAACCTGTATATACAGAATCTCTGGAACCGTCCCAGGTGTCAAGTAGTACGATGCTTCACATGAAGGAGCTGGTGACGGCCGCCCTCACGGCGGCGAAGGAACGGGGCCAGGACGTCGCGGACGTCCCGCTCACGGCGATCGCCGCGACGGCCGGCATCTCCCGCAGCACGCTGCTGCGCAGGCTCGGCGGCTCCCGGGCGGTGCTGGACGAGGCCGTCCGGGAGGCGGGCGTCGACCCGGGCGGACGGCCGCCGGTGCGCGAGCGCGCGATCGCGGCGGCGGCACTGCTGGTGGCCGAGCGCGGCCTGGCCGGGGTCACCCTGGACGCCGTGGCCGACCGGGCCGACTGCTCGCTGCCCAGCCTGCACACCGTCTTCGAGGGGCGGGACGGCCTGCTCGCCGCCGTGTTCGAGCGGCACTCCGCGCTGCCCGACCTGGAGGCCCTCGCCGCCGACCCGCCGGAGACCCTGGAGGAGACCGTCCGGGCGCTCCACGCCACCTTCGCCGCGGCCTTCGTGCACGAGCCGCGGATCGTCCCGGCGGTCTTCGCCGACCTGCTCGGCCGCCCGGACGGCCCCGCCGCCCGGGTGATGGCCGCCACCCTGCCGCAGGCGCTCGCCGGCCTGGACCGGCTGCTGCGCCCGCACGTGCGGGCCGGCCGGCTGAGACCGCTGCCCACCCCGGTGCTGACCCAGCTGATGATCGGCCCGCTGCTCAACCACGCGCTGATGCGGCCGGTGCTGGAACCCGCCCTGGGGGACGGGCTGCCGTCGACGGACGAGACCGTCGAGCTCTTCGCCCAGGCCTACCTGCGCGCGGTCGCCCTCCCCGCGGCGGAATCCGGGAGCGTCGGCGACACCCCCTGAGGGGGCCCGTGACCGGCACCCCGCGGCGCCTCGTCCTCGGCTGCCGGTTCGCGAGGGTCAAGTCGCCCTTCGAGCAAGGGCGGTGACGGACGCGGGGGCGGTGGTCAGCCGAGGAGCAGCCGGTCGCCGACCCGCAGGCGGCCCGGGGTGGCGACCTCGGCGAGGGCGTCGAGCCGGCCGTCGTGGGCGTGCACGACGGCCTTGAGGATCTCGGGGGCGTGCGGCAGTCCGGGCTGCGGGGCGCCGGTCATCGCGCAGCGCTCGCTGGAGGCGACGAAGGAGAGCCGGGCGCTGCCGGGGGCCTCGCCGGAGGCCTGGCGGCCGAGCCAGGCGTCCTCGACGAACGGCGGGGTGCCGGGCGGGGTGCGCAGCACGATGTTGGGGCGGAACCGGCGCTCGTCGACCACGGTGAAGGGGACGGCCTCGCGGACCCAGTCCAGGGTGGCGGTGCTGAGCACGCTGACCGGCAGCCGGTCGAAGTGCGAGACGGCGTCCTCGCGGGCGAGTTCGACGTCCTCGCGCTGGAGGTAGGCGCGCAGGAAGGAGTTCGGCCGGTCGACCGGGCGGCCGAGCGGGTCGAACAGTTCGGGGCCGTCGATCCGGTGGCCGAGCCGGGCGGAGAGGCGGAGCAGGCCGTCCATCCGGCGGAAGCGGCGGGTGTTCTTGCCCGAGCCGAGCTTCCCCGCGGCGTCGCGGACGGCGTAGAGGCGGTCGCCGGCCAGGCCGCGCTCGTCCACCTCGACGGAGTCGAGCCGCTCGCCGCCGGTGGACTTCACGGGGTAGCGCCAGAGTCGCTCGATCACTCCGATGATCTCAGCCATGGCCGGAAAGCGTACTGGCGTTGACGGGGGATGGTCTAGACCAAGTCCCCGGCCCGGGCGGAGAGTCCGGCTCAGCCCAGCCGGGCCACCGCCCGTACCGGTGCGCCGTCCGCCGCGACCAGCCGCAGCGGGAACAGCGAGACCTCCACCGGCAGGCCGGCCTCCTGGGCCGCCAGCAGCGGCCGCAGGTCGGTCAGGTTCTCGGCGATCACCCCGCCGCCGGGCGCCCCCAGCAGCACCCGGTGCGCGGCGAGCGTGGGCTCGTCGGCGGCGCCGTGGTCGTGCTCGTCGGTGAGGTCGGCGAGCAGGGCGGCCACCGCCGGGTCGCCCGGGCCCGGGTCGGGGGTCGGGTCGACGCTGAGCGCGTCCACCCCGACCGTCCGCACCCCGGCGGCGACGATCGCCTCGGCGGCGGCCGGGGTCAGGGCGGGGTGGGCGAGGTAGGCGTCGGTGCCCCAGTGCCGGGCCCAGCCGGTGGCCAGCAGCAGGACGGTGCCCTCGCCGGAGTCCGCGACCCGCTCCAGCGCGGCCGCCAGCAGCCCGGGGGTGACGGCCGACCGGGGCTCCAGCCCGCGCAGGTCGGCGACCACGGCGGGGCCGGTGAACCGCTCCAGCGGCAGCCCGTCCAGGGTCGGCCAGGTGACGTCCACGTGGTACGGCGCGTCCACGTGCGTCCCGGACTGCGAGCCGAGGTGCAGGGCCAGCACGTTCACCCCGGCGGTGGCCGTGGTGAGCGCGGGCTCCAGCAGGACGGCCGGATCGCCGGGGTAGACCGGCATCGCGGTGGTCACCTGATGGGTGAGGTCGACGAGGGTCGCTGCCATGCGCCCATCCTCCCAGGGGCGGGCGCTCCCGGACCCCTCCCGGTCGGCCCGGTCCGGAACCACGGGTGGAGCCGGGACAGAATTGCCCCATGGGAACTGCGAAGCGTCAGCCGTGGGTGGTCGGGGTCTCGGGTGCGTCGGGGACGCCGTACGCGGCCTCGGTGATCCGCGCGCTGCTGGCCGCCGGCGAGGCGGTGGACCTGGTCGTCAGCCGCGCCGCCCGGCTCACCATCCTGGACGAGACCGGCATCTCCTTCCGGGACGCCCACTGGCGCACCGACCTCGCCGCCTGGCTCGGGAGCGACGAGGGCCTGGACGACGTCCGCTACTGGCCCGCCGGGGACTTCGCGGCCGGGCCGTCCAGCGGCTCCTACCCGGCCAAGGGCATGCTCGTGGTGCCCGCGACCACCGGCGCGGTGGCCGGGATCGCGCTCGGCCTGAGCAAGGACCTGCTGCAGCGCGTCGCCAGCGTCACCCTCAAGGAGCGCCGTCCACTCGTCGTCTGCGTGCGCGAGACGCCACTCAACGGGGTGACGTTGAAGCACCTGGTGGAGCTCGACGCGCAGGGGGCGGTCGTCCTGCCCGCTTCGCCCGGTTTCTACGCCGGCGGCTCCACCGTGCGCGAACTCGTGGATTTCGTGGCCGGACGGGTGCTGGACGCCGTCGACGTGCCGCATTCCCTGTACCTGCGCTGGGAAGGGGAGTTGGGGGCGGCCGCCCGCAAGACGGCCGCCGGCGAGGGCGCACCGGCTGAGGGGGAGTAAGGAGACCCGGGGCGGGAGAGTATCTTCTCTGCGATATCCGGGTCGTTCGGCGCACGGCGCCTTTGAATCCGGATAATGATCTGTGGGTCTGGTGAGGTTCGGAAGGACGCGGACGGTATATGGACACGGTGGACAGACAGCTCATCCAGGCGCTCCGGGAGAACGGCCGTGCGTCCTACGCCGAGTTGGGCCGGCTGGTCGGGCTCTCCGGCCCGAGCGTCACGGACCGGATCAACCGCCTGGAGCAGGCCGGGGTGATCACCGGCTACCGGGCGACGGTCAACCCGGCCTCGCTCGGCTTCGGTGTCACGGCCCTGATCGGCCTTCAGCTCACCGACGCCGCGGACCACGAGGACGTCGCGCACCGGCTGAAGGACCTCAACGAGGTCGAGGACTGCTGGTTCATCGCCGGTGACGACTCCTACATGCTGAAGGTCAGGGTGGCCGACGTGGCCGGCCTGGAATCGGTGGTCAAGCGGATCTCGGGCACGAAGGGCGTGGCCCGGACCCGCACCACCGTCGTACTCTCCACCAAGTGGGAAAACCGGGTGAGTGAACTTCCTCCTGTAGGAGAGTGACGTATGGCACTGGTCGGACTGGAGGAGCTGCGCGCGGCTCGGCAGCGGATCGCGGGGGTCGCCGTGCGCACCCCGCTGGTTCCCGCCCCCTGGGCGGCCGAGGGGGAGCGGCGGCTCTGGCTGAAGCCCGAGAACCTCCAGCCGACCGGGGCCTTCAAGACCCGCGGCGCCTACAACCGGCTGGCCGCGCTCACCGAGGACGAGCGCGCCCGGGGCGTGGTGGCCCAGTCCAGCGGCAACCACGCGCAGGCGGTGGCGTACGCGGCCCGGGCGCTCGGCATCAAGGCCGTGATCGTGATGCCGGACACCTCGCCCGCGGTGAAGGTGGAGGCCACCCGCTCGTTCGGCGCCGAGGTGATCCTGGTGGCGCCGGAGGAGCGGGACACCCTGCCCGCCGAGCTGGCCGGGAAGCACGGCTACGTCTGGGTGCCCCCGTACGACGACCCGTTCATCATCGCGGGCCAGGGCACGGTCGGCCTGGAGATCGCCGAGGACGCCCCGGCCGACCTGGACACCGTCCTGGTGCCGGTCAGCGGCGGCGGCCTGATCGGCGGGACGGCGGCCGCGCTCAAGCTCACCCGCCCCGGCATCCGGGTGATCGGCGTGGAGCCCGAGCTGGCCGCCGACGCCCGGGCCAGCCTGCGGGCCGGCCGCCGGGTCGAGTGGCCGGTCGCCGACACCTACCGGACCATCGCGGACGGGCTGCGCACCCCGTCGCTCGGCGTGCTGCCGTTCGAGCACGTCGCCGCCTACGTGGACGACATCGTCACCGTCACCGAGGACGAGATCCGCGCCACCGTGGCCGTGCTGGCCCGCCGCGGCCGGCTCGTCGCCGAGCCCTCCGGGGCGGTCGCCCCGGCCGCCTACTTCCACCGCGCCGCCGAGACCGGGGGCCAGTCGGTGGCGGCCGTGGTCAGCGGAGGCAACATCGACCCGACACTGCTCGCCGAGCTGCTCTCGGCATAGGCGTACGCTCATTCCGGCAAGGAATCGAATGTCGGAGGAGGCGGGTCACCGCATGGACGCAGGGCTCAAGCGCGAGCTGGAGGCGAAGGTCTACGCGGGTGAGCGGCTGACCCGCGAGGACGGGATCGCGCTCTACGAGAGCGACGACCTGGCCTGGCTGGGCGGGCTGGCCCACCACGTGCGGACGCGGAAGAACGGCGACGTCGTCCACTTCAACGTCAACCGTCACCTCAACATGACCAACGTGTGCAGCGCGTCCTGCGCGTACTGCTCGTTCCAGCGCAAGCCGGGCGAGAAGGACGCGTACACGATGCGCATCGAGGAGGCCGTCCGCCTCGCCAAGGCGATGGAGGTCGACTCCCTCACCGAGCTGCACATCGTCAACGGGCTGCACCCGACGCTGCCGTGGCGCTACTACCCGCGCTCGCTGCGGGAGCTGAAGGCGGCGCTGCCGAACGTCTCGCTGAAGGCCTTCACCGCCACCGAGATCCACTGGTTCGAGAAGATCAGCGGCCTGCCCGCCGACGAGATCCTGGACGAGCTGATCGACGCCGGCCTGGAGTCGCTGACCGGCGGCGGCGCGGAGATCTTCGACTGGGAGGTCCGCCAGCACATCGTCGACCACGACACCCACTGGGAGGACTGGTCGCGGATCCACCGCCTCGCGCACGGCAAGGGCCTCAAGACGCCCGCCACCATGCTGTACGGCCACATCGAGGAGCCCCGCCACCGGGTGGACCACGTGCTGCGGCTGCGCGAGCTCCAGGACGAGACCGGCGGCTTCCAGGTCTTCATCCCGCTGCGCTACCAGCACGACTTCCACGACTCCAAGGACGGCGTCGTGCGCAACAAGCTGATGGCCCGCACGGAGATGGCCACCGGCGCCGAGGCGCTGAAGACCTTCGCGGTCTCCCGGCTGCTCTTCGACAACGTCCCGCACGTCAAGGTCTTCTGGGTGATGCACGGCGTCACCACCGCCCAGCTGGCGCTCAGCCACGGCGCGGACGACATGGACGGCTCGGTGGTCGAGTACAAGATCACCCACGACGCGGACAACTTCGGCACCCCGAACAAGCTCGGCCGCGACGACCTGCTCGGGCTGATCCGCGACGCCGGCTTCCGCCCGGTGGAGCGCAACACCCGCTACGAGGTCATCCGCGAGTACGACGGCCCCGACCTGGAGCGTCGCGAGACCCCGCAGGCGATGCGCCTCTGACCTGCGAAGATCCCCGCCGCCCGGACCGCTCGTCGGCCCGGGCGGCGGTTGTCTTCACGGCCTCCGCACCTGACCCGGGTTTACCAACGGGTACGGCGTTTGGCAGGATCGACAGCATGTCCGGTTCTCATCGCGCCACCGAGTACCCGTCGTACGAGCCGATGCGGGAGCCGGTGTACGGGGTGCCGCAGCAGTCGTACGAGCAGCCGTACCCCGAGCACGAGGCGTACCGGCAGCCCGTTCCGCAGGAGTACGGCCAGGGCGTGTACCAGCCGTACCAGCAGACTCCTGACGGCTACTCCGAGGCGTACGACCAGCCGTTCCAGGCCTACCAGGGTGAGCCGGAGGGCGGCTACGAGGCGGCGTCGGTGTACCAGCCGGTGCCCGCGCCCGAGACCGTCCCCTTCGAGCCCGGGCCCGTCGTGCTCGCCGCCGCTCCCGCCGCACCCGTGGCGGGCTCCCGGACGGCCGCGCGGGGACGCCGGCGCAAGGCCAAGCAGAAACGTCACGGCAAGGCCGTGATGGCCGGCACCGCGCTGCTGGTCGCCGCCACCGCCGGCTGGTACGCCGTCGGCCAGGACGGCGCCAAGCCCGGCATCGCCGCCGCCGACGGCCCCGGCCCGGAGGGCGTCAGCAAGCCCGACCACCCCGCCCCGGCCCCCGCGGCCGCCCAGGCCGCCTCCGACCGGCAGGCCGCGGCCCCCGCCGCCGACCGCAGCCAGACCCGTACGGACGGCTCGGTCGCCGCGATACCCGGCCTCGGCGCGAAGTTCACCGCGCAGATCCCCGCCGAGACCGCCCAGGTGCTGGTCGCCTCCGGCCAGGACAAGAACACCGACAAGAACGCCGTCACCCTCTGGACCCGCACCCCCGAGGGCCGCTGGCTGGCCGGCGAGACCTGGCAGGGCCACAACGGCAAGAGCGGCTGGACCACCGACCACAACGAGGGCGACCTGCGCAGCCCGATCGGCGTCTTCAGCCTCACCGACGCGGGCGGCCGCAAGGCCGACCCGGGCAGCAAGCTCCCGTACGACAAGGACCCGAGCTTCGTGGTCTCCGGCACGGGCTTCTTCGGGGACCAGCTGGCCGGCTCCTTCGACTACGTGGTCGCGATCAACTACAACCGCGTCCCCGGCAACTCCCCGCTCGACCCGCGCCGCCCGATGGGCTCCAAGAAGGGCGGCGGCATCTGGCTCCACGTGGACCACGACGGCCCGACCCACGGCTGCGTGTCGATCCCCGAGGACAAGATGGCCCAGCTGATCCGCACCCTGGACCCGGCCGCCCACCCCGTCGTCGTGATGGGCGACGCCTCCACGCTGGCACTCTGACCCCGGAGTCCGCGGAAGCCGGGCACGGAACCCGGGCGCCCCAAGGCCCCTTGTCCACCTCCTACAGATCGAGGGGGCGGATCCTGTCGCCGGTCATACCATGCTGACCAGCGGGTAACCCGGTTCCATGGCAGTATGAGCGGTTCGCGCATTGTGGCACTCGGCCACTACCAGCCCCCCAAGGTCCTCACCAACGACGACCTGGCGGGGCTCGTCGACACCGACGACGAGTGGATCCGTACCCGTGTCGGCATCCGCAGCCGGCACATCGCCGAGGACGAGACCCTGGTCGACCTCGCCACCGAGGCCGCGCAGAAGGCGCTCGCCAACAGCGGCCGGACGGCGGACGAGATCGACCTCGTCGTGGTCGCCACCTGCACCGCGATCGAGCGCAGCCCCAACACCGCCGCCGCCGTGGCCGCCCGGCTGGGCGTGCGCTCGCCGGCCGCGTACGACATCAACACGGTCTGCTCCGGCTTCTCGTACGCCCTGGCCACCGCCGACCACGCGATCCGGGCCGGCTCGGCCCGCCGCGCCCTGGTGATCGGCGCCGAGCGGATGTCCGACACGCTCGACTGGACCGACCGCTCCACCTGCGTGATCTTCGGCGACGGAGCGGGCGCCGCGGTGGTCGAGGCCCAGGAGGAGGGCGCCGAGCCCGGCATCGGGCCGGTGGTCTGGGGCTCCGAGCCCGAGCGGGGCGACGCCGTGGTGATCACCGGCTGGGACCCGGTGATCAGCCAGCAGGGCCAGTCGGTCTTCCGCTGGGCCACCACCCAGCTCGCCCCGCTGGCCCGCCAGGCCTGCGAGCGGGCCGGGATCGCCCCGTCCGAGCTGAAGGGCTTCGTCCCGCACCAGGCCAACCTGCGGATCATCGACGCGATCGCGGGCAAGCTGGGCCTCGGCGAGGACGCGGTGGTGGCCCGGGACGTGGTCCACTCCGGCAACACCTCGGCCGCCTCCATCCCGCTGGCCTTCTCCAAGCTGGTCGAGCGCGGCGAGCTCTCGCCCGGCGACCCGGTCCTGCTCTTCGGCTTCGGCGGCGGGCTGGCCTACGCCGGCCAGGTCGTGCGCTGCCCCTGACCCCGACCCGGCGGCGCCACGAGGCCGCCTGAGGGCGCCGTGAGGCCGTCCGGACCCGAACAACGCCGCTGGGCGGGCACCCTGTCACGGGTGCCCGCCCAGCGGCATGTCTGGCGCGCTTGCGGTACGTCGGCGGACCTCCCCCGAGGACACGGCCGCCGTCCGTCGTTCCCCGGACAGGAGGCCGGGGCTGCGCGCGGAGCGGATGGTGGGTCGGTGGACGGTCCTACTTGGGCGCCTTCTTGCCGGTGACGCCCAGGTACACCAGGGGAGCGAGGTTGGGCTTGAGGTCCTTGACCTTGACGCCCCAGGAGGTGAAGGCCTTCTGGTGCTCGGCCGCCGAGGCGAGCAGCGAGACCAGGGCCCCGGCCACGGCGTTCGGGTCGAGCGACTTGTCGGCCTGACCCTTCGCCTGGAGTTCCCTGACGGCCTCCGCGAGCGGCTTGGCGACCGCGTTGAGGACCGTCATGCGGATCTTGAAGAACCGCTTGTCCCCTTCGGCGGCACCGAGCGTGACCACTCGGAGAATGGCGTCGTTCTTGCGCCAGAAGGCGAGGAATCCGTCGACCAGTTCTTCCGAAGTGGTCGGTCCGGACTTCCCTGCCCAGGACTTTCCGGCCACCAGCTCTTTGAGCTGGTCGGCGTCCTTGGCCATTTCCTCGGCGATTTCGAGGACAGCGCCCTCGACATCCGGGAAGTACTGGTAGAAGGTCGCGGGGGAGGTACCCGCCATACGGGCGACGTCGATGACCTTGACGTCCCGATAGGGCGACGTGCTGAGCATCTCGCGGAGGCAGTCGAGCAGCTTCTGCCGCGTCTCCTGTCCGCGTCGCCCGGCGACGCGACCGTCGACGGTGCGAACTTGTCCTGTCATGCCGTCAGCTTACCGTGGCACGATCTTGGCGCGATTCGGTGATGCGACTATTACTCCGCACGGGGGTTGGTATAGCGGCATGAACCACTTCGGACGGATATTCACCGGGCTTCGAAGCCCCTGTTTGAAGCCCCCCCGTGTGCTTGCGATCTCACAGCGTGACGGCGAGTCCGCTGAGGGGTGGTCGGGTGACAGAGCGTGACGATGACCGAAGAGTGCGGCGCCGTCCGGAAGTGGACGGTCCGGAGCCCCGGGCGCAAGCCGCCCCCGGAGCGGGCGTCAGGATCCGGTCGTTCCGTCCTCGCTGGTCAGAGGCCTGTCCGGGGCGTCCTCCGGGCCGGGACGACGTGTTTCAGGGGGTGGGGGAGGTTGGATATGCGCGGGACGGCATTGGAGAATCGGGTCCGGCACCACGCGGCGGGTGCGGACAACGGGGAGGTGGCAGCGGAGTGGACCAGCTGACGGCGCACGATCCGAGGCGGATCGGGCCCTTCGAGGTGCTGGGGCGGCTCGGCGCGGGTGGGATGGGGCTGGTCTACCTGGCGCGTTCCGCGGCCGGGCGGCGGGTGGCCATCAAGACCGTGCGGGGTGAGCTGGCCGAGGACGAGCTGTTCCGGGTCCGCTTCGCCCGGGAGATCGCGGCGGCCAAGACGGTCGGCGGCTTCTACACGGCGGCGGTGGTGGACGCCGACGCGGACGCCCGGGTGCCCTGGCTGGCCACCGCCTACATCCCGGCGCCCTCGCTGGAGGACCTGGTCGAGGAGTGCGGCCCGCTGCCGGTGGAGGCCACCCGCTGGCTGGTCGCCGGCATCGCCGAGGCCCTGGAGTCCATCCACGCGGCCGGGCTGATCCACCGCGACCTCAAGCCCTCCAACGTCCTGGTGGTCGAGGACGGCCCGAAGGTGATCGACTTCGGCATCGCGGCCGGGGTCTCCAGCACCCGGCTCACCATGACCAACGTCGCGGTCGGCACCCCCGCCTACATGTCCCCCGAGCAGGCCCGGGACAGCCGCACCGTCCGGGGCGCCAGCGACGTCTTCTCGCTCGGCTCGCTGATGGTCTTCTGCGCCACCGGGCACCCGCCCTACCGGGGCACCAACCCCGTCGAGACGGTGTTCCAGCTGCTGCGCGAGGAGCCGGACCTGACCGGCATGCCGCCCGAGCTGATGGACCTGGTCCGCCGCTGCATGCAGCAGGCCCCCGAGCGCAGGCCCACCCCGGCGCAGATCCAGACCGAACTCGCCCCGCACCTCTTCTCCCGGGACGACGCCACCGGCGAGGCCGGGGACTGGCTGCCCGCCCACGCGCTGGAGCTGATCGAGCGCAAGCGGGGCCGGCGCCCGGCCGCCCAGCCGCCGCGCCCGCCCGCCGAGCCGGCCCAGCCGCCCCCGCACCCCCAGGCGCCGCCCGCGCACGTCCCGCCGCAGCACCCCGGCCCGGCCGACCCGCGCACCAACCCGGGCGGGCGGCACGCACAGCCGCCGGCCGGGCCGGTGCACAGCCTGCCGCAGCGCGCCCCGGGCTCGGACGCCGAGATCCCGACCGCGAAGATCGCCTCCCCGAACCGGCACCGGGCGCCCACCGGCGGCGCCGTCGAGGTGCAGCTCTCCGGCGCCTCCGTCCGGATAGGCCCGGGGCCGCGGGCCGAGCACGAGCAGCCCGGCCCGAGCACCGCCCCGGCCACGACCGACTGGGTCCGCCGGGCCCCCGTCCCGCCGCCCCCGCCGGTCGCCCGCTGGCGCCCCTGGCGGTTCCGGATGTCCAACGACGTCTGGGGCACCCCGGTGGTCGCCGACGGGACGCTGTTCGTCTCCAGCTTCGAGGTGCACGCGCTGGACATCGCCTCCGGTGAGCGCCGCTACAAGACCCGGGACGTGGCCTGGGCGCTCGCGGTGGACGCCGGCCGGGTGCACGCCGCGGACGGCCCGCACCTGTACACCGTGGACGCCGCGGACGGCACCGAGCGCTGGCGCACCTCGCTGGACGGCTGGGTCTACTCGCTCTCCGCCGCCGACGGCGTGCTCTGCTGCGGCATCAGGGGCGGCGGCGTCCAGCTCCGCTCGGCGGCCAACGGCGCCGAGCTGTGGCGCGCCGACGACGCCCAGCAGGACTTCGAGAACCCGCAGTCCGGCCCGGTCCTGGTGGGCGGCGCCGCCTACTACTACGGCGGCGGGCGGCTGCGCTGCGTCGACCCGCGCGGCGCGGGCCTGCGCTGGTCCTTCCCGGTCGGCGAGGAGGTGCCCTCGCACCCGGTCGAGCGCGGCGGCGTGCTGTACGTGTCGGCCGGCACCCGGGTGTACGCGCTGGACGCGGCCAGCGGGGCCGAGCGCTGGCGCTTCGACGCCCCGGTGGTGCTGTTCACCCCGCCCGCCCTGGACGCCGACGCGGTCTACGTGGCCGACTACCTGGGCACGGTCTACGCGCTGGACGCGGCCACCGGCCGGGACCGCTGGCGCGGGGTCACCGGCCGCCGCCAGGGGGCCGACCCGGTGGTGGTCTCGGACGGCATGGTGCTGGTCGGCAACGGCGAGGTGCTGTACGCCTTCGAGGCGGCCACCGGCCGGGAGCGCTGGCGCTACACCGCCCGCGGCGAGATCGTCGGCTCCCCGGCGGTGGCCGACGGCCTGGTGCACCTGGGCAGCCGGGACCACTCGCTGCACACCCTGGACCTGGCCAGCGGTCAGCTGCGCTGGGAGCTCGGCACCAAGGGCGAGCTCACCGGCTCGCCGGTGGCGGTCGGCGGCCGGGTCTTCGTCGGCTCCAAGGACCGCTGCGTGTACGCGCTGGACGCCTTCTACGGCACGGCGGTGCCCGCCCGCTGAACCGCGGGGCGGACACCGCCGGACGGGCGCCGTCGGATCAGGCCCTGCGGGCCCCGGGGTGGCGGCTGCACCAGCCGTCCCACGCGGAGGAGACCATCTCGGTCACGTCGTGGCGGGCGGTCCAGCCCAGCTCGCGGTGGATCAGGTCGGCGGAGGCCACCACCCGGGCCGGGTCGCCGGGGCGGCGCGGGGTCACCTCGGCGGCGGTGTCGTAGCCGGTGACCTTGCCGATCACCGCCAGCATCTCCTTGACGCTGACGCCCTCGCCGCGGCCGATGTTCAGCACTAGGGAGGTCGCGCCGGCCGGGTCGGCGGCCATCCGCTTGGCGGCCGCCACGTGCGCCGAGGCGATGTCGGAGACGTGGATGAAGTCGCGGACGCAGGTGCCGTCCGGGGTCTGGTAGTCGTCGCCGAAGACCCGCGGGGCCTCGCCGGCGGTGAGCCGCTCGAAGACCATCGGGATCAGGTTGAACACCCCGGCGTCGGAGAGCTCGGGGGAGGCGGCGCCGGCCACGTTGAAGTAGCGCAGGGCCACGGTGGACATGCCGTGGGCCTTGCCGGCCGCGGCGACCAGCCACTCGCCGGCCAGCTTGGTCTCGCCGTACGGGCTCATCGGGGCGCAGGGCGTGGACTCGGTGACCAGGTCGACGTCCGGCATGCCGTAGACCGCGGCGGAGGAGGAGAAGAGGAAGCGCTTCACCCCGCCCTCGGCGGCGGCCTCCAGGACGGTCTGGAGGCCGATCATGTTCTCGCGGTAGTACAGGAACGGCTGCTCGACGGACTCGCCGACCTGCTTCTTGGCGGCGAAGTGCAGGATGCCCTCGACGCCGTGCTCGCGGATCGCGGCGTCCAGGGCGGCGCGGTCCAGGGTGGAGCCCTCGATCAGGGGGACGCCGGCCGGCAGCCGGGAGGCGTCGCCGGTGCTGAGGTCGTCCAGGACGGCGACGCGCTCCCCGGCGTCGAGCAGCTGTCGGACGACGTGTCCGCCGATGTATCCGGCACCGCCGGTGATCAACCAAGTCATGTGCCGATCCTAGGGGCGCGCCTCGGGGATCTCCGGCGCACCCGCGTTCGGATCCGACCGCCACGTTCGGGCGAGTCGGGGCCACAAAGCGGACAAAACGGTGAAAAGCTGACAAGGATTTCCGTGCGCTCATGCCCGCGCCCCCCGGCGTGGTGACGAATCGGAGGCAGCCAGGTGCACCGTCGCAAGGAACACACCAGCCCCCTGCCCGGCGGGCGGCTGCCGGCCGCGGCCGTGGTCGCCGTGGCGGCCGCGCTGGCGCTGGCCGGCTGCAGCAGCGGCACGTCCTCCTCCGCCACCGTCGCCGCCACCGGCTCGCCCTCGTCCCCCGGCTCCACCCAGGCCTCCGCGACGTCCGGCCAGTCGAACGGCGGGACCCAGCTGCAGGACGCCTACCAGGCGGTGATCGCCAACGTGCTGCCCTCCGTGGTGCAGATCACCACCGGCGACAGCCTCGGCTCCGGGATCGTCTACGACGACAAGGGCGACATCGTCACCAACGCCCACGTGGTCGGCTCCGCGAAGACCTTCACGGTGACCCTCGCCAACAGCACCACGACGCTGGACGCCGGCCTGGTCGCCAGCTACCCCGACTCCGACCTCGCGGTGATCCGGCTGAACAACCCGCCGAGCGGTCTCCGGCCGGCCAGCTTCGGCGACTCGGGCAAGGTCCAGCTCGGCCAGATCACCCTCGCCATGGGCAGCCCGCTGGGGCTCTCCAGCAGCGTCACCCAGGGCATCGTCTCGGCCACCGGACGGACCGTCTCCGAACCCCAGGGCCCCGGCTCGCCGGGCGCCACCATCGGCAACATGGTGCAGACCTCGGCGGCGATCAACCCGGGCAACAGCGGCGGCGCGCTGGTGAACCTGGACAGCAAGGTGATCGGCATCAACACGCTCGCCGCGACCGAGCCGCAGAGCAACGGCGCGGCCGCCCCCGGCATCGGCTTCGCCATCCCGGCGAGCACCATCACCAACATCGCCGACCAGCTGATCAAGCAGGGCAAGGTCACCAACTCCGGCCGGGCCGCGCTCGGCATCACCGCCCGGACCAGCTTCAACCAGCAGTTCCAGCCGGCCGGCGCGGTCATCGTGGCGGTCACCCCGGGCGGGGCGGCGGCCTCGGCGGGGCTCCGGGCCGGCGACGTCATCACCAGGATCGGCGACACCCAGGTCGACTCGCTGAACGCGCTCACCACCGCGCTCGCCTCGCTCACCCCGGGCAGCAAGGTCACCGTCACCTACACCCGGGACGGCGGCAGCAAGACCGCCGACGTCACCCTCGGCGAACTGGAAGGCGCCCAGACCTCCTCCCCCTGAGCCCCGGTACGGGGACGCCGGGCCGCACGCCGCGCAAGGGTTCAGCGGGCCGGGTGCCGTACCGGAACGGCGCCGGGACCTCGTCTTCGCCTCGACGAGGTCCCGGCGCCCTACTGTGCCGTGCTGTTCCCGTGGTCAGCGGCGGGCGGTGCGGGTGCGCCAGGGCAGCTCGACGGTGACGGTGGTCGGGCCGCCGTCGGGGCTGTCCACCAGGAAGACCCCGTCCACCGCGCGGATCCGCTCGGCCAGCCCGGCCAGGCCGCTGCCCGGGTACGGGGCCGCGCCGCCCTTGCCGTCGTCCTGGACCAGCACCATCAGCTGGTTGTCCGAGCGCCAGACCTCGACCGTGGCGGAGCGGGCGCCGGCGTGCTTGGAGACGTTGGTCAGCAGCTCGCTGACGGTGAAGTAGGCGATGCCCTCGACCGCCGAGTCCGGGCGCTCGGGCTGCCCGTCCGGGCCGCTCAGGTCGACGCTCACCCGGACCCCGCCGGGGACGGTGCAGCGGGCGGCGACCGAGGACAGCGCGGCGTCCAGGCCGCGGTCGGTGAGCACCGCCGGGTGGATGCCGCGGGCCAGGTCGCGCAGCTCCTGGAGGGCCAGCTTCACCTCGCCGTGGGCGTTGTCGACCATCTTCGCGGCGGCCGCCATGTCGTCCTCGGACTCCACCTCGCGCAGCCGCTCCTTGGCCATGCCGAGGTCCATCGCCAGGGCGACCAGCCGGGCCTGGGCGCCGTCGTGCAGGTCGCGCTCGATCCGGCGCAGGTCGGCGGCGGCGGTGTCGACCACGGTGCCGCGGTCGTCCTCCAGCTCGCGCACCCGCTCGGCCAGGGCGCCCGGGAAGAGCAGCGACTCGATCAGGATGCGGTCGACCGAGGCCAGCCCGCGGATCACCCAGGGCAGCACCGGCCAGAGCACGATCACCGAGACCAGGGTCAGGGCGAAGCTGAGCACGCCCCAGGGCAGCATCAGCACGTTGTAGAGCGCCGAGCGCCAGTTCAGCAGGTCGGTGAGCTGGGCGATGGTGTAGCCGACCACCCCCGGGCGGCGCGGCTTCACCGGCTCCGGCTCGTCGATCGCGGAGCCGTACGCGGCGCGCGCCCGCCGCCGGCCCAGCGTGCCCAGGGAGCGCGAGACGGCCAGGCCGCCGGCCAGCATCGGCAGGCCGAGCACGGTGACCGACAGGCCCAGGCCGACCGACAGCGCGGTCATGGCCAGCACGAAGCCGAAGATGCCGAGCGGCAGGTTCAGCAGCAACTGGCCGACCTGGTGCCACATCCTCGTGCCGTACAGCGGTGGGCGCTCCATCCGGGCGTCCTGCTCCTTGATGGCGTCCACGGCGCGGTGCAGCGGCTTCATGCGGATCTACCGTCCCTACTTCGTCGTGCGGCTGGACCAAGCTTCCCGAACCGGGAGCGGTGGGGGCCATGGGGGTGATACATCTTCCCGGCCGGGGGTTAACCCCACCCCCGCGCCCGGTCACCGGACGCCCGCCCGGGTGTCCACCGGCCGTCTTGCGGAGCGGGCAGGGTTCGGGCGGAGCGGAGCGGTCCCCTTAGACTCACGCTTTGGCCATGGTTGGGCCGGTGAGAGCAAACGTCGTAGAACTGTCTTGAGGGCGGGTTCACGGCCGAGGTGGAGGCGAAGGCATGGAGGGGAAGCACGCGGCTGCCGTCGCGGCCGACCCGGCGGTCGGCAGCGGCTACTTCGACGCGTACGCCGCGATGGGCCTGATGGCCGTCGTCGGGGTGCTCTTCGTCGCCGTGGCGTTCACCGCCAACCGGCTGCTGCGGCCCGTGGTGTACTCGCCCGAGAAACTCCTCGCCTACGAGTGCGGGGTGGACCCGGTGGGCGAGGACTGGGCGCACACCCAGATCCGCTACTACGTGTACGCCTTCCTGTACGTGATCTTCGCGGTGGACGCGATCTACCTGTTCCCCTGGGCGACCGTCTTCGCCACCGCCGGGTACGGCGCCGGGACGCTGATCGAGATGTTCCTGTTCATCGGCTTCCTCGCGGTCGGGCTGCTCTACGCCTGGAAGAAGGGCGTTCTGGAATGGACGTGACGCACTCCCACTCGCACGGCGGCGCACAGGGCGGTCCCGTCCCGCTCGGCCTGCCGGACCCCGCGCGCCCCGGCGCCGTCGAGCGCCGCGGCCTCGGCCCGCTGGCCCGGCTCGCGCCGGACCCGGTCAAGGTGGTGCTCAACTGGGGGCGCCGCTACAGCCTCTGGTGCTTCAACTTCGGGCTGGCCTGCTGCGCGATCGAGTTCATCGCCGCCTCGATGGCCAAACACGACTTCATCCGGATGGGTGTCATCCCGTTCGCGCCCGGACCCCGTCAGGCTGATCTGATGATCGTCTCCGGGACGGTCACCGACAAGATGGCGCCCGCCGTCAAGCGCCTCTACGAGCAGATGCCCGAGCCGAAGTACGTCATCTCCTTCGGCGCCTGCTCCAACTCCGGCGGCCCCTACTGGGACTCCTACTCGGTCACCAAGGGCGTGGACCAGATCATCCCGGTGGACGTCTACGTGCCCGGCTGCCCGCCGCGGCCGGAGGCGCTGCTCCAGGGCATCCTCAAGCTCCAGGAGAAGATCGCCGCCGAGTCCCTGCCGGACCGCTACACCGTGCCCGCGCCCGTGGCGGCGCTGCGCCGGCCGCTGGTGGCCGGGCCTTCGGGGGCTTCCGCGGCCGGTACCGCGAGCGGCTCCGCGGCAGGCTCCGCGCCCGGGACCGCGGCCGGTTCCGCGGCCGGCGCTTCGACCGAGGGAGGGGTCTCGTGACATCCGCCGAGCAGTACGCGGCGTCGGTCGGGGAGTGGGCGACCGGCGCCGAGGCGTACGGGCTGGTCACCGTCGACGTCCCCGCCGAGCACTGGACCGAGGCGCTCACCAACGCCCGGGACGTCCTGGGCCTGGGCTTCTTCGACTGGCTGAGCGCCGTCGACGAGCTCGCCGAGGGCTTCTCCGTGGTCGCCCACCTGGCCGCCGTCGAGGCGCCCGGCGTCCGGCACCTCGCGCTGCGCACCCGGGTGCCGCGCGACCGGGCCGCGCTGCCGACCGCCGTCCCGGTGTACGCCGGTGCCGCCTGGCACGAGCGCGAGACCCACGAGATGTTCGGCATCGACTTCCCCGGGCACCCCCACCTGGCCACCCTGCTGCTGCCGGACGGCTTCGAGGGGAACCCGCTGCGCAAGGAGTTCGTGCTCGCGGCCCGGGTCGCCAAGGACTGGCCGGGCGCCAAGGAGCCCGGCGAGTCCGACCACGGCGGCGGGCCGGCCCGGCGCAAGATGCAGCCGGCCGGTGTGCCGGACCCGAACGAGTGGGGGCCGCTCAAGGGCACCCTGCCGCCGGTCGCCGAGCGGCCCGCGCGCGGTGCGCGGGCGGCGGGGGCGGCGGCGCGGACGCCCCGCGCGGCTGCGGGCGCTGGTGCGGGCGCCGCTGGTGCGGCCGGTGCCGGTGCGGCTGCCGCGGGCGCCGAGGGCGGTGCCCCGGTGCGGGCGGACCGGCCGCGGCGGACCCGGTCGGTGTCGGAGGGGTCGGCGAGCCAGGCGGCCGCCGAGGCTCCCGCGGCCGCTCCGGCCGAGGGCACCCCGCCGGTGCGGGCGGACCGGCCGCGACGGACCCGGTCGGTGTCCGAGGGGTCGGCCAGTCAGACGGCCGCCGAGGCTCCCGCCGAACCGGCCGCCGAGCCGACGGCCGAGCCCGCGGCTCCCGTACGGCCCCGGCCTTCCGACGCGCCCCGGTCCTCCGACGCGCCCTGGCACAACCCGGTGCCCGCCCACGAGGAGAAGCCGTCGGGCGAGCCCGCCGAGCCCGGCAAGTTGGGCAAGCCGGTCGAGCAGAAGGACGAGACCTCGGCCGGACCGGCCGACCAGGACGGAGAAGGCGCGTGAACCTGCTCGACACGGTGCTGCGCTGCGTCGCCACCCTCGTCGTCTTCCTGGTCCTCCCGCTGGTCATCGGCCAGACCGAGCACAAGGTCATGGCGCACATGCAGGGCCGGCTCGGCCCGATGTACGCGGGCGGCTTCCACGGCTGGGCGCAGCTCGTCGCGGACGGCGTGAAGTTCGCGCAGAAGGAGGACATCGTCCCGGCCGGGGCGGACCGCCGGGTCTTCCAGCTGGCGCCCGCCGTCTCGCTGCTGCCGTACCTCTTCGTGCTGCTGGCGATCCCGGTCGGCCCGGACGGCTTCGTCGGCCAGGCGATCGACGCCGGGCTGTTCTTCGTGCTCGCCGTGATGGGCGTCGGCGTGATCGGCAAGCTGATGGCCGGCTGGGCCTCGGCGAACAAGTTCTCGCTGCTCGGCGGCCTGCGCACGGCCGCGCAGCTGATGTCGTACGAGCTGCCGCTGGTGCTGGCGGCGGCCTCGGTGGCGATGGCCGCCGGCACGCTGTCGCTGCCCGGGATCGTGGACGCCTGGGAGTGGTACTGGCTGCCCTGGCAGCTGATCGGGGCGTTCGTCTTCTTCACGGCCGGTCTGGCCGAACTCCAGCGCCCGCCGTTCGACATGCCGATCGCCGACTCGGAGATCATCTTCGGCGCGTACACCGAGTACACCGGCCTGCGGTTCGCCCTGTTCCTGCTGTCCGAGTACGTGGGCATCCTGGTGGTGTCCGCACTGACCGCGGTGCTCTTCCTGGGCGGCTGGCACGGACCGCTGCCGGACCAGCTCGGCTGGCTCTGGATGATCCTCAAGACCTTCGCGCTGGCCTTCGTGGTCATCTGGCTGCGGGTCACCTACCCGCGTCTGCGCGAGGACCAGCTGATGCGCTTCGCGTGGACGGTGCTGATCCCGCTCGCGCTGGTCCAGCTGGCCCTCACCGGCATCATCAAGGTGGCGATCTCATGAGTTTCCCCGGTATCGGGCTCGCCAAGGGCCTGGCCGTGACGCTGCGGACGATGACGAGGAAGAGCGTCACCGCGCAGTACCCCGACGTGCAGCCGGTGCTGCCGCCGCGTTCGCGCGGCGTCATCGCGCTGCTGGAGGAGAACTGCACGGTCTGCATGCTCTGCGCGCGCGAGTGCCCGGACTGGTGCATCTACATCGACTCCCACAAGGAGACGCTGCCGGCCGCCGAGCCGAACGCCCGGGCCCGTACCCGCAACGTGCTGGACCGGTTCGCCATCGACTTCTCGCTCTGCATGTACTGCGGGATCTGCATCGAGGTCTGCCCCTTCGACGCGCTGTTCTGGTCGCCGGAGTTCGAGTACGCGGAGACCGACATCCACGAGCTGACCCACGAGCGGGAGAAGCTCCGCGAGTGGATGTGGACCGTCCCCGCGCCGCCGGCGCTGGACCCGGCGGCCGAGGAGCCCAAGGAGATCGCCACCGCGCGCAAGACCGCGGACAAGCTGGCGGCCGCCGCCGCGGCGGCCCTCGAGGAGAAGGGTGACGACGCGTGACCGGTGCCACCACGCTTCTCGCGGCGACCGGCTCCCTGGAGCCGGCCGCCCGTTCGTTCCTGTCCCCGACCGGGCAGGAGATCGTCTTCCTGCTGGTCGGGATCGCCGTGCTCGGCTCGGCCGTGGTCTCGGTGACCACCCGGCAGCTGGTGCACGCCGCGCTCTGGCTGGTGGTCGCGCTCGGCGGGCTGGCGGTGGAGTTCCTGCTGCTCACGGCCGAGTTCATCGCCTGGGTGCAGGTGCTGATCTACCTCGGCTCGGTGGTCGTCCTGGTGCTGTTCGGGCTGATGCTCACCAAGGCGCCGATCGGGCGCTCGCCGGACGCCGACTCCAAGAACCGCTGGGTGGCCCTGGTCGTGGCGCTGGCCGCGGCCGGGACGCTGGTCACGCTGGTGGTCGACGCCTTCCGGACCTCCTGGATCGACCTCGGCCAAGGCGGCGGCTCGGCCGCCGTCACCGGGGCCAGCCTGTTCCGGCACTGGGTGCTGCCCTTCGAGGCGCTGTCCGTGCTGCTGCTGGCGGCGCTGGTCGGCGCGATCGTGCTGTCGCGCGGCTCGGGGCGGCGGGTGCCGCCGCCCCGGGCGGGCAGGCTGCGCGCCGGGCGGCCGGTCGGGTCCAACGGGACGGTCGCCGCGAACGCGGCCGCGAACGTGAACGCGACGACTACGGCCGCTCCCGCTGCTCCGTCCGCGCCGTCCGCGCCGTCCGCGTCGGAGGAGAGCTGATGCACCTCGCCTACCCCGCCGTCCTCGCCGCGCTGCTGTTCAGCGTCGGCGTGTACGGCGTGCTCGCCCGGCGCAACGCCGTCCTGGTGCTGATGTCCGTCGAGCTGATGCTCAACGCCGTCAACCTCAACCTGGTCGCCTTCGACGCGTGGCTGCGGGACTCGCTGCACGCCGGGCAGGCGCTCACCCTGTTCACCATCACCGTCGCCGCCGCCGAGGTCGGGCTGGGGCTCGCCATCGTCCTGCTGCTGTTCCGGGCCCGGGGCACCGCGGACATCGACCGGGCCACCGCGCTCGGCGACCCGGGCGAGGCGCTCGCCGTCGAGGAGACGCCGGTCGGCGCCGGGACGCCGACCGGAGCCGAGGCACTGAAGGGCCAGGCCGCCGCATGAACCTCGCCCTGCCCGTACTCGTCCCCGCGCTGCCCGCGCTCGGCGCCGCCGCGACCCTGGCCGTCGGCCGGAAGGCGCCCGGGCTGGCCCGGCCGCTGGCGATCGTCCCGGTCGCCGTCGCGGCCGTGCTTGCCCTGGTGGTCGCCCTCCAGCTCGGCACCGGCCGGACCCTGGACGCCGGCACCCGGCTCACCCCGACCGGCGGCCCGGACATCACGCTCGGCCTCCACCTGGACGGCTTCAGCTCGCTGATCTCCGTGCTGGTCGGCCTGGTCGCCACCTGCGTCCAGGTCTACTCGACCGCGTACCTCAAGGAGGACCCGCGCTACCCCTCGTACGCGGCGCTGGTCTCGCTGTTCACCGCGGCGATGTTCCTGGTGGTCTACTCGGGCGACCTGATCGTGCTGCTGGTCGGCTGGGAGGTCATGGGCCTGTGCTCGTACTTCCTGATCGGCCACCACTGGGAGACCGCGGACGCCCGCTCGGCCTCGCTGAAGGCCTTCCTGGTCACCAAGCTCGGTGACGTGCCGTTCCTGTTCGGGATCTTCCTGCTCGGCGCGGACGCCGGCAGCTTCCGCGTCCCGGACGTGCTGGCGGCCGCGACGGAGGGCCGGCTCGGGCACCCGACGCTGACCGCGCTGCTGCTGCTCGCCGGTGTGGCCGGCAAGAGCGCCCAGTTCCCGCTGCACACCTGGCTCCCGGACGCGATGGCCGGCCCGACCCCGGTGTCCGCGCTGATCCACGCCGCCACCATGGTCGCGGCCGGCATCTACCTGGTCGCCCGGCTGCTGCCGGTGTTCCTGCTGTCGGGCGCGGCGCTGGTCGTGCTCGCGGTGATGGCCGCCGTGACGATGATCGGCTCGGCGCTCTGCGCGCTCGCCCAGGACGACCTCAAACGGGTGCTCGCCTACTCCACCGTCGGCCAGCTCGGCTACATGGCCGGCGCGCTGGCCAGCGGGGACCGCGAGGCCTCGGTCTTCCACCTGGTCAGCCACGGCGCGTTCAAGGCGCTGCTGTTCCTGGCCGCCGGCGTGGTGATCCACGCCGCGCACACCAACTCGATCTCCGCGATGTCCCGCATGCCCGGGCTGCGCAAGCGGGTGCCGGACGCCTACTGGACGACGGGCATCGCGCTCGTCGCCCTGGTCGGGCTGCCGCCGTTCTCCGGCTTCTTCAGCAAGGAGGCGGTGCTGACCGCCGCCGAGCACGCCGCCAACGGCGAGGCGCTGACCAACGGGCTCGGCCCGGCCTCGGCGGTGCCGCAGGCGGCCGGGTGGATCGTGCTGATCTCCGCCGGGCTCACCGCGCTGCTCACCGCCGCGTACGCGACCAGGCTCTTCCTGCTGGCGTTCCACAGCCCGGCCGGGGCCGCCGTGCCGACGGCCGCGGCCGCCAAGGCCCGGGTCCAGGCCCTGGCACCGGCCGACCACGAGGCCGGCGCGCCGTACTCGCCCGAACTCGACGAGGCCGACCCGGCCACCGCCGAGCCGCCCGCGATGCGCTGGCCGCTCTGGGTGCTGGCCGTGCCGACCATGGGCTTCGGCATCGTCGGCCTGCGCTCGGACTGGCTGCCCGCGCTCCTGGACGGCGGCTCGCTGCGGCCCTCCGCGGTCACCGCCGTCACCGGGACCGGGCTCGCCGCGGTCGGCGTGATCGCCGCGTACGGCGCCTGGCGCTCGGCGACCGCCCGGCTGGGCACCGGCCGCCCGGCCCCGGCCGGAGGCTGGGGGAGGGTGCCCGAGCAGGGCGGAGCCCCGGCCGCCGAGGTGATCGTCGCCGACCCCGGGCGCACCCTGCTGGGCCCGCTGTTCGGCCCGGCCCGGCACGGCTTCGGCGTCGACCGGCTCTACCACGCGCTGTTCGTCCGCCCGGTGGGCGCCGCCGCGAAGCTGGTCCGCTTCCTCGACCGCGAGGTCGTCGAGACCTACGTGCGCGGCAGCGGAGCGGGCGCCAACCTGCTCGGCCGGGCCGTCCGGCTCGCGCAGACCGGCAACGCGCAGACGTACCTCAGCGCCCTGCTGGCCGGCGTCGTCCTGCTGGCCGTCCTGGTGGCGGTGTAGCCGGTGCTGCTGTCCTCGACCTCCGCCACCTCGACCGCTGCTGGGAGCCCCCGATGAACGCAGTCCTCATCGCCCTCCTGCTGCTGCCGCTGCTCGGCGCCGCACTCACCCTGGCGCCGGTGTTCGGGCCGGACCGGGCCGTGGCCGACCGGCGGGCGCTGCGGCTGAACACCGTCGTCACCGGCGCGGTGCTCCTGCTCGCCGTCGCCCTCGCGGCCGGCTTCGACCACGACGAACCCGCCCGGATGCAGGCCACCACCGACGTGTCCTGGATCCCGGCCCTGCACGTGCGCCTCCACCTCGGCGTGGACGGCGTCTCGCTGCCGCTGGTCGTGCTGACCGCGCTGCTCACCTTCCTCTGCGCGCTGTACTCGGAGAAGCGGCTGCCGGACGGGGAGACCGTGCCCTCGGCGCAGGCCTTCGTCGGGCTGTTCCTCCTGCTCGAGGTCGGCATGCTCGCCACCTTCGCGGTCCTGGACCTCCTGCTCTTCTTCCTGGCCTTCGAGATCGTGCTGATCCCGATGTACTTCCTGATCGCCCGCTGGGGGAGCGGCGCGAAGGTGCCGTCCGCCAACCGCTTCATCCTCTACACGCTGCTCGGCTCGGCCGTGATGCTGCTCGGCTTCCTGCTGATCGGCAGCAAGGCCGGCACCTTCGACATGCAGGCCCTGGCCGCCGCGCACGGCAGCGGCCTGAGCCACACCACCCAGGTGATCGCCGCGCTGGCGATCCTGGTCGGGCTCGCGGTCAAGGCCCCCGCCTGGCCGCTGCACAGCTGGCTCCCCGACGCGCACACCGCCGCCCCGACGGTGGGCTCGGTGCTGCTCGCCGGCGTGCTGCTGAAGATGGGCACCTACGGCCTGGTCCGCGTCCTCCTCCCGGTCGTACCGGACGGCGCCGCCACCCTGGCCCCCTACCTGGGAGCCTTCGCGGCCGTCGGCATCGTCTACGGCTCACTGGCCTGCCTGGCGCTGGCCCGCCCCGGCGCCAAGGGCGACCTCAAGCGCCTGATCGCGTACTCCTCCGTCGGCCACATGGGCTTCGTGCTGCTCGGCATCGCCTCCCTCACCCCGGTGGGCGTCAACGGCGCGCTGTTCGCCAACATCGCCCACGGCCTGATCACCGGCCTGCTGTTCTTCGTCGTCGGCGCGCTCAAGGACCGCTACGGCACGGCCGACCTCGACACCCTGGCCGGCACCACCGGCGCCGCCCTGTACGGCCGGGCCCCGCGGCTCGGCGTGCTGCTCGCCTTCGCCGCCGTCGCCAGCCTCGGGCTGCCCGGCCTGGCCGGCTTCTGGGGCGAGCTGCTCGCCATGTTCGGCGCGTTCGACCCGGCCGCCGGCCTGTCGCGCCCCGCGTTCGTCACCTACATGGTCCTGGCCGGCCTCGGCACCCTCCTCACCGCCGCGTACCTCCTGATCGTGGTCAAGCGCGTCTGCATGGGCGACCCCGAGCAGCCCGCCCCGGTGGCCGAGCTCGCCGACCTGCGCCCGTACGAGGCCGTCAGCTGGACGCCGCTGGCCGCGCTCACCCTGCTCGCCGGACTCTGGCCCGCGCTGCTGCTCGGCCTCTCCGACCCCGCCGTCAAGCACCTCCTCGGGGGTGGCTGACCGTGCTCGCAGCCCAGACCGCCGCACTCGGACCTCACTCCACGGGGCAGCACACTGTGACCTCCCTCGCCGTAGCCAACCCGGGCAGCCTGATCCAGTCCGTGGACTGGGTGGCGATCGCGCCCCCGCTGATCGCCGCCGTGGCCGCCCTCGCCGTGCTGCTCACGGACCTGTTCCTGCCCGAGCGGCACAAGAAGTGGCTCGGCCGCCTCACCGCGGCCGGACTCGCCCTCGCCCTCATCGCGCTCCTTCCCCTCACCGGATCGTCACCCCGCGCCACCTTCTGCGTGCAGAACGTAGCAGGGGGGTCCGACAACGGCGGCTGCTCGTACGTCGCCGACCACTTCGCCCTGGTGTTCCAGCTGCTCGCCCTCGGCGGCGCGCTGATCGCGGCGCTGCTGTCGACGCACACCGTGGAGGACGAGAAGCTGCCGCGCGGCGAGTACTGGTTCCTGCTGCTCTCCAGCGCCACCGGCGCCGCCCTGCTGCCCGCCTCCCGGGACCTCGCCACCATGGTGATCGCCCTGGAGGTCGCCTCGCTGCCCGCCTTCGCCCTGGTCGCGCTGCGCCGGGACGGCCGGGGCGCCGAGGCCGCGTTCAAGTTCTTCGTCTCCTCGGTGACCGCGACCGCCGTGATGCTGCTCGGCGTCGGCTTCGTCTACGCGGCGAGCGGCAGCCTGCACCTCGGCGCCGTCGCCCAGGGCCTGGAGCACGCCCCCGGACAGCTCAGGCCGCTGGCCGAGGCGGGCGCGGTGCTGACCCTGGTCGGCTTCGCCTTCAAGGTCGCCGCCGTCCCGTTCCACTTCTGGGTGCCCGACACCTACACCGGCGCCCCGCTGCCGGTGGCCGGCTACCTCTCGGTGGTCGGCAAGGCGGCCGGCCTGTCCGGGCTCGCGCTCGCCACCACCGTCGCCTTCCGCCCGTACGCCCACACCTGGGGCCTGGTGCTCGCGGTGCTGGCCGCCGTCACCATGACCGTCGGCAACGTCGGCGCGCTGCGGCAGCGCTTCGACACCCGGTACAGCGCGGTGCGGCTGCTCGCCTGGTCCTCGGTCGGCCAGGCCGGGTACCTGCTGGTGCCGCTCGCCGCGGCCGGCTACGCGCCCACCGGCGTCGACCCGCTCGGCGCCACCGCCGCGTACGCGCTGATCTACGGCGTGGTGAACCTCGGCGCCTTCGGGGTGGTCGCCGCCGTCGGCCGCCGGGCCGGGACCAGCGTGGACGACTTCCGCGGCCTGTTCGCCCGCAACCGCTGGACGGCGCTGGCGCTCGCCTTCTTCCTGCTCTGCCTGGCCGGGCTGCCGCCGGGCGTGGTCGGCCTGTTCGGCAAGGTCGTGGTGTTCCGCGCGGCGGTCGACGCCGGGCTGGGCTGGCTCGCCGTGGTGATGGCCGTCAATGTGGTCGTCGCCCTGTACTACTACCTGCTCTGGACGGCCCGGCTGTTCGCCCCGGCGGGCGACGCGCCCCTCGACGGGGCCGCCGCCGGGCACCGCCTGCCGGTGAGCCTCACCGCGACGCTCGGACTCACCGCCTCCGCCGCCGTGGTGCTCTCGGTGGCGCCGCAGCTGGTCCTCCAGGTGGCGGGCGGCTCGCTGTTCTGAGCCCGGGCCGGGCCGTGGTTCCGGGCCCTGGTCGGGCCGATCCGGGGGTGAGGCCGGGCCGCTCCGCCGTGACGGCCCGGTGACGGTGCGGTGGTACCGGGGGTGCGGCCCGGCGGTGTCACGTCGGTCACAAGGGAACAAGGTCCCCGGCCCCACCCGTTGACCGGGCAAGAGGGACGAGGCAGAAAGGGCTTCCCCACCGCACCATTGGAGGGCCTGACGTGCACAGCCGGCACAACGGACTGAGGACCGCCGTCCTGCTCGGAGGCCTCTCCGCGCTGATCCTGGTGATCGGCGGCCTCTTCGGCCGCACCGGCTTCGTGATCGCCCTGCTGGTCGCCCTCGGGACCAACGCCTACGCCTACTGGAACAGCGACAAGCTCGCGCTGCGGGCCATGCGGGCCCGGCCGGTCAGCGAGTTCGAGGCACCCGGGCTGTACCGGATCGTCCGCGAGCTCTCCACCTCCGCCCGCCAGCCGATGCCCCGCCTCTACATCTCCCCGACCCCGGCCCCGAACGCCTTCGCCACCGGCCGCAACCCGCGCAACGCGGCGGTCTGCTGCACCGAGGGCATCCTGGGGATCCTGGACGAACGCGAGCTGCGGGGCGTGCTCGGGCACGAGCTGAGCCACGTCTACAACCGGGACATCCTGATCTCCTCGGTGGCCGGGGCGCTCGCCTCGGTGGTGATGTTCCTGGTGAACTTCGCCTGGCTGGTGCCGTTCGGGCGCAGCGACGACGACGACGGCCCGGGGCTGTTCGGGATGCTCGCCATCATGATCCTCGGCCCGCTCGCGGCCGGGCTGATCCAGATGGCGGTCAGCCGTTCCCGCGAGTACCAGGCCGACGCCGACGGCGCCCGGATCACCGGGGACCCGCTCGCCCTCGCGAACGCCCTGCGCAAGCTCGACGCGGGCACCCGCCAGCTGCCCCTGCCGCCCGAGCCGCAGCTCCAGACCGCGAGCCACATGATGATCGCCAGCCCGTTCCGGCCCGGCGAGGCCGGTGCGCGGCTCTTCTCCACCCACCCGCCGATGGCCGAGCGGATCGCCCGCCTGGAGCGGATGGCGGGCGGGCGGGTCTAGGGCCCCGGGGCGTCAGTCCGCGAGCTCCTCGTACGCGAGCCGCAGCCGGTGGACGCCCTCGGCGACCTGGGCGGAGCTCTCGGCGGCGGCGTAGCTGAGCCGGAGGTGGGGGGCCGGGGGCTCGGCGGGGTGGTACGGGCGGCCGGGGGAGAGCTGGACGCCGGCGCGCAGGGCGGCCCTGGCGAGGGTGGTGTCGTCGACGCCGTCGGGGAAGCGCAGCCACAGGTGGTAGCCGCCGGGGCGGTGGGTGCCGACGACGCCGGGCAGCTCGCGGTGCAGGGCGGCGACGGCGGCGGTGCGGCGGTCGCGCAGTTCGGCGCCGAGGGTGCGCAGGTGGCGGGCCCAGGCGGGGTCGGAGACCAGCTCCAGGGTGGCCTCCTGGAGCGGCCGGGGCACGAAGAAGCTGTCCACCACCTGGGTGGCCCGCAGCCGGGCCAGCGCCGGGCCGCGCGCGGTGAGGGCGCCGACCCGCAGGTTGGGGGAGGCAGCCTTGGTCAGCGAGCGCAGGTGCACCACGACCCCGTCCCGGTCGTCGGCGGCGAGCGGGCGCGGCAGCGCGGGGGCGTCCGCGTGGACCAGCAGCCGGGCGAAGTCGTCCTCGACCACGAAGGCCCCGGCCGCCCGGGAGATCCGCAGCACCTCCTCCCGCCGTACGGGCGACAGCACCGCGCCGGTGGGGTTCTGGAACAGCGGCTGGCAGAGGAAGACCCGCGCCCGGGTGGCCGCGAAGGCCTCCGCCAGCAGGTCGGTGCGCACGCCGTCGGCGTCGACCGGCACCGGGACGGGCCGCAGCCCGGCCGCCCGGACGACCGCCAGGATGCCCGAGTACGTCGGCGACTCCACCAGCACCGGCGAGCCGGGCGCGGCGAGCGCCCGCATGGCGACGGTCAGCCCGCTCTGCCCGCCGGCGGTGATCAGGACGTCCCCGGCGCCGATCGGCCCGCCGTGGCCGCCGATGTCGCGGGCGAACCAGCCGCGCAGTTCGGTCAGCCCGTCGGTGGGCGGGCGGTCCCAGGCGCCCGGCCGCCGGCCGGCCCGGGCGAGGACGGCGGCGAGCAGCCGTTCGGGCAGCAGCGAGGCGTGCGGGTAGCCGCTGTTGAGGTCGATGACGTCGGGCGCGGGCACCCGGAGGGTGTCGAACACCGGGGCGGCGAGCAGGTCGCGCGGGCCGGAGTCGGCGCTGAGCGCGATCTCCTGCCAGGAGAGGTCGCCGGTCCGGCCGGCCGGCGGGGCGGGGACGGCCGGGGCAGCGGCGAAGGCGGCCGCCCGGAACACCCCGGCGCCCGGCCGGGAGACCACGAGCCCCTCGGCGACGAGCACCGCGATGGCCCGGGAGACCGTCACGGGCTGACCTGGTGGCGTTCCACCAGCGCCCGGCTGGCAGGCAGTTTCCGCCCCTCCGGGTAGCGCTCCACTTCCCGCCGCAGGATGTCGGCGAGTTCGGTCACGCTGCTACGCTCGTTCATGACGGCACAAGATAGCGCTATCCGCCCGAAGGCGATAGCACCTCGACCGGCCCCCGCTTCCGGCACCGCCCTCGCGGCCCTCGGGGTGGCCTCCTTCTCGCTCACCTTCCCCGCCACCGCGTGGGCCCTGACCGGCTTCGGCCCGTGGACCGCGACCGGTCTGCGCGGCGTCCTGGCCGCTGTGCTGGCCGCGCTCTACCTGCTGGCCGTCCGCGCCCGGCCGCCGCGGCGGGGGCAGTGGCCCGGGCTGCTGGTGGTCTCGGCCGGCTGCGTCCTCGGCTTCCCGCTGCTCACCACGCTCGCCCTGCGCACCTCCTCGACCGCCCATTCGGCGGTGGTCATCGGCGTGCTGCCGCTGGCCACGGCGGTGGTCTCGGCGCTGCGCACCGGCCGCCGGCCGTCCGGGGCGTTCTGGGCGGCGGCGCTCGCCGGGGCCGCGGCGGTGCTCGCCTTCACCCTGGTCCAGAGCCACGGCCGGCCGACCGCCGCGGACCTCTACCTCTTCGTGGCGGTGCTGCTCTGCGCCGCCGGGTACGCCGAGGGCGGGCGGCTCTCCCGGGACCTGCCGGGCGGACAGGTGATCGCCTGGGCGGTGCTGGTCGCGCTGCCCGCGACGCTGCTGACCGCCGTGCTCGGGCTGGGCGCCGAGCCGGTCCGGTTCGGGGCGAAGGCGCTGGCCGGGCTGGCGTACACGGCGGCGGTCTCGCAGCTCGGCGGGCTCGTGCTCTGGTACCGGGGGATGGCCGCGATCGGGGTGCCGAGGGCCAGCCAGCTCCAGCTCGCGCAGCCGCTGCTGACGCTGGTCTGGTCGGTGCTGCTGCTCGGCGAGCACCTGCCGGCCGCGGCGCCGGTCACCGCGGTGGTGGTGCTGGTCTGCATCGCGGTGACCCAGCGGGCCCGGAGCTGACCAGGCGGGCGGCACCGGCCCCGGAGCGGAGCGGCGCCGTACGCCCCCGAACCCTCGCTCCGACCGGATCGGCGCGGCCCCGCGCTCGTTAGGATGAACCCGCGCCCGCCGGTCCGGGCGCGGCATCCGGAGGGAGTGGGCCGTCATGGCAGACCAGAGGCACGCCCCGACGGCCGGGGACGCGCCGCCCCGACGACGAGGCCAGGGCGAGCTGGAGGCGCAGGTGCTCGCGGTGCTCCAGCAGGCGCCCGGCCCGGCCGCCGCGGGGTGGGTCCAGGAACGCTTGGAGGGCGATCTGGCGTACACCACCGTGATGACCATCCTGTCCCGGCTGCACGCCAAGAACGCCGTGACCCGGACCCGCGCCGGCCGTTCCTACCTGTGGCAGGCCTCCGCGGACGCCGCCGGGCTGGCCGCGCTGCGGATGCGCCGGATGCTCGACGGGGAGGCCGACCGGGACGCGGTCCTGGCCAGTTTCGTCAGCGCGCTGCTGCCGCACGACGAGGAACTGCTGCGGGCGCTGCTGGACGCCGCGTCCGCCGATCCGGCGGCGCCCGACCGTGAGAGCTGACCCGTGGGCTTCTTCGTCTTCCTCCCGCTCGTCCTGCCGCTCACCGCGGTCCCGATCGCGCGCCTGACCGAGCAGCACCTGCATCCGCGCGGCGCGGCCCGGCTGATGACCGTGATCAGCGCGGTGATGGCGGTGTGCAGCGTGCTCTGCCTCGGACTGATCGGCGTGGTGGGCACCGCGCAGATCCCCGGCAACCCGCTGCCGGACAGCTGGTCCGACCCGGAGGTGCGGGCCGCGCTGCCGTACCACGAGACGGTCGGCACGGCCGCGATGTGGCTGCTGGCCCTGGTGGTCCTGGCCTGCGCCCGGACGGTCGTCCGGCACCTGCGGGTGCGGAACCGGGCCCGCCGGGCGCTGAGCGGGCTGCCCGCGGAGCCGGGGGAGTCCGGCGACCTCGCGGTGCTGCCGGACCACAGCCCGTACGCCTACGCGCTGCCCGGCTCGCCCGGCCGGGTGGTGGTCTCCACCGGGATGCTGGCCGGCCTGGCCGCCGACGAGCGCGAGGCGCTGCTCGCGCACGAGCGGGCGCACCTGCGCCACCGGCACCACCGGTACCTGCTGACCACCCAGCTCGCTGCCTGCGTCAACCCGTTCCTGCGGCCGCTGCAGCACGCGGTGGCGTTCAGCGCGGAGCGGTGGGCGGACGAGGAGTCGGCGCAGGCCGTGGGGGACCGCCGGATCACCGCGCGAGCGGTGGCCCGGGCGGCGCTGGTCTCGCACGCCGCCCCGGCCCCCGGCTTCGCGGCCTTCGCGACGCCGACCGCGGCGGCGGCCGCCGCCGGCCCGGTGCCGCGCCGGGTCGCCGCGCTGCTCGGCCCGGTGCCGACCTCCCGCAACTGGCCGCCGGCCAAGACCCCGGCGGGCCTGGCGGCGATGGTCGCGGCGATCGGCACGGCGGTGTCGGCGCTGTGCGCGCTGAACGCCGCCGTGGCCCTGCTGGTGGTGCTCAAGGCCGTCACCCCGCTGTAGCGGCCGCCCGGCCAGGCCTGTCAGGGCGGCTCAGAGCGTCGCGGCCAGCTCGTCGAGGGCGGCCTCGGCCGCCGCCAGCGACTCGGCGGCGAGCGGCTGGAGGGCGTTCAGCGCCGGGACGTCCGCGGCCCTGGTGAGCTCGGCGGTGACCACGTGCAGGTGCTCCGGCGCGACCCCGATCCGGTCGAAGTACGCCCGCAGGTACGGGACCTGGAAGTCGCAGTGGGCGCGCGGAGTGCCCGGTGCGTAGCCGCCGCCGCGGACGGCGACGACCACCACGCGGGTGTCGCGCAGCAGCGGCTCGCCGGTCTCCGGGTCGTGGTGGACGCCGGGGAAGGTGACCCGGTCGATCCACGCCTTGAGGCCGGCCGAGACGGTGTAGTTGTACATCGGGCTGCCGACCAGCAGGGTGCCGGCGGCCCGCAGCTCTTCGATCAGCGGGCGGCTGAGCGTCCACTCGTGCGCCTCGTCCGGCCCTTCGGCGAGGCGGCCGATGTCGTCCAACGGGAGTATCCCCTTGCGCTCGGTGCGGCGGCCGAGGGCGTCGTAGGCGGCGCGCACCGGGGGCACCGGGTCGGCGGCGAGGTCGCGGTACCGGTACCGGTCCCGGCCGGCGGTGCCGTGCCGGGCGTGCCAGGCGTCGGCGAAGCGGGCGGTCAGGGCGCGGCTGACCGAGCCGGACGGGCTGATGCTGGAGTCCAGGTGGAGCAGCGTGGTGGAGGTCATGGTGGTCTCCCGGTCACCTCGGAGGAGGACGGATCGTCATAGCGGTGACGGGCCGCGCCGAGGAAAGGTGACCGATGGACCGGGACGCGATGTCGGGAGCGGCGGCCGGGGCGGCGGCGGCCCCGGGGCGGCGGGCCGAGGCGCCGGAGGAGCGCTTCGAGGCCGAGCGCGGCCGGCTGCGGGCGATCGCCCAGCGGATGCTCGGCTCGACCGGCGAGGCCGAGGACGCCGTGCAGGAGGCCTGGCTGCGGCTGGTCCGCACCGGTCCGGCGGAGATCGACAACCTGCCCGGCTGGCTGACCACGGTGGTCTCCCGGATCTGCCTGGACCTGCTGCGGGCCCGTGCCGCGCGCCGCGAGGAGCCGGCCGACGAGGCGCTGCCGGAGGCGGCGGGCGGCGGCCCGGAGCCGGAGCGGGAGGCGCTGCTGGTCGAGTCGGTGGGCCGGGCGCTGCTCGTGGTGCTGGACCGGCTGGGCCCGGCCGAGCGGGTCGCCTTCGTGCTGCACGACGGCTTCGCGGTGCCCTTCGACCAGATCGCGCCGATCGTCGGGCGGACCCCGGTGGCCGCGAAGAAACTGGCCAGCCGGGCCCGGCAGCGGGTCCGCGGGACGGCCGCGCTGCCCCCGGAGCCGCTGGCCGGGCACCGGCGGGTGGTGGAGGCCTTCCTGGCCGCCGCCCGGGGCGGGGACCTGGCCGACCTGCTGGCCGTCCTGGCGCCGGACGTGGTGCGCCGGGCCGATCCGGCGGCGCTGCCACCGGGCCGCGCCCTGGTGGCCCGGGGCGCGCAGGCCGTCGCCCGGGAGACCACGGTCTTCGGCCGCCGGGCCCGGTACGGCGCGGTGGCCCTGGTGGACGGGGTGCCCGGGATCCTGATCGCCCCGGACGGGCGGCTGCGGCTGGTGCTGCGGATGGCGGTCGCGGACGGCCGGGTGGCCGGCTACGAGGTGGTGGCCGACCCGGCCCGGCTCGCCGCGCTCGACCTGGCCGTGCTGCCGCTGCCCGGGTGAGTGCCGCCGGGGTGGGCGCTGCGGCGGGGCACGGGGTGGTCAGTCGGCGATCCGGACCAGCATCTTGCCGGTGTTCTCGCCGCGCAGCATGCCGAGGAAGGCGTCCACCACCCGGTCGAAGCCGTCCACGACCGTCTCGTCCGGGACGACGGCGCCCGAGCGCAGGTGCGGGACGAGGAAGTCGTACAGCTCCGGCCGGGCGTCGAGGTGGTCGCGGACCAGGAAGCCCTCCAGCCGCAGGCTCTTCCCGACCACGTCGAACAGGTTGCGCGGCGCGGCCGGCGGGTTCCCGAGCCGGTTGTACTGGGCGACCGCGCCGCACCAGGCGATCCGGCCGCGCTCGCGCAGGGCGCCGATGGCGGCCTCCAGGTGGTCGCCGCCGACGTTGTCCAGGTAGACGTGCAGCCCCTCGGGGGCGGCCTCGCGCAGCCGGTCCGCGATCGGGCCGTCGTGGTAGTCGAAGGCGGCGTCGAAGCCGAGCCGCTCGGTGAGGCGGGCGGCCTTGGCGGCGGAGCCGGTGCTGCCGACGATCCGTCCGGCGCCGAGCAGGCGGGCGAGCTGTCCGGCGGCGGTGCCGACGCCGCCCGCGGCCGCCGAGACGAAGAGCGTCTCGCCGGGCTGGAGCCGGGCGATCCTGGTCAGCGCGACCCAGGCGGACAGGCCGGTGCCGCCGAGCACCGACAGGTGGGCGCTGAGCGGGACGCCGGCGAGGTCGGGGAGCAGGCTCGCCCGTTCGGCGGTGACCACCGAGAGGGTGCGCCAGGCCTGGCGGTGCTGGACCAGCGCCCCGACCGGCAGGGCGTCGGCCCGGGACTCCACCACCCGGCCGAGGGTGCGCCCCTCCAGCGGGGCGTGCAGTGCCCAGCCGCCCTCCTCCATCTCCTCGCGCATGTACGGGTCGACGGACTGGTAGAGGTTCTCGACGAGGGCCTCGCCCGCCGCGAGGGCCGGGACGGTCTCGTCGACGAAGGCGAAGTCCGCGGCGGTCGGCGCGCCGTCGGGGCGGGCGACCAGGTGGACGGCGCGGGTGGTGGGACGGGACATCGGGGCTGCTCCAGGTGCGCGGGGGGCTCGGCGGGACGTGATCACCGTAGGAAGCGCGGGAGCGGCCGGGCAGGGGCGGCGGTCGATGGAACGGGCCGGTCCATGAGCGGGATCGATGGATCGCGGGCCCGCGGATTAGATTCGGGCGCATGATCGATCTCGCCCCGCACGAGCTGCGGACCCTGGTCGCCGTCGAGGAGGAGCGGAGCTTCACGGCGGCCGCCGCACGCCTGGGCACCACCCAGTCCGCCGTCTCGCACGCCGTCCGCGCCTGCGAGCGGAAGCTCGGCACGGTGCTCTTCGACCGCGGGCGCCACGGCGCACGCCCCACCGAGGGCGGCGCGCGGGCGGTGGCGTACGCCCGCCGGATCCTGCGGCTGCTGGACGCGATGGGCCCCGAGGTGCGCGGCGCGGGAGCGGACGGGCCGCTGACCGGCACCCTGCGGATCGCCGCCTTCCGCAGCGCCGCCGCCCACCTGCTGCCACCCGTCCTGGCCCGGCTCGCCGAGCGCCACCCCGGGCTCGGCACCCGCGTCCGGATCGTCCGGGAGCTCGGCCGGGGCAGCGCCGGGGAGGTCGCCGACGGGCGCGCCGACCTCGGGCTGGCAACGCTCGACGCGGGCGGCCCGCCGCCCGTCCCGGGCCTGGTCGCGGTGCGACTGTACGAGGAGTCGTACGCGCTCGCGCACCCGCAGGGCCACCCGGCGCCGCGCGAACTCCCGCTGGTCGACTGGGACGAGAACTGCGGCTCGTACACCCGGGACTGGTGGCAGCGGCAGGACTGGATCCCGCCCGCGACCGTGGACGTGGAGGACGACACGGTGGCCGTCTCGCTGGTCGCCCAGGGCCTCGGCATGGCGATCATGCCCCGGACCGCCCTGCTCGGCGCCCCGGCCGGCCTCGCCGTCACCGACCTCGGGCCGCGGCCGCCCAGCCGCTCCGTCGGGTACGTCACCACGCCCGAGCTGGCCGGGACGGCCGCCGTCCGGGCGCTGATCCGGGAACTGCGCGAACTGCCGCTGCCCGCCGGGCTGGTGGCGGCCCGGCCCGCGGGGGCGGCGCGTCCTTCGGCACCGGCCGGGGCTCCGGAAGAGGCCCCGGCCCCGGCGGCTGCTCAGCCCCCGACGGCCTCCCGGAGCCTGCGGAACTCCTCGGCCAGCCCGTCCAGGGTGTAGTGGGCGTTGAGGCCGCTGGGGTTCGGCAGCACCCACACCTCGGTGTCGCCGATGCCCTCCGGCTGCCGCCCGAGCGGGGCCCGGCGCTGCCCGAAGGCCGTCCGGTAGGCGCCGATGCCGAGCACGGCCAGGGCGCGCGGGCGCAGCCGCAGCACCCGCTCGCGCAGCGCGGCGCCGCCCTCGCGCAGCTCCTCGGTGGTCAGTTCGTCCGCCTTGGCGGTGGCGCGCGGGGCGACGTTGGTGATGCCCAGCCCGAGCGCGAGCAACTCCCGCTGCTCGTCCGGGCGGTACTGGCGCCCGGTGAAGCCGGAGCGGTGCAGGGCGGGCCAGAAGCGGTTGCCCGGGCGGGCGAAGTGGTGGCCGGTGGCGCCGGACCACAGGCCCGGGTTGATGCCGCAGAACAGCACCCGCAGCCCGGGCCCGGAGACGTCCGGGATGGTGCTGTCCTTGGCGGCCAGCAGCTGCTCGGCCGTGGGCTTCATCGGTGCGCTCGGATTCACCCGGCCAAGTCTGCCGTGCCCTTGGCGGGGGCCTCCGTCCGGGCCGTGCCCTCGGCCGGGGCCTCGGTCGCGTCCTCGGCCGTCGCCTCCGCCCGGGCCTGGGCCTGGGCCTGGGTCGTGCCTTCGGCCGTCGCCTCCGTACGGACCGGGGCCGGGGCCGCGAGCCGGGCCGAGGCCCCGGCCGCCCGGCGGTCGCGCAGCCGGCGCAGGCCGAACACCACCGCGGCCGCGTACGCCCAGCCGACGAAGACGTCGATGATGAAGTGCTCCGCGCCGTACACCAGGGTGAAGGTCATCGCGAGCGGGTAGGCGACCAGCACCGCCCGCAGCCAGCGCTTGGCGGTGGGCCAGAAGAAGAACAGCAGCATCGCCGGGTAGGCGGAGTGCAGCGAGGGCATCGCGGCGACGTCGTTGGCGAACTGGCTGCCGTTCTCCAGCAGCGAGTCGGCCTGCGGCAGCCCGCTCACCGAGATCACCTCCCAGACCACCCGGGACAGGTGCGGCAGGTTGCCCTCCTGGGCGACCAGCCACGGCGGGTCGGCCGGGTAGAGGAGGTAGGTGGCGAAGCCCGCGAAGGTGAGCGTCAGGTAGGCGGCGAGCAGCTGGCGGAAGCGCTGGTGGGCGCGCCGCCAGAGCACCGCGAGCAGCAGGAAGACGACGAAGAAGTGCGAGAGGTAGACGGCCACCGCGGCGTAGTCGTACCAGTGCGGCGAGCCGGCGGTGTAGAGGGCGTGCTGGAGCCGGACGGTCCAGGTCTCGCCGAAGCCGAGCACCTCGTCGAAGCGCAGCTGCGGCAGCCAGTGCGGGGCCCACGGGGTGTGCGCGCCGTAGCCGCGCAGCAGCGAGTACGTCCACACCACGGCCATCACCGGGACCCAGTCGCGCAGGACCAGGAGGAAGCCGCGGGGGCCGTGTCCGCTGTGCACGGCGCCGGTCAGCAGGGCGGCGATCAGCCAGAGGAACAGCACGTCGTTGGCCGCGGGGATGCCCTCGGTGCGCAGGAACCAGAGGAGGCACGTCAGGTAGAGCGGCCAGGCCAGCCATCGGAGTCTCGACCAGCCCGTCACGCGGGGGCGGGGCGGAGGCACCGGGCGCGGCTGCCCGGCCCGCACGTCGTGCGGGGCCGGGGAGAGGGTCTTGGTCATGCGCACTGAAACTAGCAACCCAAACTTGGAGGTCTCTGGGTGAAATATGACCGGATCGTAAGAACGTCCGACCCGGTCGTCACCCGGTTCGACACACGGTCAGGCACCGGAAGGCGCCCTCGGGCACCTGCGGACACCGTCGGGCGCCTTCCGGCACCGTCCGGCGGCCTCAGGCCACGATGCCCAGCTCGTGCGGGGTGTTGTTGAAGCGGCGGCCGCCGGCCGGGGTGACGGTGACGATGTCCTCGATCCGCACCCCGAACCGGCCGGGCAGGTAGATCCCGGGCTCGATGGAGAAGCACATGCCGGGCACCAGCGGCCGCTCCTCGCCCTCGACCAGGTACGGAGGTTCGTGCGTGGTGGTGCCGATGCCGTGGCCGGTGCGGTGGATGAAGTACTCGCCGTACCCGCCCTCGGTGATCACCCGGCGGGCGATCCGGTCGATCTCCTGGCAGCTGACACCGGGCCGGACCGCCTCGAAGGCGGTCTGCTGGGCCAGCCGGACCAGCTCGTGCACCGTCCGCACCTCGTCCGGCACGTCCGGGCCGACGTGCACGGTCCGGGTGGTGTCGGAGCCGTAGCCGTCCTTGAGACCGCCGAAGTCCAGCACCACCGTGTCACCCGTACGGATGACCCGCTCACCGGCCTCGTGGTGCGGGTCGGCGCCGTTCGGGCCGGAGCCGACCACGGTGAAGTCGACCTGGCTGTGCCCGTACTGGATGAGCAGCGCGCCGAGGTCGGCGGCCACGTCGGTCTCCCGGCGGCCGGCGAAGGGGACCTCCAGGATGCCCCGGTAGGCGGCGTCCGCCGCGCCGCCGGCCGAGGCCAGCCGCTCCAGCTCCTCGGTGTCCTTGACGGCGCGCAGCATCGGCAGGCTGTCGGTGAGCGAGGTGAAGGAGACGCCGGGCAGCGCGGCCTGGAAGCCGAGCAGGTGCAGGGCCCAGGTGTTGTCGGAGACGCCGTACCGGCCGGCCGGGTCGAGCAGCGGGCCCGCGGTGGCGAACGGGTCCTCGCCGTCGGACCAGTCGAGCAGCCGGACGGCCGGGGCGCCGACCGCCTTCTCGGCGTCCGGACGCTCCAACTTGGGCACCACCAGGGTGGGTTCGCGTCCGGCCGCGAGTACGAGGGCGGTCAGCCGCTCGGTGATCGCGGTGGGCGAGTAACCGCACAGGTAGGCCAGGTCGGGGCCGGGGGCGACGACCAGGCCGGCCAGTCCGGCGGCGGTCGCCTCGGCGGTGGCACGGGCCATCCGGGCGGTGTGGTCCTGCACGGTGAAGGGGCGGGGCACGGCGGTTCCTCCTCTGGGGCCGGACGGGCTCTGCTGAGCCTCCGTCGCGTCAACTCCATCACTTCCGGGAGGAGTTGGTGAAGCCCTCGGGGGAGCCCCGGCGGGCCGGCGCGGCGCCGGCGGGTCCGGCGCTCCCCGCCGGGGGCCGCCGCGGCCCCCGGCGGAGGCTGGTCCTGCCGGTCCTGCCGGTCCTGCCGGTGCGATCGGCGGGGTCGGTGCGATCGCTCCTGCCAACAGCCGGAGCGCCAGCGCCGGGACGAGGCCGAGCAGGATGCGGGCCGGCCCGCGGAGCGCCAGGGCCGGTGCGGCGGCGGCCGTCCGGCTCGGCGGGGGTCTGTCCGGCGCATGCATGCGGTCCTCCTCCGTACGGCCCCGGCCGGGAGCGCCCGACCGCGCGGGAGCCGGGGGAGGGGTCGGGAAGAGAGGCCGTACCCGGCCAGTCCACCGGGGCGCCGCGGCCGCCGCATGCCGCGAGCGCCCGAGCGGGTGACCGGCGGCAGGACCGGAGGAGCCGCGGCCGACGGCGCGATCCGGGCCCCGCGGACCGGCCGCGGACCGCTCCAAAGGCCCCGCAGCCTGCTCTACGGTCTCCGACCGGGCACGGAATCATAAATTCCGGGCCGACTGTCGGTGCGGTGGGACACCATGGCCGCCATGTCCTATGAACTCCAGGCGCTGATAGGAACACGGGAGCTGCTGACGGTGGCGGCCGCGGAGGTTCCGGCGGCCCGGGTGGTGCCCTTGGCACAGGGGCTGGCGATGATCCCGGTCACCTCCGCCGTCCTCGCCGCGCTCCAGGGGGACGGCAGCGTGCGCAAGCCGCGCGGCGGGGCCGGGTTCGGCTGGCACTCGGACGGCTTCGAACTCCGGCTGGCCGCCTGGTCGAAGGCCGGCCCGATCGCCTGCGTCGAGGCCGAGTACTTCGGCGGCAGCGGCACCCAGCGCGCCGCCGTCTGGGCGGACGGCGCGGTCACCCTCGGCCCGCTCACCATCGGCGAGTTCGAGCCCGCCCCGGCCGACGGCACCCCGATCTCCCACGTCCTGCGACGGATCGGCGCGCGCACCGAGGAGGGCCGGGCGGACGAGTTCGAGTCGGTCGGCCTGGGCCGGCACCGCAGCACCGCCGGCTGGGCGGAGTCGGCCGGCTGACCCGACCCCGCACCCCACCGCCCGTCGGCCCCGCCGCCCGCCCCGGCCCCGCCGACGCGAACGGCCCCGCCCCCGAAGCGGGGAGCAGGGCCGCGCCGTCGTCCGTCGAACCGGCCGACCGGAGGGTCAGCGGTAGTTCACGTACTGGATCGCGAAGTCCAGGTCCTTGCCCTTGAGCAGGGCCTGCACGGCCTGGAGGTCGTCGCGGCTCTTCGAGCTGACGCGCAGCTCGTCGCCCTGGACCTGCGCCTTGACGCCCTTCGGGCCCTCGTCACGGATGATCTTCGCGACCTTCTTCGCGTCCTCCGTGGTGATGCCCTCCTTGACGTTGGCGAAGATCTTGTACTCCTTGCCGGACAGCTGGGGCTCGTTGGCGTCCAGGGCCTTCAGCGACAGGCCGCGCTTCACGAACTTGGTCTGGAGGATGTCGAGTACGGCGCGCACGCGCTCCTCGCCGTTCGCCTTCATCTCGATCTTCTCGCCCGAGCGGCTGATCTCGGCGCCCACGTTCTTGAAGTCGAAGCGCGTCGCGATCTCGCGGGAGGTCTGGTTGATCGCGTTGTCGACCTCCTGCCACTCGACCTTCGAGACGATGTCGAAACTGGAGTCGGCCATGGGTATTGGTCTCCTTGATGCTCTGGTCTTCACTGGCACGGGCCCGCCCCTCGGGGGCGCCCGCGACCCCAGCCTATCCAGCGCCACACCGGCCCCGCCCGTAGCGGGCGCCCGCGGTTTCTTGATCGTCGCGTGATCTATCGAGTGGCGGAGCACCCCCCGGCATCGGGTATGGTTTACCAAGTCGAACGGGGTGAACACCCCGGGAAACGAAGATCCTGGCTGGTTGCCCGAGCGGCCAAAGGGAGCAGACTGTAAATCTGTCGCGCAAGCTACGCAGGTTCGAACCCTGCACCAGCCACAGGATAGAGAAGCGGTCCCTGACCTGCGGAAACGTAGGCTAGGGACCGCTTTTTCGTTTACTTGCAACTGGGGACGAGTGCTGCCCCGTTTGGGCGGCTTGTCTCACTTTGCGCCACCCGAATCCCAGCCCTGACCAGCGCGTACGGACCAGCTACGGACCAGGATCCGGGGCCGGCGGCGCCGGACGGTTCCGGTTGAGCCGCTTCGAGATCAGCTCATTCGCGTACTCGACGGTGCCGTGCAGGCACTTCGCGTAGACCCGCAGCAGGACGGCCACGCTGTGCCCCGCCCGCCGGGCGACCTCGGTCGGGTCGACCCCGGAGTTCAGCCCGAGCGAGATCCCCGCGTGCCGCAGGTCGTACGGCCGCTTGCCGAGCTTCGTGGCGCAGTCTGCCGGCGACAGCACCTCGGCGCGGGCCCGCTGCCAGACGACCCCGTACCCGCTCTCCTGCACCATGCCGCCCCGGGACGTCCGGAACAGCCGACCGTCGGGCGCGGCGCCGAACGCGGCGACGTGCTCCCGCAGGATCGCCACCAGCTCGGGCGGGATCGGAACGCGCCGGGTCGCCTTCTCGGCCCGGTGCTTCAACCCGCGCTTGTCGTGCGACGTCCCGTCGTCCGTCCAGGACGACGGGACCCGCGGCCGGGGCTCGTCCAGGACGACGTAGCCCCACCCCTCGACCGGGAGGTGGCAGCGGGCGAGCGTGAGGAACACGGCCTCGGCCGGCCGCAGCCAGCCGTAGTAGAGACAGGCGAAGGAGGCCCGGAGGTGGGCCCCGCGCTTCCCCTGACGTCCGGCCGCCTCGATCAGCGCCGCGGCCTGGTCCTCGTTGACCACCACACCGGGGTCGACCTCCTCCTCGGCCTCCGGCGGCTGCCACTGGACGGTCGGCAGGGGGTTGGCGGTCAGGTAGCCCTCCTCCACCGCGTAGCCGAAGAGGTGCCCCAGGATGCGGCGCTTGCGCAGGATGACCGAGGGGGCCGCCTTCTTGCCGTCCAGCTTCACCGCGAGGGCGTTCAGCAGTCGGCGCACCATCGGCGGCTCCTCGAAGGCGGAGACCGGCACGGACTGCTTCTGCACCCACGCCAAGGCCTTGGCCCAGTCCGTCGGCGGTTCCTCGCCCCACGCGTGCACGTTGAAGGCCCAGCTGTAGAGCGCCCGGCGGACGACCCGCTTGTCCGGCATGCCGGCCTTCGACTTCACCAGCTCGAAGGTGACCGTGGCGAGGGCGTCGGCCCACGTCGTGCGGGTCTTCGCCGGTGCTCCCTCCCACCGGGCCTCGACGTACCGTCGGCCGAGCTCGTACCAGGTGATCTGCTTCTCTTTGCGGAGCTCGGAGAGCGGCAGGCCGCGGCCGACGTCGAACGGCTGGCCGTCGCGGAGGGCGGAGATCAGCTCGGACTTCCGGCCGTCGGCGGCGGTCTTGGTCAGGAAGGACTCGGAGAACTCTCGCCCCGCGACGGTCCAGCGAACCATCCAGGGCGCCCGCCGGTCCGGGCGGTGCCGGTGGTCCCAGAACTTGACCTTGTAGGAGGTGGGCATCAGGCGGCGTCCTGTTCCTGTGCGGCCCACCAGGCGTCGAGGGCGCTGCGGCGGATTCGGAGCTGGCCGTTCGGGAGCTTCATGATCTTCGGGGCCTCACCACGGGCCCTCATCCGGTAGAACGCGGCACGGGACATGTCGATCTCTTCGAGGACGGCGCTGAGCTTGAGCTTCGGGTCCTTCGCGGCCATGACGGCCCCTCCCTTGACGGGTGCGAATGGCGGTTGCGGTGAGTCACGGCCCCTGCGCGTGGGTGGGGTTGGGGCCGGAAAACGTCAGGGATGTCAGGGGAACTCGCTGACCTGCCGATACGGCTCCTGGCCGGGCGTCAGGGGTTGTCAGGGCTGTCAGGAGATCTCGGCTATCCCTGACAGCCCTGACGTGCGCTGACGGCCCGTCCGGCGGCGTATCGCCAGGTCAGGGCTTTGTCCTGACATTCCTGACGGTTACGTGCTCGGGTCCGTACCTGCGGGGGTGCTCAGCGCCGGATGGACACGGTAGGTGGCAGCCTGCGGCCGGCCGCGCTGGCCGCTCGCGGAAGGCTGGTCGGTGCGGAGCCAGCCGTGCTGTTCGAGGAGGGCGAGGGCGGGTTCGACGTCGGCGACCTTCTTGAACCGCCGGGACGACGCGACGGCGTCGTGGGCCTTGATGTGGGTGCGGTGGCTGCCGTCCTTCTTCGGCCGCTGGAGCCACTGGAGGAGGGCGTGAGCGTCCTCGGTGGCGGGGTCGGCGGCGATGAGGTCGAAGACGGCGAGGGTATGGGCGGTGTAGTACTCGGCGATCTCGGCGGCGCGGTCGACGGTGGCGGCCTCGACGGGGGCGCGCCAGTCGCCGCCGACGTGGTCGGCGAGGTGGAGGAGCACCGCGATGCGGGCGATGTGGCCGACCAACTTGCCCGCCCAGTCCTTGATGTGGGCAAGCGGCTCGTCCGGGCGGAGCTGGACCTCGAACTTCTCCTGGAGCTTCTCGATGGCGAGGTCGGCGGCCTCGGTCATCTTCACGACGACCGGCTCGTCCAGCGCGGTGAGGGTGCGCAGGAGCCCGGACAGGCGGACGTCGTAGGTGGTGGCGACCGGTTCGGGGACAGGGGTGGTGCGGATCTTGCGGTAGCCGAGGTTGGAGGGCGGGAGGGAGTAGAGGAAGCGGGCTAGCAGGCCTCGGTCCCGGGCGCCGGGAGCGGCGCCGAGCTCCTGGAGGACGGCGGGCTGCGGGGTGACGCCGATGGTGAGCGCGGGCTTGTCGACGGTGGGCTGCTCGCGGGTGATCCGGTCGGCCTGGAGGCGCTCGCCCTTGTGGGCCTGGAGGAAGACGCCGAGGTTGGGCTTGCTGCTGTAGCGGCCGACGATGCTGTCGAAGAGGTCGCCCTCGGGGGAGAGCGCGGCCAGGCAGCGGTGGACGCCGAGCTGGTGGGTGACGGTCTCGGGGGTGATGTCCCCGGACAGGGTCAGCCGCGGGCTCGGCGGGACGACGATCTCGTCGGCCACCATCCGGGCGCCGGAGATCTCGGCCACCAGGTGGGCGCGGTCGAGGTCGGGGTTTTTGCGGGCCTTGGCCATGAGCGCGTCGACCTCGGCCAGTGCGGTCTCCTTGGCGGTCTCGGCCTCGATGATCCGGGCCCGGGACTCGGCCCGCAGCTCGTCCTCGACCCGGTAGACCGGGCCGGTCATGAACGCGAACACGTCGGACTTGCGGCTGGCCGGCGGCATCGCGCAGACCAGGTAGAGGTTGGACTGCTCGCGCCAGCCGGGCCGGATCTCCACCCCCACCCGCCCGCCGGCGGCGGTTGACAACGCGGCCAGGGACATGGTCGCGGCCATGTCGACCGGGGTCTGGGTGAACTCCGCCACCGCCTCCACGTACGTGCCCACCCACCCGGGCAGGGCCCGGGTGGGGAAGGTGGGCAGCGTGCCGTGGGAGCCGAGCGGGACGGGGGCGAGCCAGGTCTCGCCGGAAGCCAGGTCTGCGAGGGCGGCGAGCGCGGCGGTGCGGACGTCGTCGAGGTCGGCCTGGTCGTCGCCGGCCATGTGGGCGAGGCGGCTGGTGGCCGAGTTGATCCGGCGCCGTTCGGCGGCCACGCGCACGACCTCGGCGTAGTAGTCGCCGTTCGCGGCGGTCGGGGTGGCTGCGATGCAGGTGTGCAGGTAGCCGGGCCCGCCGATGCGGACCAGGTCGCCCTGGGCGCGCAGGACCCCGGCCAGCAGCACCGGATCGACCGGTCGTTCACCGTCGGCCATGCGGACGATGGTGCGCCAGATCGTCTCGTGTGCCGGGTGGTAGAAGGCGCTTGGGTCGCCGAGCTGGGCGGCCAGCGCCGGCACTTGGGCGGGGTCGAGCAGGGCGGCGCCGATGACGGCCTGCTCGGCGGCCTTGACCTCGGCGGGCTCGGGCCGGAACGGGATCACGTTCGGGGCGTACTCGATGCTCAACGAGCTGGTGGCCGGTCCGCTCACCGGACACCGCCGAGCAGGTCGGCGACGAGCGGGGCGAGGTTGTGGTTGGCGTGCTCGGCGAGGGTGGCGACGACGGTCTTGGCCTCGTCGGTGAGCGTGTGCCCGGGCCGGGCCGTGGTGGGGGTGACGAGGATGGTGTCGGGGACCGGGAGGAGCACGGTGGCGGTCACCAGGACGGCGGGGCGGTCGGTGCGCTCGGGGCTGGCCAGCGCGGGCCACGCCTCGCCGGGGCGGGACCACGGGGCGCGCTCCCAGTCCAGCAGGCGGCCGGCGGGCCGGTGCGCGAGCACGCTGTGCCGCAGGCCGATCTTCGCGCAGAGCTGGGCGCCGCCGTCGGGGTCGACGTACACCTCGATCCGGTCGATGTCCGGGCGCACGGCCGCGTAGCCCGGGGCCATGACCGGGCTGATGGCGGTGCGCCACGCGGCGGCGGCGAACTCGGCCGGACGGAGCGGTTCGCCGTCCTCGTGGAAGTGGCCGGCGTGGCGGGCGATGTAGGCGCCGTAGCGGGAGTGGCCGTCGCTGGCGCTCTCCCGGTCGGCGGTGTCGTCGATGACGATGAGCGTGGAGTAGTCGAACTGGGGCATGCTTAGTCCATCTCTGATTGGGATGCACGGCCCCGCACTTACCGGCGATCTGCCAAGAACTGACCGGTTGGTGTGGGGCTTCGTGCTGTGTGGGAGCGGTCTGCCGATCCCCCGCGCCGTCCGGGCCCCGGCCGCTGGCTGCGGCGGTGGTCCGGGCGGTACGGCCGGTGGGCAGTCCGGTCAGATCTCGGCGGGGGTCTGGGCGAACTCGCAGGTGCCGTCGCAGTCGTAGTAGCCGCAGCCGCCGCACTCGGGGCAGTCACCGTGGGCGACGACCACCACATCCATAGCCTCGTTGTCCCAGACCTCCTCCTCGTATCCGGTGCCGGAGCCGCGGCAGCCCTCGCACAGCTCGGTGTGGCCGGGGCGGGGGTTGGCCTTCTCCTCCTCGAAGTGGCGCTGTTCGTCGGCGAGGTCGAGGGCGATCTCGTACGCCTTCTCCTCCTCGCGGGTCGGGTAGTCGACGTAGTCGTACGTGTCGAAGTCGTCGTCCACGGTGGACCTTTCAGGCGGTCGGTGGATCAGGCGGCGCTGGTGCGACTGACGATCGTCCGGGCGGGGTTGTCGGGGTCGGCGCGCATGACGAACCCCTCTCGGCGGGCCCGGTCGTCGGTGTTGTTGGTGTTGGTGTTGGCGCTTTGACCTGCGCCAACGTTGGCAACAGCAGGGACCCCCTCCCCCACCTGGGAGGGGGAGGGGAGCGCGGGTACGTCCTCGTGGTGGACGCCGGGCCCGTTGCCGTGAGGGGTACGGACCCCCGGTCGGACCGGGATGCCGGCCGCGGTGAGGAGGGTCCGGACGGCCTTGGTGGAGGCCATCCAGGAGGGGTGTTCGTCGGCCAGTTTCGCGGCCAGAGCGGTGAGGAGAACGGACCGGCTGTCGGAGGTCATGCAGGCGGTCAGGAGGTGGGTCCCGGCGGGGGTCGGAGCGGTGGTCTCGGGCCCCTCCTCCTGGTCCTCCTCGACCTCCTCGTCGGGCCCGTGACCGTCGGGTTCGGGGGCGGTCTCCTGGGCCGGTTCGGCGGGGGTCGGTTGCTGTGCGTGGTCGGGCTTCTGGCCGAGGATCAGGGCGGCGATCACCCACAGGGTGAGGCCGCCGGTGATGGCGACCGGGGCGTAGTGGCGGACGGCGGGGACGCCGGCGAGCAGGACGGAGCAGACGACGGCGCACCCGGCGGCGACCAGGACGGGGTGCTTGGGCCGCTCGCCCAGCGCTTCGAGGGCCTTGGCGCGCTGCTCGGGATCCTTGATCTTCAAGGCCTCGGCGCGCCGCTCCTTCCAGGCGCCGAGGCTCTGGGCGTGCTCGGCGCGGGCGTCGGCGGCGCGGGCCCGGAGCGGGGTGAGCAGGCGGCGGTTGCCCTGTCGCAGGGCGGCGACGGAGAGGCCGCCCAGGTAGGGGTGCGTCGGCCGCTTGCCCTTCAGGGCTTCGAGGGCGGCGGCGCGCTCGGCGGGGTCCTCTATCTCGCGGGCGGCGGCGCGCAGTTCGCGCCAGGCGGCGAGGGTCTCGGCGTGCAGGGCGAGGTCGTCCTGGAGGTGGGTGGGCATCGGTGCCTCAGCTCACGAACGAGTGGATGAGGCCGCTGAGGACGGATGCGGGGATGGCCCAGAACCCGCCCGCGCTCGCGTAGAGGCTGGGGGCGATGGCCCCGCACAGGGCGTCCTTCCACGGCCGCGCCTTGAGCCCGAAGACCGCGATGGTCAGGACGGCCGCGGTGGCGCCGGTCTGCCAGTCGCCCAGCGCCGCGTTGCCCTGCAGGGAGGCGCCCAACTGCTCGCCGATTCCCGTGAGTTGCTGGAACGCGGTGCCGGCGTTCGCGGCCAGCAGGCCGATGCCGAACGCCCAGAACGGGACCGCGTCATCCTGGACCTTGATCTTGTTCTTGCCGCGGACACCGACGTAGAGGTACATGGTCGTGACGGTGGCGGCGCCACCGGCGCCCATCGCGATGAGGCTGCTCATGGTGTCTGTCTCCTGACGGGCTAGAAGAGGGGGAGGGCGGCGACGAGGGGGCCGAGGCCGGTGGCGACGGCGAGGCCGGCGGCGACCGGCACGCGCGAGACGATCAGGATCAGCAGGGGCACGGGGCGGCGGACCTCGCTCACGCGCAGGCGCCCGCGGTCGCGCAGGTGGAGGTCGAGGACCCATCCGCCGGCGGCCAGCAGCAGGCCGACGTAGGGGCCGCCGGGGGTGATGACCTGGATCAGGCCGGTGGAGTAGCCGCCGATGGCGGAGATGGCGGTGAGGACGCACCAGCGGCGGACGCGGCGGGCGCGGTCGGAGGAGCCGGCCTTGGCGCGTGCGGCCTTGCGGTGCTGGCGGCGGGCCCTGAGCTTGGCCTCGCGCTGGTCGGCGAGGCGCTGGCGGCGGTGGCGCAGGTCGCGCTGGGCGGGGGTCTCCCCTGCGGCCGCGAGGGCCCGGTCCTCCTCGGCGCGGGCGCGCTGCTTCTCCAGCTCGTGCTCGGCGGCCTTGCGGGCGGCCCGGTCCTCCGGGGTCTCGGAGATCCGGTCCGCGAGGAGGTCGACCAGGCCGACGAGGTCGTCTCGGTGGCTGGGCTGGGCGGGCGTGAGGATGTCCTCGACGCGGTGGCGCGCCGACCGCTCCTGGGCGCTCTCCCCGACCTTGCCGAGCGCGGCGTCCATTCGGGCGCGCTGGCCCGCGAGCATCTCCTCGTACTCGACCTGCTGGCGGGCCGTGCGTTGGGCCTCAGTCTCGGTCAGGAGCTGGCCGATCTGATCTCCGACCTGCGAGGCGATCGTCGTGGCCTGCTCGGACAGGATCCGGCCGAGCGGGGCCCAGAACGCCTCGGCGGCGGCCGCGACGCCGGGCGCCTCGACGGCGGTGCCGGCGCCGGTGCCGATCGGGACCGGGGTGTAGACGGCGGCGCCCGGGCCGCCGGAGGCCGGGGCCGGGATGCGCGGGCCGTCCTTGCGCCACCACTCGCCGGCCACGGGGCCGGGGGTGGGCATGCCGACGGTGGGCGGCTCGGACGGCGGCGGAGGGATCGTCATCGGTCCCACCCGCCCCGGCGGATCAGCTCGCGCACGCACACGACGGCGATCAGGAGGTCCGCCGTGAGGAAGATGAAGCAGAGCATGTAGCCCATGGGGGTTCTCCCTGTTCAGGGATGGTGCACGCGCCCCCGCACACATGGAGCGTGCGGGGGCGCGTGCACCACCGGGGGCGGGGGTCAGGAGGAGCGCCACCAGGCACGGGAGGCCGGGGCGCGGTGCCAGGCGGTGATGGACCGGCTGGTGCGGTGGGCGTCGATCTGGCGCTGGCCCTCGCGGTCCGCGTCGCGGACGGCGGAGGCCCGGCGCTGCTGGCCGGACTGCGGCTGCTGGCTGCGGCGGAAGATCTGCATCACGCGCTCCTTCAGCGGTCGACGACGGGCTTGCCGAGGTCGCGGTGGGTGAGGCGGACGGTCGCGCCCGTCTTGGCGAGGCGCCGGGCGAGGGCCATGGCGACGGTGGCGGCGCGGTGCCGTCCGCCCGCGCAGCCGACCGCGATGATCAGCGGCGCGGCGGTGGGCCCGGCGTCGTAGGCGTCGGCCAGCAGCGCGGTACCCGCGATCAACTCCCGGATGCCCGGGGTGGCCAGGACGGCCTGGCGGACGGGCAGGTCGTGGGCGGTCTGCTCGCGCAGGGCCGGGTCGACGTGCGGGTCGCGGAAGTGGCGGCGCAGATCGAGGACAACGGTCGCCTCGGGCGGGGTGCCGTGCAGGTAGCCGAAGCTGACGACCTCGATGGTGGTCAGGGCCATGACAGTGCCCTTCGGGTGCGGCGTGGCGGGGCGGAGCCGGGGGGAGAGGATCAGATCTCTTCGCAGAGCAGCCGGTAGCAGGCGTCGCAGAGCGGGCGCACCCACTCCTCGTTGCAGACGTCCTGGACGAACGGGTCCAGGACGTCCTCGACGTCCGGCTTGGCCTCGCCGCAGTAGTCGCAGGTCTTCATGTCGGTCTCCTTCGAGGTCAGGTGGCGGCCGGCGGGTCGTTGCGCTCGGCGACGACGTGGCGGCGCAGGCGCACGGCGTAGTCGTTGCGGCAGCCGAGCGCGTCGCGGACCTTCTTCGTGCTGAGCTCCTCGTCGCGGGCGGCGAGGTCGTCGGCCAGGACCCGGACCCGGGCGATGTCGGCCGGGTCGAGGGGGCGTTCCCCGGCGGTCGCGGAAGCGTTCCCGGCGGGGTCGTCCGCAGGCTCGGTTTCGGGTGTCCCGGAGTCGGGTGCGGGTGCGTACGACCCCGTTCGGTAAAGGGCTTCGAGGCTTTCGGCGGTGATCGGGGAAGCGTTCCGCAGCCCGTCGGGAACGGTGTCGAGGTAGACGCCGTCGGACGGTCCGGAGGGCAGCGGGAGGGTGAGTGCGGGGAACGGGTCGTCGGGCATTCCCGGCCACAGGTCGGCCGGCGCCGGGAGCGCGCTCAGCTCCGCCACCCGGGCCCTCGCGTTGAGCCGCTGTGCCAGCAGATCGGCCGTCAGGCCGGGGACGGTGACGCCGTGGACGTACTCCCAGGCGATCCGCCACGCCTCGTCGGCCGACAACGCTCCGTAGGCGGCGGCGGACAGGAGACGGTCCGCGACCGTCCGGACCTCGGGGTGGTGCTCGGCCCGCTGGCGGGCGTGCTCGGCCTTCTCCTTGGCCTGCTTCTTTTCGGCGGTGGTCGGGCCGCGGCCGCCGTGGGTCTGCAGGTCGGTGAGCCAGACGGCGCCGATGCTGGACAGGGCCAGCACGGCGGCGACCCACCGGGCGTCGGTGTACTGCGTCCAGCCGTGGGCGAAGTTGATCCCGGCGGCGACCAGGCCGGCGGCCCAGGCGCCGAGGCGGTAGGTGTGGGTGGAGCGCTCGCCCTCGGCCTGGGCGCCCATGGCGACCAGCGCCCACGCGCCGCCCTCCAGCATCGCGGCCAGCAGCACCGCGAGCAGGACCGCGACCTTGGCGTGGTCGAGGGCGGCGACTTGGGAGACCACGGCCGGCACGATCGAGCAGGCCTGCACCAGCCGGACGAACGCCCGCGCGGGGTTCGCCGCGACCCAGCCGGTCACCCGGCCGAACCGCGCGGCCCGCGCCGCCCGCCGCCGCTCCTTCGCCTCCTCGGCGGCGCGCTCGTCGGCCTGGCGCCGCTGGCGGGCCGCCTCGGCGTCCAACCGGCGCTGCTCGCGCTCCTCCCGCAGGTCGGCCCGGGTGTCGGCCCGCTCGGCCCGGCGGTCCTCGCGCCGCTCGGAACGGAAGTCGTTCAGCCCGCTCACCGCTGCCACCCCCGCTCCAGGGAGAACCTGGCGGCCGCGGCGGCCTGCTCCCAGTTCAGCTGCCCGTGCTGGGTCAGCGCGTCGGCGAGGGCGGCCACCCCGCTCCAGAGCAGGTCGAGCAGGGCGTCGGTGCGGTCGTGCAGTGCGGCCAGGTCCCGGCACGGGTCGTCCCCGGTGCCGTAGGTGACCTCCTCGCCGAACTCCTCGTGGACGATCCTGCTGATCTCGCCACGGTCGCCGAGGGCTCCCGCCTCGGCCGCCCAGCCGCGGGTCCCGGTCCACAGGTCGGCTTCGTGCAGCCACCGGTCCTGGGCCCGCTCGCCGGCGGCGAGCATGACCAGGGCGTCGTAGAGCGGGGCCGAGAAGTCGCGGCTGATGGTGACCTCGCCGGCGCCGCCGGGACGGCTCTGGTCCTTGCCCAGGTCGTCCGAGATCGCGACGCGCTCGAACGGCAACTCGAAGTACAGCATGACCGCCACGTGGCCGGCCTCGTGCACCGCGATGGCCCGCCGCAGCAGGTCGTCCGGCAGAGCGAGGACCTCGTACAGCGGCGTCGGCCCGTCCACCATCACCGTGGGGTTGCGGGTGGTCAGCCCGGTGTCGGCGTCGAAGTGCCACCCGGTACCGGTCAGGGTGTCGTTCACGCCGCCACCCGCTCGACGCCGGCGATGCGGTGGATGACGGCCGGGCGCCGCAGCGGCACCGGCGCGATGCTCAGCAGCCGCTCGGCGTAGGCGGCCAGCACCGGGTCCTCCCGGCGCAGGTCCGCCAGGACGTCGTCCGCCGCGTCCATCCGGGCCTCACGCTCGACCACGCTCTCACCGGGCACCCCGGTGAACAGCCGGGCGAACGCGGAGTCCGCGACGAGACCGAGCGCCAGCTCGGCGAACTCGTCCTCGCTCCAGGCCGTCTGGCCTGCAACCATGTCCTTCACGGGTCTACCTCTTTCTCGATGGAGGTGGGCCCGGGGCCGCCGCGCGAACCTTGGCCGGGAGCGCGGCGGCCCGACTCAACTGGGCCCAGCTACTTGCGATGCACGAGTAGCCATGGCCCCGGCCCCACCGCGAGCGGAAGGGCCGGGCCAAAGTCACTCGTTCACAGCTCGGGCCCCACCCCGCCGAAGTGGAGCAGGGCCCGAAGTGCCGTCCTCTTGGGGAGCGAGCTCCCGTTCAGGCGTGGACGGCGTGACCTTTCGGTCTTGCCCTCCGGACTGCCCAGGCGCCGGGTGCCTCGGCCCGATCTATCCCGGGCCCCTTCGCCCTGGACGCGGCGGTAGCCGAGCCGTTCACGGGCGCATTTGTGCAGGTCAGAGCAGCCCAAAGAAGGCCCCTCTGTGTCGCCCCTGTCTCACTTGGTGCGACACCCACAACATAGACAACCTGCCTAGGCAGGTCAAGAGAGTCGGGTTTCTCGCGCCTGTTGGGCACCTCCCCTAGCATTGGTCCATGGCCCTAGACCCGGATGACTCTCGCCCCCCGTACCAGCAGGTCCGCGGCTCCCTGCGGGCCTCGATCCTCACGAAGCAGCCAGGGTTCGAGCCCGGCGACAAGCTTCCCTCTGGCCCTGAGCTGGCCAAGCACTTCGGCGTGGCCCGCGGCACGGTGGACAAGGCGCTGGACCTGCTCCGCACCGAGGGGCTGATCGTGACCCGGCAGGGGAGCGGCTCGTTCGTGCGGGAGCGCACTTCTCGGCCAGTCGGGCTGCGGCCTCACCTCGAAGCCGCCTTCGAGCAGCAGCAGGTGACCCTGGACTTCGCCGGCTTCTCCAGCGAGACGCTGCACAACGCGCTCCAGGAGCCGCTCGACAAGGTCCGCTCCGGCCGGCTGGCGCCGGAGTCCATCACGGTCCGTCTGCTGCTGCCGGACACCACGGAGCCGATGGCTGTACCGGTCCTAGTCGACGGGCTCAAGGACGAGGTTGCCCTCCGGCAGCGCGCTCGCAACATCGCCTTGACGAACGCCGGCGGGATCGCGCACTCGGTGGAGATGCTGGCCGAGCTCGGCCTGGTCCAGAAGGCGAGCGTCCAGGTCAAGGTCCACCGGGCGTCCAGCCTGTTCAAGCTGTACATCCTGAACCGGTCGGAGGCCTTCTTCGGCTTCTACCCGCTCCGCGAGCGCACCGTGGCGATCGACGACACCGCCCACACCTTCTACGACGTGACCGGCAAGGACACCACCCTGTTCCACCACGCCGCGGGCCCGGACGACGCCTCGCTCGGATCGCAGTACGTCCAGCAGGCCCAGATGTGGTTCGACAGCGTGTGGAGCACGATCGCGTACGAGCGGCAGCCATGATCGCCACCCCTCAGCAACTCGCCGACCTCCTGCGGCCGGTGAAGCACATCCTCCTCGACTTCGACGGCCCGGTGTGCTCGGTCTTCGCCGGTCTGCCCGCTCCGGAGGTCGCGCGGCGACTCCGTGAGGGCCTGCTCGCCGCAGGCGAGCAGGCCCCGGCCGGGGCGGAGGATGAGACCGACCCGCTCGCCCTGCTCCGGCTGGTCGCGGACGCCCGCTCCGACCTCACGGCGAGCACGGACGCCGCGCTGGCCGCGCTGGAGACCGAGGCTGTCCGGGTGGCCCGCCCGACCCCAGGCGGAGAATCGGTTCTGCGTGCTGCTGTCCGCTCGGGTCGGCTGATTTCGGTGGTCAGCAACAACGCGGGCGCGGCCATCGAGGCCTACCTCGCCGAGTATGGTCTCAGCGCCTATGTGGCCGGTGTTTTCGGGCGTGCCCCGGGCGACCCCTCCTCCATGAAGCCGAACCCGCGCCTCCTGCTCGAAGCTATGGAGGCCGCGGGAACCGGGCCGGAGCACTGCATCTTTGTCGGCGACGCGGCCCGCGACGTCGAGGCCGGGGAGGCCGCTGGCGTCCCGACGATCGGTTATGCCAACAAGCCGGGGAAGGACGTCAAGCTGGCTGCTGCTGGTGCCATCGTGATCGTGGACTCCATGCAGTTTGTTGCTGGCGCCTTGGCCTGACGCGCTGGGCCGTCACGCGAAGGCCGCGGCTGGCAGCACATAACCGGACACCAAACCTTTTCGCGTTTGTCGCCAGCGGACCAGCAGCCCGCTCTTGAGTGTCTTACCTGCTTGCTTCCCGACTGTCAGGCAGCCGTGGCCTTGCGGCTTCGAGCTCACGTTCCCTGCGGCGATATGCGATCGCAGCAACGACGTTCTTTGCTGCTTCTACGTAGGACAGCGCTGACTCCGTCGACAGCGGAAGGTCAGGTTCGTGAACGCTACGGTTCCTGATCACCAGCAGATCTTCGACCGCCCTTCCAAGCTCTGGAGACATGACGCCTTGGCGTACCGCCAACTGCACGTCGGTTGATGGCAGCCGTTCTTGCATCGGGTCTCCGGCTACGGTGACAACGTCGCGCACGGCCCTTTCGACAGCAAGCCAAGCTCTGGTGACGCCCGCCACCGGATTGCTCAGCGCCGCTTCCCGAAGCGTTGCGTAGTCGCTATCTGGCATGAGTCCAGGCACCTGGTGCCTGCGGGGGGCAGCCCCGGGAGGCGCCGCGACGGGCGCGGTAACCTCAGCTTCGGCAGCGGCGTTGTCCCGGATCTCCTCCGATTCCTGCGCAACCGCATCGACCTGAGCATCAAACGTGGCCGTGCCCAGGGGCGTGTCCACAGACGAGATGCGTCTGAGCAAGGCGGCGGCCTGCTCCCTGAACACGATCACGAGGGTGAAAGCAAAGGCCGGCCAGATGACGGCCTTTAGGTACTCGAGCCCGAGAGTCCATGACATGCGCGAAGCGTGGCAGAGTCCCGTCCTCCCCGGAGGGGTTACGGCCAAGACGGGGTGATCGGAAACACTAAAGGGCCGGGTCGGACGGCGAAGATCGCTGCCCGACGCGGCCCTTTAGGTGCTTGCGAGGGTGGGTTGATAGGGGGCCACTGAGACCATGATCCGGACCAGGGGCGGACCAGGTCCGGCCTGCGATCAAGAGTTGCCTGGTCAGAGCGTGCCTGGTCAGCGGCCTGTAAATCTGTCGCGCAAGCTACGCAGGTTCGAACCCTGCACCAGCCACAGGATAGAGAAACAGCCCCCGATCTGCGGAAACGCGGATCGGGGGCTGTTTCGTTTTGCCCGGGCGGCCTTGCCGGGGGCGGGGGAGCGGGGAGTCGGGAGGGCGGGCGCTGGACCGACTTATTGCACATTGCTTGCAATTACGGGTGTCAGGCAGCAGAGTGGGGCTCGGGGGTGGGAGTCCTTCGACAGAGCTGATCGTCTTCCCAGCCGGCGACCGCCGGGACAAACGGCTCGCCCCACCCCCGCCAACAGCCACCCGACGGAGGCCGGCGCGGCGTGACGGCCGCGTCAAGGGCGCGTCAAGGCCGCTCGTGGCGGCGTCAGGAACGCGTAGGGGCCCGGCGGGCGACGGGCGCGCGGACCGCAGGATCGGAGCAACTACCGACTGCGGAGGTCCCGTCCGATGTCCAGCGCCATCACCACCCCGGCCGTCACGGCCGACTCCGAGCCGCCTGGCACCGGCGCGGGAGACGAGCGGCACCGGCTCAGCGCGCTCGGCGGGCTGGCCGCGCTCTCGCTGGACGCCATGGCCTCGGTCGCGTACGGGCCGGAGTCGATCGTGCTGGTGCTGGCCGCCGCCGGGGCGTACGGGCTGGGCTTCACGCTGCCGGTCACCGCGGCGATCGCCCTGCTGCTGGCGGTGCTGGTGGCCTCCTACCGGCAGGTGATCGCGGCGTTCCCGGACGGCGGCGGCGCCTACGCGGTGGCCAAGGCGCACCTCGGCCGCCGGACCGCGCTGACCGCGGCCGCCTCGCTGGTCGTCGACTACGTGCTGAACGTGGCGGTCTCGGTCACCGCCGGCGTCGCCGCGCTCACCTCGGCCGTCCCGGGCCTGTACGACGACCGGGTCTGGCTCTGCCTGGGGGTGCTCGCGCTCGTCACCGCGGTGAACCTGCGGGGGATCGCCGAGTCGGCGCGCTGGTTCATGGCGCCGACGGCCGTCTTCGTGCTCTCCATCCTGGCGATCGTCGTGGTCGGCCTGTTCCGGGACGCCCCGGCCAGCACCGCGGCCGCCGCCGGCCACGCCTCGACGCTCGCCGAGAACGCCACCACCGTCGGCGCGCTGCTGCTGCTCAAGGCCTTCGCGGCCGGCTGTTCCGCGCTGACCGGGGTGGAGGCGGTGGCCAACGCCGTCCCCTCCTTCCGCACCCCGCGGGTCAAGCGCGCCCAGCACACCGAGGTCGCGCTCGGCGCCCTGCTCGGCGTGATGCTGATCGGACTGGCCGTGCTGATCGGCCGCTTCCACCTCCAGCCGGTCGAGGGCGTCACCGTGCTCGCCCAGCTCGCCGACGCCTCGCTCGGCCACGGCTTCGGCTTCTACGTCGTCCAGTTCGCCACCGTGGTGCTGCTCGGGCTGGCCGCCAACACCTCCTTCGGCGGGCTGCCGGTGCTGCTCGACCTGCTCGCCCGGGACAACCACCTCCCGCACCTGTTCGCGCTGCGCGCCGACCGCCAGGTGTACCGGTACGGCGTGCTGTTCCTGGCCGCGGTCTCGGCGGCGCTGCTGGCCGGCTCCGGCGGGGACGTCAACAGCCTGGTGCCGCTGTTCTCGATCGGCGTGTTCGTCGGCTTCACCATCTGCCAGGTCGGCATGGTCCGGCACTGGCTGCTGCACCGGCCGTCCGGCTGGCGGTGGAAGGCCGCGCTGAACGGCTTCGGGGCGCTGCTCACCGGCGTCGCGGCGCTGGTCGTCACCGGCACCAAGTTCACCGAGGGCGCCTGGGGCATCGTGGTGGCCCTGCCGCTGCTGGTGGTGCTGTTCGAGGCGGTCCACCGCAGTTACGGGCGGATCGGCGAGCGGCTGGAGCTGGGCCGGGTGCCCGGCCCGGTGACCAGGCAGCGCAGCCTGGTCGTCGTCCCGGTGACCGCGATCACCCGGCTGACCAGGGACGGCCTGTCGGCGGCGCTCTCGCTCGGCGACGAGGTGATGGCGGTGACCGTGGTGCACGAGCCGGCCGCCGCCGAGGCGCTGCGCCGGGACTGGGAGCTGTGGCGGCCCGGCGTGCCGTTGGTGGAGATCCCGGACGTCCACCGCCGGCTGGGCCGGCCGATCGCCGACTTCGTCAACGAGCTGGGGGCGGAGCACGCCTACGACCGGCTCACCGTGCTGATCCCCGAGGTGGAGCCGGCCCGCTGGTGGCAGCGGGCGCTCCAGAACCGGCGCGGCGCCGTGATCGACCGCGCCCTGCGGCGGCACACCGACGCGGTGGTCTGCCGGTTGCGCATGCGGATGTGATCAGGGGACGGGTACGGAACGGCCCCGGACGGCAGCCCGCCGTCCGGGGCCGTTCCGTACCCGGGCGTGCCCCCGGCGGCCCGCCGCCGAACGCGCCCCCGGCCCGCCGCCGTGTCTCGGCCCGATCACGACGGTCTCGGTCCGGTGAAGCGCCCGTCAAGGCCGCGTCAACGTCGCGCTGTCACCCGTATGGAGGGCGTCAGGGCCCCATAACGCGCCGCTGACGGCTGGTTTGCTGCATCTGCCGGTCGTCCGCCGGCGCCGCGCGAGCCCCTTCGGCCCAGGTCGCGGCATCTCCCGAACCACTCTGGTGGAGCCCATGTCCGATCTCATCTACGTCGGTGTCACGGTCGCCGTGTTCGCCGTCATCGCCCTGATCGCGCGGGGGGTGGAGAAGCTGTGAGCGCGGAGAACATCGCTGGTCTGGTCGTGGCCGTCGCGCTCGTCGGCTATCTCGTCGTGGCGCTGATCTTCCCGGAGAAGTTCTGACATGGGATCCACTCTCGCGGGCTGGCTCCAGGTCATCGCCCTCGTCGGCGCGCTGGCCCTGTGCTACCGCCCCCTCGGCGACTACATCGCCAAGCTCCTCACCTCCGCCAAGCACCTCAGAGTCGAGCGCGGCATCTACAAGCTGATCGGCGTCGACGGCGACGCGGACCAGCGCTGGCCGTCGTACCTCCGCTCGGTGCTGGCCTTCTCGGCCGTCTCCGTCCTCTTCCTCTACGGCCTGATCCGCCTCCAGGGCTACCTGCTGCTGAACCTGGGTGTTCCGCAGATGGAGGGCCACCAGGCCTGGAACACCGCGATCTCGTTCGTCGCCAACACCAACTGGCAGTCCTACGGCGGCGAGTCCGCGATGGGCCACCTGGTGCAGATGGCGGGCCTGGCGGTGCAGAACTTCGTCTCCGCGGCCGTCGGCATCGCCGTCGTCGCCGCGCTGATCCGGGGCTTCACCCGCAACCGGACGGACCGGATCGGCAACTTCTGGGTGGACCTCACCCGGATCAACCTGCGCCTGCTGCTGCCGGTCTCGATCGTCTTCGCCCTGGTGCTGGCCGCCAACGGCGTGATCCAGAACTTCCACGGCTTCCACGAGGTGACCTCGCTGGCCGGCGAGGTCCAGAAGATCCCGGGCGGCCCGGTGGCCTCCCAGGAGGTCATCAAGCTGCTCGGCACCAACGGCGGCGGCTTCTTCAACGCCAACTCGGCGCACCCGTTCGAGAACCCGACCGGGTTCACCAACCTGGTCGAGATCTTCCTGATCCTGCTGATCCCGTTCGCGCTGCCGCGGACCTTCGGCCGGATGGTGGGGGACAACCGCCAGGGCTACGCGATCGTCGCCGTGATGGGCCTGTTCTGGGCCGCCTCGGTGGCCCTGCTGACCCTCGCCGAGTCGCAGCACCACGGCACCGCCCTGCAGGCCGCGGGCGCCGCGATGGAGGGCAAGGAGCAGCGCTTCGGCATCGCCGCGAGCTCGCTGTTCGCCGCCTCGACGACGCTGACCTCGACCGGCGCGGTGAACTCCTTCCACGACTCGTACACGCCGTTCGGCGGCGGGCTGACGGTCTTCAACATGATGCTGGGCGAGATCGCGCCCGGCGGTGTGGGCTCCGGCCTGTACGGGATGCTCGTGCTGGCGGTCATCGCGGTGTTCGTGGCGGGCCTGATGGTCGGCCGCACCCCCGAGTACCTGGGCAAGAAGCTCGGCGGCCGGGAGATGAAGTTCGCCTCGCTGTACATCCTCACCACGCCGACGATCGTGCTGGTCGGCACGGGTGTGGCGATGGCCCTGCCGGGTGAGCGCGCCGGGATGCTCAACTCGGGCGCCCACGGCTTCTCCGAGGTGCTGTACGCCTTCACCTCGGCCGCCAACAACAACGGCTCGGCCTTCGGCGGCATCACCGTCAACACCGACTGGTACGACACCGCGCTCGGCCTGGCGATGATCTTCGGCCGGCTGCTGCCGATCGTCTTCGTCCTGGCGCTGTCCGGCTCGCTCGCCCAGCAGCAGCCGGTCCCGGCCACCCCGGGCACCCTGCCCACCCACAAGCCGCTGTTCGTGGGCCTGCTGTCGGGCGTGATCCTGATCGTCGTCGGCCTCACCTACTTCCCGGCCCTGGCTCTCGGGCCGATCGCGGAAGGTCTGTCCTCCTGATGTCCACCCCTACGCTCAACCCCGCACCGGCCGACAAGGCGGAGCCCGCCGCGCCGCACAGAGTGTCGAGCGGCCTGCTCGACCCGAAGCTGATCCTCGCGTCCCTGCCGGACGCGGTGAAGAAGCTCGACCCCCGGGTGATGGTCAAGAACCCGGTGATGTTCGTGGTCGAGGTCGGCTCGGTGGTCACCACCATCGCCGCGATCGCCGACCCGTCCGTGTTCGCCTGGGCCATCACCGTCTGGCTCTGGCTGACCACGATCTTCGCCAACCTGGCCGAGGCCGTCGCCGAGGGCCGCGGCAAGGCACAGGCCGACACCCTGCGCAAGACCAAGAGCGACACCATGGCCCGCCGGCTCACCGACTGGCCGGCCACCAGCGCCGAGGAGGAGGTGCCCGGCACCGCGCTCCGGCTCGGCGACCACGTGGTGGTCGAGGCCGGGCAGGTCATCCCCGGCGACGGCGACGTGGTCGAGGGTGTCGCGAGCGTCGACGAGTCGGCGATCACCGGCGAGTCCGCGCCCGTCATCCGGGAGTCCGGCGGCGACCGCAGTGCCGTCACCGGCGGCACCAAGGTGCTGTCCGACCGGATCGTGGTGAAGATCGCCTCGGAGCCCGGCAAGTCGTTCATCGACCGGATGATCGCCCTGGTCGAGGGCGCCGCCCGGCAGAAGACGCCGAACGAGATCGCGCTCAACATCCTGCTGGCCTCGCTGACCATCGTCTTCCTGGTCGCGGTCGTCACGCTCCAGCCGATGGCCACCTACGCGGGCGCCCCGCAGTCGATGATCGTCCTGGTCGCCCTGATCGTGGCGCTCATCCCGACCACCATCGGCGCGCTGCTCTCCGCGATCGGCATCGCCGGCATGGACCGGCTGGTGCAGCGCAACGTGCTGGCGATGTCCGGCCGCGCCGTCGAGGCCGCTGGCGACGTCAACACCCTGCTGCTCGACAAGACCGGCACCATCACCCTGGGCAACCGCCAGGCCGCCGAGTTCCTGCCCGCTCCGGGTGTGTCCACCGAGGACCTGGCCAGCGCCGCGCAGCTCTCCTCGCTCGCGGACGAGACCCCGGAGGGCCGCTCGATCGTGGTCCTCGCCAAGACCGAGTACGGTCTGCGGGCCCGCGCCCAGGGCGAGCTGACCCACGCCACCTGGGTCCCGTTCACCGCCCAGACCCGGATGTCGGGCGTCGACCTGGACGAGGAAATGGAAGGGGCGGAGCGCAGCGACTCGGACAAGGGCGGTGGTGGGCGACGGGTGGGCGTCCACCAGGTCCGCAAGGGCGCCGCCGGCGCCGTCTCCAACTGGGTGACCGGGAACGGCGGTTCGGTCGGCGACGAGGTCTCCACCCTGGTCGACGGGATCTCCGCCGCCGGTGGCACCCCGCTGGTCGTGGCCGCGAAGACGGGCAGCGCGCCCGCCCGCGTCCTGGGGGTCATCCACCTCAAGGACGTGGTCAAGGAGGGCATGCGGGAGCGCTTCGACGAGCTCCGCCGGATGGGCATCAAGACCATCATGATCACGGGCGACAACCCGCTGACCGCCAAGGCGATCGCGGAGGAGGCCGGCGTGGACGACTTCCTCGCCGAGGCCACGCCCGAGGACAAGATGGCCCTGATCAAGAAGGAGCAGGAGGGCGGCAAGCTGGTCGCGATGACCGGCGACGGCACCAACGACGCCCCCGCGCTCGCCCAGGCCGACGTCGGCGTCGCGATGAACACCGGGACCATGGCGGCCAAGGAGGCCGGCAACATGGTCGACCTGGACTCCAACCCGACCAAGCTGATCGAGATCGTGGAGATCGGCAAGCAGCTGCTGATCACCCGCGGCGCGCTGACCACCTTCTCGATCGCCAACGACGTGGCCAAGTACTTCGCGATCATCCCCGCGATGTTCGCCGGGGTCTACCCGGGCCTGAGCCACCTCAACATCATGGGCCTGCACAGCCCGCAGTCCGCGATCACCTCGGCGATCATCTTCAACGCCCTGGTCATCATCGGCCTGATCCCGCTCGCCCTGCGCGGCGTGCGCTACCGCCCGTCCGACGCCAGCTCGCTGCTGCGCCGCAACATCGGCGTCTACGGCTTCGGCGGCCTGGTGGTGCCGTTCGTCGGCATCAAGCTGATCGACCTGATCGTCCAGTTCATCCCCGGCCTCAGCTGAAGCGGGAAGGAGAGAAAACCATGTCCAAGCCCCTGCCGACGATCCTCCGCACCCACTTCACGGCCCTGCGAGCGCTCCTGGTGCTCACCGTGATCCTCGGGGTCGTCTACCCGCTCCTGATCACCGGTGTCTCCCAGGTCGCCTTCTCCGACAAGGCGAACGGCTCGCCGGTGACGTCCGACGGCAGGGAGGTCGGCTCCAGCCTGATCGGCCAGAGCTTCAACCTCCCGAAGGCCAACCCGGACGACCCGAAGGAGGAGGCCCAGCCGGACCCGAAGTGGTTCCAGCCCCGCCCCTCCGCGGCCGGGACCGGCTACGACGCCTCCTCCTCCAGCGCCAGCAACCTCGGCCCGAACAGCGAGGACCTGCTGAAGGCCGTCAACGACCGCCGCGCCGCCGTCGCCGCGTTCGACGGCGTCGACCCGGCGAGCGTCCCGGCCGACGCGCTGACCGCCTCCGGCTCCGGCCTCGACCCGCACATCTCCGTCGCGTACGCCAAGGAGCAGGTCGAGCGGGTCGCCAAGCACCGCGACCTGCCGGTGGAGACGGTGGGCAAACTGGTCGAGAAGTACACCGAGAGCCGCTCGCTCGGCTTCCTCGGCAACGAGGGCGTCAACGTCGTGCTGCTCAACAAGGCGCTCAGCGAGCAGAAGTGACACCACCTCGTACAGACGGGTGACCGGGCCGGCCCGGGCACGGGGGCACGCCTCCCGCGCCCGGGCCGGCCGACCCGCGTCCGCAGACGTGCACCACCTCCCGATGGAAAGAGCAGTGCCCATGGCCCGCGACCTCACCCCCGGCACCGGCATCCGCGGCGGCCGGCTGAGGGTGTACCTCGGCTCCGCGCCGGGGGTCGGCAAGACGTACCGGATGCTGGACGAGGCCCGGCGCAGACAGGAGCGCGGGGCCGACGTCGTGGTCGGGTACATCGAGTGCCACGGCAGACCGCACACCGAGGCCATGCTGGCGGGCCTGGAGGTCGTGCCCCGCGTCCACCGCGACTACCGGGACGCCGGGTTCGACGAGATGGACCTCGACGGCGTGCTCGCCCGCCGCCCGTCCGTCGTGCTGGTGGACGAGCTGGCGCACACCAACATCCCCGGCGGCCGGCACGCCAAGCGCTGGCAGGACGTCGAGGAACTGCTCGCCGCCGGGATCGACGTCGTCACCACCGTCAACATCCAGCACCTGGAATCGCTGAACGACGTCGTCCGGAAGATCACCGGCATCCCGCAGCGGGAGACCGTCCCGGACGAGGTGGTCCGCCGGGCCGACCAGATCGAACTCGTCGACATGGCCCCGCAGGCGCTGCGCCGCCGGATGGCCCACGGCAACGTCTACAAGGCGGAGAAGGTGGACGCCGCGCTCTCGAACTACTTCCGGGTCGGCAACCTCACCGCCCTGCGCGAACTCGCCCTGCTCTGGGTGGCCGGGCGGGTGGACGAGGGACTGCGCGACTACCGGGCCAGCCACAACATCGACCGGGTCTGGGAGACCCGCGAGCGGGTCGTGGTCGCCCTCACCGGCGGCCCCGAGGGCGAGACCCTGATCCGTCGCGCCGCCCGGATCGCCGACCGTACGGCCGGCGGCGAACTGCTGGCCGTCCACGTCTCCCGCAGCGACGGCCTGGCCGGCGCCTCCTCCGGCGCCCTCGCCCAGCAGCGGCAGCTGGTGGAGACCCTCGGCGGCAGCTACCACGTGGTGGTCGGCGACGACGTCCCGACCGCGCTGCTCACCTTCGCCCGCGCCCACCACGCCACCCAGCTGGTGCTCGGCACCAGCCGCCGCGGCCGGATCAACCGCTTCCTCACCGGCCCCGGCACCGGGCAGACCACCGTGGACGACTCCGAGGACATCGACGTCCACATGGTCACCCACGAGTTCACCGGCCGCGGCCGGCTGCCCTCGCTCGGCCGCCGCCACTCCCGGCGCCGCACCATCGCCGGCTACCTGGCCGGCCTGGCGGTGCCCTGGCTGCTCACCGTCCTGCTCTCGCAGGCGGACCACAGCATCAACCTGACCACCGACGCGCTGATCTTCCAGCTCGGCGTGGTGATCGTCGCCCTGCTCGGCGGCGCGGTGTCGGCCCTGCTGGCCTCGGTCGTCGCCTCGGTGCTGCTCAACTACTACTTCATCCCGCCGGTCCACAGCCTGACCATCGGCGAGACCAACAACATCGTCGCCCTGGTGGTCTTCGCCGCGATCGCGCTCACCGTCTCCACCGTGGTCGACCACGCCGGCCGGCTCACCAGCCGGGCCGCCCGCGCCACCGCCGAGGCCGAGACCCTCTCCACCCTGGCGGGCAGCGTGCTGCGCGGCGCCGACGCGCTGCCCGCCCTGCTGGAGAAGTCCCGGACGGCCTTCGGCATGCGGGCCGTCGCGCTGCTCTCCCGGGGCGACGGCGAGGTGCTCGCGCACAGCGAGGGGGACCACCAGAGCGACGGCGAGGGGCCGCACGAGACCGCCGAGGTCCCGGTCGGCGCGGACGCCCTCCTGGTGCTCACCGGCCGCCGGCTGCCCGCCGCCGACCAGCGGGTGCTGACCGCCTTCGCCGCCCACGTCGCCGCCGCGCTGGAGCGGGACCGGCTGGCCGTGGTCGCCGCCGAGGTCGAGCCGATCAAGGCCGCCGACCGGATGCGCACCGCCCTGCTCGCCGCCGTCAGCCACGACCTGCGCACCCCGCTGGCCGCCGCCCGCGCCTCGGTCGGCTCGCTGCGCAGCCCCGACGTCGAGTTCTCGCCCGAGGACCAGGCCGAACTCCTCGCCACCGCCGACGAGTCGCTGGTCAAGCTCACCCGGCTGGTCGACAACCTGCTCGACATGAGCCGCCTCCAGGCCGGCGCGCTCACCCTGCACCTCACCGAGACCCACCTCGACGAGATCCTGCCCCGGGCGCTCGACAGCCTCCCCGACCCGTACGCGCCGGTGCAGCCGCTCGACCTGGACACCGCCCCGCCGGTGCTCGCCGACCCGCCGCTGCTGGAGCGGGTGCTCGCCAACGTGATCACCAACGCGCTGCGGTACAACGCCCCCGGCGCGCCCGTCCTGGTCACCGCCAGCCACCACGCCGACCAGGTGGAGATCCGGGTGATCGACCGCGGCCCCGGCATCGCCCCCGAGGACCGCGACCGGGTCTTCCTGCCCTTCCAGCGCCTCGGCGACACCGACAACACCACCGGCGTCGGCCTCGGCCTCGCCCTCTCCCGCGGCCTCGCCGAGGCGATGGGCGGCAGCCTGGAGGTCGAGGACACCCCGGGCGGCGGCACCACCATGCTGCTCACCCTGCCCGCCGCCACCACCGAGCCCGGCACAACCGAGCCCAGCACCACTGAGCCTGGAGCTTTCGGGGAGGAACCTCCACATGAGTGAACGAAGTGAACGAACCATCGAAAGGTGCGCGTCTCGCGAAGCGACTGCCGAGCGAAGCGAGGCGGGCGCATGAGTGAGATTCTGGTCGTCGACGACGAGCCCGCCCTCCTGCGCACCCTGCGGATCAACCTCAGCGCCCGGCACTACGCCGTCCGCACCGCCGCCAGCGGCGGGGAGGCGCTGGACCGCGCCGCGCACAGTGCCCCGGACGCCGTCCTGCTCGACCTCGGCCTGCCCGACCTCGACGGGATGGACGTGCTGCGCGGCCTGCGCACCCACAGCGCGGTGCCGATCATCGTGCTCTCCGGCCGGACGGACGCCGCCGACAAGGTGGGCGCCCTGGACGCGGGCGCCGACGACTACCTCACCAAGCCGTTCCTGATGGACGAGCTGCTGGCCCGGCTGCGCGCCGTGCTGCGCCGACCGCTGGGCGACGTGCCGCTGGGTCGGCCGGTGATCGGCGACCACACCGTGGACCTCGCGGCCACCGCGGTGCACGGCCCGAACGGCCCGGTCCGGCTCACCCCGACCGAGTGGCGCATCCTCGCCCTGCTGCTGGCCAACCCGGGCCGGCTGGTGCCCGGGAGGCAGATCCTGCGCGAGGTGTGGGGCCCGGCCCAGGAGGGGCGCGGCAACTACCTGCGGGTCTACTTCGCCGGGCTGCGCCGCAAGTTGGAGCGCGATCCGGCCCGGCCGCGGCACCTGGTCACCGAGCCGGGGATCGGGTACCGGTACGTGCCGTGACGGACCGGCGCACCGGTGCCGGCGCGCCCCCGTCAACGAGCCGTCAAGAGCGGCCCGGTGGGCGACAGGGGGGCGTCAAGGCCGCTCGGGGGCGGTGTTCCGCGGGCGTAGTGTCGGTGTCGAACGAGCGGCCCCTGCTCCGTGTGGGGGAGGTCCGGGGCCGCTCCAGCCGCCGCCCGAGGCGGCCAGCAGGTGGGGGAGGGGCGCGCGACACCAGTCGCGCGCCCCCATCTGCCGTCAGGGGCCATCAGGCCCACTCCGGGACCGGCTCAGCCGTCCCCGCCCCCGGACTGCCGGGGCAGCGCCAGCGCCACCGTGTCCGCGAACTCCCGGACCGCGCTGGTCCGGCTGACCACCCGGCCGCTGTGCACCACCAGCCGGCTGTGCCCGCCCGCGAGCGCCCCGGCCAGGCTGTCCCCGCGCACCGCCAGCAGCTCCGCCGGGAACCCGGCGTCCACCCGGACGGGTGCCAGGCCGAGCGCCGCCCGGGCCTGGTTCGCCACCGCGTCGTACGCCGCCTCCGGGGTCAACTCCCCACCGGCCGCCAGCAGGTAGGCCGATTCCAGCGGATCCGCCCGGCCGACCGGGTTGGACGGGTCGCGCAGCGCCCCGCTGCCCGCCGCCAGCGGCACCCCGGCGGCCGCCAACTCCCGTACCAGGCCCGGCCGCAGGCCCGCCGAGCGGCCCTCCATGCCGGTGCAGCAGCCGTTCTGCGGCAGGCAGACCACCCGGACCCCGCTGGTCGCCAGCACCGTCGACGCGCCCCGGGGCAGCGCCCCGCACGGGCCGAGTGCCACCCGGGGCCGCAGCGGGGCCAACGCCCCGGTCATCCGGGCGAGTTGGGCGGCGTCGCCGGCGCTCGCGTGCAGGTCCACCGGGCAGTCCGCCTCCCGGGCGGCCTCCAGCAGCAGCTGCACGTACCCGGCCGGGTCCGGGTCCAGCTCCGGGCAGCCGCCGGCCGCCGTGGCGCCCAGCTTGAGCGCCTCGCGCAGCTGCGCCCGCCCGTCCGCGCCGGCCCGTCCGGTGAGCAGCCGGGGCATCGCCACCGCCTGGAGCTCGGCCAGCCCGCCCAGTGCCTGCCGGGCGGTCAGCACCGCCTCCAGCCGGCGCAGCCCGTGCACGTCGCCGATTCGGACGTGGGTGCGCTGGGCGGTGGCGCCGTAGCCGAGCGAGGTCAGCGCGGCCTCGGTGACCCGGCGGGTGAGGTCGGCCGGGGTGTCCGGCGGCGGGGTGGGCAGGGCGGCGGAGAAGGCGGTGTCGTAGTGGGCGTGCGCCTCGGCGGGGGCCGGGAGCAGCAGGTAGCCGCGCAGGTCGATCCGGGCGCCGGTGGTGACGGTGGGCGCGCCGGGCAGGGCGGGCAGCGGGCCGAGGCTGCCGACGGTGCCGACCGCCTGGATCCGGTCGCCGCTGATCCGGACGTCCACCACCCGCCCGTCCGCCAACCGGGCGCCGGTGAGGAGCAGGACCGGGCCGTGCCCGAGCGGGTTGGCCGCCGGGCCGGGCCCGGAGTGCGGCCCGTCGGCGGCTGCGCTGTCCATCGCCCGGCTCCTTCTCGGGCCGGCCCGTGCGGTCGGCCCCGTACGGCTGGCCCGTACCGCCGGCCAGTCCTCCCGATCAATGAGCGTCGAGCCTATGGGCCCGGGGGGCGGGTCGCCGGGAGGCGGGCAATAGTCGTATCGGGTCGGGCCGTGCGGCTCGCGGGCCGATCGAACGCCGGGCCTTGGATCGTCCGTCCGTACCCCTCGCCCACCTGCGGTCTTCGCCGCGGGATACGGATTTCACCTCCGGGCGCGAAACGTGTAATCTCTTCCTCGTTCGCCCCTATAGCTCAGTCGGTAGAGCGTCTCCATGGTAAGGAGAAGGTCTGCGGTTCGATTCCGCATGGGGGCTCTGGTGAGAAGCGGTCAGCTCCGGCTGTGCCGCGGATCACTGTGGCGGTGTAGCTCAGTTGGTAGAGCAAGCGGCTCATAATCGCTGTGTCACCGGTTCAAGTCCGGTCACCGCTACCCCGCGTAGTCGGTCGGGAGATCGCACTCCCGGTCGGCTACTCTTGTTGTGTTCTTATTCGTTGTCCAAGGAAGGCACTCCCGTGGCTGCCACCGACGTCCGCCCGAAGATCACGCTGGCCTGCGTGGAGTGCAAGGAGCGGAACTACATCACCAAGAAGAACCGGCGTAACGACCCGGACCGTCTTGAGATGAAGAAGCACTGCCCCCGCTGCAACTCGCACACCGCGCACCGCGAGACCCGCTGACCCTCTTGCAGGGCGACGGGCCTGTGTGAATTCAGGTCTCTTGCTCCGGGCCGCATCCCTCACAGGGGGTGCGGCCCGGAGTTTTTTTCGTATCCACCCGCGTTCCGAGGAGCCGCCATGGCGCTCGACCCCTCCTTCATCGGGCGTAGCTACCCGCCCACCGAGCCGTACGAGGTCGGCCGGGAGAAGATCCGCGAGTTCGCGACCGCGGTCGGCGACGCCAACCCGGCGTACACCGACCTTGAGGCGGCGAAGGCGCTGGGGCACCCCGACGTGATCGCCCCGCCGACCTTCCCGTTCGTGATCACCTACCGCGCGGCCGGCCAGGTGGTCGAGGACCCGGAGCTGGGCCTGGACTTCAGCCGGGTGGTGCACGGCGACCAGAAGTTCGCCTACACCCGCCCGGTGCGGGCCGGTGACCGGCTGTCGGTCACGGTGACCATCGACAACATCAAGTCGCTGGCGGGCAATGACGTGCTCACCGTGCGTGGCGAGGTGACGGACGCGACCGGCGGGCACGTTGTGACGTCGGTCATGACCCTGGTGGCCCGGGCCGCCGACGAGGCGGGGGAGTGAGCGCGATGGCGATCGACTACGACGAGGTCGAGGTCGGCACCGAGCTGCCGGCGCAGTCCTTCCCGGTGACCCGCGACACACTGGTGCGGTACGCGGGGGCCTCGGGGGACTTCAACCCGATCCACTGGAACGAGAAGTTCGCCCTGGGGGTCGGCCTGCCGGACGTGATCGCGCACGGCATGTTCACCATGGCCGAGGCGATCCGGGTGGTCACCGACTGGGTCGGCGACCCGGCCGCGGTGGTCGAGTACGGCGTGCGGTTCACCCGTCCGGTGCCGGTACCGAACGACGGGGTCGGCGCGGTGGTCGAGGTCTCGGCCAAGGTCGCCAAGAAGCTGGACGACCGCAGGGTGCAGGTCGACCTGCTGGCCACCACGGGCGGCCAGAAGGTGCTCGGCATGTCCCGGGCCGTCGTCCGGCTCGGCTGAGCGGCCCCGGGGGGCGCGGCGGCCGGGGTCCCGTACGGGATCTCCGGCCGCCGGCGCGGGCCTTGCGTAGATAGTGATTGGCCACTAACTTGGGGCCCATGGCGAAGTCGAGCATCCGGATGAGCGCGGAGGAGCGGCGCGAGAGCGTCGTCCGGGCCGCCCTGACCGAGTTCGCCCGGGGCGGGTACCACGGCACCTCCACCGAGGCGATCGCCCGCCGGGTGGGCGTCTCGCAGCCGTACCTGTTCCGGCTGTTCCCGGGCAAGCAGGCGATCTTCGCCGCGGCCGCCGAACGCTGCGTCGAGGAGACCTGGCGGGTGTTCGACGAAGCCTCGGTCGGGCTGTCCGGCAAGCAGGCCGCCGAGGCGATGTCCGACGCGTACATGGGCCTGGTCGAGAACCGCGACCAGCTGATGATGCAGATGCAGCTCTACGTCTCGGTCTTCTCGGCCCGGGCGGCCGGCGAGGAGGAGGTCGGGGAGACCGCCCGGCGGCTGTGGGAGGGCCTGTTCGACCGGGTCAGGATCCGGATCGGCGGTGACATGAAGGACGCCACGCAGTTCTTCGCGTACGGGATGCTGATCAACACCCTGGTGGCGCTCGGCTATCCGCCGGACCACCGGATCTGGGCCGGCTTCGACGGGTGCGAGCCGCCCGAGTAGGCGCGCCGCCCGGATGGACGGGCCGCACGGGTGTCCGTGCGGCCTCTTTTCGGCCCAAAGAAGTTATTGAGCAATAACTACCTAAGGAACCTGGGGGACGTCATGACGGAGAAACCTGCCATGGGCAGAGCGGCGGTCTGGACCCTGGTGATCGTCAGCGCGGCCGGCTTCATGGCCGCCCTGGACAACCTGGTGGTCACCACCGCACTGCCGTCGATCCGCGAGGAGCTCGGCGGCGGGCTGTCCGACCTCGAATGGACGGTCAGTGCCTACACCCTGAGCTTCGCCGTGCTGCTGATGTTCGGCGCCGCCCTCGGCGACCGCTTCGGCCGCCGCCGGATCTTCCTGGTCGGGCTGGCGGTCTTCACCGCCGGCTCCGCCGCGGCCGCGCTGTCCCCGGGCATCGGCGAACTGATCGCCGCCCGCGCCGTCCAGGGCACCGGGGCCGCGGTGATGATGCCGCTCACCCTCACCCTGCTCACCGCCGCGGTGCCCGAGGGCAAGCGGGGGATGGCCTTCGGCATCTGGTCGGGGGTCAGCGGCCTCGCCGTCGCCGCGGGGCCGCTGATCGGCGGCTCGCTGACCGAGCACTTCTCCTGGCAGTGGATCTTCTGGGTGAACGTCCCGGTCGGCCTCGTCCTGCTGCCGCTGGCCTACCTGCGGCTCGGCGAGAGCCGGGGCCCGGGCCGGGCCCTGGACGTGCCCGGAACCCTGCTGGTCAGCCTGGGGATGTTCGGCGTCGTCCTCGGCCTGATCCGCGGCAACCCGGACGGCTGGACCAGCCCGCTGGTCCTCGGCGCCCTGATCGGCGGCACCCTGCTGCTGGCCGCCTTCGTCCGGTACGAGCAGCGGGTCGCCGCCCACCCGATGCTGCCGATGCGGCTGTTCCGCAGCCGGGCCTTCTCCGCCGTCAACGCGGCCAGCCTGCTGATGTACCTGGGGATGTTCGGCTCGATCTTCCTGATCAGCCAGTACCTCCAGGGCGTCGGCGGCTTCAGCCCGCAGGAGGCGGGCATCCGGATGCTGCCGTGGACGGCGATGCCGCTGCTGGTCTCGCCGATCGCGGGCATCGTCTCCGACCGGATCGGCGGCCGGCCGATCGTGGTCGCCGGGCTGGCGCTGCAGGCCGCGGGCCTGGCGCTGTTCGGCCTGGTGGTGGACGGGAGCACCGGCCTCGACTACGTCGCCCAGGTCCCGGCCATCGTGATCTGCGGGATCGGCATGTCGCTGTACTTCGGCCCGACCGCCCAGCTGGTGATGGCCAGCGTCCGGCCGCAGGAGCAGGGGATCGCCTCCGGCGCCAACAACGCGCTGCGCGAGGTCGGCGGGGCGCTCGGGGTCGCCGTGCTCGCGGCGGTGTTCTCGGGGCAGGGCGGCTACCAGTCGGTGCGGGCCTTCACGGACGGGCTGGTGCCCGCGCTGTACGTCGGCGCCGCCGCCGTCGGGCTCGGCGCGCTCGCCGCGGTGTTCATCCCGCGGCGGCGGAAGGCGCCGGTCGCGGCGGCGGGGGAGCGGGCGGCGGACCGGGCCGAGCCGGCCCGGGTCTGAGCGGGGGCGGAGGGGAGGGGCCCGCCGACGGGAATCGCGTTCCGGTCGGCGGATCCCTCCCCCGTACGCTGGTGGGCGTGCTGGTAGAAAACGACGCCCCCCTCGCCCCGCTGACCACGCTCCGGCTCGGCGGCCCGGCCCGCCGCCTGGTGACCGCCCACACCGACGACGAGGTGATCGCCGCCGTCCGCGAGGCCGACGCGGCCGGCGAGCCGCTGCTCGTCCTCGGCGGCGGCTCCAACCTGGTGATCGGCGACGCCGGCTTCCCCGGCACCGTGCTGCGGATCGCCACCGAGGGCTTCGCCCTGGACGGCACCGCGCTGGAGGTCGCGGCCGGCGAGACCTGGTCCGAGGTGGTCCACCGGACCGTGCGCGACCACGGGCTGGCGGGCATCGAGTTCCTGGCCGGCATCCCCGGCTCCGCGGGCGCCACCCCGGTGCAGAACGTGGGCGCGTACGGCCAGGAGGTCGCCCAGTCGATCACCGAGGTGGTCGCGTACGACCGCACCGCCGACGAGGTCGTCACCCTCTCGAACGCCGAGTGCGGGTTCTCCTACCGGCACAGCCGCTTCAAGGCCGAGCCGGACCGCTACGTGGTGCTGCGGGTGCGGTTCCGCCTGGAGGACAACGACGGGCTCTCCACCCCCGTCCGCTACGCCGAGACCGCCCGGCACCTGGGCGTCGAGCCGGGCGCCCGGGTGGCGGTCGGCACGGCCTGGACGGCGGTGCTGCTGCTGCGCTCCGGCAAGGGCATGGTGCTGGACCCGGCGGACCACGACACCTGGTCGGCGGGCTCCTTCTTCACCAACCCGGTGCTCACGGCCGCGCAGTACGAGTCCTTCCGCACCCGTCCGGGCACCGAGGACGCCCCCGCCTACCCGGCCCCGGAGGGCTGCACCAAGACCTCGGCGGCCTGGCTGATCGACCGGGCGGGCTTCGGCAAGGGCTACGGCGGCGGCCCGGCGACGCTCTCCACCAAGCACACCCTGGCGCTCACCAACCGCGGCTCGGCCACCGCCGAGGACCTGCTGGCACTGGCCCGGGAGATCCGGGACGGGGTCCGCGCGGCCTTCGGGGTGGAGCTGGTGAACGAGCCGGTGATGGTGGGCGTCAAGCTCTAGTGCTGCCCCGCAGAAGTTCGTTGAGGGGTGTTGATCAGATGACCGATCCGTTGAGGTAGAGGCCACCTGCGCAGTCGAGGGATTCTTCCGGGGAACCGGCGGGCATTCCGTTCGGCAGGATGTTGTCCTTGTAGCTGTCGCTGCTGGCGAGGTAAAGCGCGAAGCCCCACGTGTGCAACACGCCGGTGAAGCGGAGACGGCACAGGGGGAGGCTGTGTTCGCCGGGCAATTCGGCTGCCACGTAGGCGAATCCCGCACGGAAGCGGACCGTGATGGCGTTCACGTGCGGCCAGCGTTCGCGGGCGTGGTGGTCCAGG